>CAVGED010000081.1:0-15821 GCA_963628035.1 Paludibacteraceae bacterium
AACAGAAAGAAAGCAAAAAGTGACAATTGAGTGTTACTTTTTTAGGAAGTTAAGGGTGAAGTTTTTGGATTTAAGGTACTTCCAATACCAGCGGATTGCTATATTGTTTTATCGTAAAATATTTACGATAAAACAAAAATATACGTAAAATAGTTGCATTTAAAATCACAAACGTGGTATAATAATGAAGGAAAGCGAAGCTTTCCGCTACCCGAATATAGCAACGCGGAGTTCGGGTTTCCTGAGAAGCAATAGAAAGGCATAATGGAGGATGAGCTATGCTTACGAAAATCACGCTTGATAATTTTAAGTCATTCAAAAATAAGGTTACGGTTGATCTGGCAAAAACCAATTATACAATTCTTCCGCAGAATGTAGCGGACAATGGGGTTTTGAAAGGCTGCATTTTTGTTGGTGCGAACGCTTCGGGTAAATCAACGATTATTCTTGGAATAAAACTGCTTCTCGATTTTTTGTTTTCTGAAAGAAGTCTAAACTCGGGCATTTTCCTTTGTATGTTTGGGAAAAGTTCTCACTATACTCTTGCGTACGAGTTTTTGATCGAAAAAAAAACAATAAAGTATTCTTTTGAGGTCGACGTGAGAAAGGATATGATTTCCGAAAAGCTCTATATTGGTGATGTGCTGAAGCTTGAAAGAATGGGACTGTCGGCAAAGTCCTATATTGCTGAGTCAAGCGGAGTTAATTACGATGAAACAGATGTCGGTAAGGATACGCTGTTTTTGAGGACGCTGTATTTCAATACGAAATTTGCTTCAAATCCTGTTTTGAGTGCATGGATGGATTACTTGAAAGAGTCCATTTATATCAATATGTTTGAAAAAACGATTATCTCTTATGGTAAGTCCGAAGTATCGGTAGCTCGTTATCTTGATAAGAGTGGCTGCGAATCAATAAATAAATTCTTTGATGAATACAACTTCGAGCAGAATATTGAATATGAACACAGCAGTAGAGGTGGCAAAGTTCGCTTGATCGTTGGAAGCGATGATGACGAAAAGGGTGTTTTCTTTAAGCGGAAAGGAATTGAAGTTCCCATTCCTTTTGCAGAAGAATCTCTTGGTAATCAGAACCTTCTTCGCATACTTCCGTCTTTTCTCAGCGTTATCGAGAATGGAGGAATGCTGTTGATTGATGAATTTTCAAGCGGATTTCACAACGATCTTGAAAATCTTCTGGTCAGGTACTTTATGGAAAAAGCAAATTATGCGCAAATGCTGTTTGTTTCCCATTCGACGAATCTGCTTAGTAATTCCATCCTTCGTCCGGATCAAGAGTATTCGGTTGAATTTCAGCGTGAGAACGGAAGCACTGTAAAGCGCTTCTCATCGGAACAACCTCGTTCTGCACAGAATATTGAGAAGATGTATGTCAGCGGCGTCTTTGGTGGACTACCTGAATACAAAGAGGTAAATGATGAGACTAAATAAAGATAAACACATCGGTAGAGTTCTGTTTATCGTTGAAGGCAGCAAAACAGAGTTTTCAATTCTAAGGCGGATTTTCTGCAATCTGTTGGGATACAGTTACATTGAAAAGCGAAGAAACAGACCGACTTATTTTACAAGCGAGCAGGATCGTTTCTCTCAGGTGGCAGTTATAAATACCCGTGAGAGCAATATTCGGGATATTAGTGAGAACGAAACATATTTGGATGATGTATTTGACGTGTTGCGCGAGCAGTATCACTTCCCGGTCGATCAGTCTGCGATTTACTATCTGTTTGACCGTGATCCAAAATCTAATACGGACTCTGACTTGATTGAAACATATATTCTCTCGCTTGCTAATCCGTATGATAACGATAGTGGCTACAAACCAGGACAGTTACTTTTAAGTTATCCGAGTATCGAAAGTTACTTTATCTCAAATTTCAGGGATGAAGCAGGAGCTTTAAGATTTGTTCACGGAAAAGATGCCAAGGCGTACATTGGTGCGAACACCGATATTCAAACTAATAAAATTTCAGAAGAAACACTGATAAAAGCCGCTTGTGAATTTCTGAAATACTTGGAGAGTGAGCAGATCGCTTTTGATATAGACGAATTTTCGGACGCAAGCCATGCTGTATTTACCAAACAGGAAACAGAATATTTGTCAGGTACGGGATTCAGATTGTTTTCTATGCTTACACTTGCTTTCTTGCAGATGGGAATTATAGAGAGCGAATAGGCAAAGCCTCATAAACACTTAAAGGAAACTTTTAGAAGAAGATGATGTCCCTGCTGTCTGGGACAAGAAAACCGGATTATTTATCAGACATATGACAGCTTGGGTAAGTTGTAGGGTATTCAGCAAATGACAGAAAGGGGTATTAATTATGTTATGTATGGCGTGTGGCGCAAACGCAAAAAAAGGATATGCCACAGATGTTACAGAGTTAGGGAATGGCCTTGTAATTGTGCGGAATGTGCCATGTTATAAGTGCCAGGAATGCAACGAGGTGATTTATTCTGCGGATGTTGTAGAAAAATTGAAAAGGATTGCTAATATGGCAAAAAGAATGATGCAGGAAATTGCAATCATCGATTATCCGCAGGTTGCATAGCAGGGAGAAAAGGAAACTAAGGATATTGGTCAGGTGATAGAAATTATCTTTTTGTGTGATACTCTATAGAAGATCACATGTGAATTTTCTGCAGTTTCAGAGAGCAGATCGCTCACAATCCATTGACGTCGGATGTGACATTTGATATAATAGAAAACAGAGACAATGTTATATTCCGTGAGGTGAAACCGTGCAAGAACTAATGAAACAGATCAGAGCATTTTTAAATATAAGTCAAACCGAGTTCGCTGAGTACCTGGGTGTTTCCTTTGCGACCGTTAATCGCTGGGAAAATGGTCGTGCTATACCCAACAAGTTAGCGCAGTCTAAAATATATGACCTTTGCAGGGCGAAGTCTGTCCCGGTTTATGATATGACATTGCAAAAGATCGCAGAGGCCGCTGCCACAGTCAAGCTTGAAGCGGGGCGTATTCTCCTCTATCACGGATCCAAATCAGGGATTGAAGGAATGATTGAACCCAAGAGCCGCAAACAGTGTGACTTTGGTAAGGGCTTTTATATGGGTACCGAGCCCAGTCAGGCGCTCACATTGATTTGCGATTATGAGAAATCAAAATTTTATATTGTTTCTATTGATACAAATAGTCTTGTGACTTTGGATGTCCCCGCCGACATCGATTGGGCGATGCTCGTGGCATATAATAGAGGCAGAATGGAAAAAATAAGCGGTGCGCCGTTTTATAACAGATATCGGGATATGATTGCAGGTAAAGATTTGATAGTTGGCAGTATAGCAAATGACCGAATGTTCTATGTGATTGACAATTTCTTTATCGGTAACGTAACGGATGCGGCCCTGATTCACAGTCTTTCGGCACTTCAGCTTGGCAAGCAGTATGTAGCTGTTTCGCAGAGAGGTTGTGATGCTGTTCGCATTGAGTCAGAAGTAAATCTTTCTTATCTTGAAAGACTATATATGAAAGGGGTTGCCGAAGAGAATCGTGCAAAAGGAATTTCTCTCGCAAACGATATTTGTAAAAAATATCGTCGTGAAGGAAAGTTCTTTGATGAGATACTCGACGAGGCAAAAGCCGGAGGTGAATGATGGACGAAATAGCATTGAAGCTTTGCGATATACAGGGGAGACTTTTCGAATTATCTGCTGACAAGGGATATGGCAGTGCTGTGTTTGTTAAGGCATTTATGACTTCTGATACAGCAAAAGCACTTGATTCTGAATATAACCGTATGCAGTGGATGGGAGAAGAATATCTCCTTGAAGAGGTGATAACTGCCGCCGGTAATGAAGTTACTGCTAACGGAGAAGTGTTCCCGAAAGATGTATTGTACTGGATCGGATATATTTACCGCTATTGGCATTACTATAGCAGCGAGGGCAGTGCCAAGATTTACAAACAAGCTCCTGTTGAGAATATGAAACGCAACTATATGATATTCCACACGATGGATCCTGTTGTCGCGATCGAGGACTTGAAGGAAATCCATAGACAGAAACAGATCAGGAAATAGAAATTTTGAAAAACTTGCCTTAACGCCGACATAGTGGTAAAATAGAACTTACTGTTAAGAATCAGACGAGACAAATGAGAGATACAGATTAGAATAAAAAAGATAAAACACTGAGGAGAAAGCAATGGCATCATCAAAGTTTTTTAAAGACAAGACACTTATGATCACGGGCGGAACCGGCTCCTTCGGCTCCACAGTTCTGAAGCATTTCCTGGATTCCGATCTGGCAGAGATCCGTATTTTTTCCAGGGATGAGAAGAAGCAGGATGATATGCGTCACGACCTGCAGGCGAAGCACCCGGAGCTGGCGGGCAAGGTGAAGTTCTACATCGGCGATGTCCGCAACATGAGATCCGTGCGGGACGCGGTTCAGGGTGTGGATTACATATTTCATGCGGCGGCCTTAAAGCAGGTGCCGTCCTGTGAGTTCTTCCCTATGGAGGCAGTGCGCACCAACGTGGAGGGAACGGACAATGTTCTGCATGCGGCGGTTGATGCCGGTGTGCAGCGTATCGTGTGCCTGTCTACGGATAAGGCAGCGTATCCCATCAATGCCATGGGGATTTCCAAGGCTATGATGGAGAAGGTGATCGGAGCCAATGCCAGGGTGGCTGCGGGGAAGACAACCATCTGTTGTACCCGTTATGGAAATGTGATGTGCAGCCGCGGTTCAGTGATACCGCTGTTTATCGATCAGATCAGGGCGGGGAATCCGATTACCATCACCAACCCCGATATGACACGTTTTCTCATGAATCTGGACGAGGCAGTGGCTCTGGTTATGTTTGCCTTTGAGCATGGAGAGCCGGGCGATCTGTTTGTCCAGAAGTCGGATGCCAGCACCATCGGCGATCTGGCCAAGGCGGTGCAGCAGCTGTTTGGAGATACCGGAACCAGGATCATCGGAACACGTCATGGTGAGAAGCTGTATGAGACGCTTATGACCAATGAGGAATGTGTCCGGAGCCAGGATATGGGCGATTATTACCGCGTGGTGGCAGATGGGCGCGACCTGAATTACGATAAGTTCTTTGTAGATGGAAAGGTGCAGACCATGGCCAGCGAGGCGTATACCTCTCACAATACACGGAGACTGGATGTGGAGGGGACTGTGCAGAAGATCCTGACTACGGATTATGTGCGGGAAGCATTGGAAAAATGAAAGGATGTAATATGCCGGGCAGAAAATTTGACGACAGAGAAAAGTCTGCATTGTTAGGACTTTTAGCCCATAATTTATTTCAGGTGGAATATGAGCCTGATCCTGCGACTGACTGGCAACAGGTACTCCGGGAGAGTGTTCAGCAGGCGGTTACTTTACATGCATATGATGCAGTTGGAGGCTTCCTTTCAGAAGAACAGTCGAAGCTATGGGGGAGTTATGCTTTTAACTCCCTGCAGTACAATGCGATGGTACATAACCATAATACGTATCTGCATAAGTTGTTGACAAAAAATGGCATTGACTATTGTATTTTAAAGGGGTGTTCTTCTGCGTATTATTATCCGGATCCCTTTTTTCGGGCAATGGGAGATGTGGATTTCCTTATCCGAAAGGAGGATATCGGGAAAGCAACTGAGATTCTAAAGGCAGAAGGGCTTGCTCCATGGGATACGGAGCACATTTGTCACATCGTATTCAGAAAAGAAAAAATGCATTTTGAGATGCATTTTGAACCTGCGGGAATGCCGGAAGGAAAAGCTGGGGAGCTGATCCGGAATTATCTGGAGGATATATTTGACAGGACAGAGTTGATCCAGACAGAGACGGTTACGTTTCGGAAGCCTTCTGATTTTCACCATGGGTTGATCATATTGATGCATACGTATCACCATATGCTTTCAGAAGGTATAGGCCTCAGACATTTATGTGATCTGGCAGTGTTCTTTGATCATTTTTCAAACGATGAATTTATAAATGTTTTTTATGAAAAGCTGTCGGAAGTGGGGCTATGGAAGTTTACGAAGATATTGGGTATGGTTTCACATGAATATTTGGGACTGCCTTATCGTGCATGGATGGGTGATGAAGATGAAACACTGTGTGCGGATGTAATTGATGATATATTTAACGGTGGCAATTTCGGAAGCAAGGATAAGGAGCGATCCAATCAGGGGATTGTTATTTCAAATCGG
Organism: Paludibacteraceae bacterium; assembly: GCA_963628035.1. Lineage (GTDB taxonomy): Bacteria > Bacillota > Clostridia > Lachnospirales > Lachnospiraceae > 14-2. The sequence continues at coordinate 6,197 of CAVGED010000081.1, forward strand.
GGAAAGGATGGAATAGGAAGATCGGCTTTGGTGCAGATGATATCTACCATGAATGAGTTGGCTTGCACACCGTTTCCATTTCTTAGAAAAGTGAAAGTACTTCGACCATTTGGATGGATTTTTCTGGGGGTACGCCAGATGTTTCGTATTGTAACCGGAAAGAGGAAAATGGTTAGAGTGAAGGGGTTGTTCGGTGCTGCTGAGCACAGAAAGAAGATATATATGCAATTCCATTTATTTGAGACGGAGGCAAACAAGGAAAAAGAATGAAAATGTCAAAGAAAAAGAAAATCATTCTGATCGTCCTGGCGATCCTGCTGGTTCTGCTACTGGCAGCCGGAATTACGGTTTACGGTGTGATCCACGGCTTCTATCATGCCAGCAATTATACGCCGGATGAGGATGCCATGAAGGGTTATGAGGAACCGAAGGATCCGGATGACCAGGCAGATCTGGTGGATCCGGACAATTCCAATGGGCAGAAGCTGACAGACGAGGAGCTGGCAGCGCTGGATGAGCGCCTGGCGGATTATTACAACGCGGAGCCCATCACCAATGACGGGAATGTCTATAATGTGCTGCTGATCGGTGTGGATCGTAGGGATCGCTCCTGGGCCGGGAATTCCGACACCATGATCCTGATGTCTGTGAATTATGATAAGAAGCAGATCAGCATGATCTCCCTGATGCGGGATACCTATGTGAATATTCCGGGGATTGGGATGCGGAAGTTAAACGCTGCCCATGCAAACGGAGCCGGGCCCCTGCTGGTGAAGACGGTAACACAGAATTATAAGATCCAGGTGGATCGTTACGCGTCGGTGGACTTCGAGAGCATGACGGATATCGTAGATAAGATGGGCGGGATCGAGCTGACCTTCTCGGAGAAGGAAGCCGAGTCAGCCAATGGCAACATCCGCGAGATGTGCAATCTGCGTGGCTGGAATGCGGAGGATTACCTGCTTCCAGGTGGAGGCACGCACCAGTGTTCCGGTATTCAGGCAGTGGCTTATGCCAGGATCCGTCACGTGGGGCATGCGGATTATCAGCGGACAGAGCGCCAGAGAACGGTTCTCACCAAGATTATTGAGAAGCTGAAGACCTTAAGCGTAACGGAGCTTTATGATTATGCGCAGGCCGTGCTGCCGCTGGTGACCCACAACATTCCGGAGAATGAGATGTGGACTATGCTGGCTAAGGCACCGTCCCTGTTCCAGTATGACCTGGTGAAGGATCGGATTCCGTATGACAACATGTACGATGTCATCTATGTCAGACGACAGGATATGCTGGTGCCGGACTGGGAGGCAACAATACGGAAGCTGAAGGATACACTGTATTAGAAACATTATATATAAAGGGGATAAATTATGGAAACAATGGAACAGAAGCTGCCGGAGATCTGCGATAAATTCAGGATCAAGGGAACCTATCAGTCCTGCGAACAGATCAAGATGGGGAATATCAATCAGACCTACAAGGTGAATTTTAAGGGAGACGGCGGCAGGGAGAAGAGCTATATCGTTCAGCGGATCAATACGTTTGTATTTAAGAATCCCGAGCAGGTAATGCATAATATCGACTGTGTGACAGAGCACATCCGTGGAAAAAAGAACAGCGGTGTCACGCTTCATTTTCACCATACCGAGGATCGCAAGACTTATGTGGACGATGCGGACGGCTTCTGGAGACTGACCAACTTCATTCCGTCTGTCACTTTCAGCGAGAATCCCACGGAGGATGTCATGTATCACGCAGGAACGGCCTTTGGGGAGTTCCAGATGCAGCTGGGTGACTTCGATGCAGCCATGCTGTATACAACGATTCCGGATTTTCATAATACCAGAAAGCGGCTGGAGAAGCTGTTTGAAGATGCCGGGAAGGATCCCTGCGGCCGGGCAGCTGAGGTGGAGGACCTGCTGTCTTATATCAGAAGCACCATGCCGCTTGCCTGTAAAATGACTGACATGCAGGAGGCGGGAGAGCTGCCGCTTCGGGTAACGCATAACGATACGAAGATCAACAACGTTCTTTTTGACAAGGAGACCTCGGAGGCATTGACAGTGGTTGACCTGGATACGGTCATGCCGGGGCTTGTGGGCCATGACTTCGGAGATGCGGTGCGATTTGCCTGCAATACACAGGCGGAGGACAGCAGGCATACGGAGCTGGTGAGCTTCGATCTGGCGCTGTTTGACGCATTTACCAGAGGCTTCCTGTCTCAGACGAGGGAGACACTGACGGAGGCTGAGATCGATACACTGGCACTTTCCGCCTTTACGCTGACGGTGGAGCTGGCGGCCAGATTCCTGGATGATTATATTCTGGGAGATGAGTATTTTAAGATCGACTATCCAGAACACAATCTTGTCCGCACCAGGTGCCAGCTGGCGCTTGCCAAGGATATCGAGGAGAAGCTTGATGCGATGAACGAGATTGTCAGGAAGTGTATGACAGCGTAAGGATTTTCGAAAGGATAAACAGATGCATATATTGATTACAGGAGCCAAGGGCTTCGTTGGAAAGAATCTTGTGGAAGCGCTTAAAAACATCCGTGACGGGAAGGATCGGGTACACAGGATCAGAAAGTGGGAGAGCGAAAACCAGGGAACCAAAGGCGGGGAACTGAAGAACGGGAGCGAAGAGATCGTCAGTCTTACCCTCGACTGCTACGATCTGGATTCCACCCCGGAGGAGCTGGAGACCTATTGCAGCCGGGCAGACTTCGTCTTTCACCTGGCCGGAGTCAACCGTCCCAAGGAGCAGTCGGAATTCATGACCGGCAATTTCGGATTCACCTCCACCCTGCTGGACACACTGAAAAAATATCACAACACCTGTCCGGTGATGTTATCTTCCTCCATCCAGGCTACCTTGATCGGACGCTACGGCCAGTCCGATTACGGCAGATCCAAGCTGGCCGGGGAAGAGCTCCTCTTTGCATATGCCAAGGAGAACGGGGCGCGGGTGCTGGTCTATCGCTTCCCGAATCTGTTCGGAAAGTGGTGCAGACCCAACTACAATTCTGCGGTTGCCACCTTCTGTAACAATATGGCGAATGATCTTCCAATCCAGGTCAATGACCGGAGTACCGAACTGGAGCTTTTGTACATCGATGATCTGGTGGAAGAGTTGCTGGCTGCCATAAACGGCGAAGAGCACCATTGTGAATTTGACGGTCTTACAGCAGTGGATTGTAAGGAAGGCCGTTACTGCTATGTTCCTACCACCCATCATGTGACACTTGGCGAGATCGTGGATCTGTTGGAGAGCTTCCGGGCGCAGCCCAAGACGCTGCTCATGCCCGAGATCCCCAATGATTCCTTTGCAAAAAAGCTGTACTCCACGTATCTTTCCTACCTGCCAAAGGAGAAAGCAATCTTCCCGCTGAAGATGAATATCGATGCCAGAGGAAGCTTTACCGAGCTTTTAAAAACAGCGAACTGCGGCCAGTTCTCCGTCAATATCAGCAAGCCGGGGATCACCAAGGGGCAGCACTGGCACCACAGCAAGTGGGAGTTCTTCATCGTGGTGTCCGGCCATGGACTGATCCAGGAGCGGAAGATTGGCCTTGACGAAAACGGAATGCCCTATCCGGTGCTGGAATACGAAGTGTCAGGAGATAAGATCGAGGCGGTACACATGCTGCCGGGCTACACCCACAATATCATAAACCTGTCGGACACACAGGATCTGGTAACCGTTATGTGGGCCAATGAACAGTTCGACCCGGAACACCCGGATACCTTCTATGAGCCAGTATAAAAATAATTACCCCTCGGCATGTTATTTTTCCTGAGCAAGCTATAGATAGTGACATGCCGAAGGAAAAGTTCATTAAATTTTTACAAGGAGGTTCCTTATGCAAATTAAGACCGATTACACAGATATTTCCTTCCGAAACGACGGCCGACTAAAGCTTCTGATTATCGTCGGCACCCGCCCGGAGATCATCCGCCTGGCGGCCACCATCAGCAAGTGCCGGAAATACTTCGACTGCATTCTGGCCCACACCGGCCAGAACTACGACTATAACTTAAACGGGATCTTTTTCCATGACCTGAAGCTGAAGGATCCGGAAGTCTACATGGACGCCGTGGGAGATGACCTGGGCGCCACCGTTGGCAATATCATCAACTGCTCTTATAAGCTGATGAGCCAGATCAAGCCGGATGCCCTGCTGATCCTTGGGGATACCAATTCCTGCCTGTCAGCCATCGCGGCCAAGCGGCTGCACATTCCCATCTTCCATATGGAAGCGGGGAACCGCTGCAAGGACGAGTGCCTGCCGGAGGAGACCAACCGGAGGATCGTGGATATCATTTCCGATGTGAATCTGGCCTACTCAGAGCATGCCCGCCGTTATCTGGCGGAGTGCGGTCTGCCCAAGGAGCGCACGTATGTGACCGGTTCTCCCATGGCGGAGGTATTACATCAGAATCTTGCAGAGATTGAAGGATCCGATATTTTGAGTCACCTGGGACTTGAACCGAAGCGGTATATGCTTCTCTCAGCGCATCGGGAGGAGAATATCGACACGGAGAAGAATTTCCGGTCGCTGTTTACAGCCATCAACCGGCTGGCGGAGAAGTACGATATGCCGATTCTCTATTCCTGTCATCCCCGCTCCCGGAAACGGCTGGAGGAGTCCGGCTTTCCGCTGGATAAGCGGGTGATCCGGCATGAACCGCTGGGCTTCCATGATTACAATCATCTGCAGATGAATGCCTTTGCGGTGATCTCCGATTCCGGAACGCTGCCGGAGGAGAGCAGCTTTTTCACCAGCGTAGGACACCCCTTCCCGGCAGTGTGCATCCGCACCTCTACGGAGCGTCCGGAGTCGCTGGACAAGGCAGGCTTTATCCTGGCAGGGATTGACGAGAAGAGTTTGCTGCAGGCGGTGACAACCGCTGTGGACATGGTTGCAGAGGGTGATAATGGCATTCCGGTGCCGGATTACGTGGAAGAGAATGTCAGCACCAAAGTTGTGAAGATCATCCAGTCTTACACCGGAGTGGTGGATAAGATGGTATGGCGCAAGTATTAGCGTATAGCACCGGAGCAATCCGTGAATTATATCTAGAAAAAAGAAAACTTCTGTGGAGGAAAAGAAGATGGGAAGATATTTTGGAACAGACGGTTTCCGTGGTGAGGCCAATGAGAATCTGACAGCAGATCATGCGTACCGGGTAGGACGCTTTCTCGGATGGTATTATGGCGAGACGAAGCGCCGGGCGGGGGACGAGACGCCGGCTCGTATCGTAATCGGGAAGGACACCAGGCGTTCCAGCTATATGTTTGAGTATGCTCTGGTGGGCGGCCTGGTGGCCTCCGGCGCAGATGCGTACCTGCTTCATGTAACTACCACTCCTTCGGTGGCATATGTGGCGAGAACGGATGAGTTTGACTGCGGGATCATGATCTCTGCCAGCCACAATCCCTACTATGACAACGGCATCAAGCTGATCAACGGTCAGGGGGAGAAGATGGATGAGGAAACCATCGGTCTGGTGGAAGATTATCTGGATGGAAAGCTGGAGATATTCGGACAGAAATGGGAGAAACTTCCTTTTGCGAAGAAGGATAAGATCGGCTGCACCGTGGACTATGTGTCCGGCAGAAACCGTTACATCGGATATCTGATCTCTCTGGGGATGTATTCCTTCAAGGGTGTGAAGGTGGGACTTGACTGTGCCAACGGCAGTGCCTGGAACCTGGCTAAAGCAGTCTTTGACGCATTGGGCGCTAAGACCTATGTGATCAATGCGGAGCCAAACGGAACCAACATCAACACCAATGCAGGCTCCACCCATATCGAAGGGCTGCAGAGATTCGTGGTGGAGAACGGACTTGACGTGGGCTTTGCCTACGATGGAGATGCGGACCGCTGTCTCTGTGTGGATGAAAAGGGCCAGGTGGTGACCGGCGATCATATCCTGTACATCTATGGAAAGTATATGAAGGAGCGTGGCAAGCTGGTGACTAACACAGTAGTCACAACTGTCATGTCCAATTTCGGTCTCTACAAGGCCTTTGACGAACTTGGGATCGACTATGCCAAGACGGCTGTGGGCGACAAGTATGTATACGAATATATGATGAAGAACGGCTGCCGCATTGGCGGAGAGCAGTCTGGACACATCATTTTCTCCAAATATGCATCGACCGGTGATGGGATTCTTACCAGCCTGAAGATCATGGAGGTCATGATGGCCCGCAAGAAGACATTGAGCCAGCTGAGCGAGGGTCTGGTGATTTATCCGCAGGTGCTGGTGAATGTGAGAGTTAACGATAAGGCTGCTGCCCAGGCGGATGAGGATGTGCAGGCTGCCGTGCGCGAGGCTGCGGATGCCCTGGGTGATACCGGGCGTATCCTGGTGCGCGAGTCGGGAACCGAGCCGGTTATCCGTGTGATGGTGGAAGCAGAGTCAGAGGAGATCTGCCGTCAGCATGTGGACCGGGTGGTGGAGGTTATCCGTGCGAAAGGGCATGTGCGCGGGTAATAATATAATTCGGCATTGATTACTCGACAATCAGCAGTTTCCGTTGATATTCATTGGGGTATGCGCGTCCGGTCTTGTCCGTTGCGATGCAGCGGTACAGATCGGAAGCGTGGATATCCGTATGCAGCATGGCAAGCCCCTGTGCGGTCAACTGCCCTTCGGCAGCGGCGGGAGAGGTGATGATCGGAGCCTTGGCGCAGCTTTTTAGTTGGGTGAGCAGCGGTGTAGCCGACCTTCGAAAACCCAGCACCCGAAGGTAGGGCAGAACGCGGGGACTGGCAGAGAGACAAGGCTTGTGATCCGCCGTGCGGATATTTAAGAGTATATGCGTCAGTGCGCGGCTGATCCTGGCATAGGTGGAGTCTTTTGTATTGCATAACTGACAGAAGGAGCTCCAGGAGGTGAAATCCTTCTTTCGTGAATCGATCCGGTTCGCAAGGTCTTCGGTCATATCCAGATATCCGCTCAAAGACTCTTTCGATTCCCGCAGCAGGCAGTAGTGAAGTAGCTGTGAGAAATCATCTTCCTGCAAAAAAGCAGAATTCTTTTCATATTCCTGCATGATCTTAAGAGAGCTTTCCGGCAGAGCCTCCGCCAGGGCGGACCAGTCGATTTCCGATTGGACTGTTGTCTGGGGGGAAGCAGTATGGCCGATTGCCGGTCTGGTATCGCAGTGGGGCATAGTATGCAGCAGGGTATCGCTGTGGTGCGTAGTATGCAACAGCTTTTCCCGGATGGCGCTGGCAGATGCCAGGGGTGCGGTGATATCTGTATCATGGTATCCGCTGCCTGCACGTTGAATCAGCAACGGTTCCATGGCGGGGGCCAGATCTTCCATTGCTTTTAAATATTCTACAGCCAGAATGTTGTTGGGCTGCTTAAGAAGATCTGCGTATTCCGGCAGGGCTTCTGTGCGGGCTGCGGGGAAGGAACGGCCTTTTTTTAAGGAAGAGAGCAGAAGGCTCCTGTACCAGTCCGGCTCCCGGTTCAGAAGCTGCGCCAGGCTTTTAAGCCGGGGAAGGTCATTGCTCTCGGCGCCGAAGCAGAGCATGTCTGTAAGACCGGTAGCGGCAAACAGCAGAATGCCTCCTCTGGCAAAGGATTCCGCGCTGGATGTGGCGTAGCAGGCCGGCAGCTCCAAAATAAGATCGGCTCCTTGTAATAAACTCATGCGGGCACGGGTATACTTATCCATGAGCGCAGGTGTACCCCGCTGGAGAAAGTCTCCGCTCATGGCGACGATGATATAGTCCGGCCCGGCAAGCTCGCGCAGCCGGTTCAACTGGTATTTATGACCCTTGTGGAAGGGATTGTATTCAGCGATGATACCTGCAACCTTCAAAATGGTGCCTCCTTTTTTGGGGGGGGATGAGCAGTGCATTCGCCCTATCAAAGTGGCCATAAAGAAATGCGCCTGCAAGCAGTCGATTCCTTTTTGTCCCCTTTGACACTGCTCCTAGCATACGCACAGTATATCATCTTTAGAAAAATTTAGCAAAGGATTTAATTTTATACAAGAAGGCACTTGTTTCGGACAGAGGATTCGTTTATAATAGTGTTCAGAGATTGTATTTACATAGTACCCGAAAGCGGTGCGATAGAAAAAGGAAAGAAGGAAACAGGAATGAATGTATTAGTAATTAATTGCGGAAGCTCTTCGCTGAAGTTCCAGCTGATCAATTCCGATACGGAGGATGTTCTGGCAAAGGGACTTTGTGAGCGGATCGGTATCGAGGGAAGCCAGCTGGTATATCAGCCGGCAGGCGGTGACAAGGAGAAGACTCAGGCGTCTATGCCCACTCATACGGAGGCTATTCGGATGGTTCTTAACGCGCTTGTGAATGAGAAGACGGGCGTGATCGGAAGTCTTGCTGAGATCGGCGCTGTAGGACACAGAGTCGTACATGGCGGTGAGAAGTTCGCCAGCTCCTGTGTGATCACGGAGGAGATGCTGAAGGTGGTAGAGGAGTGCAACGATCTGGCACCGCTGCATAATCCGGCAAACCTCATCGGGATCCGCGCATGCCAGGAACTGATGCCGGGCGTTCCGATGGTTGGTGTGTTTGATACCGCATTCCATCAGACCATGCCGGAGAAGGCATATTTGTATGGACTTCCCTATGAATATTATGAGAAATACAAGGTTCGCAGATACGGCTTCCACGGAACCTCCCACAGCTACGTCAGCAAGCGTGCGGCGGAGCTGGAAGGAAAGCCCTACGATCAGCTTAAGACCATCGTTTGCCATCTTGGCAACGGCTCATCCGTCTGCGCGGTGAAGAATGGAGAATCCGTGGATACATCCATGGGACTGACTCCGCTGGAGGGACTGATCATGGGAACACGTTCCGGTGATATCGATCCCGGTGCCATGGAATTCATTGCCAAGAAGGAAGGCAAGGATATCTATCAGGTGATGGAGATCCTGAATAAGAAGTCCGGTGTACTTGGAATCTCCGGTATCTCCAGCGACTTCCGTGATCTGGAGGATGCGGCCTTTAACAAGAACGATCCGGCCGGAACCCGTGCATTGGAGACCTTTGAGTATCATGTGGCGAAGTATATCGGCGCTTACACGGCGGCCATGAACGGCGTAGACGTGATCTGCTTCACGGCGGGTGTCGGTGAGAACGGCCCGGAGACTCGTAAAGCGATCTGCAGCTACCTTGGTTATCTGGGAGTTGAGATTGATGACGAGGCAAACCAGGTGAGAGGGAAGGAGCAGGTGATCTCCACTCCGAACTCCAAGGTGAAGGTGTACTGCCTGCCCACCAACGAGGAACTGGCTATCGCCAGGGAAACTGTGGCGCTGGTAAGAAAATAAGTAATGTGGCAGTTCAGCCCGCGCCATTCGCAAAATCGCACCTGCGGTGCTTTCCACTGCTTCGCAGTTCCTTTTGCTCATAAGATGGCGCTCCCTCAGACCGATAGCAGTCCGCTAAATTCGTGCAAGCACGATTTATCGTCCTTTCTCGGTCTGGCTGAACTGTAAAATAAATTTTTTTAGGAATTGACAAATGAATTCCGAGTATGTATAATATTACAAGTGTGGATAGGAGACTGTCATCTCAAGTTCCGAAGCAAAATAGGCTCAAACCCAGTAAAAATAAGGGTTTGAGCCT
>CAVGED010000082.1:0-155895 GCA_963628035.1 Paludibacteraceae bacterium
AGGTTCATCCGACTGATGAATCTTAGTCGGAAGGCTCAAGATTCCGAGAGCCTATATTCGTGTCAGTTCAGCACGGATCGGTATCCGTCCGGCTGAATTGCTACTCTAATTCACCCGCCACGCTTTTGGCAGGAAGTATTCCTCGAATTTTGCAATTGCATACTGGTCTGTCATCCCGGCGATGTAGTCGCAGACCACACGATCCTTCGCCTCGCCGGCCTCCAGCATCTTCAGAAACTGCAGGGGCAGCTTATCCAGATGCTCCATATAATAGGAAAACAGACGCTCTAAAAGCTCCTTGGCCTTCCGCTCCTCCCGCTTTGCCACCGGGTTGGTATACACATGCGAAAACATAAAGCTCCGCAGCTCCTGCATGGCCTTCTCCACCTCCGGCGACATTCGGATATCCGGTTCGCCCAGGCTGTTCTCGATGATATCGTGGATCAGCGTATTCAACCGGGTCCTGGTGTCGAAGCCCAGCACCTGCCGATACTCCGCCGGGATGTCCTCCTCATTCAGCACGTGTGCCCGGATAGCATCGTCGATATCATGATTGATGTATGCGATCTTGTCGGACAGTCGCACGATCTTGCCCTCCGGCGTGGCCGGCATGAGGCTGGTCTGATGATTGCGGATTCCGTCCCGCACCTCCCAGGTCAGGTTCAGGCCGCAGCCGTCCTTCTCCAGCTTCTCCACAATGCGCACGCTCTGCTCATTGTGCTTAAATCCGCCCTCGCACAGCCGATTCAGCATGTCCTCCCCGGAATGACCGAAGGGTGTATGCCCCAGATCATGCCCCAGCGCGATGGCCTCTGTCAACTCCTCATTTAAGCGCAGCGCCTTGGCAATGGTCCGGGCGATCTGCGATACCTCCAGGGTATGGGTCAGGCGCGTCCGGTAATGATCCCCGTCCGGTGTTAAGAATACCTGGGTCTTGTGCTTCAGCCGCCGGAACGCCTTACAGTGCAGGATCCGGTCCCTGTCCCGCTGAAATACCGGGCGGATATCACACTGTGCCTCCTCCCGCTCCCTGCCCCTGGAATTCTCACTCAGAGTAGCGAAGGGACTTAAGGAGGTACGCTCGATTGCTTCCATTGTCTCCCTTATTGTCATATGATTCGACTGCTGATTCCCACTCGATACCGTAGGGTTCATATCATCACGCTCCAATTCGTCATTCGCCAACCATGTAAGCATGTTGGCTCACTTGCGCTCATTGATTCATACAGTTATATACGAATTTCCACACAAAACGACAACTCCCCGGATAACAGTTTAGCCAGACCGAAAAAGGACGTGGGCTGAACTGTTACCTTCCGAATCTGCATTACGAAAATCTTGCATTTTTCCACACAATGTAGTATGATTGCCTTGCATTATATGTGGTTATAACCACGCCTTTTTAAGATAGGAGAAATCTATGGACATGAGAAACCTGAAGAATACCATGATCTTCAAGGGACTGACGGACGAGGAGATCGCGCAGGCGCTGACCTCCCTTCATGCGGAAGAGAAGGAATACCGGAAAGGGGCTGCCATCATGCATGCCGGGGCCACCACCGAGAAAATGGGGCTTGTACTTGATGGCAGCGTCACCATTGAAAGCAATGATATCTGGGGTAACCACATGATTCTGAGCCATGTGGAAAGGGGACAGTTCTTTGCCGAGACCTATGCCCTTCTTGAGCGCGAGCCTCTGCTTGTGGATGTGACCGCAAACGAGAACTGCCGCATCCTCTTCCTTACGATTGGAAATATCGGGAAATTAAATCATCATACGGCATTATGGGCCATCAAATTCACCTCGAATCTGCTGCCTGTCTTTGCGCATAAGAATCTGATGCTTTCGGGCCGGAGCTTCCACACTGCCTCGAAGACGATCCGCGGGAGAGTCATGGCGTACCTTAACTCCGTCTCGCTGCAAAAGCACAGCCGGGAATTCGACATTCCCTTTAACCGCCAGCAGCTTGCAGATTATCTGAATCTTGAGAGAAGCGCGCTGTCTAAGGAGCTTGGGAAGATGCAGAGGGAAGGCATCCTTATATCAAAGAAATGCCACTTTGTCATTCCCGATCCCCAGGCACTCTACTATTAGAAGAAAGGTCGTGATTTTTTTGGATCAAAAAGAAAAAAAGCGGTATGGAAAATTATTTTTCTCTACCTTTAAGCTCAGTGCCTGTACCTTCGGCGGAGGCTTTGTGATCATTCCGTTGCTACGCAAGAAATTTGTAGAGGAGCTTGGGTGGATCGATGAACAGGAAATGATGGATTTAACGGCTATCGCACAATCTGCACCCGGCGCGATTGCTGTCAACGCCTCGATTCTGGTGGGGTATCACGTTGCCGGAATCCCCGGCGCATTGCTCACCGTTCTCGGTACGATCCTGCCGCCACTTGTCATTATTTCGGTCATATCGTTTTTCTATCAAGCATTCCGCGATAACGTCATCGTTGCTATGGCCATGGCCGGTATGCTCTGCGGCGTGGCTGCCGTGATCTTCGATGTGGTCATCAACATGGCAAAGACTGTTTTTTTACAAAAACGCATACTGCCGGTTTTGATCATGGCCGGTTCGTTCATTGCAGTACACTTTTTCTCCGTGAATATCATCGTCATTATTGTCGTGTGCGGCATCATCGGTGCTGCAGATATTTGGTTTCGGGAAAGAGCCGGAAAGGAGCGTGAAGCCAAATGATTTATCTGGAATTGTTCTGGAGTTTCTTTCAGATCGGTCTTTTTAGTATCGGCGGCGGGTATGCCGCCATGCCCCTGATACAGAATCAGGTGGTGAACATTCATCCATGGCTGACTATGACACAGTTTGCGGACATCATGACCATTGCGGAAATGACACCGGGCCCCATTGCCGTCAATTCCGCAACCTTTGTGGGGATCCAGATCGCAGGTATCCCCGGCGCCATCATCGCCACGCTTGGCTGCGTGTTTCCATCCTGTGTGATCGTGCTGACGCTGGCCTATGTGTACTATCGTTTTCGGGGACTTGGCATGGTGCAGGGGATCCTCGCGGGGCTGCGCCCTGCCGTGGTGGCCATGATCGCATCGGCGGGAATCTCCCTGCTGATCATGGCGCTGTATGGACAGAGAACACTGCCCGCGGATCTGACTTCTCTTGATGTGATCGCCCTTTGCATTTTTGCTGTCGGCTTCTTCATCCTGCGAAAATGGAAGCTCAATCCGCTCTACGTTATGGCAGGCTCCGGTGTGATTGGTATTATTCTATACTCCATATTTTAAATGATTGCGGCCTTTGGAGCTGAAAACAGCGGTATCTCCCCGGCCTTACCGGGTCTCAAGCAGCTTCACGATCCGGCTGGTTCCCAGTCGTGAGGCTCCCAGATCCAGGAAACGCTGGGCGTCCGCAAGGGAACTGATCCCTCCCGCAGCCTTGATCTTAACCTGAGGACCTACATGCTTTGCAAACAACGCAACATCTTCAAAGGTTGCGCCCTGGGTGGAGAATCCGGTGGATGTCTTAATGTAATCAGCTCCGGCTGCTGTGACTACACGGCACATCTCAATCTTCTCCTCCTCCGTCAGAAGGCAGGTCTCGATGATGACCTTCAGTATCTTCTCTCCGCAGGCAAACTTGATCGAGCGGATCTCATCCTCCAGCTGTTCATACTTCTTATCCTTCACCCAGCCGATATTGATCACCATATCAATCTCATCTGCGCCGTTCTGGATGGCATCCATGGCCTCATAGCCCTTCACTGCCGTAGTCTGATATCCGTTGGGAAAGCCGATCACCGTACAGACCGGGACACGCCCCTTCAGATACTCCGCCGCCTGCTTCACATAACACGGCGGAATGCAGACGGAAGCTGTCTGATACTCCACCGCTTCCTGGCAGAGCTGACGTATCTCCTCCCAGGTGGCCCCCTGTGCCAGTAAGGTATGATCTACGGATGCTGCTATTTTCTTGATATCCATCATAATCTCCATTCCGCCGTCCTAAGAAACGACATGTTGCTTTATTTGCCAGTTCAAGTGCGCCATACAACTTCTTGCACGCCCATTTATGCAGACGCGTTTCACACGTAAGACGCTACATGTCTGGGCCTAGATTACCACTGGGTTTTCAACCATCTTTTGGCATTCTCCAGCCATTCATTGGCTCTTCTTATGCGCATATCCAACGCATCATCCTCATTGGACATTCCGTCCGCCGTTGCCAGTCCGTGCCAGCCATAGGGATAGATATGCAGTTCAAACGGTATCTTATACTTGCTCAGAGCCGCCGCATACAGCAGGCTGTTCTCCACCGGTACGCAGTTATCCTCCGCCGTATGCCACAGAAATGTAGGCGGTGTCTTCTCGCTGACCAGCTTATCACAGGAAAAACGCTCATCATCATCCGCCGGATATTCTCCCAACAGATTTAAAAAGCTTCCCTGATGTGCATGTGCGCGGTCACTTGTAATGACCGGATAGCAGAGAATGGAAGCCTGCACCGGCTTGCTGTCCGGGAATACGCTGCGCACCTCCGGGCAGTCGTAGGCATTGGTATAATGCGCTGCCAGGTGTCCTCCTGCGGAAAATCCGGTGATTGCGATCTTCGTCACATCGCAGTGCCATTCCTCTGCATTCTGATAGATCAGCTCCATAGCTGCCGCAACCTCCAGAAGCTGCTGCGGGAACCGATGCGGCGCCACCGAATAGGTAACTACAAATGCATTGTAGCCTGCCTCCAGGAACTTCAGCGCAATGGGTTCCGCCTCGCGCTTACTCACTCCTGAGTAGCCGCCGCCGGGGCAGATCAGGATACAGGGCTTCTTCCGGTCATCCCATCCCATCTCTGTCATGGGATACGGTATATATGTATCCAGCGTCGCATTGCATCCATCCGCACCTAACTGCGGATAAATGTCCTTTAAATAAATTGTCTCACATCTCATCTTACGTTCTCCCTTATTTCTGATGTATTTACAAAAGCCCAGTCTCCATGGATGGACACAGCGCAATCCGTGGGCTTTCATTCGTAGTGATGTATGTAGCAGCAGGCATGGAGGGAATTACAGCGCTTTATCTATCGCTTCTTTCACATTAGAGACCCCTACCAGACGGATGCCCTCCACGTCTTTCACCGCTGCCAGACAAACCTCCGGCAGCACACAGACCTCAAAGCCCAGCTTCTTTGCCTCCATCACCCGCTGCTTCGGCATGCTCACTGCCCGAACCTCGCCGCTTAAGCCAACCTCTCCGAAGCAGATGGTCTTCTCGCCCACCGGCCGGTTCTTATAGCTTGATGCCAGTGCCAGCACGATTCCAAGATCAATGGCGGGCTCATTCATACGAATTCCTCCGGCAATGTTCACATAGGCGTCACTGCTGCCCATAGAGAGGCCAACCCGCTTCTCCAGCACAGCCATCAGCAGGTTGACACGGTTTAAGTCCGTCCCCGCTGCGGTTCTCCTGGGAATTCCGAAATTACTGTGACAGACCAGCGCCTGTATCTCCAGAAGCACCGGCCTAGTTCCCTCCATGGAACAGGCTACCACCGAGCCGCTGGCGCCCTCCGGGCGGCCGCTCAGCATCACCTCGGAAGGATTGGCAACCTCTCTTAACCCTTCCTGGCACATCTCAAACACGCCGATCTCATTGGTAGATCCGAAACGATTCTTCACTCCACGCAGAATCCGGTAGACCGCATGGCGGTCTCCCTCAAAATACAGCACGGTGTCTACCATATGCTCCAGCACTCTGGGGCCTGCTACCACGCCTTCCTTCGTCACATGCCCGACGATAAATACCGCGATTCCCTTCTCCTTGGCCAGCCGCATGAGAATCCCGGTAGCCTCGCGCACCTGGGAGACACTTCCGGGTGCGGAAGCCACCTCCTCGCTGTACATGGTCTGAATGGAATCGATGATAACAATCCTTGGCTGTTCCCGTCCGATCACCCGGGCGATCAGATCCAGATTGGTCTCACACAGCAGCGTCAGCCGCTCGGAAAAGCTTCCCATACGCTGCGCCCGCATCTTGATCTGCTGCAGGGATTCCTCGCCGGAAATATACAGCACATCCTTCGTCCCGGACAACTTCTGGCACACCTGCAGCAGCAGTGTGGACTTGCCGATTCCCGGATCTCCGCCCACCAGTACCAGGGAGCCAGGGACGATTCCACCGCCCAGCACACGATCGAGCTCCGGGAACCCCGTACTCATACGCTCCTCCTGCTCGAACCGGATCTCCGAGAGGCTGGACGGTCTGGCCGCTTCCCGCTCCTCTGTCGACTGCCTTATCTTCCCGGACGGCTTCTTCTCCGCCAGCTCCTCCACAAAGGTATTCCACTCCCGGCAGCCGGGGCATTGTCCCATCCACTTGGCGGACTCATATCCGCAGTTCTGGCAATAATAAACTGATACTACCTTTCCTTTTGCCACGAAAAACCCTCTCTTCCATTCAAAATCTCAGTTTTTGGCAAAATCCCTGTCCTTTGTATCCACAGGCTTATCCTACCTTCTCTATCTTCACTGCCACCGGAGTTCCCTCGGTCAGCTCCACGCTCAGATTCAGCTTGCCGCCAAGATTCGTCTTCATGTGTCCGACATTCACATCATCCACAAATACCCGGTACTCCGTCTCGTCCTCAAGCTCCAGTGTGATCTGGGCATCCTCCGGCCCCTCGACCTGGAAGGACATCGCATTCTCGGAAGCCTTCAGATTCAGAACCGTCGTTCCCGGCACTGACTCATACACAAACATTCCGTTTCTCTCAAGCTTGGTGATTTCCTTATAGGTCTTAACCTTGTACAGATCTCCATTGTGCGCAAAGTTGTCCAGCTTAGCCTTCGCAGATAACTTGTAGTTTCCGAAACTGATGGATCCGTCTGCCATAGAGCAGATCAATTCTTCGATTACAGCCATTTTTTTATCCTCCTGTGATGGCATTTCTCATTTTTCTAAAACAGTATAATACAAAATCTCTTTTTTTTCTATAAGATTTCTCATTTTTGTATAAAACATACTTCTCCTTTGCGGATCGTGATCTCCACCTGTCCGCCGGCACGAAGCTTCCCGGCCAGCAGCTCCTCCGCCAGGCCGTCCTCCAGCTTGTTCTGGATCATGCGGCGCAAGGGTCTTGCACCGTATTTGGGGTCGTATGCCTTCTCCACGATGTATGCCTTCACGGAATCCCGGATCACCAGCCGGATCCCCATTTGGGTTCTGCAGCGCTCGATCAGCGTCTTTGTCATCAGTGTGACGATCTTCTTCATATCCTCTTTTTCCAGGGCATGGAACACGATGGTCTCATCGATCCTGTTTAGGAATTCCGGCTTGAAGATCCTCTTTACCTCCTCCATGACACCGCTCTTCATACGCTCGTAGTCCTGCTTCGCGTTGTCGCCGGAGGTAAAGCCCAGGCGCTTGGGTTCCACGATGGACTGTGCTCCCGCATTGGACGTCATGATGATAATAGTGTTCTTAAAATCCACCTTCCGTCCCTGGGCGTCCGTGATATGCCCATCATCCAATACCTGCAACAGGATATTGAATACGTCCGGATGCGCCTTCTCGATCTCGTCAAACAAGATCACGGAGTAGGGATTCCGGCGTACCTTCTCGCTGAGCTGACCGCCCTCATCATAGCCTACATATCCGGGCGGGGATCCGATCATCTTGGACACGCTGTGCTTCTCCATATACTCGGACATGTCCACACGGATCATGGACTGCTCATCTCCGAACATAGCCTCCGCCAGTGCCTTGCAGATCTCCGTCTTACCCACACCGGTAGGTCCAAGGAACAGGAAGGAGCCGATGGGCCGCCCCGGATCCTTTAAGCCTACTCGGCCGCGACGAACTGCCCTGGCCACCGCAGTCACTGCCTCTTCCTGGCCGATAACCCGCTTATGCAGTGTCTTCTCCAGCTTGCGCAGGCGCTCCGTCTCTTCTTCCTCCAGACGCTTCACCGGAATCTTCGTCCATTCGGACACCACAGCCGCGATCTCTTCCTCCGTCACCTTCAGTCGGTTCTTCTGCTTATCCTTAAGGAAACGCGCTTTGGCACGCTCATACTTCTTCTCCGCCTCCTGCTTGGCCTGCTTGACGATGGATGCCTGCTCCAGGTCGCCCTGCTCCAGAGCCACCTCCAGTTGCTCCCGGCAATCCGCGATCTCTTCCTCCAGATGCTTCATGGCTGCGGGATACCGAAAGCCGTCAAGCCGCACCCTGGAGGCCGCCTCATCGATGAGATCAATGGCCTTATCCGGTAAAAAACGGTCGTTGATATAGCGATCCGCCATTTTTGCAGCTGTCTCGATGGCTTCATCGGTGATCTCCACCTGGTGGTGATTCTCATAGCGTTCCCGCAAGCCCTTTAAAATAGCTACTGTCGCTTCCACCGTTGGCTCTTCCGCCATCACCGGCTGGAACCGACGTTCCAAGGCTGCATCCTTCTCAATATACTTCCGATATTCTTCAATGGTAGTAGCACCGATGAGCTGCAGCTCCCCTCTGGACAGCGCAGGCTTCAGGATATTGGAAGCATCCAGTGCTCCCTCGGCGCCTCCGGCACCGATAATGGTATGAAGCTCATCCAGAAACAGCAGCACATTTCCCGCATCTATTACCTCACGGATCACCTTCTTGATCCGCTCCTCGAATTCTCCCCGGTACTTAGAGCCCGCCACCATACCGGACAGATCCAGTGTAACCACTCGCTTATCCGCCACAGTCTCCGGTACCATCCCATCCACGATCTGACGGGCCAGTCCCTCCGCGATAGCAGTCTTCCCTACACCGGGCTCCCCGATCAGGCAGGGATTGTTCTTTCCTCTCCGGCTAAGGATCTGGATGACCCGGCGGATCTCCTTTTCCCGTCCGATGACAGGATCCAGCTTCCCCTGTCTGGCCATCTCCGTCAGATCCCTGGAATACTGGTCAAGGGCAGGTGTTCCCTTCTGTTCCTCCTTGTTGCCCTTCACATTTCGCAGCTCTTCCTTCACGCTGACCATGTCCTCGCCCATGGCAACCAGGGTGTCCACATAGAGCTTCCTTGGATTGATACCCATGGTATTCAGAAGCCGCGCGGCAGTGCATTCCGGTTCCTTTAAGATGGCGATCAGCAAATGCTCTGTGCCGATCTTCTCCGCCTCAAAGCGCTCTGCCTCCATCCCGGCATTTTCCAGAATACGCAAAGTCCGCGGTGTATAGTCGTCCTGATCCAGCAGAAGTACCTGCTTGCCCGGAGCAATTAACTCCTCAATGAGATCCAGCAGACTCTCTTCCTCTACATTGTTCTCCATCAGCACACTGGCTGCCACACCGGACTTCTCCTTCAGCAGTCCCACCAGGATATGCTCCGTCCCGATATAATTATTGTGCAGCAGCTTCGAAGCCCTTCGGGCCAGCTCCAGTGCCTTCCTGGCCTTGTCGGTATATTCCATTCGCATATGTTAAATCCTCCGTTATTCTCTCTTTCAGCCGTTCATCCCGCTTCAGGATTCAGACGCTCATTCTGCTTCGGGGTTCAGCCGTTCATCCTGCGGTAGATCTCGCTCACCGCCTGGTGCGCCTCTTCCTCCGTGATACCCTTGCAGATGGCTCTTGCCAACACCACATGGAGATTCTCCTCCATCTCCTCAATAGCGCGCAGCTTATCCATATTCAAGGCAATAACCGCCCCACGCCGCCGATCCAGCTGAATAAAACCCTCCTGCTTAAGTACGCTGTAGGCCTTGTTCACCGTGTGCATGTTAATGCCGATGTCCTCTGCCAGCTGCCGGACCGAAGGAAGGGTATCGCCCTCCTGGAACTGATTCGTCGCAATTCCGATGATGATCTGGTTCCTGAGCTGGATGTAAAAAGCTTCTTCACTGTTAAAATCAATCTCTATATACATACGATCACCTGCTCTTTTGTTATATACATAGTATAACAGAATACTGTGCTGTGTCAATCAGATTTTCGCAAACCATGGATTGCGAAAATCTGTGGTCTGCATGTTTGCGCAAAGATAGCTGCGGAAGTTTTCGCCCCCGCAGCCGCTATCTCTTTCGTACTGTAACTGTTACGATTCACAGTCCATCCACCTATAGATTATCCAGATCTATAAATTCCAGATCGGAATTTTTATTTGGTAAATTCGTTTTTTTCTTCTGCTTCTTCTCCGGCTTTACTTCTCTCGCCTCATGAGTCTCCCGGAAATCTTCTTCATCCAGCCAGTCTTCCGTCTCGTCCCCGGCAGAACTCTTCGGCGTGTCTGCCGCCTGCTGCATAGCGGAATCTCTCTCTTCCCGGCGAGCAGCTTCTGCTTCTTCCTTCGCACCCTGCTCCGGCTCGAAAGCTTCTGGCTCTTTCTTTCCACTTCGCTCCCGCTCCGGCTTGAAAGCTTCTGGCTCTTCCTTCACACGCTGCTCCGGTTCGAAAGTTTCTGGCTCCTTCTTCGCGCTCTGCTTCGGTTCAAGAGCTTCGTCCGATTCCGAATACCTGCTCCGATGCCTCTCCCTCACAGGCTTCTTCTCCATCGGGAAAATATCCTCACCGTTTCCGGCATTCTGCCGTCTCTTAAACAGAAGAAGATTGATGCAGACAATAGCAAGAACCACAACCGCAAAGATCAGAACCGCTATCACCTTTCTGGAAAAAGACTTCTGTGATTCATTCTTTTCATATTGCTTCATGTACTGGTTCTTCCAGTATGTGATCTGATCCTGATACTCTTGAATCTGGCTGTCTGTCGTCTCCTGCCCCGACGGGTCTGTTCCCGGATCTGCTCCCGGATCAATTGTCCCGGTCGGCTCCGCTGCTCTGGTCACTACGATCTTATATACAGCCTTGCTGCCGTTCTCCGCAGTCACCGTGACGCTGATAGTGTTTTCACCCACTTGGAGATCGGTATTCCCCGTAATGGATTCCACCTTCGCGCCGCTGTGAGAAGGTGTTGCATTCACCTCCACACTGGTGGTCTCATAAGGCACCTCGGCAGTGTAGCTGGTGGTGGAATAGGCGAACGCCGGAGACAGTTCACCCGCCGACAGAGACAATGCGGACAGGCTGTTATCACTGGATCCGGCGGAAGCTGTTCCTGCACCTGCCTGAATGACAACGCCGGCAGCCACCATCTTACTTAACCCTTCCCCGCTGGCCTTAATCTTACCATTGCTTCCGGTCACCTTCAGCCCGCAGTCGCCTTCGGCGATGGCCTTCAGCTTCACTGTCACCATGCCGCCGCTGGCTTTCACCGTCCCGCCTGCACCTCCGGTATAGCCGGGCGCTCCACAGCTCTCAAAGGAAAAGGTACTGGTATTATATGTAAATTCCATATCTGCTGTTGCCTTCTCGTTGTTCGGCCCGGTGGCACTCAAAGTCACTGTAACCGCATCTCCCACGTTCACGGTTCTGGCAGAGACCGCAATGGACAGATTTCCATCCGCTGCAAACACCTGCATCGGCATACCTGTCTGTATCAGAAGCAGCAATGCTGCCAGAAAAGCTACTATCTTGAACTTTTTCATCCTTCTATCCCTCTCTCTGCAATATTTGACCATCATAAAAATCCTAATCTTTTATTTACCTGTTGAAGCTTCTTCTTATACCCCGGCGTTATCTGAACCAACCACATTTCTGTCATTTTAATTGCCCTCTACTACTATATATAACCTTCCCTTTTTCTATGATCTCACGGCAGATACATTCTTTGCTGTTTTGTAATGCTTCTTCCGAATTAAATTGAAGTATGTCATAGTCCTGTCGTCGGTCTGCCTGGTAAACCTTAGTTGTAAAATTATCATAGCTTTTACTTCGAAACAATCTTGAACGTACAGTATTACTGACTACAGCAATATCAATATCGGACTCCTCCTTACATCGTTTTTCTAAAGATGAGCCAAATAGAATAATCGTATCTATTTTGTTGCAATCTGCTGCTGCTCTAATAATATTTTCAATATTTCTTTTTTTTATATCTGCTACTGAAATCGATGTCCCGAAATTTGTATCCATTGATACCAACTCACACATATTTTTCACATCCTTCATCAAGGGACTTTCTTCTTTTCTAGTATACAAGCATTTTCGAAGGATTGTCAACGGTAATATTTGAACTTTTTATATCCTACGTAACAGTTCAGCCATAGCCAGCCGAACGTGCTCATTCATGCAAGCACAAGGTGAATTGCCGCATAGCGGCAAGAGAAGGTGGCCTGGGCCATGATTCGCCCATTTCGTTGGCTATGGCTGAACTGTTACGTTTATCTTTATTTTCTTAGGTGTGGTTTTGCTTCCAAATTGCTGGTTGCCGTAATACGTCCAATCTTTTCTGAAATGGAAGACACATATGACAGTATCTCATTTGTAATTGTAAAAGGCGGTTTATAAGTCCCCATAGAAGCACCTCCATGTACTTGCGTATTATCTTGCGCACTTTCTTCCTCTATTATACAGCAAAACGCCTTGAAATACAATCACTGCACACATTTTCCCCAATACAATAAAGGGCTGCCGCACCGAAATTCGTTTCCGGCACGGCAGCCCTGTTTCTGGTTGTTCCTAGTCGTTCCGATTTACAGCCACCTCCACGCACATGCGCAAAACCAGTCGGCACAGCCGCCTGTCGCTGCTACGCAACTTTTCGTTTTGCTTATGTGGGTGGAGGTTCCTGATTCCAGTCCCACATATATCAGCAAGCAGCTTCTTACGAGCAAGCTCGACGAATCTGTTTACTGACATATCTGTGTCTGTAAATCGGAACACTCTTAGTCATATAAGTGGCAGGCAACTACATGGCCATTTCCCATATCCTTGGCTATCGGCTCCACTTCTTTACACTTCTCCATGCACTGCGCACAGCGTGTGTGGAACTTACAGCCCTTGGGCGGGTTGGCCGGGGACGGAATATCGCCCTCCAGGATGATCCGATTCATCTTCACATCCGGGTCAGCCACCGGCACTGCTGAGAACAGCGCCTTGGTGTAGGGGTGCAGAGGCTGGGCAAAAATCTCCTCCTTGGAACCGGTCTCCACCATGCTCCCCAGGTACATAACTCCGATCCAGTCCGAGATATGCTCTACCACAGACAGGTCATGGGAGATAAACAGGTAGGTCAGCTGACGCTGCTCCTGCAAGTCCTTCATCAGGTTGATAATCTGCGCCTGGATGGACACATCCAGCGCGGATACCGGCTCGTCACAGACGATAAAGTCCGGATTTAAGGCCAGGGCTCTGGCAATACAGATACGCTGACGCTGCCCGCCGGAAAATTCGTGGGGATAGCGGTCGATATAGTAGGGCCGCAGACCACATTCCTTCATGATCTCAAGTACATAATCCTTGTACTCGTCCTTGGACACGATATTGTGCTCACGCACCGCCTCGCCGATGATCTCACCCACCGGCATACGGGGATCCAGAGAGGAGAAGGGATCCTGGAAGATCATCTGCATCTTGGGACGCAGCGGCCGCAGCTCCTTCCGCTTCTTGGAACAGATGTCCTCACCGTTGATCCGCACCTCACCGGAGGTAGGCTCCGTTAAGCGCAGCATGGAACGCCCGATGGTGGTCTTACCGCAGCCGGATTCGCCCACCAATCCGAAGGTCTGTCCCTTCTGGATGTTGAAGCTGACACCGTCCACAGCCCGCACATGTCCTACGGTTCTCTGTAAAAGTCCGGCTTTGATGGGGAAGTATTTTTTCAGATCTTTAACCTCAACAACATATTCCTTATCCATTACGCTTCCCCTCCTTCCTTCTTATTCTGGCGCAGATAACAGCTTACCTTGTGAGTCTCGCTCAAGCTGATCAGTTCGGGATACGCACCCTCACAGGCCTCCATACAGAACTCACAGCGATTCTTGAAATAGCAATGCTCCGGCAGATTGATGGGATTCGGCACATTTCCCGGAATGGAGTACAGCCGATCCACCTTCTGGTTCATCATGGGACGCGACTTCATCAGACCAATGGTATAGGGATGCGATGGATGATGGAAGATATCATCGGCAGTTCCCTGCTCCACGATACGTCCTGCGTACATTACCACCACATAATCCGCCATCTCTGCCACCACACCCAGATCATGGGTGATCAGCATGATGGAGGCATTGATCTTGTCCTTCAAGTCACGTAAGAGATCCAGGATCTGTGCCTGGATGGTCACATCCAGGGCCGTAGTGGGCTCGTCTGCAATGATCAGAGCCGGATCGCAGGCCAGAGCCATGGCGATCACCACACGCTGACGCATACCGCCGGACAGCTCATGGGGATAATTCTTTAAGATTCCTTCCCGGACGATTCCTACCAGCTTCAGTGTCTCCAGCGCTCTGGCTTCCACTTCCTTCTTGCTCATCTCCGGGTTGTGAAGGCTGATACATTCACACAACTGGTTTCCGATGGTAAATACCGGGTTCAAGGTCGTCATAGGCTCCTGGAAGATCATGGAGATCTCATTTCCCCGAATCTTCTCCATCTCTTTGATGCTGGCCTTAGCCAGATCTATGGCACGCCCGGTAGACTGCTGGTTGTAGCGAATATGTCCGCCGGCAATCTGTCCCTGGGGTCCCTGTAAGAGCCGCATAACAGACAGGCTGGTCACGGACTTACCGCAGCCGGACTCTCCCACCACGCCGATGGTCTTTCCTCTTGGGATATCAAAGGTCACACCGTCCACAGCCTTCACCGTTCCAACATCGGTATAGAAATATGTCTTCAGCTCGTCGAACTCGATGATGTTCTCCGGATTCTTCATGGTGGTGATATACTCGGACTCCGGCAGCCGCTTGTGGTGCATCATTTTATTGTACTCGCGATACTTCTTCGCGTTATATTTCTTGATTGCTCTTAAATCTTTCTTCTGCTCCTTGTTTGCCAAAGTTCTCACCTACCTTTTCATTTTTGGATCAAAGGCATCCCGCAGACCGTCGCCGATGAAGTTCCAGGCCAGCACGGTAAGAAGGATACAGATTCCCGGCGGGAGCCAGATGTTGACATAATTTCTCAATATAACGGAATTCTTTACTACATCCACCATATTTCCCCAGGAAGCATAGGGCCATGCGATACCAACGCCCAGGTAACTCAGCGTGGATTCCGCCAGGATCACGCCGCCGATATCCATGGTTGCGATCAGTATGATGATGGGCATAACGTTGGGGATCAGATGCTTTAATATCTTCCTGGAGGTGCGGATTCCGGTGGCCTCCGCCGCCTGCATGTACTCTAACTCACGCAGCGACAGGATCTGGCCTCGCACCTGCCTGGCAACACCTGCCCAGTAGAGGATACCCATAACCCCCATGATCCACCAGATTCTCTGGGACGGCGGTATCTTCACAGCAAACATAACTGCCGAGAAGATCAGCATCAGCGGAATAAACGGAATACAGTTAAATATTTCCACCAGACGCATGATGATCATATCCACCACGCCGCCATAGTAACCTGCAATACCGCCTAACAACACGCCGATTATGAGCTCAATGGCCACAACAATAAATCCTACGGTCAGCGATACACGGCCGCCATACATCAGACGCGTCAGGACATCACGGCCATCCGCATCCGTCCCCAGCCAGTGCTTGGCAGACATCGGTGCCTTAATGTTCAGGGTTGTCTTATTATCCGTGCTGCTGGTACTTGATTGTACCTCTTCCGAATTCATACCGACCTCTTCGCCGTTCTCTTTGTTTATATAAAAGATCTCGTACTCCCCGTAAGGACTGATAAAGGGTCCGATCACACAAAACAAAACCATGACAATGATAATCCCCAGTCCCACGCAGGCCAGCTTGTTGCGGAAAAAGCGCTTGGCAACCAGCTGTCCGGGAGTTAATATAACCTGATTTTTTTCGAATTCATCCTGTTCCTGTTGATTTCTTGCCTGAATATCTTCCATTCGGTCCACCTCCTTAATAACGAACACGCGGATCGACGACCGCATAGAGTATATCAGCAACCAACGTTCCTACAAGTGTCAATGCTGCTATAAACATGTTAAATCCCATCAGATACGGAATATCGCCAACATTTACGGCCTTAAGGGCTACATTACCAAGGCCTTCCAGGGCAAAGATTCCTTCTGTGATAACTGCTCCGGAGAATAACCCCGGAATCATTCCGCCTACCAGAGTCACAATGGGGATCAGTGTATTGCGGAACGCATGCTTATTGATAACCTTGCGCTCCGGCAGTCCCTTGGCCCGGGCAGTACGCACATAGTCGGCACTTAAGACTTCCAGCATATTGGTACGCACATAACGCAGATAGCTGCCGACTCCGGTAATAACAAACACCAAGATTGGCAAAACAAAATGCTTTGCATAATCAAGAAACAGTGCAAAACCTGTATAATCCTCGCGGGCTGTCAGCATTCCGGACATAGGGAGAATGCCAAGCCCAATTGCAAAAATTCTCTTTAAGATCGCCGCAAAGAAGAACGTCGGCAGCGAAATACCCATAATAGCGATGGCAACTACCGTATAGTCCGTCACCGAATACTGCTTTCTCGCCGCCAGAATTCCCAGCGGAATTGCAAATGCCAGTTCAAGGATCATGGAGATTCCCGCCAATGCAACCGTAGGCAGCATATATTGCTTAATCACCTCGATCACCGGCTTCTGATACTGGAAGGATGTCCCCAGGTCTCCCCGCAATGCTTTTGTAAGCCAGTCAATATATCCCTCAACCGGTCCCTTGTTCAAGCCGTAGGATTCCCGCATACGTTGTTCCATCTCCGGGGTGATATTCGGATTACTGCTGGTAATCTGTGAAACATAATCTCCAGGCACCATATGTGCGATGGCATAGATCATGATCGACACCCCGAACAAAACAAGTATACTAATCAACAAACGTTTTATAATATATTGTTTCATGCTATCTCCTCTTCCAATTCTCTCTTATGATTCGGGGCTGCCTATAAGACAGCCCCGAAAGATTTACGCTTATTCCGTTACGGAAATCACTCTGTTAGTTCATCTCCAGTGTCTCAATCTCTGCTACATAGTTGTAATATGTAGTGGTCTCTTCCGGAAGCGTACTAATGTTCAGATTCGTAGCATTGTAAATCTCCATATTCTTTCTCTGGTATACCGGCATGTAAACAGCTGCTTCCATGATCATATCCAGCTCCTTGGCAACCAGCTCGCAGCGCTTGTCGAAATCAAGCGTTGAACGGATCTCCATAAGAACTGCATCCAGCTCGTCGCTGTAGTAACGATGACGGTTAGAGCCGCCCTTGCTGCCGAAGATCTGGGTCTGGTCACAATCGGTGGAATTGCCCCAAGCCGCTACGAACATATCAAGGCTTCCCTTGTCCATAGCATCAAACAGAACGCTGGTGTCCAGATCGCTCACGTTCAGCACTGCACCCATCTCGCTCATATCATTGGCCATCTGGGTCAGGATCGGGCCTGACGGATGGCTGCTCAGATCGCCGACACCAACGGTAACAGTAAGCTGCACGCCATCCTTCACAAGCTTGCCGTCTACCTGCTCGTAACCGGCCTTCTTGAAGTAGTCAAGAGCCTTAGCCTTGTCATAGCCATAGTATTCCTTCGCATCCTTCGGATACTCTGCAATGGTAGGAGTCATAGGACGCTCGATGACTTCGCCCAGATTACCATAGTAAGCTTCAATAGCCGGTGCTCTGTTCATCAGATGCATCAGACCCTTACGCACATTAATATCAGGTATACGCTCAGCATTGATAGCGATATAGCCGTATCCCGGATTCGGAACCAGAGAGTAGGCAGCAGTATCTTCGTGCTCCTTCATCTGTGCTACGATCTCCTTGGAAGCAGACGGATCTGTGATATCGATATCTCCGGAAAGAACAAGATCAACCTTATCCTCTTCGTTTACAACCTGGAACTTCACAGTACCGATCTTGGGAGTGCCCTTGAAGTAATTCTCGTTTGCTCTCAAGGTAACGATATTGTCCTTGTAGCTCTCAAATACATACGGGCCACAGCCGAGAGGTGCGCCGTTGAGAGCCTTCATGTTGCTCAGATCGCCCTTTACGAAATCCTTGCCATAGTAGTGCTTCGGCAGAATTGTCTGCCATGCAACCATTCTGTCACCGATGATGTTTGCGGAGTTGAAGGTTACTTCTACCGTATAGTCGTCCTTCTTGACGATACCGGTGATCTCATTGACATCAGACATAGCAACCATTGCATAGTAGCTGGCATCCAGCAGATCCTGCATGCTGGAACCTGCAGATTCCGCATCCAGAGCAATCAGATCTCCGCCATAGCCTTCGTAGATAGCCCAGAAGAAATCGGTAGCTGTAGCGCCTGCATCCAGACCGGAGAAGCCCCATGCACCTGCTGCTGTCGCAACATCATTGGAGTCAGCGGCATATCCTGCTTTCACACAGTAATCAACGATCTCCTGTGCGAAGGTAGTACCTGCCTTCTCAAGATCCTCCCAGAAGGCTTTCTGCTGCTCTTCGGTCCACTTGGAGAAATCGGTATTGTCCTTACCGGCCTCGCCCAGCAGTGCATACAGATGCTTCTCGGAATTCACATAGTCAGCTAAGCCTACGATATCCTGGGTGTTGAAGGTGCTCATGCCGTCATATGCGGGATCAGCCATAGCATAGTAGGTAAAGATCAGGTCATCGATGGTTACCGGCTCGCCGTCGGACCACTTCAGATCCTTCTTGATGGTTACGGTATACACATACTTGCCGCCCTCTTCCTTCAATTCTACATGGCCGGCCTCGTCAACCAGATTGCCGTCTTTGTCCAATCTGCAGACAGAAGAGAACACCATATCCAGAACCTGTCCATCGTATGCGCTGTTGTAGAACAGCGGGCTGAATACACCGTTGAAGGTCTGCGTACCAATGACTAAAGTCTTGTTCGCACTTTTGTTGTCAGTGTTGCCGCCCTTGTCACTATCCTTCTTGCCGCAGGCCGCCATTCCGACAACCATAGCACCAACAAGGAGAAGAGCCAGAGCTTTCTTCATTCCTTTCATAAAATAAGTCCTCCTTTTAAAGAATAAAAATGATTTATTTTAACTGATAAAACAATGACGAACCGTTCCACCGCGTGGCCGCATTTTTTACCATGTTAAAAACTACTTAAAACCGGTGTCCAAAATCAAGCCAAAAACTGTGTTAGCCTCTATCTTCAGATCTTCTTCCTTTTGATTTTTGCATTATACCATTACTTTGCAAGTTGCACAATCCCTTTCTTTCATATTTTTTGCGCTTTTATTTAACATTTTTGGATATTTTTTCATATTTATTCACCTATTTTTGGTTTTTTTTGCGTTTTCAAACGAAAAGCCAGGATTTTCCTGGCTTTTTTTGTATAAATATTCTTTTTAGCGAATTTTAAGATTTTTTTAAGATTTTTCGGGATTATGAGGCGCGATCTCGTCCAGGAATCTTCCGATCTCCGCCCAGGCCTCGCGGGACTCCGGCAGCAGCTTTAAGGCCATCTGGAAGATATGGAACATTCCTTCGTAAATCGTGAGCTTCACCTTCACGCCCGCCGCCTCCGCCTTCTTTGCCACTCCTTCGGAATCACTTAAGAGCATCTCGATGGAGCCCACCTGGATGAGCATGGGCGGAAAGCCTTCATAGTCTCCGAACAGCGGCGAGATATAGGGGTTGGTGGGATCGTTGTCGCCCACATAGTCTTTATTATAGATCAGGCTGTCCCTGGTATTTCCAAACAGCGGATCCTTCTCATAATTATCATCGTAGGATGGACCGCTGGCTGTCAGATCTGTCCAGGGGGACATGGCGATGATCCCGCCCGGCAGAGAACGCTTCTGATCCTTTAAATACATGCAAAGTGCCAGGGCAAGACCGCCGCCGGCAGAATCTCCGGCCAAGAGGATCTGCTCTTCCCGGTATCCCTGACCCAGCAGCCAGTCAAAGGCTGCCACCGCATCTAAGAGTGCCGCCGGATATGGGTTCTCAGGCACCACCCGGTAATCGATGGTCAGAACGCTCATGCCCTTTCCCATCTCGCTGTACAGCCCGGCAAATGTGCGGTAGGCATTGCGCATAGCGCCGATATACCCTCCGCCGTGAAGCTGCAGGATCACATAGTCCTTCCGTTCTCCCTCTTTTCTGTGCAGAAACTCCATCTTAAAATCAGAAAGAACAATCTCTTCCATCGTAAAAATACCGGGGCAGCGCCACTTGGGCTCCACCAGGTTCTTCCTCAGTTCCCCGGACTTTATCTTCTGGCCGATATGATGCTCCGCCGTCACATGGGCGATGAGCTGACGCAGCACGAAGCCGCGGATACTGCTCTCGATCTCTGCCTTGTTTCTCTTTGAGGTTCTTTTCTTCATAGGGTACCTTTCTTATCTTACAACTATACGTGAAATCTCCGTTTTAATTCATTTTTTGCCCGCCGGTCTCCGAAGATCAGCGTACCTACAAACAACACTGCTGAGACAGAGGCTGCGATAATCGTCACCACCGGATGCGTGATGATCCCTACCCGCCACAGGATCAGCGCCACAATTCCCAGAACGATCGTCAGAAGCTGCAGCAGGATATAGCTCTGCCAGTTCTCCATATTCACCAGCATAAGGACGATGATCGCCAGATCCAGAAGAAGAATGGCACTGGGTACAACGTAGTTCACAGACCAGCCCCGGTAACCAATGATCAGATCCACTGCAATAGTCAGAGCCACTCCGCCGAAGATCTGTATCAGAATGGTGCGCAGGTAACCGCCGCTCTTCTGGATGGAATAGCGCAGGGTAATGTAAAAGTACAGGATGGCTATCCCTGCAATGGCTGACCACCAGATATGCTTATAGGTAATGTAATTGATGATAACAAGACTCACCTCCGTCACAATAGCCAGGAAGGTGTACAGCTTCACCAGGAAGTTCAGAGCCCGGCTGACATCCTTCACATCCGGGTACATTCCGGTACTGCACTCGTCTTTCTCCGGTTCCAGCACGCTGTGGCACAGGGGACATATCATAGTCGGATCTAAAATTGTAATCTGACAGTATCTACATTTTTTCATCGTACACTCCGTTCGTCTCAATCTCTACTTCAACCCCTTCTCTGGCAATCCTGCGGAAAAATGCCCGCTGAATGGAAACATCCGTCAGTGTGGAGCTGAAGGTAAATACCAGCGTTCCCTGATAGGAACAGATACACCCCTTGATATTCTGCCCCTTGGACATAGACAGAAAGGCATGGAACTTGTCCACATAGGGCTGATATTCCTCCCGCACCTGGATGGAACCGATGTTGGTGATGGTGGTGGAGTTGGCCAGTGCCGAGGTCTGGTATACCGACTTGATGGCTATATTTTTCACAAAAAGCGGGACGGCCCGCAGCATGAGATTCTTCTCATTGGAAACATTGTAGGCAAATAAATGCTCCAGATGCTCCGGATTGATCTGGCTCCGCAGGCTCTCCGCCGTGATAGCCGCAATCTCTTCGAAGGTGTAATCCTCCTTGGTCGGTTCAAATACAGCGGACACCATCACAAAGAAATTCTTGGTGGTGATGGAGTGATAATAGGGGCGCAGATTCACCGGAACAGCCACGCTGATGGGGCGGCCTTTGGGTACACAGTGAAGGCATTCCTGCCAGACGCTCCAGAAAAACACCGCCACCAGATATTCATTGATGGATAACTGATATTTTTTGGCCGCAGCCTTCAACTGCTCCACCGGCATATAGCCGTGGATGATCCCCAGCTCCAGTGGTCTTAGCTTCTCTCCTTTAATAAGGTAGGCACGCCTTGTCTTGTAGCCCTTGGCGTGGCTCTTCTTATAATTTCTCACATAACTGTCTTCTTTATTCAGGGAGGTGTCGCTGCACAGAGCGTCCTGTACGATTTCCAGCAGTTCGGGATGTACCAGCCGCAGGTATTGATAAGTCAGCTCCCGCAGGAAATTGATGGCACCCATTCCGTCTGTCAGCACGTGAAAAACTTCCAGGTTGATGCGCTTCTGGTAATAGCTGACCCGGAACAGATAGTTGTTATTCTTATTTGGTGAAATGAATTGGTTGGGATAGGTACGTTCCTCCATGACGCGGGGAGCCGGCTTTTTATTATCTTCGAAGTAATACCAGAAGACTCCTTTTCGCAGCCTGACCCGGAACACATCAAACCAGGGAAGCACCTTGTCCAGTGCTTCCTGGAGATATCCCGGAAGAATTTTTTCATGTAAGGTAACGGATATGCGATAGACGTTGCTCATGCTCTCCCCTGCGATAACAGGGAAGAGATGAGCCGTGTTGTCCAGCTTGTCCCACTTTATTTCATTTTCTCGCTTTGACATGATATAGTTCCTTTTGTGTTTCTATCGTTCTGTTTCACATTCCTATTTTGAGTCAAAGTTGTGGGACTGTCAACTGTTTTTTTATATCTTTATAAACTCCCATGTCTGCTAACACAGACACTACTATGAATAAAAGCCCACGGATTGCTCCATGGAGACTGGGCTTTTACTCAATCTCTGCCTTCCACAATCCATGGATATTGCAGTACTCATATACCGCCTTGGGTTTCTGACCTTCGGGTATCTCAAACACAGCCATTGGCTTATCGCCCGGTTTAAGCTTCTTAATCATTCCGCCGCTGCAGGTCTCCAGATAGATAAGCATGATATAATGCTCCTCCAGCATCGGGTGCTCCACACTGCCCACGGTCACCGTGATGGTATTGCCGTCACGCTCCACCACAGGAACATGCTTTTCCTGGGAAGCGTCTGTCGTATTCGCGGTAAGCTCCGCAAAATTCTTCTCGCAGGCGCATTCTCCGGGAACGATCTCCATAGCCACACTTTTACAATCATTACACTTGTAGAACCTCATCATACATACCTCCTTGTATTTGGCAACTTAACCTCTTACTTATAATATACCGCCAACCGGGCCGCACCTCAAGGCAAGATCCCGCAAAGATTTTGATAGCAGGCACATTTTGGGCGGAAGCTGAATATAATATTCGGAATGCAGGATGCTTCCGGGGTAAAAAAATGTCAAAGGCTTCTGTTGCCGTCTTAGGCGGCGATCTGCGCCAGCACTATCTGGCGGACTATATGGTGAAAACAGGGTGCGAAGTGACCTGCTTCGGCGTCATGCCAATCCCGATATCGGATGATGGCCCTTCTCCCGGCGATTGCTCTTTTTCCATAGCATCATCGCTAAGAGAGACTGTGTCTGCTCGCGATTGGATCTTAGGCCCGATGCCTTTTTCCAGAGACGGCGAGCACTTATATGCTGCGCCGACGGAACCTGCCGGGATAATGCCGGAAGAATCTGCCGGGATAATGCCGGAAGAATCTGCCGAAATAATGCCGGAAAAATCTGCCGGGATAATGCCGGAAGAACCTGCCGGGATAGCCTTGGTGGAGCTTGCCGCTCTCCTGCGCCCCGGTCAGACACTTGTGGGCGGTGGGATCCCGGAGAGTTTTTCGAAAGACTGTGCCGGGAAGCAGGTTACGGTTATCGATCTGATGGAGGACGAAGCACTGGCAAGAGCCAACGCTGCGCTCACCGCAGAGGGACTTCTCTCCATGC
The DNA here is from genome assembly GCA_963628035.1 of Paludibacteraceae bacterium. GTDB lineage: Bacteria > Bacillota > Clostridia > Lachnospirales > Lachnospiraceae > 14-2. Next base: position 23,487 of record CAVGED010000082.1, read on the forward strand.
TGATTGCGCAGACGCCATTCTCTCTGACAGATCGGCGGTTTCTGATCCTGGGGTTCGGACGGTGCGGGCAGGAGATTGCATGGCTTCTCTCCGGCTTTTCAGCCGCGCTCACCGCCTATGACCATGACCCGAAACGCATTGACCTGGCCACCCTGCAGGGCTTCTCGACAGACTTGTCCCTGGATTACGACGTCATCATCAACACCATACCCGCTCAGGTTCTGACAAGACAGCAGCTCGCGCAGCTTCCGCCACACTGCATGCTGTTTGACATCGCCTCCGCTCCCTTCGGATTCGATCTTAAGACCGCACGTGAGCTTGGGCTTGCACTGATCCGCTGCCCCGGCATCCCCGGAGCTATGATGCCGCAGACGGCAGGTGAACTGATTGGCAAATCGATCTCAGAAAGGATGTTGTCACATGGATTTTGATTTTCATGAGAAAAATATAGGTATCGCCTTTACCGGCTCCTTCTGCACCTACGAGAAAATGTTTGAGGCCGTACAAAATCTGAAGGATTCCGGCGCCAATCTCTACACGATCTTCTCGGAGCGTTCCGCCTCCACCGACACCCGTTTCGGCGGCTGCAAGGATTTCCTGCGCAGAGCCAGGGAGCTGAGCGGACGAGAGCCCATCACCACGATTCCGGCGGCAGAGCCCATCGGTCCCAAGGCCATGCTGGATATCCTGGTCATCGCCCCCTGTACCGGAAACACACTGTCCAAGCTGGCCAACGGCATCTCCGATACGCCGGTGCTGATGGCAGCCAAATCTCATCTTCGCAACAACAAGCCGCTTGTCATCGCCCTGTCCACCAACGACGCACTTGGCATGAATCTGAAAAACATCGGCATTCTGTTAAATACGAAAAACATCTATTTTGTGCCCTTCGGGCAGGACAATTTCCGGGGAAAGCCTAACTCCATGACAGCCCACGTGGGGCTGCTGCCGGAGACCATACACATGGCACTTTCCTATAAACAACTGCAGCCGGTCATCCGAAGTCCTATGTGAAACGACAGGCTATCGCCAGCCCGGCACAGGCATTTTACTTAAATAATGAATTTTCAGGAGGATCATTATGTGCGGAATTGCAGGTTTCTATCAAACAGACTTTGACTATCGCATGGACGCAGGCTTCGGCCTGCGGCTCTTAAAAATGCGGGACAGTATGCTTCGCCGGGGTCCCAATGACAATGGGATCTTTCTGTCCGCTCACTGCGGTCTGGCTCATACCAGGCTGGCGGTGATCGATCCCCTGCGCGGCGGGCAGCCTATGCGCAGGGAGCACTGTACCATCGTCTACAACGGAGAGCTTTACAACAGCAAAGAACTGCGGGAAGAGCTTAAGAGCTTTCCGCTCCATTGGGAGACGGACTGTGACACGGAGATTCTTTTAAACGGATATCTGGCCTTCGGCTGTGATATCGTACATAAGCTCAACGGGATCTTCGCCTTTGCTCTATACGATGCCAGTGCAGAACGCCTGCTGCTGGCCAGGGATCACCTTGGGGTAAAACCTCTTTTTTATCAGGAAACAGAGGGGTCTCTGCTATTCGGTTCCGAGCCCAAGGCTCTGTTTGCCTACGGGCTGCGTCCGCGTCTGAACGAGGAGAGCTGGTGCGAGATTCTGGGCTTAGGTCCTGCCCGGACGCCGGGACACGGCGTATTTGCCCATATGAAGGAAGTACTGCCGGGACATTATCTTCTGGCAGAGGCCGGAGGTCTTACCGATTGCTGCTACTGGAAGCTCACCGCGCAGCCTCACACCGACACCTATGCCCAGACGCTGGAGAAGGTCTCCTGGCTGGTGCAGGACAGTGTGAGCCGCCAGCTGGTCTCCGACGTCCCCATCTGCACCTTTCTCTCCGGCGGCCTTGACAGCAGCCTGGTGTCTGCCATTTTAAGTAAGAAGCTTCAGGAAAAGGGACGGCAGCTCTCCACCTTCTCCTTTGATTTTGTGGGAAATAAGAAGAATTTTAAGCCAAACGCTTTTCAGTCCAGCCAGGATCGGCCTTTCGTGGATATTATGGTGTCCCACATCGGCAGCAGCCATACCTATCTGGAATGTGGCAGCCGCGAACAGGCCAACGGACTCCTGGATGCAGTGGTTGCCAGAGATCTGCCCTGTATGGCTGACGTAGAATCCTCCCTGCTGTACTTCTGCTCCCAGGTGGTAAAGACCCATCCGGTGGCCTTGACCGGGGAATGCGCGGACGAGATATTCGGAGGCTATCCCTGGTTTCACAAGAAAGAACTGATGGCACAGCAGAATTTTCCATGGTCCTACGATATGGAGCCCCGTACCGCCCTGCTGCGGGAGGATTTTCTTCGTGAACATCACATTGCAGAATATGCCAGATCCGCCTACGAGACCTCCTTAGCGGAAACCCCCGCCCTGGCAGGCGAACCGGAAGAGGAGGCACGCCGCCGCCAGATCGCCTGGCTGTCGGTGCGCTGGTTCATGGCCACCCTCCTAAACCGCATGGACCGCTGCAGTATGTACTGCGGCCTGGAGGCGCGGGTTCCCTACGCGGACTACCGGATCCTGGAATACGTATACAATATCCCCTGGGAAATGAAGTGCCGGGATGGACAGACCAAAAGCCTGCTCATCGAGGCCGGCAGGGAATTCCTGCCACCGGAGGTTTTATTCCGTCGAAAAAGCCCGTATCCAAAAACTTACGATACGGGCTATGAAAAGCTGTTGGCCAACCGCCTGCGGAAGATATTGAAGCAAAAGCACGCACCGATCCTGGAGATCGTGGATCGGCAGAAAGTGCTGGCGTTCCTGGACAGTCCGAAGGATTACGGACGGCCCTGGTACGGACAACTGATGGCCGGGCCGCAGATGATGGGATATCTTCTGCAGATTGATTACTGGATGGAGAAGTACGGGCTGAACTAAATGACGAAGTCCAGCGCCCCTTCCTTCGACCACTCCACCATGTCTGCCAGCGTGTACTTGTCAACCACACCGCGAATGGCCGCATCCAGCTCCTTCCAGAGCCGGAGCGTCACACAGGATGCCTGCCGGGGGCACTGGTTTACCTCATCCTCCAGGCAGGCCACCGGGGCGAGATCCCCTTCGATCAGGCGCAGGATCATGCCAACGGTGTAATCCTCCGGCGCTTTCATCAGGTGATAGCCACCCTGGGCTCCCCGGATGCTCTTGACATAACCTGCCTTCTGCAAGACAGATATGATCTGCTCCAGATATTTTATTGAGATTTCCTGACGCTTCGCCACATCCTTAAGCCGAACCGGCTCCTGGTTTCCGTAAAGAGCCAGATCCAGCATGAGACGCAGTGCATATCTTCCTTTGGTTGATATTTTCATATTATTCTACAGCCTTAAAGGCTTCCTCCAAATCCTGTATGATATCATCAATATTCTCGGTTCCGATGGACAGGCGGATGGTGTTGGGTGCGATACCCTGCTCGGCAAGCTCTGCCTCGCTGAGCTGGGAGTGGGTGGTAGAAGCCGGATGAATCACCAGCGACTTCACATCTGCCACGTTTGCCAGCAGGGAGAACAGTTCCAGGTTGTCGATAAAGTCCATGGCCTTTCTGGCATCACCCTTGATCTCGAAGGTGAAAATAGAGCCTCCGCCATTTGGGAAATACTTCCGGTACAACTCCTGCTGCTTCTTATCGGATGACACGGAGGGATGATGAACCGCTTCCACCTGAGGATGATTACTCAGATATTCCACTACCTTAAGGGCATTCTCTACATGACGCTCCACCCGCAGGGACAATGTCTCAAGGCCCTGTAAAAACAGGAATGCATGGAAGGGAGAGAGGGTTGCTCCCGTATCACGCAGAAGGATGGCACGTATCTTCGTCACAAAGGCTGCCGGGCCTACTGCTTTGGTAAAGCTAATGCCGTGATAGCTTGGATTCGGCTCTGTCAGAGACGGGAACTTGCCCGATGCCTCCCAGTCAAACTTGCCGCTGTCCACGATCACACCGCCGATGGTGGTTCCATGACCGCCGATGAACTTGGTCGCGGAGTGTACCACGATATCTGCACCGTACTCGATGGGGCGCACCAGATACGGCGTGCCAAAGGTATTGTCTACCACCAGTGGGATCTTGTGGGCATGTGCGATCTTCGCCACCGCTTCAATGTCGATGACCTCCGAGCGGGGATTGCCCAGCGTCTCAATGAAGATTGCCTTCGTATTATCCTGGATGGCATTTTCAAAGGCTCCCTCTGCAAAGGGATCCACAAAGGTGGTCGTCACCCCAAATTGAGAAAAGGTATGTGCCAGGAAATTATAAGTGCCACCGTAAATATTCTGGGCTGACACGATATGGTCGCCGGCCTGGGCCAGATTCTCAAAGGTATAGGAGATGGCCGCTGCGCCCGATGCTACAGCCAGGGCAGCCACGCCGCCCTCCAGGGCAGCCATACGCTGTTCAAATACATCCTCCGTGGGATTCGTCAGTCTCCCGTAGATATTTCCGGCATCGGATAAGCCGAATCTTGCAGCTGCATGGTCGCTGTTATGGAATACGTAGGACGAGGTCTGATAGATTGGTACCGCCCTGGCGTCGGTCACCGGATCCGGGGATTCCTGGCCCGCATGCAGCTGTAATGTCTCAAATTTCAGGTTACGATTCTCTCTTGTGATCTTAGCGCTCATAATTTTCTCTCCTTCTTCTCTGTCAATCTGATTCGCTCCGAAGCCTTGGATCGTTGCGTGTAATGGTTTGTTCAGTGCCCTGCTTCCTGGAACAGCGGGGTGGAATAATACCGGTCACCGCTGTCCGGCAGCAGAACCACGATATTCTTTCCTTCGTTTTCCGGCCTTTTCGCCAGCTCAATGGCAGCCCACATGGCAGCTCCGGAGGAAATTCCTACCAGAACTCCTTCTTTCTTCGCGATCTCCTTGCCGGTGGCAAAGGCATCGTCTCCCTCCACCGTAATCACTTCATCATAAATCTTCGTATCCAGTACACCCGGCACGAAGCCTGCCCCGATTCCCTGGATCTTGTGGGGGCCGCTGGTTCCCTTGGAGAGCACCGGAGAAGTGGAGGGCTCCACAGCCACAACCTTCATATTGGGATTCTGCTCCTTCAGATATGCGCCCACGCCTGTAACCGTTCCGCCGGTACCAACACCTGCCACAAAAATATCTACCTTTCCATCCGTATCCCGCCAGATCTCCGGCCCGGTGGTCTCCTTATGCGCCCTGGCATTGGCCGGATTGTCAAATTGTCCGGGGATAAAGCTGTTCGGAGTCTCCGCCGCCAGCTCCTGTGCCTTCTCAATGGCTCCCTTCATGCCCTTGGTACCGTCAGTCAGTACGATCTCAGCGCCATATGCCTTCAGGATATTCCGGCGTTCCACGCTCATAGTCTCCGGCATGGTGAGGATCATCCGATAGCCCTTCACCGCCGCGATAGATGCCAGACCGATACCGGTATTTCCGGAAGTTGGCTCGATGATCACGGAGTCCTCCTTCAGCAGTCCCTTCGCTTCCGCATCCTCGATCATATACTTCGCCGCACGATCCTTGACGCTCCCTGCCGGATTAAAATACTCCAGTTTCGCCAGTATCTTTGCTTTTAAGCCATAGCTTTCTTCCAGCCGTACTACTTCCATCAGAGGAGTATTCCCGATCATTTCGATGGCTCCTTTATAAATGTTTCCCATAATCACAGACCTCACTTTCTTTGTTTTCCATAGAAGCCTTAAACGGACTTCCCGGATGCATGTGTTTTTATTTCCTACTAAGTATATAGGAATTATATACTTTGTGGAAGCATTTGTCAATACCTTTTTTAAAAAAAATTATGCAATCTTAAAATGCAGCAAAGAACATATACGGTGGGATTTTTGTAACCCCATCAGACACTACCATTATATTTTAGCCGTGTATTCAAGAAAGTGACTGGTTTTTCACCAAAGGACTATCGTCGGAATTATTCTCAGAGTGATTAATTCGGTCTTATGATATAAGGATGCGAAAAAGGACTGCGTTCATGCTGCCGCCCAACAGCAGCGCCAGAACACAGTCCTCCTTTTATATTGCATTCATTACTGAATTTTTTCGCCGTAGAGCGCCGGTTTTATATGATCACTTTGTGCAAGCAATTCCAGATATTCCTGCCCCTTTGCCGGCCTGACCGCCACTGCGATTTTTCCCATATACATTTTTCGCTCTGCTAATCCTACCCGGTTATGATCACAATGATCTGAGCCTGTTCCGACAATTACTGCCGGATTGGATACGGAAAAACGTACATACTCAGCCGCATCCGGGACTACTCTGCCCTCCTCATCCACACATTCACATGTGAAAATAGCCAGGTCCTCTCCATTTGCTTCAAATGTATTTTCCAGGGTAAGTTTTAATGCCACCGCTTTTCCAGTTGTTTCTTTTTTCTGTTGTGCAACCACCTGTCCGTTTCGGTATCCTTTCACCAGCAACTCTCCCTTTTCATACGGAACGTTCCATTCCCCATGCCCATATTTCTCAATGGCTTTTCTTCCCAGTGACGATTTATTCAAAAACAACTCCAATTCATCGCAGTTAGTATATACTGTGACCAGGATATCCCTGCCTTCCAAGCCCTCAAAATTCCAATGAGGTACAATATGAACCATAGGCTCCTGCAGCCAATGGGATTGATTCTGATAAAATGCCCCTTTCTTTTGCAGGAACAAATCTAACGCGCCTGACTTTGAACAGACAGCCGGCCATGAAGCCTCTCCCCGATGTTCTACCGCTGCCCATTGATACGCCCCGAACACGTACGGTTTCTTGGCAAGAATTTTTCTTGTTCGTTCCCTGCCAAGAAACCAGGCATTTGCATCCCGGTCTTTGTCTCTCAGCCTTACATCTCCGCAAGAATTAAAATTCCAATCCCTCGTTGTTCCGGTGGCGCCGCATTCCGATGCGAAAATCATCTTTTCTGGATATTTCGCATGTAATTCGTCATACTTGTTTAAGTTATAATTGATTCCAATAGCATCTAAATACTCATAAACAGTAGAATCTCCCGGCGCATCCACCGCACAGACTACCATACGGGTATCATCCAATTTGCGCACTACATCCATCATATGTTTACAAATACGAATTCCCGATTCACTCGAAAACTTTGGTTCCTCATTTCCCATAGACCAGAAGCAAACGGACGGCCTGTTACGATCACGTTTTACAAGCATTTCCAGTTGTTCAATTCCTTCGTCGGTAGCTTCAAACCATCTGGTTTCCGCCATCACGACAAATCCCATTTCGTCTAATGCATCCATCGTTGCCTCAGCATGCGGATAATGGCTGCAACGGAACCCATTCGCGCCCATTTCTTTCATAAGAGCAATTTTATATTTTTGGATATTGTCCGGCACTGCTTTTCCGGTAAGTCCGAAATCTGCATGTGCACATAAACCATTGATGAAAATTTTCTTTCCATTTAATGAAAATCCATTTTTCGCATCAAACTCATAATAACGAAAACCAAATTTCACCTCATAACAATCAATTTCTTCTTCCCCTATAAAGATGCGTGTTCGTGCTTTATATTGATGTGGATCTTCGATGCTCCACAAATGTGGATTTTCTATTTCTTTATTTAGAACCACAACATTTTTTTCACGATATGGCAAATTGGTTTCTGCACGCATAGACAACACTACTTCATCATCATTGATAATATCTGTTAACACCGTGACCTGTTTATCCTCATAATTGTCATTTCTCAGTGTATTCTCAACTGTCAGTTTCCAGCCATTGTCAGTTCTTTTCGGCTTGACATAAACACCGTACAGATCAACAGAAACCTGCTCAGTTTTCACCAGCCAGACATGACGATAAATGCCTGCGCCTTGATACCACCAGCCTTCAAAATTACTTTTGCCATCAACATATACAGCCAGAATGTTTTCCTTATCAATCTCCACATAATCTGTAATATCTACTTCAAAGCTGCTATAGCCACAGAAATTATGTTTCATAAGACAACCATTCAGATAGATTGTCGAATTCGTTGCTATTCCTTCAAAATACAGGCAAATTCTTTTTTCTTGATCCTCTTCCGTTAAAGAAAACGTCTTACGATACCATGCATTTTCATACTCAAAATATCCTAAAGCATTATTATTTTCTTTCTTTGGTTCTTGCCCGATAATATAGTCATGCGGCAAATTAACCTTCACCCATGTTTCCGGATTCAGTTCATGTTCTCTGCTATAATCGTCCTCCACAGCTATGTATGTCTTACTTGCAGGCCCAAAACGAAAACGTTCTGTTTTTGCCTGTGTATAAATCGGCCCTTTTTGCGTTGGAATCTTATATTCCACATCTCCGAAATGAAACAACCAATCTGTATCAAATAATATCTTCTCTCTCATGATTTTCCTCCACATGGTTATATTTTAAATTCTCTAATAATCTTTTATGCTCCATGTTCAATCCTTTCTTCCAACAATATCTCATGTGCGTTCTTGCAAATTTCAATCAAAAATGAACCTGGATGAATTACCCATTTGCCCTGCTCAATCGAATAGTATGAAAATACTTCTTTTCCAAGTGCCAGTTTCACTTCTGTTTTATTATGTGCTTTGATAAACACTTTGCCAAATGCCTTCAACTCACGAATCGGTCTATTAACTACCGGATTTAACTCACTTACGTAAATCTGTACAACCTCTTTTCCATCCACATCACTCATATTCTCGATTTGAAATTGAATTTCCACTTCACTTTCTTTTGCATTTACCTTTAAATCCGAATACTCAAATTCAGAATAACTGAGTCCATAACCAAATGGATATAATACATCAACACCTTTCGTCTCAAAATATCGATATCCTACATTCAATTTCTCTTCATAAACCATAATTGCTTCACTACGGGTTGTATGTTCTGATGGAATGTCATCAACTGAAAACGCATAGGTCTCCGTAAGTCTTCCTGATGAATTCACTTTTCCGGTCAACACATTTGCCACAGCCTGTGACACATTTTGACCACCGAAGCCAGCAAGCACAACTGCATCTGCTTCTTTGTCGAATTCGGTCAAATCTATAGCTGATCCAGCATAGACTACAACTACCAATTTCTTGGCATACCTCCTCAAATAACGAAGTGTATCCAATTCTTCCGGTGTTAACTTCATGTCACGTCTATCCGTTTCTTCTACTTCAGCACCTGCACCAGTTCCCACTGTCAAAATCGTCACATCACGCTGTTCACTATGTAAGCATGCCTGTCTGATATTTCCCATGCTGACATTGGCTCCATAAATTTTACCAATGCTTTCAGAGTAAAATGCATCATAGCCCATATTCTGAAGTGCCACATCCAGTGACAAAAATGGCCTATTCGGAATCACTGCGCTACTTCCACCACCATGATAGTAAATCTGAGACGGCAAGCCAGTCACATAAATCTTTTCATCTTTAAGTGGCAAAACTCCATTGTTCTTCAGCAGAACAATGCCTTCCTCCTCTATTTCCTGTGAAATATCAATACGCTCTTCCACAGAATATTGAATCTTTTGAAGTTTCTTCTCATTTGCTGCCTTTTTTCCAAGCGCAACGATTCTTCCGGAACATTTATCAAGACATTCCAAATCTATTCGCCCTGCTGCCAAATGCTCTTGCATTTCCTTCGCATGCTTCTCATTATGAGGAAATTCCAAATCAAGTCCTGCATGAAGCGTGTCAAGCGGATCCTGTACCGCTTCCCAATCCGAAACAATCACACCATCAAACCCAAACTCATTTCTGAGCACATCATTCAGTTTTCTGTTCGCACTCATTCGCACGCCGTTCACCAGATTGTAAGAAGTCATCACCGTCCAAGGCTTTGCCTGCACTGCTATCTCAAATGGTTTCAGATAGATTTCACGGAGTGTTCTCTCATCCACCTCTGACGACAACCAATATCTGGAATATTCCCGATTATTGCAGCAATAATGCTTCAAAGAAGTGCCAACATGTCCATCCTGCACGCCTTCAATAAATGCTTTTCCAAACGCCCCTGCTACATATGGGTCTTCTGAGAAATACTCAAAATTCCTCCCACATAGTGGTGTTCTCTTTATATTTACGCCAGGTCCCAAAAGGACATCAACGTTATGTTCTATACAATCATCAGCAATAGCTCGTCCCATCTTATGTGCCAACGACAAATTCCATGTCTGTGACAACATCTGATAACAAGGATATGCAACCGATGGGTAGATACTATCATTTGCCCAACTGTCTGTAACCGCCAGACACCGAAGTCCTAACGGGCCGTCACTTACCTTTACCTTCCCGATTTTCCCATCAAGGTCATCGGTTTCCCACCAGTCCTTTGCCATTACTAATCTTAATTTTTCTTCATTTGATATGCTGTTTTGTGCCGCTTGCTTTTCTGTCATATCAATTTTCTCCCTGCAAAACATGTGTTTTTACCATTCATTCTATCATCCCAGGATTGTCTGCGTCTTTCCTATTTCGTTCTTCCTTTTTCTCTTTTTTAACATTCTACTTCTCTGCATGCCCCATTTCCTTTTTAGCATTTTTCCTTCGGAAAGGCAACCTCCAATTTTTTCCATTTCGCGATAATATCTGTATTTGCGGCGCCATCTGTTTCAAACACCGCTTCAATATGCGCCGTCCCACTTGATACTGTGTACGCCACATGGGCAAAATTATCGCTATTCGCAGTTACCAGATTTTCAACGTCTGCAAAGTTCAGCGTCAGCGTCTTCTTAATATCGCCAAATCGCGGATCTGCCCCTGTTTTCTCTGTCATTACATATAGATTGAAGGTCTTGTTTGCTTCTGCTTCTCCCAGCTTCAGATCAAATGAAACCTTATATGTGGTTCCCTTGTTCAGACTGACGCCTCCATAATTACCATACGCATGTCCTCCATAAACAAACAAATGCTCCGACGAGGCAACGCGCACCCACCCGTCCATAAGAGATGGTGTACTTTCGAAGAATGCGCTCTTGTGCCAGTCAGCTGTTACACCTTTGTCATGCTTCACCCGGTATTACTATTTTTCATCTTAGCAGTAAAGTAAGCGACTGTCTTTCCGATTTCATGCTACCTTTTTTCTCTTTTTAACATTTTACTTGCAAGAAGCATCGTTCTATATTAGAATAAAAATAGGAGGGTAAGAGTATGCCGCAAGAAAATATTATTATTACAGCAGAGGAACAACAGAATATTCAGAATAATTATGGATGTGATTTTAATGTGGCCTCAAATTATCCACTTCTGCATAACCATCTTTTTTTTGAAATGACCTATATTTTTGCCCCTACAAAGCACTTTATCAACAACGAAACGATCTGGCTGGAGAAAAATACCCTTCTGCTTATAAGACCGCAGGATACTCATTGTTTTACCGATTGCCAGGAATCCCTGGGACAAATTAATTTTAAAATTTCCTGTGAATATTTTAAGAAACTTCTGTTTTTCATAGATGATACATTCTATGATGAGATCATGAACGCTAATATTCATAAGCTTTACATGAAAATGGCTCCAGAATACGAAAAGAAGGTCAGACACCTCCTGGACAGGCTGTTCTCTTTGCCCATTAGAAAACAAACTTATACATTGTGTAAATCTACGGTGAGTAAGCTCACCTGGTGCTTTTATAATCACTTTTATGAAGAGCCGGACAACGCAATCCCTGACATTATAAAAAATGCCATACTCCTGCTAAAGGATCCCAGTAATTTCAATTCTACCGTAATTGACCTGTTATCAAATCTGGGATATAGCTACATGCACATTTATCGGCTCTTTAAATCTGCCACCGGACAGTCACCCAATACCTTTTTTGCAGCACAAAAACTCTCATATGCTGCAAATATGCTTCTCTATACCGATTTTAAAATCATCGATATTGCACACCAGGTTGGCTTCTCTTCCCAAGCCCGGTTTGATACCGCATTTAAAAATTATTTCGATACAACGCCAAGTGAGTACCGAATCAGTAACCCTACCAGCTTACCTCACTTCTGGTAGCTTTGTTCTATTTTTAATCGTATTTTCAACCTTTGCAATTCGTGCTGCAACTTTCTTTACTTCCAGCAGTTTCCATGCTTCTAAGCAGGTTAAAAATTCCTCTGTTCCATCTTTCTCTATTTTGTCAAGCACACGCATGACAACCTGTCTGTTTACTTCTTTCATTTCAAAAATGACACGGACATTCTTTTCTTTTATATCCAGACAAAATCTCTGATAAAGTTCTTCCGCAAATGTTTCTTTCTCTATTTCCCATCCCTTTTCTGAAAACACTAATAAAGGAAGACGATAATCATACTTGATTCTGAGGTAATCTTTCTTAATCATCCAATCAATACATTTGCTGACATCATCCACTTTCATATCATGATAATATCCATAAGCCGGGCATTCATTTAACTTGTATTCTATTATCTTTTTATCCTTTGAACCTTTTAAGATTTTAGCCAGCATACTTCTCCCACCAGTTGATATCAGTTCATCTGCACCTCTCAAAATCATCCGAATATCTTCCTGTGGCAATTTTTTTATTTCTCCTGCATCGAGAACGACTGGCACTCTACGCACTTTCCTGCTCATTCGTTATCCTCCTGTAACCATGGGATTGAATAATATTCCTCGCATAAAGTAATTCGTTTAATCACCTGTCCCAACCAAATTTTATCATCATTCCAACCACTGTTCAACCAAAACTTTTCCAAGATAAAAGAGACTCCACTCATATGAATGAAGTCTCCCAATATATGTATACATCCTGTAGCCTATTATCTACAGGATACCGGCTGCCTATGCAGCCTTTTTGTCCAGAAGCTGTTTTACTCCGCCTAAGTAATAACAGAACCGGTCAAATTGTTTCTGCCTGAGTGTAATCCTTCTTCCGAAAACATCTTGTCCATTTTCCTGATAATCTATAAGAATATAAGATTTATATTCATTTTTTCCACTCGCAAAGATTCTGATATATTTTTCGCTTGATTTCCATAAAAATTACCGCCTTTCATCAGTACGCAGTTTATATCATAGCATATTCTCCAACAGTACGCATGATACAAACATCGAAAAAGTCTAATAATACGCAAGATTCAAACATATTGTACCCTGAGTTGTACCCTGAAATCAGTAATTTATCAAGAAGAAAAAAATTTACGGGCGGCTATTTGGCCGCCCGCATTTACGGTTCTAGTCAGCAAAGAGCTGCGCCCAGTAGGAGGTTCCCGCTGCGTTCTTCACATGCGAAACTCCAATCCTGGAATAATTCTTATTCATGATGTTTGCCCGGTGGCCGGCGCTGTTCATCCAGGCCTTCACCACTTCCTCCGGGGACTTCTGCCCCCAGGCAATGTTCTCACCGGATCTACGATAAACCGCTCCCGCTTCCTTTAAAGCCGTAGAAAAACTGCTTCCATTGGGGCGCGTGTGTGAGAAGCTGGTCTGAATCTCCTTTGCGCGGATATCCGCTGCGGCTGAAAGCTTCTCATCGATGGTAAGCGGAGACAGACCTTCCTTCTGGCGCTCGATATTGACCAGATTTACTACCTGCTGCGCATATGTACTTCCTGCGTCCGGGGCACCCGGCTTATTCGGGGTCTCATTCGGCGTCTCCGGTACTTCCGGCTCATTCGGAATTGTCGGGGTCTCCGGCACGTTCGGGGTTCCCGGTTTATCCGGGGTCTCGTCTGGCGTTTCTGGCTTATCCGGGGTTTCCGGCGTGTCCGGCGTCTCGTCTGGCGTCTCCGGCACTTCTGGAGTCTCGTCCGGCTTATCCGGGATTTCCGGCGTATCTGGCGTCTCAGGTGCATCCGGTGTTCCCGGATTTCCCGGAATCAGATCCGGCCACTCCGGGCAGCTCCCCTGCCAGAAGATAGCTCCCCATTCCTGGCAATTTCCGGGAAGACCACAGCTCTCGAAAATCTCTGTCCAATCCACCGCTGCTTCCTTACATACGATCGTAACCTGCTTGCCTCCTGCTGCCTTAACCGGCAGCGTATTCCATGCGGCTGTCGCCATAAGCGCTGCCATAGCAAATGTAACTGCTTTCTTCATCTGTGTTACCTCCTTTGAATTGTTGCGAATTTGTTACATACTTGTTACATTTCAAAGATAACACAGAAACGCTTCTGATTCTAGCGGTAATATATGGCACAGGCAACATTTAGCGTTCGTATGGACAACTCACTGAAAAAAACAGTCTGTCGTTTGATTTACAAATCACTTCGTTGTTACGGAGTTCCCGCAATTCTGCTAGAAGAACGGGCCAAATCCAGTTTCCGGATCATCCGAAGAACTTGGATCATCTGGTATTCTTCCCCCAGTTTTTTTAAATATCTCAATGTAGTTACTGCTATATTTCTCGCTTCGTAAATATTAGCCGCTTTTATTGTTTTACTTATGCTTTGCCTTGTAACACCTATTATTTCAGCCAGAAGCATTGGAAGTCCACGCACTCTTCCTGCAACAACAAAGAAGGAGTCATCATCATTGATTGCATCCCTTGGTTGGCTTTCAATATCAAAGTTCTTTATTCTGTAAGACAGCGGTCCGTGTTTTCCCTTATTAACTTTAAAGAAATCATATCTGACCACATCATTTTTATGCTCAATCAGCTCAATAATTTCCCGTAATCCACATGTATCGATAATCCCGTATGCATTAATCGGAAAAAGAAGTTCTGACAATAGCATAACCTCGTTTTGATATTGACTTTGCTTATTGATCAAAAGAGCTGTAGCATTAAACAATGAATTTACTACAATGTCATTTTCTCCCCCTGAAAAAAGTAAAACTGAATATCCCAAAGACTCTTCGGTTGCCTCTATCGCATAGCGCGCTCTGTGATAAGCGGTGCCATCCTGTGCTGTACTGCCGGCATCGTCGATCCTGACTTCCCAACCACCAACGCCAATCCCTGCCCGAATCTCAACCGGTGAAATAAGCATACTAAATAATCTAAAATATAAATAAGCCGCCTCAACTTTTCAAAAAAGCAACCATTTTGAGTTGCTTTTCGAAAAAGCAACTATTTTAAGTTGCTTTTTAATCCACATTCTTTTACAGCAGAACAAAAGGAGCACCTGCCGCTTCCGCTGTCTGGCGGACATGCGCAAGATCCTGCAGCATCCGGTTATCAACCACACGGAATGCTCCGGCCAGTGCTGCAGGCAGCATGTCCACAAACAAAAGGTTGCCGCCGGAGCGGATGGCATCCCGGTTTCCTTCCCGATCTCCCAGTCCATTCTTCCTCTCTCTTCCGGGCTGCTGCGCTGTGATATCCGCCTCCGGCAGCAGCAAGCGCACCAATGATATCTCCCGATGCATCTTATCCACACTCCCAAACGGGCTCGGAGAACCGTCCTCCTGAACCGCCAACGGTGTCCCCGCCGCAGGCATAAAGGGAATGTTGGGAGCCCAACTGATCTCAAGCTCCTTCATGAGCAGAATATCGTCTGCAAGTTCATCAAGGCTCTGTCCCGGAAAATCCACGATGTTACCGGAACCCAGAAGAAGTCCGGCCTCCTTGATCCACTGGATTCCCTGATTACGCCTCTCAAAGGTAGTAGACGGATTCAGCCGCTCGAAGGTATCCTTGTGAGACATTTCAAACTTCATGACATATTCGTCCAGCCCGGCTGCGCGAAGCTCCCGGTACTGCTCCCTGGAGAATTCCCCGGCGCCCAGACTGATCTTCTCAAACCCCATCTTCCTGGCTCCTTCGATTACCGCCAACAGGTCGTCAAAGGGATAATTCGGATCCTCCCCCGACACCAGAAACAGCCGCTTTAACCCGATCTCTCGCGCAGACCTGGCCAGTTCCAGAATATCCCCCGCCGAAATACGATACCGCTTCGGCAGATGATTTCCCGCGCGCATGCCACAGTACAGGCACTGGTTCTTGCAGATATTGCTGTAGCCCAGCATGGCTGCAGCCGAAACACCCTTTTTATGTGCCAGCAATGTATCAAAGGCTGGCTTCATAATCTCCCGCTCATACTGCTCCCGCGGCATTTGAAATACTTCTATGATTTCTTTCTTATTCATGATTCAACTCTCCTCGACTTAACTCTGGAAGCGTCCATACCTTCGCCCCAAGTGCAGGTCCATCCGCCGGATCATGGGAGATAACCAGCAATGGCCGTCCTTTTGTTCGCTTCTTCACAGCAGCAAGTGCCCTTTGGTGCGTGTCCTCATCCAACCCCTGAAACGGCTCGTCCAGCAACACCAGCTCTGCTTCAAACAACAGTGCGCGTGCCAGTGCCACCCTACGCCGCATACCGCCGGAAAGCTTCTCCGGCAGATCATCCAGAACCTCTTGCTCCAGATTCAGTTCTTCAAGACATGCAGCAGCCTCCGCCCTGGTAAGCGAGGGGCGCACCAGCTTCAGATTCTTATATGCCGTCATATGTGGGAACAGCCGATCCTCCTGAAACAGAACCGCAATGCGCGTGTCGTCATTTATCCCATCAATCCGTCCACTCTGTGGCGTCAAGAAGCCACCAAGCAGGCGCAGCAGCGTGGTCTTTCCGCCGCCGGATTCCCCCAGCAGTACCACCGGCTGTTCTTCTGTAAGCTCCAGGCTTACGTGTGAAAGCACCGGCTTCTCTCTGCCCGGCTCCCGGCCGGCGGAAGGCTGCTCCGGCTTTCCCGCATTGGACTTCCGGTTAACAGAATACTCCTCAGATTCATATAAAAATGATACATCCGTCATCGTTATCTTCATGCGCCAGCCCCCCATCTTGCTGCAGCCTTCAGAAGCAGCCAGGTAAAGATCCGCTCGATCACCACCGAAAGCACCACGATCACCACCGTCCAGGCAAAGAGATCTGTGGTCTCCAGATAGATCTTGGCATTATACAACTGGGTGCCAATGGTATCTCTTGGGATCGCGATCACCTCTCCTGCGATTCCGGCTTTCCACGCAAACCCCATCGCCACCCGGCACACGGACAGGAAATACGGCAGCACCGCGGGCAGATACACTGCATGGGCAGTCTTAAGCCTTCCCAGGCGATACGATCTCGCCGCCTCTAACAGCAGCGGATCGGCACTCTTCAATCCCTGATGCACATTTTGATGAACCATAGGCAGCACCATAAGAAATGAGATAAACGTACTCAGATTCTTTCCGCTGATCCAGATCAGAGCCAAGATCACAAAGGAAGCCACGGGAGTTGCCTTGATGATACTCATAGGAAGCTTCAGCACCTGGTATGCCGTCTTCCACCCGGCAGTGATAATACCGAGAAGCGTCCCCAGCAGCACGCCCAGCAGAAACCCTGCCATGATCCGGCAGAAGGAGGTTCCGATGATCCGCCAGAAGTCAGCTGTTGCCGCCAGCTCAAAAACACGCCGGAACACGGCAAAAGGAGAGGCCAGCAAAAGGTCTCTCCCCACAATTCGGTACGCAAGCTGCCAGACGGCCAGCCAGAATAACAGCACAGCCGTCCATACAGCAGCTTTCTTCCATCTTAAGCTTGATTTTATGTCCGGTTTTTTTCGTTTATATTGTTCCATTTTACTTCCCGTCCATCAGCTATTATTCACCTCGTGAATCGTACCGCTTATTTTGCATTATAGTAGAATGCATCATCCGGCAGAGTACCACCTACCGAGGACGGATCCGCATCATACATCACCTGTAAGAATCCGCCTGCGATCGTCTTCATCTCGTCTCCGGCCTTAAATACAATGTTGCACTCCGGGATGGCCTTCGCCGCCACGGCCTTCTTCGCGATAATTCCGAGATCCTCCGCATACTGAGCGGCTGTCTCCAGGGTATCTGCGCCGTTTGTGAACTCCACAGAGGCTTCATAGGCTTCCATGAAACGCTTAAGTGCTTCCGGATGCTCCTCGGCAAACTTCTTCTGAACCACGATACAGCCCATGGTCAGCGTGCTGCCCTCGCCTACCTTGTTCCATTCCTCGGTGACATTCAATGCTACCCGCACGTTCTCGTTCTGCAGCTTCAGGCTGGTCACAAAAGGCTGCGGCAGAAGAGCGATACTTGCTTCTCCGTTTGCCATAAGTGCTGCCACCTCAGTAGCCTCTGACTTATATTCCACTGTTACATCCTTCTCAGGATCCAGTCCGTTCTTCGTAAGCAGATACTTCAGCGCATATTCCGGCGTAGAGCCTTTGCCAAGGCTGTAGATGGTCTTTCCTGCCAGATCTGAGATGCTGTTTACACTGTCACCGGTCTCCACAACATACAATACACCCAGCGTATTCAAAGCTGCCAACTGCACCGCACCCTGCGTCTTGTTATAAAGGATTGCTGCCACATTCGTGGGAACCGCAGCGATATCGAACTGTCCCTGGATAATGCTGCCCAGGATCTCATCCGCAGAGCCAGCCAGGGTGAATTCATAATTATCCGGCGTGTTTTCCTCCTCGGAATCATGTATCATCTTCAGCATTCCGAGTGCCGTAGGGCCTTTCAGTGCTGCGATCTTGACATCCTCTTTCTCTGTCACATCGGGTGTCTTGTCAGCATCGTCCTTCTTGTTATTGTCCTCCACAGTAGGTTCATTTTGCCCGCCGGATTCCTGTGCTTTCTTGCCACAGGCCGCCAGGGATACCATCATTGCCGCTAATAACAGCCAGGTTACAACTTTTTTCATTTTCATAATGTCCTCCAGTCTTCTTGGATCATGATCCTTGCTCCATCCTTGACAATCCGCCCATCTGTCTCCAACTGCGTCAGACTCCGGTACAGCGTGGCTCTTCCAATGGAAAGCTCCCGCGCCAGACGTGCGAGACCGCCTTCCACCATCACGATGCCTTCCGCGTCTCCATGCGCCGTCAGCCACCGCCACACGGCATCCTCCGCCGAATTCGTGGTGAAGCTGTCAATCTTCCGATTCAAGAACTGGATCCGCCCGGACAGGAACGTAATATAGGAAAGTGCCATATCCGGGTACGCGCGAAACAACCGCGTCAATTCTTCATCGGAGAAAAATACAGCTTTTGTAGTCTTGCGGGCCACAATGTTGGTGACATACTCTTTGGTCGGAGCAAACAGAGCTGCAGCGCCAAAGCAGCTGCCGGGCCGAAGCAGGTTCAGCAATGTGTTGCTCTCCTTCAGCACAGCCGCCTCACCCTCCAGGATAATTCCCAGCGACCGACGAAATTCATGCTGCGTGTAGATGGACTCGCCTCTTCCAAAGCTCTGGACAGCCAAAGTCTGAAAAACAGACTTCCGCTCCGGTTCTGTGAGCGATTGGAAAAGGAAGCAGTCATTGAGCACTGCCTGCTGGGCTTTCGTAAGGTTCATAATTCCTCCATGTGTCTCATTTGATACACTTTCGTGGCTATTATAATACTGATAGGTAGGTTTGTCAATAATTTTATATAATTCACAGCAATCCGTAGAGGTTACTGTACTGTAAGCTTATATGCTTCCCACTGTCGCAATGTCTACCAGCGACAGCTCTCCGCCTGCGTTCTCCAGGCTGGTGGCCAGTGCTCCCGCCGTATCCATGGCTGTCAGGCAATAAACACCTGTCTCGATGGCATTCCGCCGGATCAGGAAACCGTCCCTGGACTTATCGCGTCCCTGGGTGGGTGTATCGATGACAAGATCGATCTTGTGTCCCAGGATCAGGTCCATCACGTTCGGGGACTCCTGGGTGATCTTGTTCACCCGCAGCGCCTTCACCCCATGTTCATTGAGGTATTTGGCTGTGCTTCTGGTGGCATAGATCTTGTAGCCCAATGCTTCAAAGCGCTTTGCGACCTCTGCTGCCTCCGGCTTGTCCGCATCCTTCACCGTAATGATCATCTGCTTGTGCTTAGGCAGATTGATCCCGGCTCCCAGAAATGCCTTGTACAGTGCCTCATTGAAGGTCTTGGCAATTCCAAGGCATTCCCCGGTAGACTTCATCTCCGGTCCAAGGCTGATCTCCGCGCCCCGGAGCTTCTCAAAGGAGAACACCGGCATCTTGATGGCAATATATTCGGAAGCAGGCGCAAGTCCCGTGGGACAGCCCATGCCCTTTAACGTATTTCCAATGATCACCTTGGTCGCCAGATCCACAATGGGGATTCCCGTCACCTTGCTGATATACGGCACCGTACGGGAGGATCTTGGATTCACCTCGATCACATATACTTCCTCGCCCATGGCGATAAACTGGATATTGATGAGTCCGATCACGTGCAGCGCCTGCGCCAGCCGCTTCGTATATTCCACGATCGTCTCCTTCACCTTCTCACTGATGGTGAAGGCCGGGTAGACCGAGATACTGTCGCCGGAATGAACACCGGTACGCTCGATGTGCTCCATGATACCGGGGATGAGGATATCCGTGCCGTCGCAGACTGCGTCTACCTCGATCTCCTTTCCCTGCAGATACTTGTCCACCAGGATCGGGTGATCCTGGGCGATCCGGTTGATGATCTCCATAAATTCTTCGATCTCCCGATCGGAATAGGCGATCTGCATGCCCTGTCCACCCAGCACGTAGGAAGGCCGCACCAGTACCGGATAGCCCAGGCGGTTTGCCACCTCCTTGGCCTCCGCCGCGGTAAACACGGTTCCTCCCGCCGCTCTTGGGATTCCCGTCTGCTCCAGAATCTTGTCAAAAAGCTCCCGGTCCTCGGCTGCGTCCACATCCTCGGCCTTGGTTCCCCAGATCGGAACCCCCATCTTCATCAGGCTCTCCGTCAGCTTGATGGCGGTCTGTCCGCCAAACTGCACCACCGCTCCATCCGGCTTCTCGATGTCCACGATGTTCCTGACATCCTCCGGGGTCAACGGCTCGAAATACAGCTTGTCCGCAATATCGAAGTCCGTGGATACCGTCTCCGGGTTGTTGTTGACAATAACCGTCTCATAGCCCTCCTTCGAAAATGCCCAGGTGCAGTGTACGGAACAATAGTCAAACTCAATTCCCTGTCCGATACGGATGGGGCCGGAGCCCAGCACCAGCACCTTCTTCCGGTCATGGGTCTTCGTCGCTTCGTTCTCGCCCCCGTATACAGAATAATAATAAGGCGTAGAAGCCTCAAATTCAGCCGCACAGGTGTCCACCATCTTGAAGGCAGCTACAATGCCGTTTTCATAACGCATACTGCGGACAACCTCCTCCGGCTTCCCGGTGAGTTGTGCGATGACCTTGTCCGGGAACTCGATGCGCTTAGCCTCCCGCAGTAATTCTACGGTAAGAGGCTCACTGCGGAGACGCTTCTCCATCTCCACCAAAATAGCGATCTTATCAATAAACCACAGGTCAATCTGTGTGACCTCATGGATGGTCTCATAGGCCAGTCCCCGACGCACCGCTTCCGCAATGACAAAGATCCTGCGGTCATCCACGATCTTAAGACGTGCAATGAGTTCCTCATAGGAGAGGCTCATGTACTCCTCCGTCACCAGGCTGTCCACATGCTGTTCCAGGGACCGGAGCGCCTTCATCAACGCCCCTTCAAAATTGTTGCATATGCTCATGACCTCACCGGTGGCCTTCATCTGGGTGGTAAGTGTCCGCTGGGCCGTAATAAACTTGTCAAAAGGCAGGCGCGGAATCTTAACCACGCAGTAATCCAGCATGGGTTCGAAGCTAGCGTAGGTTTTACCGGTGATCGCATTCTTGATCTCATCTAAGGTATAGCCCAGAGCGATCTTGGCCGCCACCTTGGCGATGGGATAGCCGGTGGCCTTGCTTGCCAGGGCTGAGGAACGGCTGACACGGGGATTTACCTCGATGACGCAGTATTCAAAGCTCTCCGGATGAAGAGCATACTGTACGTTACAGCCTCCGGTGATATTCAGCTCGCTGATAATATTAAGCGCGGAGGTCCGAAGCATCTGATATTCCTTGTCCCCCAAGGTCTGGGAGGGAGCCACCACGATGCTGTCTCCCGTATGCACACCCACCGGGTCGATATTTTCCATGTTGCAGACCGTGATGCAGTTTCCTGCAGCGTCCCGCATGACCTCGTACTCGATCTCCTTCCAGCCTGCGATACAGCGCTCCACCAGCACCTCACCCACACGGCTGA
Organism: Paludibacteraceae bacterium; assembly: GCA_963628035.1. Classification (GTDB taxonomy): domain Bacteria; phylum Bacillota; class Clostridia; order Lachnospirales; family Lachnospiraceae; genus 14-2. The sequence continues at coordinate 45,474 of CAVGED010000082.1, forward strand.
GCCGCAGTCCGTTGGTGAGGATATCAATGAGCTCTGTCTCGTTTTTCGCGATACCGCCGCCGCTGCCGCCCAGGGTATAGGCCGGCCGAAGCACCACCGGATACCCGATGGTATTGGTGAAGGCGATTCCGTCCTCCACGTTGTGAACCACCTGTGAGGGAGCGCAGGGTTCCCCTATTTTTTCCATGGTATCCTTAAAGGCCTGACGGTCTTCCGCCTTGAAAATAGTCTCCGCTGTGGTCCCGATGAGCTTCACTCCGTTGGCAGCAAGGAATCCGGATTCGGAGAGCTCCATCCCCAGATTCAGTCCGGCCTGTCCGCCCAGAGTCGGCAGCACACTGTCCGGCTTTTCCTTTAAAATGATCTGCTCCAAGACCTTGGCCGTCAAGGGTTCGATATAGACCTTGTCAGCGATATCCTTATCCGTCATGATGGTGGCCGGGTTGGAGTTCACCAGCACCACCTCGATGCCTTCCTCCTTCAGAGAACGGCAGGCCTGGGTTCCCGCATAATCGAATTCCGCTGCCTGGCCGATGACGATGGGGCCGGAGCCGATGACTAATACTTTCTTGATCTCTGGATTCTTTGGCATTACTGATTCCCTCCCATCATCTTGATAAACCGATCAAACAGATACCCGCTGTCACGTGGTCCCGGACAAGCCTCCGGGTGAAATTGTACCGTAAAAATATTTTTTCCGACATAACGCAGACCCTCGTTGGTGCCGTCGTTGACATTCACAAAGGCAGGTACCGCAATGGCCGGATCCAGCTTGTCCGTATCCACCACATAGCCATGATTCTGGGAGGAGATGTACACCCGTCCGGTCTCCAGATCCTTCACCGGATGGTTGCCGCCCCGGTGTCCGTACTTCATCTTATGCGTATCCGCTCCGGTAGCCAGCGCCATCAGCTGATGTCCCAGACAGATGGCAAAGATCGGCACATCACTGTCATAAAGCCTCTTCATTTCCCGGATGATCTCCACACATTCCTTGGGATCCCCCGGGCCATTGGACAGCATGATCCCGTCGGGATTTGCCGCAAGAACTTCTTCCGCCGGGGTGGATGCCGGGTAGATCGTCACCTCACAGCCCCGCTCCTGCAAGGACCTGGCAATGTTGTTCTTGGCGCCAAAGTCGTAGAGCGCCACACGCTTGCCTCTGCCGGGAAGCGTCTTTTTATCAGAGCATGTCACCTTGGACACCACATCGCCTGTGGTATAGGCCTTAAGCTTCGGAAGTATCTCTTCCAGACAGTAATCCTCATTGGTCGTGATCATACCGTTCATGGTTCCTTTTTCCCGGAGGATCTTAGTCAGGGCTCTGGTATCGATCCCTGCGATCCCCGGTATATCATATTTCGCAAGGAAGTCCTGAATGGTTCCCTGGCTGCGGAAGTTGCTGGGCATACGGGACAGCTCTCTTACAATGTAGCCGTCCGGCCACGGTCTTGCCGATTCCATATCCGGCGTGATCCCGTAATTTCCAATCAATGGGTAAGTCATGACAACTGCCTGTCCGGCATAAGAGGGGTCGGTCAGGACTTCAAGATATCCTGTCATCGACGTGTTGAAAACAATTTCGCTGATGACCTCCCGCGTAGAACCTATGCTGGTTCCCGTGAATACAGTGCCATCTTCGAGAATGAGAAAAGCTTTCATATTTTCCAGATCCTTTCTGCGTGTGGGCAAAAAAAAAGAGTAACTCTTTTTAGACGCTCTGCTTCCTATCAGATTGTAAAGAGTTTACCATATTGGGCCGGGGTTTTCAACTGTTTTTGAAAATAAAAGTATTTCTATTCACATTTTGGAAGGAACGGTTCCGTTCTGTAATCCACGAATTTTCAGCGCAAGCTCCTTACTCTAAAATGAAGGTTTGCTCCCTATAAAATATTGACTCTTTCGTAGCTATCGTATATACTATATTTATCTTTACGGCACAAGATGGCATTTAGTGCCGCAAAAATAAAGCAGTGGGAGGTTGAGTATGATTGAACCACAATATCTTACTGGATTGAATGGTAAAGAGCAATTTTCAAGAAAAGAATTACTTGAATCATTTCGATTGGGCGGTTATTCGTTGAGTGATGCATCCTTTTACAAAAGGATAGAAGAATTCGTTCGTCAAGGAGAGCTTGTAAGAGTCGGCAGAAACGTATACCGTATTCCCGCAGGCAAAGTCACTGCTTACGAGCATACTTATTCTGAGCTTGCGGAAGAGATTGCAAACAAGATGTCTGCACAGTATCCCTATCTTTCTTATTCCATTTTTGAATTGGTTCAGCTAAATGATTTTGTTAATCATCAGATAGCCCATAATGTTATCTATTTGTCCGTGGAGGCAGAGGCTATTGACTTTGTTTTTGATATGCTGAAGGAATATCATCCGGGTAAGGTTTTGATAAACCCGTCAGTTGAGTTATATCACCAATATTGGAGTGACAATATGATAGTAATCGAAAAGCTTACGACAGAGGCTCCAAAAGGACATAAGGTTCCTTGGCACACAAGGTTAGAAAAAATGCTTGTCGATTTGCTGTCGGATTCTTTGATTTTGGCGTCTGTGGGTATTCGTTATATGTAAATGGTATTCGTGATCTAAGAGGTCATATCTACTCGGAAAATTATAGTACGGAAATCGCCGCTGGCAGAGCTGTGTCTGTGATGTATATGGCGATATGTTTGCTTACCGGAACATCATATACCAAGGTAGATGATTATGATGAGTATGCCAATAGAATGTTTAAGCATGATATACTGAAGCCGCTTCGCTATTTGAAAAAGGTAAATCCTGAGGCGTATGCATACGCGATAAAGACAGACGAAATTATGATAGACAGATAGTGCAATCTTATAAGTTTGTTGAAGCATCGAGTTGAAGAAGATGTGCCCGCAGGCGCAAGGGGGAAAAATGCCATCTTCCCCCTAATCCCCCTGCTCTTCCTCCAGCAGCATCCGGTTCCGAACACCGCAGATCCGGTCTACCGGATAAGCACATTTCTGATACTGCCGGGTACTGTAGCAGGTAGCGGCAGATTCGAAGAGGAAATACGTTGTCTGCCCGTCGCTGCAAAGTGTCTCTACCATAGGCGGAAAGCGATATTTGTTGCGGAGCTTAAGAGACATATCCTGCCCCTGTTTGTCCTGCTGATAGACATAGATCACAGAATCCGCATACCTTCCGCTGGAGGCAGCAAGAATGAGATAAACACGCTTTCCCCGCTCCAGGAATTGGGCGCCCTGGACGTAGTAAGGAATCTCAAGGGTAACTTCCGGGCGCAAGGGCTGGCTGATCCGGCTCCTCTCCGGGTCGAAACTTTCCTCAAGGTCGAAACTTTCTTCCGGGCCAAGCCTTTCCTCCGGGGCAAATCTTTCCTCCGACGTTATATCGCTTATCCGATAAGCGGCGAAGCTTCCCGATCCATCCAAGTAAGTACGATATGTTCCTACCCACAGATATCCTTTGTAATACGTTACAAAGGAGGCCGTAACTCCTACGTATATATTCAGATCGTATGCTTCCAGGCGGAAGCTCTGCTGACCGCAGGAAGCGGCCTTCTTAAGTGTCTCATAGGATATAGCGCTTACATAGCCGCTGGTGCTTCTGGCGATCCAGATATGCTTTCCGTCAAATGCAATTCCGCCCGCATGATTTCTCTCCGGCAGCTCCAGTACGGTGAGCAGGCGCTGATTACCGTCTGTCTCCTTGGACATCACATAGATCACGGAATTGCTGCGTCGCGCCTTATCATATGCCGTAATCAGCATATATTCTCCCGCCAGACAGATTCCCTGGGGCACCATCTGGACAGACGAGGAATCCGTAAAGCGCGTATATGCAAGACCGGGAACAGCAGGGCTCTGCTCCTTTTGATACATATTCTGAAAATCGCTGTAATGAGCCAGTGTCCGGTTGAATTCCTTCGGATAACGGAAGTTGGTACTTGTATATCTTGGTGTTGTGCGGTCTTCAATGGAATAATCTGCCATGGCAAATTTCGGAAAAAGAAAAACAGCACGGCCTGCCCGGCGGCTGCAAGCCGCTTGGACAAACCATGCTGTACATAAGATACCGCACAAAAGCGCGGCTCTTAATCTTATCTTTCCTTTATGCTTCATATCCAGGCTTCCCTCTCCGGCAGAGCTGTTTTTCCCAAACCCTCATGTCCGTTGTCGCAATCATCACAGATGAAAGCCCACAGACATCTCAGAATTAGTATGCCCAGATCGCTATTAATAATGAATTCCCATACATTTGATTTTACTCACACAACTGCTTCTACCAACGTCTTGTCACCCAACGCTCTCTCGAAAACACCAATCTGCTTTTTCTTATTAAAATTAAAGCTGAGCATATAGCCCTTCATTAAATGATAATCCTCAAGATATCCCACAAGCTGATCCTCACCGCGCGTATTATACTCATTTCCACGCCAGATTTTCATCTCGATCACATATTGCTCCCCGCGATAATCCACAATCACATCGGTGCGCCCAAGGCTTCTGGTCTGTGCCTCAATATAATAATTTCCGGTGCCGTTGATAATCGGCCTTAGATACAGCAGGAAATATTTTCTGCCTTCATCCTCCACAAACTCGTCACTGCTGCCGCCATACAGGTCATGAAAATGCACGACAAATCGTTCTAATATCAGTCGCATATTCAGATGACCGTCCACAATGAATTGATTCTTATCCAGCAAGGACGCTTTATATAGATCCTGTCCCTGCATTTCAGCCGAAGACAGGTACAGATTGTAAAGTCGCATCTCATAGATACGGTTCGCAATCGCTACTGTCCCATGCTGATTCTTAATAAATCCAAACATGATTGCCATGTCAATGGTAGGCTCATCTGAATTGTAAGCAATACTTTTTCCTGCGAAAAGCAGAGAGCGCAGCATCGTGTTCAGTTCCGGATAATCCTGCAATTTACCTGTTAATGACTCAAACAATGTATTTTTTTCATTGAGTAGAAGCTTTACAGCCGCCTGAAAGCCTTCCCCCGTCCATGCACTGCTCTTGTCCGGGAATTCCGGGCTGCCGGCAATCTGTTCATCCATCAGCTTACATAATCTGGATACAAGGAACGGATAACCGGAAGTATAGTTGTAAAGTAAGCCGGATATCTTCTGAATATCCATTCCGGTATGATAGTCATTCTCATACTGCTCCAGCATTCCAGCTATATCCTGCACTGAAAAGCTCATATCAACAAGGAAATCTGCGGCTATATTATAGGGAACAGGTTCCCTATAATCCCACGGGCAGTCGTCAAATGTGAGCACGCTCCCATTTTCCTCGTTGCCTGCGTGGGTGTTCCAAGGACTATTCTTCCGCTTGATGTTGCGAATATCGTAAAGACCTGCAAGGATTACCGACTGAAAAACGGGTATCTTTCTTCTTCTCAAATAATAGGCACGAAGCTGTGCAAGAAAATCAATGAATACCTGATTATTGGAGGCCGAATCTACCTCATCGATAATCAGAACCACCTTTTTTTCTGATTTTGCACATAGTTCCTGTAGTAACATAAATAACGTGGAAAGTGTGACCTCCCTATGCGTTTCTGCTGCATAGGATTCCATCTTATCCTTTACATTGTTCGGTACACTTTCTGCACAGCTCAGCAATTCCCTTGAAAATGCTGAAACAAAGCTTTGCTCAGAGGCAAAATCAGCATAGCTGATCGTCTGGAAATCCAGACTGATGACGTTATATTTTTCCTTCAAAAAATCAGCGAGAGCCGTTAAAATCGTTGTCTTTCCATACTGCCTGGCTCTGTTGATGGTAAAATAATCCCCGGCATCTATCATAGCGGTAATTTGCTCTAAACGACTGGACAAATCAACCATATAGTGAAGCTCCGGGGCGCAATAACCAGTGCTATTGAAAGTTCTCTTCATAACGTTCATCAGCCCCTCCTCTTTTTTGAACTATTTTTTAAATCCTTTTATTATTTCACCGGCGGAACCAGCTTCTCTTGACCACCCATGTAGGGACGCAGCGCAACCGGGATATTCACGGTGCCGTCTTCGTTCAGATTATTCTCCAGGAACGCGATGAGCATCCGGGGCGGCGCTACCACCGTATTATTCAAGGTATGGGCAAAATACTTTCCGTCTTTTCCGTTTACACGGATCCGCAGACGACGTGCCTGAGCATCTCCCAGATTGGAGCAGCTTCCCACCTCAAAGTATTTCTGCTGTCTTGGGGACCACGCCTCCACATCCACAGACTTCACCTTCAGATCTGCCAGATCGCCGGAGCAGCACTCCAGTGTACGCACCGGAATATCCATGGAACGGAACAGATCTACGGTATTCTGCCACAGCTTATCAAACCACATGGGAGATTCTTCCGGCTTGCAGACCACGATCATCTCCTGCTTCTCAAACTGATGGATCCGGTAAACACCGCGCTCCTCAATGCCATGAGCGCCCTTTTCCTTCCGAAAACAGGGTGAATAGCTGGTCAACGTCTTTGGCAGCTCTTCCTCCTGCAATATATTATCAATGAATTTACCGATCATGGAATGCTCACTGGTACCGATGAGGTACAGATCCTCGCCCTCGATCTTATACATCATGGCATCCATCTCTGCAAAGCTCATCACGCCGGTCACCACATCACTGCGGATCATGAAGGGCGGCACACAGTAGGTAAAGCCCCGGTTGATCATGAACTCTCTGGCATAAGAGATTACTGCGGAATGAAGCCTTGCGATATCGCCCATCAGGTAATAGAAGCCGTTTCCGGCCACGCGCCTGGCGCTGTCAAGATCCAGGCCGTTGAAGCTTTCCATGATCTCGGCATGGTAAGGAATCTCATAATCTGGAACCACCGGCTCGCCATACCGCTGTACCTCAACGTTCTCGCTGTCATCCTTGCCGATCGGGACAGACGGATCGATGATATTTGGGATTATCATCATGATATTCTTCACTTTTTCCTGCAGCTCAGTCTCCTGCGCTTCCAATTCCTCCAGGCGCTCGGCGTTTCTGGCCACCTGAGCTTTCAGAGCCTCGGCTTCCTCCCGCTTGCCCTGTGCCATCAGTGCCCCGATCTCTTTGGATATCCGCTTACGGCTGGCACGCAGCTCGTCCGCCTCCTGCTTGGCTGCCCGGGACTTGACGTCCAGCTCGATAACCTCATCTACCAACGGAAGCTTGCTGTCCTGGAACTTATTTCGGATATTCTGCTTCACAATCTCCGGATTTTCTCGTAAAAATTTTAAATCTATCATTTTCTTATTTCCTCTCGTTAAATATGCTTAGAATTATACCCCTTTTCCCTGCTTTTGGCAAGAAAAATCCAGGCTCAACCCTTAAGCCCCTGCAGTTCCATCCGCGCCAGCAGCAATTCCTTCTGCAGGCTGTTCTTCTGCTTCTCAGTTTCCGCACTCTTTGCGAAAAGCGCCATGGCGTCTTCGTCCGGGCAGGACAGGAAGCCCTGCTGAAACACCTGTGGATACTGGAACTGCTTCTCCATACCGGAGAAGTCCACCTTCAGCTTGCCATTTTCACAGGTTATGCCGGTTCCCTCCCCGAACTTCTTATGGTTCACACTGCCGCCTGTCATATCCGGGAAGCTCACCTGCTCCCCTTCCAATTCCGCAAGTTCCTGTTCGATATGTGCGACATGCTGCTCCATCCGCTCGATCTCCTGCTGATTCTCCGCCTTCTTCATGCGCTCCTCGGTAGAAATCAAAGGAATGTCCATCCCCGCATAGAAATCGTAGGTATACGCACAATAGATGATATCATACACCAGAATATGTAATTCATCGTCAAAGCCGTCCGCCTGCTCTTCCATCCGCCGTGCGTGCATTGACAGCAGATCCTCATAATTCTCCAGCTCCTCTAAGAGCTCATCACACATCTTATAATACTTTTCCAGGGAAAAACTGCTGCCGCTGCCGAAATCGTCTTCAAATTCGATACAGTTGGCCCATGCTGTGGCCTCTGTTGACTTAAAGATATAATTTTCCTCCGGCTGCCACAGATTCAGATAGTAGATAACGCTTCCGGTGGTCTGGGAATATTTCCCGGATTCGCCGACATATTGGCTGATATGCTCGTTGATATTGTCACGAAATGCATGGATACGCTTCTGTCTCTCCGTAAGATCCCCGTCATCCGCACTGTACAGCTCCCGGAAGCACTGGCGTACAAACTCAATCTCCTCCTCATGGCTCAAAAGAAGACGGATGCCCTCAATCGGCTGTACCGCCGCATTGTCTATGAGATTGCTCGTGTCCTTCATCGCAACCTGAAACATTTCCGGGAAATCGTCCGTATTAATATCCCAATTTGCCTTAAAGCAAGACTCAGCCCTCCATTTATAGCCTTCGTCATCGCCCTCTCTGTCGTTCAGTTCGTCAAAGCGGCTGACATATTGCTCTAATATCAAATCCAAGTTCTTGTGGTTCATTTAAATCGCTCCTTTTCCGATGGTATATCTTCTATATATATAAGAAAGTACGCCCATTATAGCAGGTACAGGAAAATTATGCAAGGAAAAACACACATCACTTTTCAGTGATGCGTGTTTGCTACTCAAATCCCATAATTTTGCTACTCAAACGAGGCTTTGCGGAATCTTAAACACCAATTTCCGATTATGCCTTTTCGGTATAAGATTACATGGTGCATGCATATCCCGGGGCAGTAATACCACTGCCATTTCAGACTGCAATTTCACACTTTCGTATGATCCCTTATCGCAAGTGTAGAATACAATATCCTTTTGGCTATCATATGGAATCACCTCTGTTCCATGCGACAGGGGCGCATACAGGATCTCCTCCTCACCGTCTACCATGAGCTGCACATCTATGTAATCACGATGTGCTTCAAAGGTGTGATTCTCTCTGGTATCATACTCATCCACATTCACATAGCATCCATCCCTTAGATCGTAGCGTCCTGTTGCGATTGTCCGAACATCATTCTTGTTCATAAAATCAGAAACAACGGTTCCGATAAAGGAATCGTATTTTTTTAGCTCCTGCCATTTTGCTGAAAACATTTTTTCGCCCCTTTCTTTCGCATACGGTTACGCTCCCCGTTAAAGATAGTTTCTATAATTCACTATCCGATAGAATGTCAGATAATTGGAATCATGGTAGTTTGCGGCATCCTCAGCTGACTCTCTTACCACAAACAGCATGTCTTCCTCATCAAAAATCCAATCTACATACTGGAATGCGTGCTGGGCTACAGAAATAGTTGGATGGCAAATTTCCCGGTCACATAGAAGCACCTCTTTGACTTCCCAGTTCACAAGGTCTCGCGATGCAACTAATGTGGCATAATTTCGTTGTCCCTCACAGTTAATATCAAATTGTGTATTCGCAATTCCTATATATTGCCTTGCAATTTCATCATATCGGATCGTAAATTTCGCAGGTGTACTTGGGAAGTCTATTTCGGATGCTTTATTGCTTTCTCTCGCTGCCACAATGGTGCCATCCTCATTGAGTTTCATCAAAAATGCCTTATTCATCACAAAACGGGCTATGATCCATACCGTCCCATCCGATCCTTTTACCGCGTTTGCCTCATTCGGGAAACCATATCCCGTAAAATAATCGGATATGGTCCAACTGTCCGGACACAGCAAATCACTCTGTACATCTGCACTGATGACAAATTCCCGCTTCTCTTTTTCAGGCGTCACTGTCTCAAATGCACGGTACAGTCTGCCGCCAAGCTGCAATACCGGTGTCGGTGCACAATGTGGTCCATAGCCATAATAACTGATAGCTCCATGATCCTGGCTGATCTCAGTCCAGGTTCTGCCGCCATCTGTACTTTTTGTAATACCGATATAGGAAGAACCCTTTCCGGACAGTCCGCCTTCTGTATAGCGACCGATCAGATAGACATCGCCCCGGTGTTCAAATATGGTTGCCCACCACATGCCATCTACTCTTCCGGTATAAGACCATGTAGCTCCCTCGTCATCACTGCGAAAAACTTCCGTATAGCGGCAACTGATATCTCTGGAAGCATATAAGCTGGCACCCGCCCTGGTAATCGACGGGCTGTATGTATAATCACCTGCATGGGTATCTGACCTTGCAATGACAACCCGGGTCTGCTCTACTGCTATGGTTGGCTCATTTTTCCCAACTTCACAGAACCTGGCGAGCGTCAAAAGGCTTTTTTCATCTATCTGCTCATCCAATGTACAGTCCCCGGCAAGCATCAGAAACAGGCCATTATCCGACAATCGGTCCTTATACTTCCATCCCTTTGCCTCACAAATCGGAACAGCTCTAAAGTAGGTCACGCCATCCATGGTTCTTCCGGGAATTCTTTTACCTTGTACATCAAGCACCTCGCCCGCAACCGTACCAAAATATCTTTGACAGAGATTGGCCGGAAGGTACCATTCTCCATCCAGAACCCTATTCTGAACCGAATAATCATTCACATCCGCTTTCACTACCCGTCCTGCACATACTACATTCGACGTTCCTTCCTTCACAATCAGGCTGCTTCCTAAGCTTTCTGTCAATGCATCCAGCAGTTCCTGGGCTTCTGTCACAGAAGGCGTTTCACTTTCCCCATATCCGGCATATAATTTTTTGACTTCTGAAGTCTCCATGGCATGATCAAAAAATTCCACCTCATCCATGACACCGTTGAAGCTTCGTTCCTTTTCTTCCGGGTCACCGCCAATACAATCCGGCATGGTGACATTGTTCTGCAAGGCCAATAACGAATTCTCAAAATGTACGGAAATCGGTGAGACCGACTTCACTTCTTCCCCATTGATGTATAGTTTTATGTTATTCCTTTCCCGGTCTACGGTTAATACCACAAACTGCCACACACCGTCATTTGTATTCGGGGCATCAAACGGCGGTATCCTGGTCTTCAGGGCGTATGGAAATACCACGGTAACCTCATCACTCTCTGAACTGCGCACTTTCACCCGGATATCAGGACTACTATAACTCATTTCCAAAAGGCTCTTATCATCGGTCCCATAAACAGATAAAAGCCGATAATGCCACACACCATGAAGCGATTGATAAGGCATCAGCCACATGGATACGCTAAATCCTGATTTATCCTGCCACAAGGAACTAATGGTTCCGGGATTTAGCATTACGCCTCCTTTTTTTGCAAATTGAAAACGTAATGCCTTCCCTATATATCCGCCCTCTATCAGCGCATCTTTTAATTTTGCTTCCACTGTATTGTCAGTAGATTTTACGATATCACCACAAATATCATCAAATGTAAACGTAAGTATAGCTTTCTTTTTATCTTCCATTTTAATATGATTTAAAAAGCATCAATCTTAGAACATAAATATTGTCTCAATAAAATGCAGTCATCTGCATCCGTTGCTGCATCATCGCGGTCACAGTCACTGTTTAGCGTATATTCACCTGCCACTGCCTGTTTTTTCATCTTTACAAGGTCACGCACATCAATTTCATAATCTCCATTGGCATCACCCAGCATCGTTTCTGCGATTGAAGTCTCATATGACACATTTCCCTGGACATTGGAGAAGATTGCATCCTTCATATCAAATTTTGCAACGTCCGCCCAATTAACCGCTCCGGCGGAATCCTTCACTTCGAAATTCAAGGTAACAAAATCACCTTTTGTTCCTGTGGAAGCATATCCCAGTGCAACTGTCATGATACCTTCATCAATACTCTTTACGCTATTTGCAGCATTATTCCTTCCGTTAAAGCCGGCCTCACCTTCCTTCGTCCCGTAAGATGCACCTACATATTTCAGTACGTTTGTATCATAGGTGAACACTCCCTCGTAACCTCCGCACACGAAATTCGTATTCAATGTAATGCTAACCATCTTCGTTCCGGAGTTATCCAGGTAATGTTTTCTTTCCAGCCGCACCTTATTTGCACTTCCGTCTACACTTGTCGTTTTGCCTGTGTACTCGGTCTGGTTTAAGATATAACCGCGAAGCGCATTGGCATCAGCGTAAGCACGCTTTCCATCTCCATCAACATCATACACCGCTCTCTCATAGAGATTAAATGCAGTCTTTTCATTCGCTCCTTTGTTTCTGTAGTTGATATCGACAGCAGCCGCATCTATAATATTAATCTCCCCATCTCCATTAATATCACCTAATACCGGACTTACCACTGACAGATCACTAATTTCATACTCTATTTCTTTATTTACCCAGGAACCTGCCACAAGATAGGCTCCGCTTTCATCAAACAGGTTGTTCGGCACACTGGCAATCGGAATATTATAGGTTTTACTCCATGTGTTTCCTATCTGAACCTTCACTGCCCAGCTACCACTGGTACTCTCTCTTTTCACAAGTTCTGCAGTAATATAATCACTACTTCCATCTGAGCCATCCATATCACATGAAACACTTGTCAACACATTATCATTCGTAGCTGAAGCCGGAACACCATCCTTGACTGTCAGGCAATATGCAGATGCGCCATTTAATTTTCCCCATGGTGCAATTCTTAAAACAAAACCATTGCCAGTATCTCCTGTTCCATTCACAAAGCCTTTATCGGTATCCAGAAGACCGATTGCAAAAATATGTCCGCTTTGCATTTGATTTGCTTTCATTTTAAATGAAATCTTCGTTCCTTCAACCACTTCTATTTTTTCATTGCTTCGTGCCGCCCCATGATTCGTAAGGACAACCTTACCACTTTGTTCCGCTATGCTATAATCGGCAACACCTCGAATAACGGACCACTTGCAGCCTGTTGCAATTTCTGATAAGTTCGATACCGTATACTTTCTTACCCCATTATTTACAGCAATAATCGTAATGGCATCTCCATTGAGTACCGCTGAAACACGTGCGTCACCGGTGGTCTCTGCAACTTTTCCTGCATAAATCCAATCGTATGCATTGGAAGAGTAATATAATGACACCTTACTTGCAGATTTATCTGCTTTATTTACAGTATCCACATTTTCTGTAGTTACCAGCCAATACATCTTGCTATTGGAATCATACATTACGTCAAAGCCATTATTACCGCCCGGCAAAATTGTAACGACTTCCCTTACCGTAACTTCTTCATTTGTTATTGTATTTGTCGTTGTATTTGTAAAGTATGTAAGTTCATGATTGTCCGTATCTACTTTTACCATAGCCGCATAATTGTAGCCAGCGTTATTGAGTGTCAGATATCCATACACACTGCCGGCACCACGCATATCATATGTATCGTTTACCTCAAACAGCTTCAAGTCGGACCAACCAATGGTGCGCGCATCCTTCGCCTCATATGGCAGGCCAAAATACTCGAATTTATTGTTTGCATACGGATTACCGAACTCTTCTGCAAAGGTCTTTCCCTCCACACAAGTCCAGCTTGCGGCATTTGTTAAATCTGCGTTCACAGCCGCAGTCATAACAACGGGTTTCACCTTATATGCGTTCTCTACGGAAGACGTCGCAGTATAGTCATCTGCCGTTACCATGAGATTTGTAATTTTCATGGTGTGTGTCGCTTTTCCATCTCGTATTCCGGCTGCAAAATACGCTCCGTCTGCAAACATATCGTGCGCAATATCAGATGCTTTCACCTGGTAAGTCTGGGTTGCGTTCGGACCCTCCATGGTAATCTTCCAGCTGTAATTCTCGCCATTCTCTGTCACATTGATCTTCTCATAAGTGATGTGATAAACTGCTGTTGCGCTTCTGCTTGTACTCAACCCCGTCAGATTTGCTTTCCAGGCACGATTCGTATTTGCCCGCTTTACGGCAACAACACCATTCACTGTTCCACTACCTGCCCCGCTCGACAGTTCTGCCATTAATGAGTTTGCCGCAGCATTCGATGTATAATAGCTTCCGCTTCTGTCTACCAGTGTAAAAGCATAGAGCAGAGAATCACCTGCCGTTGTACTCGGAAAGCTTACATCTACGGAGATCTTCGTCCCTTCCTGCACGGCAATCGCCTGATTATAGTACGCAGAATTCAATCCGTTCGCAAAGGTAACATCCGCCGGTTTTTCTTTATCTGGCAGGAGATTGTAGGATTTACCATTGATTACCTCCCATGCTGCATCTCCCGGCTGCTGTACGGCAGGACTGGTAACCTTCATGGTGTGTGTCGCTGCTCCATCCCGGATTCCTGCTGCAAAATACGCTCCGTCTGCAAACATATCGTGCGCAATATCAGATGCCTTCACCTTGTACGTCTGGATTGCGTTCGGACCCTCCATGGTAATCTTCCAGCTGTAATTCTCGCCATTCTCCGTCACATTGATCTTCTCATATGTGATACGGTAAACTGCTGTTGTGCTTCTGCTTGTACTCAACCCCGTCAGATTTACTTTCCAGGCGCGATTTGTATTTGCCCGCTTCACGGCGACAACTCCATTCACCGTTTGGCTGTTTGCCCCGCTCGACAGCTCTGCCATCAACGAATTTGCCGCAGCATTCGACGTATAATAGCATCCGTTTCTGTCCACCAGTGTAAAGGCATAGAGCAACGAATCACTCGCCGTTGTACTCGGAAAGCTTACATCTACGGAAATCTTCGTCCCTTCCTGCACTGTGATTGCCTGATCATAGTATGCCGAAACGTTATTCGTAAATGTTGCCCCCATGGAAGCATCCACCGTAAGATTGCCGGCAGAGCCAGTGACTACGCCCCATGTTGCCTCCTGATCCTCTTTCGGTTCATATACAAGGTATGTTTTTCCGGTGGCCACACCGGGATTTGAACCTGCCGATATATAAAATCCTTTTTGATAAGCAGATGTTCCTAATACACTTTTCGGTATATCCGCATGGTAAATATTTCCTCTTTCATCTGCAACCGTGATAACTCCGGTATAGTTCACACCGTTTACCGTTTTTTCTTCTCGTGTAAGAGTTACCGTATAAGTTTCCTGGCTTACATCCGCAGAGGTATACCCCTGTTTGATGGCAACCTGTTTTCCACGTATACTGTCTCTGATACTTCTATACCAGAAATTCGCACCTGACAAACTGCCGGTAAAGGATACCCACTCAAACAGAATTCCATCTTCCTTCTTGTTTTCTTCCGAATAGAAGGCATATGGTTTATCGGAAAACTCTATACAAAAGTAATTAGATGTGCCGCTCACCAACGTTTCCGGTTTCATAGTGACTGACACGGATTCGCCTTCCGCCAATTCGTATTTTTCACTATATCCTACCGCACCTTTGCCGGTCAAAACAGCCTTTCTTTCCGTTTTGTCCCAAAGGAAGGAATTCCCATCTCCTTCAAACCCATAAATCGCATCATAAGATGGTTCATACTCCACCGAATCATCCAGCACGCTTAAAGCCAACATGATCTGATTGTCTTTTACAATGGCGCTGGATGGTGCTTCATACCAATTTCTTGTCTTATCCACAGTAACCGCACTGCTCCAGTTTTCCCCTTCATCTGTGGATGTAAACACAAGGAGTCTGCCATCCGCAACTGCGAATACATAAAGCTTTCCACCTACTTTGACAGGCTCTCCCAATTTACAATTGGTCGTTAGCTTTTCATCATATAGCCCGTCTGCATTTTCCAATAAAATCAGGCTTTTTGTTCCATTCTCGTCGGAAACGGAACATGTTACGAGATTCTTTCCGCCTGTCGTCAGGTAAATATTCACGTCCTTCACAGAAGAATCATTCAGTACATCCGAAGAATATACAAGACCTCCTGTCTCATCACTGATCCTACTGTCATTTGCAAGGCTTCTGAAGTTTTTAATCCGATGGAATAAAATCTGATTGGTATTGTGGGCACTTGCCGCTTTCTCATTACCTGAACGGCTCACCACCAGCAGATCCTCACCGTCAATTACCATGCTTGCATAGCTACGCGCTTCTTTTTCGCTGTTTCCTTTCGCGACATAACCCGCGAAATTCCAATCCATGGCATTCTTTGAATAATAAAGCCCCAGTTTATCTCTTTCATCCTGCGCACCTTCTCCTCTTGCAGTGCCATTCATAGAAAAAACATACTCGGAATTTTTCATGGAATCACTGTTCACATTCGATGTTAGCCAGTAATATCCCGATTGTTCATCATATGTTATATAAAACTTCCCGGTACCTCCCGGCACGTGTACATAAAGCTGTGTCTTGCCCGAAGGACTGGTTACAAGCGATGGGGTCATCGTACCATCTTCTGCCAGTTCAATCTTCATAAGGTTGGCATAACCGGATGATAATGCCGTAGAACGCAGATACACATAAAAAGTATTATCGGCATATAACTCATTATTGGTATCATATATCTGAACTAAATTTCCCTCCAGCCAGCCAATATTCCATCTTCCATCCCAATTTCTAGGTACACCCATATAATCGATCGCCGAATAGCTGTCTGTCGCATCCTCTGCTGTACCATTCCAGCCTACCGCATCCAGATAACACAACGTATTTTCACTGATTTTCCAACTGTCGCCTGACATCAAGTCACTGTCTACGCTTGCTCGCCAGATAACCGGTGCATAAGACCCGCGTCCTCCCTGCACATTCCCTTCACCATCTAAAATATTCGGAAGCGCCACAAAATCGGTGTATTCCATTGTCATATAGACATATCCATCCAGCACGTGCACTTCCGTCGGCGCAGAATGAAAAGCATTCACATGAATCTCTGACGGCTCACTCCACGTCTTTCCATCGTCTGTAGACTTGTAGATCACAGTGTTGCCATCTTTGTTTCCGTTCGCATCAACGAAGGAGGTTCCTCCTCGTGCGATCACATACAAGGTAGTCTCACCCCTGGCATTCGTCACTTCAAACGGTCTGGCAAACAAGAAATTCCCTTCCAGCACAGTTGTGAATTTCTTGCCGCCATCATCAGAATATGCAACCACCCCAACATTGGTCCAGCCCGGCGCACTTGTATGGCCCTGTGGGACATAGCTCTGGGCGCCATCGCCGCCAAGGTCATAGCTAACGATCAGTCTTCCTGTACTTGTCCTGCAAATAGCCGGCGAAAACGCATACAAATCAGCAGGATTCTCTGACTCGTAAACTACACTTTCATCGTCGGTCAGATCGCGCGTCTGCAAATCCTGCGTTTTGTATCCTACCGGATACGCCGCCAATACATTCATTGCAACCATCGTCACACAGATCAAAAATGCTACCAAAGAAAAAATTCTTTTTTTCATGACTTCTCCCTTTCCTCGTGTTCATTATTGATGAACGCCATTCTTGTTTTTATGCATACATTATACTATCTACAGAAAATCATGTCAACAAATTTCTCTTTTAAGTGTGGTGACTGACCACAATCCATAATCAAATAAAACCGGGTCGCTTACATACCGCTTCATATCCTGGAAGTACACCGGTCCGATCATGGAAAACCGATCCCGTTCTGCCAGATGTAATGGACCAAATGTATTCTCCAGGGAATTGTAGAGTACAATCTCCACCTCCCCCGGTTCTTCCTCTGTAACATCAAATTCAAATGGTGCTACATAGGAAATCGCCTTCGAAACACCATATATACGAAGTTCTGCAGCCTGTGCCCTTGCATCCAGCCGGATCACGTCCACATTCTCCTTGAAATTGAACTTATATACAAGTTGTCCCAGATAAAATGGATATAGGGACTTCGTGACAGATCCGCGCACATTTGTCAAGGGTTTTACAATTTCAAACTTTCCATCTCCCAAAGACACCACACCGAAATCACCACAGATGTAGATGCTCTCCAGCTCCGTTGCCCGGTGCTCTGTTCCCATCGGAACACGTACATGACTTCCGATTCCATTGATGTTGTTGCATTTCTTTCCACGGATACAGATGGTGTTCTCGCCCGGATGAAGATTGGTAAGCTCCACACGCGAAAAACTCTTATCAAAATAATTGAGATTCGATTCTCGATGCGAGACTTCTGCATGTACTCCGTTTACCAGGATTTCATCCAGATGATGCGCCATCTCAATCAGAGCGATCACCGGTGTTTTCGGAATGTCGGCCACCGAGAAACGGTATATGGCTTCAAACTCTGTTCCGTTTTTCAGCGGATAAAACGCCTTATACCATATGGATTCTACGGGTTTCTGTATCAATTCCCTTCCTGCGGCTCTAAAATCTACAATATTAAGGGGCAGGATATTCAAATTGCAAATCACGCCAGCCGGCCAGACGATGGTATCCACTCGTTTGCAGCTACTTTCGAAGCTCACACCGCTTTGCAGTATGGCGGCTTCCTGCATTTGTTCTACATCCTCTGCCGCAAACATGGCAGAACCGCCAACCTTTAGATGTATTTCACATTGGAATCCACCCTCCGTCAAAGTTCCCGGTGCCTTAAAATATTCTCCCGTTACGGTATCAAGGACAGCCGGAGTTTCATCCATTGGCAGCTTCACCCTGACATCATATGCTCTTTCTTGCGAAGTATTGACCAGGAACACCTTTTTCTTCCCGCACTCATCGATACAATAACGATACAATATTTTATCCGAAATCTGTCCGGAATAAGCATCTCTTATCTCTACCAGCCGCGCCGTTTCCCGGTCCAGCTTAAGAACAGCCTCCCGTACATCCCGGACAACTGTAAAAGAATCCCGCATCTTCTCCGGAATGCACTCCGGGAGCCTGTCAATGAAAATAACAGCATCCTTCCCCAGCTGCTCTACCATCTGAAACAGCAGCTCTATAGTCTTCCCACGCAACACGCTCACCGGAGGAACGATTATCTTTTTGTATCGACATTGCCCGATAACAATACCGTTATCAAAGCTTCCATAATCCTCCATGATCATCTCGTCACCATAGTGATAGCTGATCCCCTGCTCCAAAAGCTGATTCGACAGATCCAGAAATGGTTTCTGAAACTGTTCTGTTTCTGTTATGAAGTTCTGTTTCGCATTTTCATTCTTCGGAGACCAGATGCTAAACACCGGATTGGGCTTATGCAGCGGCGAATACTCTGCCCAAACCGACTGGATTGGGTGGATAAGAAGAACCTCTGTCTGAACCTTGCCCGCATCCATAAGTTCACAAACCCGGGAAATATGGTCAAAGCACCCCTCTGCCACTTCAAACCAAGGCTGTCTCCAGGAGAAATCCGGCGGATAATCCCTCTTGCGCTCTCCTCTTGATGAATACAGCGTCAAGTGCGGATTGATAAAGTTGATACCCAGTACACATAGCCAATCTGCTATTCTTTTGATCTCACCAGGTCCAAACTGGTGACCGCTGCATCCAAAAGCCTCACAAAGACTTCGTTTTCCAAGCTGTTCTGAGACCGACGTCAGCTGCTTCACTGTAAGCAGATAATTCGTATCACTCCCCAGCTTATCGATCCCCGGCATGCCCATATGGGGATAATGCGGCATCACAGCTCCTGTCCATTCCGGCTGCGTAGTCAGGAAATCTTCGTGAAGCAGATGTCCCGTAAAGATAAGCCCGTTTTGCTCGCACCACGCATTGTATGGCTTTGTGAAGCTCTCAATAAACCGATTCGTCAGGAATTCATAAAAATCCCGCCTTATCCTGCGATATCCTTTCCTATCGAAAAACAGGCTATCCATGCATTCCACAAGATCATAGCCGTAGCTTTTTTCAAAGTCTCGTTCCAGATCATTGGTAAACGGAACGGAAAAACAGGGAAACGAAGCCTTCTGTGTATAGCAGAATTCATCCGAGAAGATCCCCTTGATCTCTTTGCCAAAATACTCGCCTACCGATGCGCGATATTTTTCATGTGTCTGCTCAATAAATACTTTTGTCGTCTCAGGGTTCAAAAGATCTACATAACATTTTCCCTCGAAATTCGGATTTCCATCCTTTGCACTGCAAAGTGCAATGAGGTATTCCTTTCCCTCTTCAGACACGCGCTTATATATTTTCAAAATATGAAACTGCTCCGCTTTCTCCTTTTCAATCAGGCAAAGCGCTTTGGTCCGCAGGGAATCGTCTGCCGCCAAAACCGCGCCACCCGCATATCCGGACGGAAAACGATCCTCGTCATAAAGCCAAAGGGAAGTTCCTTCTTCCCTTGCTTTCTGACAACAATATGTAATTGCATTCATCCACTCCGGCGACATATATTCCGTCACCAGTCCAACCCGGCTATGCATAAAGCCACCGGAGCATCCGGCCTTTAAAAGGCTCTCCAGCTGCTTGCCGAGTTCCTCTTTCTCCAATACATCATTGAAACTCCAGAAAACAGCTGGTTTGTATTCATTACATGCCTTCTTTATCATCATCACTTACTCATATTGTCATAGGCTTCCTGGTACAATGAAATGTAATCCTCAAGTCCTAACGCATTTACCTGAGATACGTATTCATCCCAATCCGAAGTCACATCTGCAGTTCCATTGATCCATTTTCTCATCATCTGATTTACATAATTCGTGAAGATATTGGTATCGTAATTTTGTTTCTTCTGTGTCGCTGATGATGTAAAGTACAATGGCGGCATAATATGACTGATATCAATGCGGTGATCTCCATACATCTCAATTGCATGCTGACGCTTTGCCCATGCATGATCCTCATCAAAAGTGATACGTCCTTTGAATCTGTCATCTAACATACCGGACCATGCATTTCCTGCTGAAATCTGTGTCCCGTCCGTAACGTTATGAACCGTATAGGTATCCGACGCTTTATCATAATCCCAGGCTTCACCTTCTGCGCCAAACTCATTGATCATGGTGGTATCTTCCTGTGCCAGCCAATCCATAATCTCTAATACCTTTTCCGGGTATTTGCACTTTGAGAAAATGACGGTTCTGTTTCTGGTAACACCTAACGGCTGTTGACGAATAAGCGGTTCTACACCCTCTATAGACTGGAATAATGTCATCGGAACATATTCCTCGTTTGCCGCCCAGTAAGCTGTAAACACTCCAATATAAGGTGTATCCTGTACGTTATTTACTCTTTCGATATATTTTACTGGACCTTCTGTCAATCCCTCTTCTGCAATCAAACCTTCCGCATACATGGAGGATAAGGTCTGCATTGCACTTTTTAATCTTGTATCCGTAGCATAATTTACAACGGTTCCATTGCCATCCAATGCCATGTAAGTCGTATCATATGCTTCTATCCCATAGGAAGCCAAAAAGTCAAATTGTCCGCCGATGCAGTTGTTCAGATTAATATACCACGGCATTACGTTTGCAGGAATAGATCCTGTACCTGCATTATCCCGGAAAGCACGCAGCACATTGATAAAATCGTCCAGTGTTTCCGGCATTTTTAAGTTTAATTCGTCCAGCCAGACCTGATTGATCCACCACACATCACGAACTCCACGGTCTTGTTCCAGCGTTCTGACATATGGAAGTGAATACAGCTTATCCCCTTCATATTTTGATGCATTGTAGAATTCCGGATTCTCATCAAAGAACTTTTTCCATGTAGGGGCATTTTTTGACAAAAGCTCATCCGTAAGCTCCAACACATCCCCGGAGGTTGCCGCAAGCTGAATTTGGGAATCATAGGGTGCACTAAACAGCACATCTACATAATCTCCGCTGGTAAACATCAGCGAAATCTTTTCACCTGTCATTTCCTCCACTTCAAAACGCACACCGAATTTTTCCTCAATCGTCTTCCAGATTGGCAAGTCTGCATAATCCGTAACCGAACTTGCCGGGAACGCTGCCCGGATCACGATGAGGTCATCGTCCTTTTTGGTTTCGCCGTTATTATTACCGCATCCGGTAATAATCGTGCTCAATAGCATTGTAACAATTAGTAGTGTTGAGATTAATTTCTTCATAGTACTTTCCTCCTGTTAATGTTTTCTAATACACTAGTTCACGGAACTTCTCAATCCGATGGAAAGAGAGGATATTATTATCATGAAGAGTATTGGACTCTTCTGTTCCACATCTGGTCACCACAAGCAAATCATCGCCATCCACTGTAAGACATGGATAAGCACGGCTTTCTCTCACCGAATCTCCTTCTGTAATCATCCCGGCAAAATTCCAGTTTAATGCATCTTTGCTGTAATATAAGGCTAATCTGTCACGCTCCATATAGGGTTCACCGTGCATATCTCCGGTGGTATATTCCTTCTTGATCATGCTGTTACTGGAATAGTTGGAGGCAAGCCAATATAATCCGGATTTCTCATCATATATGATACTGAACTTATCATGCCCGCCAGGCATTGCCACATAGAGCTGTGTATTTCCGGCTTCCGTTGTCACGACAGAAGGAACCATCGATCCATCTTCCTTTTCCGTCACCTTCATGACTGCAGCATACCCCGCACGACCTATGGTAGCACGCAGATAAATATAAAAGGTACTCATACTCTTATCATACCACATGTGGTCTTCATCGTAAATCTGGATTACATTGCCTTCTAACCAGCGGTGTGCCGTAGCAGAACTGCTATACTCATTTAATCCCGTATAATCCAGTTCTTCTGTTGTAACATCAGGTATAATGTCCCAAAGAGCAAGCTCCTCTGAAAAAGTCCAGCTTTCCTTCTTCGTTAAATCATCCCCACACTTTGCGCGCATCAGAATCGGTGCCAGATTGTTCTTCGTATTCACCTCCATTGTCATATAGAGGCAATCGCCCTTATATATGATAGAAGTTGGTGCCGAATGCCATGATCTCGTATCAAGCACAAAGCTTTCCGACCATGTTTCTCCTTCATCTTCTGAATACCGAATGGCCAGATATCCATTTTCATCACGCAAAATCAAATACAGCTTCCCACTATCTTCAAAAGCACGTGCAAACAACCCTGGGCACTCTAAACCATATTTCCAAGTTTTTCCATCGTCATCAGAATATGCGACAACTGCGTGTTGTTCTGCATCCCACTTGGGGTTTTCCTCATATCCAAACGGAATGCGATCCTTGACAGCATCTCCATTTAGATCAAAAGTTGCAATTATTCTTCCGCTTTTTAAGACCGTCACATAAGGACTCATCGGGTATAAGAACTTCGGATCATCCGACTGAAACACAGTGGAATACTCATCTGCCAGGCACCATGTTTTTTTCGTAATATTTTCTTCGCCCTTAGCAGCCCCTTTCACTTCTTTGATCTTAATTTTGTAAGATGCTGAAATTGCCGAGCCATCCCTCGCAGCAGCAGTTACTGTTACGGTTCCATAATTTTTTGCAGTTAATAACCCGCTTGTTGTAATACTTGCCAGGCTTTCATCATCTACTCTCCAAACCAAACCTTTATCGGTACAGTTTGACGGGCTTAAAAATGCCTGCATTTGCATCTGGGTTCCGATTCCTTCTATGGTATCACCGCCCTTGCCGCAAATGGCCGCATCCGTAACCGGAATCAGATTCGAACCATCCGTCACAACCAGATCGTCAAACCAGAACTCGCTTGCCCGGCCATAAATTCCAAAGTTTCTTGCTGTTGCCAGATTCTCGTAATCCGATGTAGCCGTATAACGAAACAACGGTTCTTCTGCTCCATTTATATAAAGCTCTAACTTTGTACCATCCAACGACAGCCGGTAGGAATTCCTTTTTCCTATCCTTACTTCATCGCAGGCCTTCTGTATGATCTTTGTAACATTATTGAAAGTCAATGTCACCATACCTTCGCCAAACCAAATTGCATAACGGGTATTGTAAGTACTTCCTATATTCAGAAATACACCCGGTTCACGATCCGTGGCTTCTCCCAGTCTTGCAAGCTCTGCCGTAAAATAGATGTCACACTTTTCCGGGAATGCATAGGTAAGCATTGCATAAGCCGGGAAACCGTTATATCCGTCAAACAACATCGCGTCATTTTTCAGGGTCGGGCTTTTTGAGCTTATTGCATCTTCCCCAAATTGCCATTCATAATGTGCTGAGTTTCCCGTAAAGTAATCCGCATATACCAATCCATCCGAACCGGAAGCTTCTTCCGCCTGCATTGTTTTTTCACTCCGACCGGCAATCACCAGTAATGCTAAAACCACGATCAGCACTGCTGTGAGTACAGGAAAAATAGAGAGTTTCAATATTCTTTTCATCAAATCATCCCTCCTTCCTAATATACGTAAGACCGGAAGTCTTCAATTCGATAAAGGGTAATCTGATTGGTTACCACCAGTAAATCATCTCCGTCTATTGCCATTGAAGGACTATCCCCGGTTTCATTTTCCGTCTTCGCAACCATGCCTGCAAAGCACCAGTCATATGCATCCTTACTAAAATAGAGTGCTACCTTTCCTTTTTCATTTAAGTAGTTTGAAACCTGCCAGTAAAGACCGGTGATCTCATCATAAATGATATGAAACTTCTGATTACCTCCCGGCATCGGAACAAATAGCAGTTTCTTGCCAGACTGTATGGTCTCCACGAGAGACGGTGTCATTTTACCCCTGTCTTCTGTCACCTTCAAAAGCAATGCATATCCCTGTACTCCTTCATTGCCATGCAGATAGATATAAAAGGTTTTCATATCTTCGTCATACCACGCTAACCGCTCATCATATATCTGAAACAGATTTCCACCTGACCAGCCAACGCTTGTACTGTCACCATAATTATTCGGCACATCTACATAATCTACCGCATTTGCAGTACCATCTTTCATAATATCGGCATATGCCAGCTCAGAAGAAAATTTCCAGCTCTCTGCTTTTGTCAGATCGCTTCCCATTTCAGCTTTCATCAGAATTGGCGAAAGTGCTGCATTTCCGGTATATCCACGCTTTACAGCCGCTTCGCTCTGCACCTCCATGGTCAGATAAATACTGTTTCCCCGCACAATTACTTCCGATGGCGCCGCGCTCCAGTTCCGCGTATCCAATACATGTTTGTCTGACCAGGTCTTTCCTTCGTCTTCTGAGACATAGAGAATCAGATCTGCACTGGCGCTGTCTTCTCCCATCAGATAAACCATATCCTCCACTTCAAAGATGCGCCCGGAACGAATACTGCCTTCGAAAACCGTTGTCCATGTCTTTCCTTCATCATCTGAATATGCCACACGTCCCGGATTTTCTGCGTTGCCGTTTTCACCGGAAACCAGGATCCTTCCGCTGCCCAATACACAGACATCCGGTTCCTTACCCTCAAATACCGGGATCCCATTTTCTGCCAGCAACGTCTTACGATTGGTGGAAAGAAACGATTTCCTGTTTTGATCATCACCAAAAACAATCCGGAGTTTCTTCGACACGGAAATATCTGACCCATCTCTCGTACGCGCACTAACGGTAACTTCCCCATAACCTTTTGCCGTGATAAGACCATCCTGGCTGATATCAGCTATCGCATCATTATCTACTGACCATACAAGTGCACAGTCGGTTGCATTGGATGGATTAATAAACATCTCCATCTGTAAGGTATTTCCAAGACCGCGAATAACCTTCTCGCCATCCTTACCGGTAATATCCATGCCTGTTATAGGAAGAAAATCTGTTCCATTTGTAATCACCAGATTGTCAAAGCAGAAATCCTTTGCATAGGACACTACACCAAAGGTTTTTGCATCTGCGAAATCTGCATAATCACCGGAAGCATTAAATGTCATACACGGTTCCTCTGCACCATCCAGGTACACTTGCAGTTTTGCACCATCCACTGCGATATGAACTGCGTATGCAACTCCGCCCTTCAGGCCTTCTGCTTTCTTTACCACAACATCTGTTATCCCATTATGCTTTAGCAGGATCTTTTCTTCCGAAAAAACAACCGTATATCTCTGCTCATAATCCTTGCCCACGCAGAAGAATACCCCCGGGTCACGGCTATCCCCGCCACGTTCTCTGATATCCATACTGAAATACATATCAAACTTTTCCGGCAATTCATAATCCAGCATAGCTGCACACGGTTTTGTACCACTTCCTGAGAAATGAAGGCCGTCTTGCACCGGTTCCGGCGCTGCGATCGCTTCACTCCATCCGACAAGCCAATCCTCACTGGCTGCGTTTCCTGTAAAATAGTCTGTGTACAAAACTCCGTTTTCTCCACTGGCCTTTTGCGCATTCTTTTTCATTTTCGGAATCATGGTTATCACAAATATCACAAGCAGCACTACCGCTAAGACAGGGAAAATCAATAGCTTCCTATTTCTCTTCATACTAATTTTCCTCCCCTCTGCAAGTTTTTTTCTTTCGCTGGTTTTCTATGCAAAACATAACAATGGATGCCGCAAATGTAACTGCAATGCCACAGCCTATCATAATTGTCAGCCAGCGGTTGTCTCTGCCTTCGGTTTTCATCTCTGATACGACATATCCGGGCTCCTCATAAGATAAAACACTTGACTTTGTAGCATCTCCCATAACTAACTTGTCGTTGTCATCATAATAGACATTGATTTGTCCGTCAGCACCCGCCAGTTCCTTGATGTAGCTTCCATCCTTCATCTCCCCGGTCACTTCTTCATCAATATACACGTTATTTATGGTCATCTCCATCGTAGAGCTTCCAAAGGCTCCTGCCACTAAATCAGAACTTTCTCCTATCTTTACGGAGGATGCCGGAACCTTGGCAATAGTCACTCCATCCAGGACATACGTCCAGTTATCTGCTTCTTTGTACATGACCAGCATGTGACAGATTCCAAGCGCCTTTAGTTCCGAAGCGTCTGTGTTAATCGTTATCGTTCCGCTTTCCGATTTGCTCATCGCCACAAGCTTCACCAGCTTGCCGCTGCCGGCAACCACAATCTCAGAAATGAGCCCCTGTGCTTTGCTTCCAGCATTGTTCCATGGCTCACTTTTTGTATCCATAAGCCCGAAATAGAAATAGTGGTTTGAACTGGGATAGGCCTGAATCTGAAACTGGATCGCCACTGCATCATGCACTGCCCGCGGAGTATAAGAAAGTCCCCCATATCCGTTAAATGTCAGACTGCCATCCTCTTCCTTCGAGGTCCCGGCTCCGGTAGCCTTTACACTACCGAAACCACTTAAGATATTCCATTCATTCTCTGCAGCTGCTGCCGTATTTCCAACCGACAAGGTCATAATCAAGGCAGCCAGCAATGCCATTAAATTTCTTTTCATACCTTCTCGCCCTCCGTCTTCTTTCTCTTCTTGTACTGAACAATCGGAACAATCGAACATAACAGGCATACGCCAGCCAGTCCAATCAATACCTTCTGAAGAAGTGACAGCTTCTGGTTCATATGTAAAAGCAGGTTACCGGCTGTCATGGTATCCCCGGATGTCGTGAATTTCTTTGAAAGGGAAGTCACTCCAAAGCTCGAACCACCCACATCAAAATGTTTTCCGCTCTGTCTGCTGGAGCTATTGGAAGATTTTAATGTGCCTTTTCTCATCTCATCTGTTACTTCGTTGTCTATATAGACCTTCTGAACAGACATTTTTAATTCCTTATACGGGTTTGCTCCGCACACCAGATGACTGATATCCTCCAAGGCTACTTCCACATCCAGGCGCATTCTTTGATACCCGTCAATCGCAATATACCAGGTTCCATCTTCCTTATAAAAAGCAAGGTTGTGTTTCACATTTTTGGGCGATACATTACTTGAAATCGTGCCTAAAAGCTCATAACCGCTTTCGGACAAATTATAAACCGTAACGTTAATTCCCTGTCCATTATTCCATGGCATGATCCTAACGAAGACACCCTGTGATTCTGCACCGTTTGACGGATTATAATATACGCCTTCCTTGTTGACCAAAGCAAATGTAAAGAAGAATGTTTTGGCCGTATTATAGTTGTTCATTTCAAAATCAACAGCTACTGCATCTTTCACGGCTCTGTCAACATACGCCAGACCGCCAAAACCTTCCATCACTACTTTTCCGTCTTTTTCAGACAACCCATTTCCGGTTGTATCGCTGCCCTTGCCATACCCACGTATGATCTCGAAACCACCTATCTTATATCCGTATTTCATGGTTCCTGATTTCATTGCAGCCGTCACTTCACCATCCACATAAACATTAGAAACAGTCATCTTCATGCCGGCCGTGTTGTTTGCGCCACCGCAGAAATAACTGACATCCTTCAGGTTTGTGTCTCCATCAAACCGCATCTTCTGCTGACCATCGATCGCCACATACCATGTGCCGCCCTCTTTGAAGAAAGCAAGTGTATGCTTCTTGTTCTTTCCCTGTACAGTGTTAAATATTCCAACATCTTCCGTTCCGTCTTTATTTACCTTATGAACACTGATAGCCAGACCGTCTTCATTTTCCTTAATTCTGACGAAAATTCCATCCGACTCTGATCCATCCGGTCGATAATATACTCCCGGCTTGTTTATCAATGCAAATGTAAAGAAATTCCCTTTTGCCTCATCAAAGTTATTCAGTTCAAACTCAACAGCTACCGCATTTTTAACGGAAGATTTTGTATAGGAAAGACCTCCAAAGCCTTCCATCACTACATTTCCATCCACGGTTGACAAGCCCCTGCCGGCAGCTCCCGAGTAACCACGAATAATCGTCCAGATATCGTCGGCTTCCTCTGTGCTCGATTTTCCATATGCAATATCCGTGATCTGCATCGTATGAGGTGAATTACTCATTCTCGGACCGGCTGCAATATATGCCCCATTTGCAAACATATCATGGGGAATATCCGTTGCCTTTACCATATAGCTTCCACTCACCGCAGGCCCTTCCACGGTTATCTTCCAGCTATAATTCACATTGTTTACTGTCAGGTTGACTTTCTTGTAAGTCACTGTATACGTATCTGCTGTATTTCTGTCCGTGCTCAGCGTATTTGGATCCAGATTTCCTATCCACTTTCTGGCTGTATCGCCTGACAGTTTTTTTGCTACAACCCCAGCCACCGGCCATAATCCTGTTTTCTCATTTTTTGTCATGCTATTGAGCTCTACTGAGAGTGAATTGGCTTCTGCATCGGAGGTATCAAAGCTGCCAGCCCTGTCCACCAGCGAAAACGCATAGTTTACAGCCTGTCCCGGCATCATCTGTGAATAATTGACCTTAAAGCTAATTCTGGTTCCTTCTTCCACATCTATTTTCTGATTGTAATACGCTGTTACATAGTCCTTAAAGGTAGCGTCCGCAGATTTTGCGGCACCTACGGTTAGGTTACTGTCATTGCCTGCGATCACACCCCATGGACCCTTTCCGGAGTCTTCACCGGAGTCTTTTTTCCCGATTGTGATACCGGTAATCTTCATGGTATGTGTTGTATTGCTCATTCTTGAACCTGCTGCAATATACGCTCCGTTTGCAAACATATCATGTGGGATATCCGTTGCCTTCACCTTGTACGTCTGGCTTACATTTTCTGTTTCAACCGTAATTTTCCAGCTATAGTTTCCTGTGTTTGCCAATTTTTCATAGGTGATTGTATAGACCTCTGACACATTTCTATCCGTACTCAACGGATTAGAGTCCATGTTTGCAACCCATTTTCTGGCAGTATCGCCTGACAGCTTTTTTGCCACCACTCCGGCTACCGGCCATAACCCTGTCGTTGCATTTTTCATCATACTATTGAGCTCTACCGATAGTGAATTGGCTTCTGCATCGGAGGTATCAAAGCTTCCTTCCCTGTCTACCAGTGCATACGCATAGTTTACAGCCATATTCGGTGTCATCTGTGCGTAGTTTACTTTAAAGGAAATCTGTGTTCCCTCCACCACATCAATCTTCTGTTTGTAGTATGCTGCCACACTATTGTTGAAAGTTGCATCTGCCGGATTTGTCGTGTCCTCCGTCAAATCCGCTGCTTCCCCTTTGATTACCTGCCATACCGTGTGAACCGGTACATCCGGCAGATCCTGCTGTGTCACAGTGAGATTCTTGATGTTCACCGTGTGAGTTGTAATGCTATTTCTGGAGCCTGCCGCAAAGTATGCTCCGTCTGCAAACATATCGTGTGGGATCTTATCTTTACTTATCAGACATGTATAAACGTTCCCTCCACTTGTTGTAATGGTAATTTTCCAACTGTTTGCCTCCGTTTCTGCCAACTTCTCATAAGTAACTGAGTATACCTCACTGGTATTTCTGGCTGCACTCAGCTTATTTGAGCTATTTGCATCAACGATATTCGCAGCCCATGCCCTTGCCGCGCTTCCGGACAATTTATAGGCTGCTACACCTCTTACATCATAAGAAGTATTGCTTATGCTGCTGATTTCTACCGACAATGAATTTGCTTCTGTATCGGAGGTATCAAAGCTTCCTGCTCTGTCCACCAATGCAAACGCATATACTGCATTCAAATTATCTGTCATTGCCGAATAGTTCACATCAAAGGAAATCTTTGTACCTGTTTTTATCTCTATTTTCTCTTTGAAATTGGCTGTTACGAAATTATTGAAAGTCGCATCTGCCGGATTTGTCGTATCCTCCGTCAGATTAGCTGCTTCCCCTTTGATCACCTGCCATTTCGTATGTACCGGCTCAACCGGATTATCCGGCTGCGTCACAGTGAGGCTTGCCATTTTCATCGTGTGAGTTGCTTTTCCATCCCTGATTCCGGCTGCAAAGTACGCTCCGTTTTCAAACATGGTATGGGAAATATCCGAAGCCTTTACCATATATGTCTGCGTCGCATTGGAACCTTTCATAGTCAGCTTCCAGCTGTAATTTACTCCGCCTTCAGTTACATCAATTTTCTCGTATGTAATTTCATAGACATTCGTTTCGCTTCTTTTACCTATGCTTAAGTTTGTGAGATTTGCAAGCCATGCCCTGTTGTTACCGGCGATCTTCTTTGCCGCCACTCCATTGACGGTTCCGCTGTTTGCACCACTCGACAATTCAGCCATCAGCGAATTTGCCACACGGTCTGAGTTATAGAAGCTTCCCCCTCTGTCCACCAGTGCAAATGCATACAACAGCGCATCCGATGCTGTAGTGCTTGGGAAACTGACCTCTACCGATATCTTCGTTCCATCCTGCACATCGATTTTCTGATCATAATATGCCGATGCCAGACCGTTTGTAAAGGTTGCTGCGGTTGGATCCTCCGTCTCGGTAACAAGATTGGCTGCATTTCCGCTAATTACCTTCCATAACGTATTATTGGTATCCGGCTGCGTCACAGTGAGGTTTGCCATCTTCATCGTGTGTGTTGTTTTTCCATCCCTGATTCCGGCTGCAAAGTATGCTCCATTTTCAAACATGGTATGAGAAATATCCGATGCCTTTACCATATATGTCTGCGTCGCATTGGAACCTTTCATAGTCAGCTTCCAACTGTAATTTACTCCGCCTTCAGTTACATCGATTTTCTCATATGTAATCTTATAAACATTCGTTTCGCTTCTTTTACCTATGCTTAAGTTTGTGAGATTTGCAAGCCATGCCCTGTTGTTACCGGCGATCTTCTTTGCCGCCACTCCATTGACGGTTCCGCTGTTTGCACCACTCGACAATTCAGCCATCAGCGAATTTGCCACACGGTCTGAGTTATAGAAGCTTCCCCCTCTGTCCACCAGTGCAAATGCATACAACAGCGCATCCGATGCTGTAGTGCTTGGGAAACTGACCTCTACCGATATCTTCGTTCCATCCTGCACATCGATTTTCTGATCATAATATGCCGATGCCAGACCGTTTGTAAAGGTTGCTGCGGTTGGATCCTCCGTCTCGGTAACAAGATTGGCTGCATTTCCGCTGATTACCTTCCACGTTGCTGCATTCGTACTTTCTGCTTTTACATCCCATTGAATAAGAAATGAGCTCATCACCATACAGAAGCTCAACGCAATAGCAATAAATCGATGGTATCTTGTTTTTCTCATATTAATCTCCTCCTAAACCACTTCGTTCCATGCCCTGCATGAAGTACCTTTGAACAAATGCAAATCCAATGATGAGTGGCAGCAGGATCAACAAACATCCTGCCATAAGTACAGCCACATTGATTACCTGCTCACTGGATGCTGAACTTAACCTTTCAAAGAAGCTATCCGGTGGATTGTTCACATAATCTACAATAACAGATATGCGTGAAGCAAGAGGCTTGTACCCTTCCTTGGATATGTAAATTCCTGCCTCATAGGATGAATTCCAATGCCATACCGCTGATAATACTGACACAACCAACAAGCTGGACTTTGACATTGGCATAACCACACGGAAATAGGTTCCCAAAAAGGAACACCCGTCAATTTTAGCAGCTTCCTCAATTTCCTTCGGCAGCCCCAGGAAAAACTGACGGAAAATAAAGACAAACAACCCTCCTTTCAAACCGATTCCAAAAAAGCAAGGCAACACGATCGGCCATATACTATTTAACATTCCCACCTTTGAATACAGTATATAGCTGGGAATGATTAAGGTCTGCAGCGGGATGATAATGCTGACTATCACCAGCAAAAACACGAATTTCTGTCCCTTAAATTTATATCTCGCCAATGCATATCCGGCCATACCGCAAGATAACAAATGCCCAATCGTCGGCAAAAAGGTCTGCAGAAAAGTATTCTTTAATCCTGTGCCGTAATTGAGAGCCTCCAGCGCCATCCGGAAGTTATCGATTTTAATGGAATTTGGAATCCAGTTTACGGTAACATCATTCAAGTCAGCATTTGTCTTACAGGCCGTTACAACCATATATAGAAACGGAAATAAAAACACATATGTCACGCCTATTAAGAGTGCATACAAGAATATTTTTACTACCAGATTCTTTCCCCGTGACCCAAAATCCATTCGGCCTAATGCACGACCTTTTATTTTATCGTTTCCATTTTTTAATTTCATTTCTTTCCATCTGCCTCCCTTACATCACGCATACCTCTTCTTCCAAGAATCAAAAATGCCAATCCAATAAAAATAAGTACAACCAGCATATAGAGAACCGATGCGGCAGAAGCAAATTCAAACTGGCTGACACTGCCGAATGCTCTTACCTTGATGTATCTGAGCATACCATTTGTCGTACTTGTAAATGATTCAGTAATCGTATATACCATATTTAGCAAAATGATCGGTGTGAGCATGGGCAGCGTAATCTTCCAGAATTTCTCCCACTCTGTCGCTCCGTCCACACTGGCTGATTCATAAAGAGACGGGGAAATGGACTGTATTCCTGACATAAAAAGCAATATCTGGACTCCGCAATTCCATAGCACTAACACAACATTGTTAAACAGCAGATTTACCATATCCACCACATTATCTCCTAAGTAATTCAGAATATGGGGTGGAATGATAGATACCGATTCCAGGGACAAAACCTGTTTATCCACACCCACATTCAACATCTGCTGCAATACTTCACCTGTTCCAAGTAAAAACGGCAGGAAGAAGCAGACACGGAAGAAACCACGCATTTTTATCTTTCTGCTGATACAAATGGCCAGAATCAATGATAAGGCCAATATAAGCGGGGTCCGGATCAACATCGTTTTTATCTCACCTAAAAGCACCGGTACAAAACTGGTATCTACATATAATACCTGCGAGTAGTTCTTAAAAAAGCTTGAGAACGCTCTCCAGTGCAGATCAAAGGTACTTCCACCTGACAGCTCTCCAAAGCTGAGTTTAATGGTCGTACATAACGGATAGATCAGAAAAACTGCTGCACCAATCAAAAAGGGTGTTAAAAATACAAATGCTTCTGCCGTCTTTCCAAATTTTAATCTTCTTTTTTTCTTCGCTGTCTTCATATCAATCACCTGCCATTACATATCCGCCGCCTTCTACCGTTACACCCTCATACTCTTTCGTCTGTCCCGTATAATTGATCAGCAGTGTATGCTTATTACTGTAATCTATCTTTATAAATCCATCTTCCAATTCCGTATGCCCGGTGATATAGGCATCCGCTATTTTTGAAATCACATTCTCGTACAATTCATTTGCCTTTTTGATACGCTCTGTGTTACTTTCATACTGAGATGTATAAATATTACTGCAGTTCGTGTCATTCAATTGCTCGGAGCTACTGTATGTCAGGATAAATGCCGGTGTATATCCATATTCCAGCCATTCCAACAGCTGCCTGTCGTAGTTCGAAGACAAATTTCCGTAATCTCCCGTATAGACAATGGAACCATGTAATATCATCTGGCAGAACGGAATATTTCTATCGCTGATATAATATTCACTGGAAGCAGACGGAAGCTCATATACCATATCTGCGTATTTTAACGTATACAGATTTGCTCCCTCAACGGACAACACTCCTTTATCGCCTGCCTTCTGAAGCAATGCTTCCATGGCATCCCGAACCGTTCCACGATTCATGGCGCATTTTTCATTTTCATCCCTATACAGAATCTTCCCAATGCTCTGAAGTGAAATACCTCCCTGTTTTTCAACAAAGGCATATTTCTTCATAAATCTATCCAGTTTTTCTGCGACGCAGTCCATATTAAACCAAAACCGTTTTCCCGAATCATTGGTAATGACGTTCTGGTTTCCCTGCTTGATTACCTCCGTACGCTTACTGAAGCCACCATTTTCTTCGTCAGCACAGAACAATTCTGACTGTAACAGGATAAGATTCTCTGAGTTCATCAATTTCTTTAATTCCGCCACACTTGCAACCTTCTTATCCGGTTTTTCCGATTGCGGATAAACTCCATATCCTCCCTGGCTCCATCCTTCCAGTGTATAGATTGCTTTGTTTCCAAATCCGATCTTGCCCACAGCATCTATGATCTGCTCTGCCTGTTGCACATTTGTCGCAACTGCTACAGAATTACTCCAGAAGCCCTGCTCACTGGCTGCCATCAGAATATTCACAGATATACCGGTGTTCTGTATCAAATCTGTCTTCTGCAGAGTTCCGTCTGCCAGAAGCTTCTCCCGATACAGTCCGGCCATACCGCTGTAATCTGCCTTATCGTCCGCAAGAAAACTGTAGTGTACATCATGGTCTATGTCAATCATCTTTTCATTGTACATAATGCCATGACTGTCTTTGGCTGTATCACTTCCGTTGATATTGATGTTCGACATCTGAATATCATAGGATGTCCGATACCGGAATGAAAAGGACATACGGTTTAACTCAATTCCGTAACCGGATGGATACATATTAATACTTCCTTCTTCTTCCCCGTTTTCCGAAAAGGCGATCAACGCGTGTTCTCCTTTTTTAATTCCGAAGACCGGAAGCATTGCTGTCTTCAAATCCTGCTCATCATTGTCAGACAATGTCTCCAGGGACTTTAAATCGTTTCCGTAAATATCCCACGAATATAACGTATTACGCATGGTTGCCGGTGGAACACTGCTGTGATACTTCAATGCTCCGCAGCCATCCGGATACACCAGGTATCCCTCCTCTGTATCTGCACATGCCCCCATATACGGAAGCACATCAACCGACAGCAACCGATATTTCTTGTTTTCCGCTATTTCTGCGGCCGGTATATTTATTACCATTTCATTTTCATCAACACCAATCACAAGCGCTAATGAAATACCCGCTTCCTTAAAGGTACAATCCAGACGAATTCCTTCCTCTGTCTTTTTTGCAGAAATGTCTGCATCATAGCTGAAGGCTGTTTTTATCGCAGGATTCTTATCCGAAATATCAGCATAAGAAATATGAAAAATCGACTTCACCTTCCTGGACCATGTATCATTCAGCTTGTCGCTGCCGTACAGAGCTTCATTGACAACACTGTCCCAGACATATCCATAGGGATCCGTCACCATAAAGGACTTGGCTTTCTCATCGTATATTACCCGTACACCATCCCCTTCAATGGTAAGAATGCTATTCTCGTCAGAAGAACCTGCCGCCGTCTGCTCCTGTTGCTTATTTCCTGCTCCGTAAACAATGATCCCTATTGCAGCACAGAACAGCAAGGGCAATAGCATTTTACTGATTTTTTTCATACCTTCACTTCCTTTCTAACCTGTGATCAGCCCAATTTCTGTAAGAATATCTGCTACAAACAAATACAACTGATTCCACAGCACAATGACCAGGAATGCCACGATCCAAATAAGTACCATCGTAACCAGGCTTAAAATCCCAATTCCAACAGCCTTCTTTACCGAATACCGATTTGTCACACGCAGTGCAGTATAGAATAAGAAAAATACCCAAATCGACAGAATCGTCTGTATTGTAGAGTACATACCCCGGTTATTACTCGTCAATACATGGGAAAATAATCCCAATGGCAGGGTGAATATGAAATACGGTGCAAAACACAGGGAACCTGTAAAAAACAATTCCTGGAATTTCACTTCACCATCGATAATTGCCGTCACTGCGTACGCTGCAATAATAAAGGTTATAAACGGGAGTAGTAATTTTACTGCTTCCAGCAGGTAACTCGCATCCTTTAAGTCTACATCCGCCAACGGATAATGGACGATATTCATATAAACAATTCTTACAAGCACCGTCAGACCAAGAAAAATAAATGCAGGTGACCATTTTAATCTGCCTCTCATATATCTTACATTTTCAAAGGTCTCACATGGATGAAAGATGGTCGCAAAGCACAATTTCAACATCTGTATATAGTCAAACCTTCTTGCATCCCATGTATCCTGTAAATGGCACACACTTCTCGAAGAACGTACAAGCACAGAAAAGAATCCTACACACGCGGCAACGGCCAACGCAAGATAAACAACAAACAGATAGAAATTCGAACGGATCCAATCGTGCAGCTGCTTTGCAAAAGCAGCGGAATACCCATCTACATCACCTGCCTGCTTAAAGTAGTGAATTGCCTGTGCATAGTCACCCTCTTTATAGCTGGTTTGCCCCATGCCCTTTAGCGCCAGTATGTAATTCTCATTCACAGTCAGTACCTGTTCCCAGTACCCTCTTGCCTCTTCATATTTGCCGTTGTAGTATAAGGTCAAAGCCTGTGCGATAGACTCCTTAAATGCAGTTTGTTTAAATGTCTGTACATTGTTTAAATTGGAATCTAATACATAAACTGTCCCGTCTTTGGCAACTCCGATAGCGGATGGGGTCACAAATTTTCCTTTTTGGTTTCCTGTACTTCCAACCGTTCCCAGAAGTTCCCCTTCTGTATCATAAATATATACACGACAGGTCACCGTATCCAGTGCATATACCAGCCCATTTTCATCAAATGCTACATCTGCGAAGTTTGGCTCAATGGATTTGCCATCATCACTGATCCTATCCCCATAAAATGCGGTTCCTGATGATGTCATATAGCTATTAGATAAAAAAATGGAAGCAATATTAACGGAAAAAGCACTTGCTCCACCAGTTTCGTGATACGTGTTTGTTCCTACTGTATTCAGCTTTTTTATCTCACCAATTTTACTATCTCTGGAAGCACAGTAAAGATTATCGTTTGGGTCAATGGCAATATTGTTATAGGTAGCGGCCGTTCGCCTTGTAATGGTCGCTTTCTGTTCCTCGGAGGCAAATATGCGGACAAGTGCCTCTGTCAGATCAAATCCGATTTCCGACTGTCCAATATATCCTTTAAAGTTATTATTCGAATCAATGGACAAAATATTTTGTCCCTTTACCACATAGACTGTCCCGGTAGAGCTGATGGCAAGCTTTGCCGGATTATAGGATGTTTCA
Organism: Paludibacteraceae bacterium; assembly: GCA_963628035.1. Taxonomy (GTDB): domain Bacteria; phylum Bacillota; class Clostridia; order Lachnospirales; family Lachnospiraceae; genus 14-2. The sequence goes on from CAVGED010000082.1 coordinate 82,878, forward strand.
CTTCCCGGGATCCCTTCCGGAGTTTCCAGTGCTTCTATGAAATTCCCCTGAGAATCTAAATGAACGATTCTGCTGTTATCGGTGTCAGCAATATACATATTCTCATTCGCATCCACATAAATACCCTGGGGATTGTTAAAGCTGCTTCCTTCAGCCTCTTTAAAGATTCCAAGTACGTTTCCCTGCGGATCTACCTTGATCACGCGATTGTTGCCTGAATCTACAATAAAAATATTCTGCTGATCACTGATAAATAGATCCTGCGGCTTGCTCAGAAATAATGCTTCACCATTTTCATCCACAAACGATTGGAAAACACTCTCCTTCTCATAAAGAGATGGTATGGAGATTCTCTGAACTCCGTCCAGCACATAGCTGTCGTTTGCTGCATCAGCCGTAATAGACAGACCCAGGAGCAGTATCGACAATATAACCATTAAAAATCTTTTTCTCTTTTTCAATGCTGCCTCACCTCTCCTTTCTACCCCTTAATTCCCGAATAAGTCATGGTTTCCATAACATTTCTCTGAGATAGTGCAAACAAGATGACCGTGGGAACTGTCATCAACATGGTTGCCGCCGATGTTGCGCCTGCATTTCCGATAGCTGCTGATCCGGCACCTCCGGCAATCGTCTGAAGCGCCAAGGGCAAGGTTCGCATCGACTCATCTGTCGTATAAATCAGTGCTGAGAAATAGTCGTTCCAGTTCGACACAAAGGAAAGCACTACTAAGGTAGATAATACCGGCTTCATTGCCGGAAGCACTAATTTTGCAAATATCCGAACTTCACTTGCTCCTTCTACGCGGCCTGCCTCAATCAATTCCTTCGGATATGAAACAAGAAACTGACGTAACAGGAAAAAATTGTAAGCAGTGGCTACGGACGGTAATATAAGTGCCCAGTATGTATTTACCAATCCCATTCCATTCACAACCAGATATCTGGAAATCTGAGTTACATGCGTGGGAAACATCAAAGCCGATACAACAATTTCATATAACAGCCTTGATCCCGGCGGATTGTAAATGACCATTCCATATGCACCTAAGCAGCACACAGTACAGGTCAGAAATATGATTCCCCCTGTCTGGATCAGCGAATTAACGATATTTCGAATAAACGGTACCGTTGCGCCTCCCAACGTTGTGAACAATTCCGTAAAGTTCTGTAACGTTGGATTTTTCACAAGGAAGCTGGGCGGAAAAATATACAACTCATCGAGTGGCTTAAATGCCGAATTCACAATGTAGACTAACGGCAATGCCATGAATACTACCAAAAGTCCCATGAGAATATAAACCACTGCCCAGCCAGGCGTTATCTTCTTTAATTTTCTTCTTAATTTCCGCATTCCTGTTCACCCCTGCTAGTCTGTTTTCAGCACTTTCATTACCACACGGCCAAAAACAAAAGTAATAAAGAAAAGAATTACTGCAATCGCTGATGCATATCCCATTTCAAGTCGGATAAATGCATAATCATAGAGATGGGCTACAATCGTATGTCCCGCATAGTTCGTACTCGGGAACCCTGCAACAGCCACCGCAATATCGTATACTCCAAAAGCTGCAACCACAGCATTGATAGCACCAAAGAGGAGCTGCGGCTTCATCTGCGGGAAAATTATATAACGCAAATCTTCCCAACGATTCCGGATGCCATCAATTTTTCCCGCCTCCGACAGTTCCTTCGACAAATTTTGGAATCCGGCAAGAAATACCAGGAAATTCGTTCCCATTCCGGTAAATACCTGTACCATTATAATTACTGGCAATATGTAATTTGTGTCCGTTGTCCATTGTATGGGTGAAGATATCAATCCAATATTGATCAATATATTATTGATCAGTCCGTAACGGTCACCGGAAAAGAAGTACAGCCACACTACGGAAATTGCCACCGAGCTCATAATAGATGGTGCATAAAAGCCTAATGCAAATACGGTTTTACACTTCATCTGGTTGATGATCCATGCAATAAAGAACGAAAGCATAAAACATAGCGGTCCTGTAATGCATGCAAATATCATTGTGTTCTTTATTGCTATGATAAAAATATCATCATCCAAAAACAACAATTTGTAGTTCGTAAGCCCCGCGAACTTCGCCGGATTTATCATGTCATACTGCGTAAAGCTCTGCCCGATCGCCACAAATACCGGAATAACTGTAAAGATAAAAAACAGTAGGAAGAACGGCAGCATGAACGCATATCCATAAATATGAAATCTTCTCTCCAACGTAAGCTTACGTTTTTTCTTTGACACTATTTTATTCATATGTGATACCATACTCCTCCTGCTTTTTCCGAAGCTCTTTGTTAATTTCCAGTACCGCTTCTTCAAGCGAATCTCTCAGGTTTTCTCCATTCACCACTACTTTATTCCACAAATTCGTCATATGCCTGGTTGTATAATATCCACCGATAACATTGGGTATCTCCCTGTCTGCTTCCATCATGGTCCGGATGGTCTGTAAATCGGTTTTCTTCCATGCCAGAGACTCAAAGGCTTCTACATTTGCCGTATTCCAACGTGCCTCTGTGCCAAGTGTCGCTTCTATTTCCTGGCAAAAGGAAGTCTGCGTTTTCACCGAGGACCACCATTTTAAGAATTCCCACGCCTGCTTTTCTTTTCCCGTATTGTTCAGGATAATATCACTGGTACTGTTAAAAGAAGACGTCGTACGATCTATGCTGCCATCTTCCTTCTCCACCCCCGGAACCAATGCTATCCCCCACTTTCCGGAAATCTCGGGTGCCGCTGTCAAGAGCTGTAAATAAAGTGAATAATCTCCGACTCCCATTGGCATCTCGCCTGTGCGGAACCGATTGTAAAAGCTCGCCAGAATCGGAATTTCATACTGTGTATAAAGTTCTGTCGCTTCTTTTAATCCCTCATATACTTCCGGTGAATCCAAGGCTGAGGCGGAACCATCTTCCGTATAATATTTTCCTCCATACTGCAGGATAAATGATTTCTCATCTCTCGGATATGAAAACTCGTATCCCGCATTATAAAGTGCAGGTAATGTTTCTGAATACAATTCCTCTCGGGTTTCCGGTATTGCAATCCCAAGCTCGGAAATAATGTCTTTTCGGTAAAACAATGCTTTAAAATCCATGGTCTCCGGCAAAGCATACACGCCCCCTTGATATTCATAGGGCACAATTGTTTCCGGATAAAACCTTGAGGCCACTTCCTCATAATCCTCAAACTGTGTCAGATCTACATCTGCTCCACGAATTGCGAAATCCACCGGAGATGTTGAGGAAACCGCCAACGCCACATCCGGCTGTGTACCGGAGGTAATGGACATAAGTAATACATTTGCACTTCCTGAGTTTAATTGTGAACTTGGCACGGTTTTGACATTGACCAAGATTCCCGTCTCAGGCGTAAAGCTCTCGTCTGCCAAATCTTTAATGGCCTGTGCCCACTCAGTACCACGGGCGATCCATACATCTATTTCATCCGTGATCTCCACGTTCTCATCGATACTCCCTGTAATGGAATTATAACTTCTTGTAAAGGAAGTCCATAGAGAAACGATATTTGCCCATAAGGTTTTAAAAACATTGTGCTTTGCATTCTCTGTTTTTACATCCGCTGAATTGATATAAATCTTATCCAGCTGCATGCCTGCAGATAAAAGGGCGGTGTACCATGTTCCAAGCGTTGTCTGTGCCTTCTCAATATCTTCATAATTTTTGGCAATGGAGAAGGGATCCTTCACCATATTCTTCAGTTGTACCAAAATACTGTTCATGCTGCTGGCTATCGACGGATTTCCTCCCGTACACTCCTTCAGGTACGCGATCTTTTCCTCCAGGCTGGCAATCACAGTCTCCAGTTGTCCTTTTAATTCCGGTATATTTTTAAAGAACAGATAATCATAATTCGGATCGATATCACTTCCTGTTAATTTTTTGATCTCAAGCTGCATCTGTGAAAGAATCGCCATATCTTCTTCAATTGATGTGATAACGCTTGTCATTTCTCCTTGTTTGATCGTCATAGAGAGCGCATGCTCTCCTTCTTCCATATAAAATAAATACGGTTCTCCCTCCTGATCCGCAATTTCCACGGTATTATAAGAAGATCTGTATGGAAATTTATACGAAAGCATTTCTGCAAAGGGAACCTTTCCGTCAATTGCAATCTGCCGATAAACATTCAGGCCATCTGTATAATTCGTTAATGCCCGAAAACCGATCTTATACAATCCGCTTTTCGGAACACTCACATTCCAGGTGATCTGTTGATTTCCTGAACTCCATCTTCCTCCGCCATACACATTCAGGTATTCAATTGTATAATCATACAGGGTTACGGTTACATCTGACGAATTCTGACGGCGTATTGTCACATCATTGGTCCATGCCACTACGTCTTCCGCTTCAAAGGTAAGCTTCTGATTCGTTATTTTTTCATAACCGTTTTGCTCATACTCCTTTCGCACTTCTTGATAGTTCTTTGTTTGCTGCGCAGCATTGACATGCAGATCTCCAACATACATATCTTTCTCTTCAAACATGAGCGTAACCGTATGGGAACCGGCCTCAAAATAAAATTCAAAAGGAGAGACGCAAATACCGGAAGCATCCATCAGCGAAGCCGTCTGCCACTGATTTACCGGAAGATTATCTCCGCGAATCTGGTCTCCATAGGAATTCACTCTTCCTTTGTTTTGTTCCACGTATCGCTTCTTAAATGTTAATCCTGCTGCCTCTTTAAACAACATCTCCCCATCTACATAGAGGTTTCGTTTTGCGACATAAGCCTTCTCGCCATCCAGGTAATAGTCCAATGCCAGCGTATAGATTCCTTCGTCCTCAATCTCAAATCTCCATGTCAACTCTGAGGTCTCATCGGTCCAATGCAGCGCACTTTTCCCTTCTATGTCTTCTGAAACCAGATCCGTATTGTCTGCAGTCAAAGAATCTACGCCTATGACAAGGTTTTCTCCCCCATCCGGGTAAGTATTATTCAATTCCTCACGATAATCTGTGTAGGTCGGATATTCTGTTATTCCTTCCACCAAAATTCCACTCTTGCCACCGAACTTTTCCGAAAGCGGCTTATCCAGCGGTTCAGCAGCCGAAACAGGAAGGCCTGTTGCCAATAGGCTCAAACTCACTGCAAGAGCTACTATTCTTTTCTGCTTGTTTCTTTCTGCCCCATGCCTCATGTTTTATCTCCTCATTACCTGCATATGTATTTGCGAAAATCGCACATCCTGTGAAATGTAATGTAATTGGAATCGTGAAAGTTGGTCGCATTGTTCATTGCAGTTCGCTGCACCCAAACCAAATCTTCTCCGTCGATCAAAAGATCGGGATACTGCATGCCAATCTTTTCCGTCGCATCTTCGTAAGCGGAACAATCCACCACATCACAGACAAACTCCCAGTGAATCGCATCTGTTGACCTCGTCAGTGAAAGCACATTTCTGCTCATTGGTTTTGTCTCATCGATGACCCGATTAACCAATGCGATATACTGCTCCAAGATTTCATCATAGGCAATTGAAAACTTTGTAAGCCCGCCTGTAAAGTCAATTACTTTATAAAATTCCAGCTGCTTTTCCGGATGCTTCGGATCAATCTTCAATAGTACCGCCCGGTCATGGCTCGGTACACACTTATTGATCTGGTATCTCAGAAAATTACATAAAATTCCGCCCGGAAGTCTTACAATATTTCCTTCCAGGCACCCTTGACTGTCGCCTTCTGCCGCACCTTTCCACTTAGAATCGTACGGCAGAAACCCGCTGATCGTCCATGACTCTGCCCTCATAAGATTGTCATTGACATCTATCGATAATACTCCCGACATATGGCCACCCTTTTCCCATGTGCCAAAATCCACAGCCGCCCAAAGTCTGCCCTCATGTTCCATGATATTGAGCGGTGCCCGATGCGGACCGCCGCACCAGCGATTTCCGCTTCCCGGAAACAGCGTTACAAATTTCGACCAATGCTTCCCCTCATCTTCTGACTTCCCTATGATGACATTTCCGTATTCTGTAGTAAACGCAAGCATATACAATGCGCTCTTGAACTCAAACAATTTTCCCCAGAAGCAAGGAAACAAGTCGGTCAGATAATTCCATGTCCTTCCCTCATCATAAGAAGCAAATATCTTGGTTAAATTCTGTCCCCGGACATTCGCATATACATCCATGCTTACCAGCAATGTGCCGCTTTTTGTCTTCATGATTGAAGGGCTGCATAATGCATGACCCGAAAAAGCGTAACAATCATCTTGTGGGTGCAAGTAGTTCACCGGGCAACCGACAACCGGAGCAACTACCGCCTTTCTCACCTGCGAACTTCGTCTTTTATCCTCATCATCAGCAATGCAAAAACGATAGGTCTTTCCATTCTCCAATCCCTCTGCAAAGACGTGATTCTCTTTTGTCAAGATCTCCTGGCAGTTATCATCTTCATCCCATATGTATAAACAATGATCGGAAGCTGTTCTTTTTTCATCATACCACTCAATCTCAGCGCATCCATCTCCCGGGCGAATTGCTGCAATGTACGGATATTCTTTTCTGTATGCTTCATCCACAGTATAAAACGGAGTGTAATCCCATCCGGAATAGCCTTTCATTTCTCTCTCCTGTCCTTTTCAGAATGTGTAATCACTATAGCAATACATAATCACTATAACATGGACGCTATTTTTTCATCCAGTCTTTTCATCTGTTCTTCCAGCAATTCCCTCTTCTTCAGATTCCGGCACTTGCTCTCTGTAGAACCATAGCCTTTTATATCCATTGCCGCCTGCATAACCGTGACATTCCCGCTGTCAAGGGTTTTCATTACCTCAAAGCAAATATTCTGCCACTCCCTTGCCTTCTCTATATCTTGCTTTTCCCACGCTTCCTTTACTTTTACAAAAGGAACAGGATATACGCCGGAAAGCCCGGATATAATTCCGTCACATCCCATTGTCAAAAATTCAAGTTGATATACATCGGATCCCTGTAGCAGAGCCATGCCATCACAGGCCAAGTACTCCATTGACCTTTGCAGATCGCAAAAGCTCGCCTTCATTCCCATAACGTTCCTGCAGTCATTAAATATACGCTTTGCAACATCCGGCGTAAGATCGTTCCCGGTACGCGGCGGAATATTGTACATATAAAGAGGAAAATCCTCCGGGACAGACGCAGATACCGCACAATAATATTGATATAGTTCTTCGTCTTCATATACAACAAAAGCCGGGGCAACAATTGCAGCACAGTCAGCTCCCAGTTCATAAGCACCTTTTGTAAGAGCAATCGTTTCTTCCAACCGCGATGCTCCTGTATGTATGCAAATGTCCACCTTACCCTTCAGCTCTTTAATCAGTTCCTTCGCAAGCTCCAGTCTCTCCTGTGTCGAATAATTGATTCCCTCACCATTTGTTCCGGAAACAAACAAGCCATTTACCCCTCCATCCACACAATGCTTTGCATAAGCAAGGGTTGCTTTCATATCAATTTGTCCGTTCTTGTCCGCCACAGTCATCAGGGCCGTTATTACACCACTTAATCTTTTCATTTTTCTCTCCGTTCGTTCATTATTGATGAACATCATTCTGTATTATGCTTAATATGATTATACTATCATTCTAAAATCATGTCAACATCTTCCTTCCATTTATTGAATTTTTTTGACTGATTTTTTGGATTTTTACCTGTAAAACCTTTTTACCTACTAAATCAGAGCAGATAGCTCCTTCCCTTTTATTTTCAACGCAAAAAGCACCAGGTCATCCTGGTGCTCTCAGTACATATTCATATTCTATACTGCTATTTCATAGTGTTCCTTAAGTTCATTTAGCATACTGTGTTTAATACAACCTTCATTCTGCAGCCTTCCCACTACAATTCCTGGTGCAATACCCAATGTTTTCGCAAAAGTGTAAACATTTGTCGCCGAATAATTACATTTCCCCTTAAAATCTTCAAACATTTCTTCGGGGATCAATGTATCTCTTGACCATGCATCGGCATCTTTCTCATCTTGATCTGTCGTTCCATTAGCCTGCCCAATGTGTCCTAATATTATATGAGCCAACTCATGGAATAAACTAAACCAGAATTTATCTGCATCTTTTCCTCTCGCAGTCAGACCTACTACAATTTTATTTCCATCCACAAAAGAAGCTCCTTGAAGGAAGGATCCTTTTAGGTGAGGCAAAAAAACAAGTGCTATTCCGCACTCTGCTAACATTCCTTTAATCTTTGGACAAAACTCTTTTGGTTTTAAGACCGTCATTTGTCTTATCTCGGGAATAAAGCTAATTAATCCCTTAATATTGATAGGCGATGTTTCAATGTTACGTGCCTTAAGTTTCGCCTCCTGGGCCCATGCCAACAAGGCCAAATCGCTTTTTTCTGTTACGGCCAATCTTCTACAAGCTATTCTTGTAATCTGATTATTTTCTAATAAAGATAATTCAACTACCTCGAAATACCTTCTCAAGTTAATTACCTTTTCCTTAGAATCTCTTGTTTCTGGAACCCATCCAAATTTTGCCATTTCGCTATATGGAAGCTGCTTTGCTAAAGCCTCATCAGCATCCATTGCATTTTCAGCCTCGACTTTAATCAGCTTTTCTCTATAGACTGCCTCCAGATTGTTCCAAAACCTTGCCGGTACACCAAGTACTACTTCCAATCTAACAGCCACCTCCGGAGTCAACTGAACCTCTCCGTTTATGAGCTTGCTTATATGCTTTTCGGACATATCCATCCGAGCAGCAAATTCTTTCTGGCTCATCCCTCTGTCATTAAGCTGCTCCTTTATCGTCGCTCCAGGTGGTGTTGCAATAAAACTGCGACTTCTCACCATAGTGCTACCTCCTATTCATTTTCTTTCCTAATGGTAATCTACTATCTCCATAATATAAGCTACTTGCATTTCATTACCATGCTTTTCAAAAACCAATCTATACGGATGCACCAAATCTACTGCGTATTGACCTTTCCTATTATTCGTTAATGAATGGCATCTTCCAATACGATACTTAATCATTTCTTCTACTGTATCTGCAGCCTCGATTTCACCTATTCGCATTTGTATTTTTTCAGACATTTCTTTTCCATAGGTTCTATCGGAAACTTTGGCATCCGTACAAACCTTTTCAATCTTCTTGTTTTTGTACGAAATCTTCAATGCAGCACCTCTTTTCAAATTTACCTTTGAGGTAAATTAACTTTAACATAAAATATTTATTTTGTCAAATGGATTTTTGAATCAAGTGTGCCACCATTGACTTTTTTATCCATTGTGTGGTATGATTAAAACCAATTATTTGTACAGGCGGTATTGATCATGGAAGAGGCAAAAGTTAAATCCTTATGTAAGGCAATGAACCTTCTTGACATTTTCACAACCCCTCCGTATTCCTATGGGGTAAGCGAGGTTGCAAGAAGATTTAATTATCCGAAGAGTTCCGTTCATAATATTTTTTCAACACTTGCACTATATGGTTTATTGAGATATGACGAGGCGACTCAGAAGTATCTTCTGGGCTACAAGGCCGCAGAACTGGGAAACTCATTTCGCAAGAGTAATTCCATGCTCTCGATTATGCGCCCGTATCTCGCCCAGCTATCCGCAGATTTGAAGGAAACTGTTTATCTTGGTACCTTATCTGACGATATGGTTTTATATCTCGATGTTGCATACTCCCCTTTTTCAACCGGCGGCGATGTTATCGGATATAAGGCTCCCCTTCATTGCACCGGAATAGGGAAAGCACTCCTGGCATATATGGACGATGAAAGCATCAAACGGGTTTTGTCAAAGCCCTTACAGGCTTTTACCCCGGATACTAAGACTTCTCCCCAGAAGCTGCTGGATGAGATTTCCTCCATCCGTGAAAACGGATACGCTATTGATAATATGGAACATGAATTCGGGGTAAAGTGTGTCGCTGTTCCGCTTCTCAGCGAAGAGGGGCAGACCAAAGGAGCAATCAGTATCAGCGGCCCCTCCCTGAGATTTCCCGAATCCAAGATTCAAGAATACTCTTTGCTACTGAAAGAAATAGCGCAAAAAGTAAAACCTGTATTATAAATCACTCATGCCGCAGCGCATCAATCGGATTCAGGTTGGCCGCCTTATAAGACGGCAGCAGTCCGAACACGATTCCTATGACCATGGAGAACACCACAGCTCCCACAGCCGCCGGCACGCTGATTGCCACCAACGTCCCTGTCAGCATGGAGATGATCTCCGCCAGGATGATCCCGACGATCACACCGAACAAACCGCCCAGACTGGTGAGCACAGCCGCCTCCGTCAGGAATTGTCCAAGTATCCTGGATCTTCTGGCACCGATGGCCTTCTTTAAGCCGATCTCCTGGGTGCGCTCTGTCACGGACACCAGCATGATATTCATGACACCGATACCGCCCACCAGAAGCGATATTCCAGCGATCCAGAGCAGCATGGTGTTGGTGGACTGGCTCAATTCCTGGATCTCTTTGGCTTGCTCTAAGAGGTCGATGGCGCGATACTGCACCTCAGTCTCACCAAGATAGCTGTTCAGTATCTCGGCGCTCTTTTTCCCGGCAGCCGTCATGTCCTCCGTCCTGTTCACGGTGAGCACCAGGTTCTGGGGCTCATCGTAGCAGTAGATGGCAGGCCAGGTGGCATAAGGCACATACACCCTGCCGCTGTTGTTCTGGGCATACATATAGTAATCGTCCATACTGGTGATGACAGGCTCAAATTTCGATGATTTCGCCACCACTCCAATGACAGTGTAAGGCTCCTGTTTGATCTCGATGGTCTTTCCCACCGGATCCTCCCCGGCAAACAGCGATGCAGCGGAATCCTCATCCAGCACAGCCACCTTGCGAAAGCTCTTGACATCCTTTTCATCAAAAATCCGCCCGGTTTTCACAATATAATTGCACGCGCCAAAATAATCTGTCCCGACTCCGTAGAGCCTACCCCCGCTCAATCCGGTATTCTGATAAAATATCGTATCATAAGATTCTCTTGACACATATACCGCCGCGTCCTTCACCTTATCGATAGATTTAATCTCGTCCAGCACCTCATCGGTAATGATCGGAACCCCGTCCGGGATTCCATTATATTCTATCTCATAGGAAGAATCGCCCTTGTACATCTGTACCGTCACGCTGTTGTCTCCTGCGCCGATGAGATTCTGCTTGATCTGCTCGTTGGTTCCTTTTATTGTAGAAACAATGGCAATGATGGATGCAATACCGATGATAATACCAAGCATGGTAAGGAACGAACGCATTTTATGAGACCATATTCCCTGAAAAGACAGTCTGATATTCTCTAACATAATCCGTTTCCTCCTTAATGATACATAATATCGTCGATATAGCCATCATCAATATAGCCAGCGCTGTCATCGGATTGATCCTTGACCTTCACGCCTTCTCTGGCAGTCTTCCCATACGGAAAAGCGATACGATCCTCCAGGGTCAGCCCGGATTTGATCTCGATGGTACTGCCCCAGAGCGTTCTGCCGGTTTCCACATACTGCTTCACCAGTCGGCCATTCTCATCAGCCTTAAGTACATAGCTTCTGCCGTCCTCTTCCCGCACGTAAGCTTTTTCCAGATAAATTGCGGTCACATCTTCATCCGAATACCTGGCATTCATGGTCAATTCCACATACATGCCGTTCTTCAGTCCCTCGGTATCCGCAATATAGGCAATATAGGGATAATAAGAGACATTTGGATTCCCACTCCCATAGCTGTTGCTTCCATCGCCGGGATAGAGCGAGATCTCCTGTATCGTTGCCTCGAAGCTTGCGCCGGTATCCCAGGAGTTTGCATATACCACCTGACCGATTTCTACGCTTTGAAGCTGGAATTCGCTTAAGTATCCTGTCACATACAGCCCCTCGGAACCGGAAACCGTAAGAAAAGCCGCGCCGTCCGTGGGAGGATTGTTCTTATCGCCCACCGTCTTAACCACACCGTCCACGGTTGCCAGCACCACGCCGTCCGCCGCCACCTTCTTCATCTGATCCAATGTAAGCTGCGCTCTGCGCTTCTCAAGATCCAGATCCCGCAGTTCCTTCTCCTTGGCCTTTATGGCTGTGGCAAGCTCTGCAGCTGTATGTCCCTTCGGCACATCGATGTCATCCCCGGTCTCCCGGCTGTCCGCCGGATCCTCTTCGGTGTTATACGCCGGATCCTCTTCGCCGTCATTTTCTGAATCAGAATCCCGGTCTGTCTTTGGATCCCTGCTTTGTTCCGAAATCGGTGTCTCCTTTTTCAGCCTTTCCAATTCCCGCTTAGCCAGTGTGATCTTATTGTCGATGGTCTGGATCTCCAACTCCTGCATCTCCAGCTTCAGACTGGACAGCGTCATGTCATAGGCCATCAGCTTATCGCCGATCTTGACCTCCTGCCCCTCCTTAACGTAGACCTCAAGAACCGTCTGACCATCCATCAGAAATACATCCTGGTAATAATCGTTTGTCACCATCCCATAGCTGGTCACTTCATCCTCATAGCCTCCCTGGTTCAGCCATTCCACCGGCTGCACCTGGGCCATCTGCTTATTTTTCCGATGCCACAGATAAGCGGTGATAACTCCCGTAAGGATCAGGGCTGCCACCAGGATTGAAACTACCGCAACAATGATCTTTTTCTTCTTATTCATCCTGCGCCTCCTTGCTGCCTTCCTCCGTGACTACGCCGTCGATGATATGTATCACCCGCTTTGCACAGGAAGCGATCTCCTTATCATGGGTGATCATAACGATGGTAACACCCTCTTCGTTCAGCTTCTCAAACAGCTCCATGATCTGCTGGCCGGACTTGCTGTCCAGCGCACCGGTGGGTTCATCCGCCAGAAGGATCTTGGGATTATTCACCATAGCTCTGGCGATTGCCACACGCTGCTTCTGGCCGCCGCTCAATTGTGTCGGCTTAAAATTCGCACGGTCGGAAAGCCCAACACGCTCCAGTGCCTTTGCCGCACGCTCCCGTCGTTCCTTCTTCTTCACCCCGGCATAGCTTAATGGAAGCGCCACATTCTCCAGAGCACTCTGCCTGGGAAGCAGGTGGAAGCTCTGAAACACAAACCCGATGCTCTTTAGGCGAATATCCGACATGTCCTTATCCTTGTATTTTAAGATATCCTCCCCGGCCAGCAGGTAGGAACCGGAGGTTGGACGATCCAGACAACCGATGATATTCATCAATGTAGTTTTCCCGGAACCGGAAGGTCCCATGACCGCCACATATTCGCCCTCCTCCACCTGAAGGGATACGTCCTTCAGAACGGGAACTACCAGCTTATCCTGTTGGTAATCCTTGTATATATTTTTCAGATCAAGTATCATTCGGACACCTCCGACATATTCACAGCAGTCGGCTCACCCTCGTACAACTCATCCATGGGATATGTTATATAGTCATCCTCCGTCAGACCGGAAAGAATCTGATAGGTGTCCGTATCTTCATCATATTCTCCAACTTCCACAGCCCGCTTCTCCAGTCGGCCCTTCCCGTTATCCGCCCAGACAAAGCTTCCGGACTCATCGGTAACCACATAGCCGCTGTACAGCCAGATACCATCCCGCACTTCTGCCTGCCCCATATCCATCTCGATATAGACATGCTGCCCCAGGATCAGCCCGTCTGTACTTGTCAGTTCAATGTAAAAAGGATATTTTGTGGCCTTGTCACCCATGGATTCGTCATAATAGGCATTGTTGTTGTCCTTGGCCTCGGTCTTGGTATCTACCTCCTTGACCGTTCCTGTCCAGGTCTTGCTCTCATCCACCCTGGAACGAAGGATCACCGGAGTGCCTTCCGCAATCATAAAGACATTCTGTTCATTCACGGTACCCTTCACCCGATACTCCCCGGTGGCAAGAATCGTCATAAATGGCAGCTCATTCCCGGTGTAAGGATCATATCCGCTCTCGCTGATACTCTTAACCGTGCCGGCGATCTCGCTCTTGATCACGGCATTATCCAGGGAAGCCTCCTTCCTCTGGATCTCCACCTTCTTGCTCTCCAGGTTGTATTCCGCCTGCTTGATGGAGGTCTGAACGGTCTGAATCTGGGTCGTGTACTGGAACTTGTCATCGCTTGACGCCTGATCGCGCTCCTTCTTAAGATCCGCAATCTGATTGTTGTAATCGGTGATCTCATTGCTGATGCTCTCCAGCTCCAGCTTCGCCTGGGCGATCTCATCCTTGATGGAAGCGGTATCGTACTCAAATAGAGGCGTTCCTGCTTCCACCTGATCCCCTTCCTTCACAAATACCTCCTTCACCGTCTTATCCGCGCTCTTCTTAACCTCCCAGGTTTTCTGCGGCTCCACCACGCCGGAATAGCGGTTCTGCACGCCGCTGCCTGTTCCGGTCACCGCAGCAACAGACTCCACGAAAATCTTATCGCCACCACGCTTTCCCCCTGCCCCACGCAGGAGAAGCCACACTCCTACAACTACCGCCGCGACCGCCAGCACAGCTACGACAACAATGATACTGATCTTCCTCTTACTCATCGTCTGCCTCCTCAAAAATAGTTTTAAATGCAAAAAAAATGGTTGTGTACATCTTCATCTTATGTCCACAACCATCTTATCAATAAATAATTATAAAATCTCAATTATCTTTCTTAAATTTCTATGAACCGTTACGTAATGCTCCGTTACCGACAGCTCAGATCAGCGGGTACTTCTGCGTCAGCTCCCGAACAATGGCCTCCGCCTTCCCGGCACCTGCCTCGCCTTCCTTGATCATCACTGCAATGGCCTCCGCCACACGGTCCATATCTGCAGTGTTAAAGCCTCTGGAGGTAACTGCGGGAGTTCCCAGACGAACACCGCTAGTCACAAAGGGCGACTTGGGATCATTGGGAATGGTATTCTTATTGCAGGTAATGTTGACGGAATCCAGAAGCTTCTCCACTTCCTTTCCGGTGAGTCCGTAGGGAGTCAGATCCACAAGCATCAGGTGATTGTCCGTGCCGCCGGAAACCAGCTTGATCTCCCGGCTCATCAGCCCCTTCGCCAACGCCTGCGCATTGTCGATGATCTGCTGCTGATACACCTTGAAGCTGTCCTCTAAGGCCTCCTTGAAGCAGACGGCCTTCGCAGCGATCACATGCATCAGGGGGCCACCCTGTATGCCCGGAAATACCGCTTTATTGAAGTTAAACTTCTCCGCAGCTTCCTTATTGGCAAGGATCATACCGCCTCTCGGCCCGCGCAGCGTCTTATGGGTAGTGGTGGTCACCACATCTGCATAGGGGATCGGGCTTGGATGAAGCCCGGCTGCCACAAGCCCTGCAATGTGAGCCATATCCACAAACAGATACGCTCCAACCTTATCGGCAATCTCCCGGAACCGCTTGAAATCAATGATCCTGGCGTATGCGCTGGCACCCGCGATGATCATCTTCGGTTTACACTCCAAGGCGATCCGCTCCACCTCATCATAATCGATGAATCCCTCGTCATTGACGCCGTAGGGAACGATATGGAAATAGGAACCGGAAAAGTTCACGGGACTTCCGTGGGTCAGATGTCCGCCATGGTCAAGATTCATACCCATCACAGTATCGCCCGGTTTTAACATGGCGAACTGTACTGCCATATTGGCCTGGGCACCGGAATGGGGCTGCACATTGGCATAATCACAGCCAAACAGCTCCTTGGCCCGCTCGATCGCCAGATTCTCCACGATATCCACGCACTGGCAGCCACCGTAGTAGCGCTTGCCGGGATAACCCTCCGCGTATTTGTTGGTCATGGGACTCCCCATGGCTGCCATAACAGCCTTGCTCACCCAGTTCTCGGAAGCGATGAGCTCGATGTGCGTATTCTGCCGCTCCATCTCTGCGCTGATTGCCTCTGCAACCTGCGGGTCTGTAGATTTTACCTCATCAAATGAATACATTTTCTTCTGTCCTTTCTGTCATTTTCTATAATAACTGCTGTCCGCAGCATCTTATGCAAATGCATAATCAAGACCAATTCGTCAAAGCCGCTGCCAATATCACCGGAAGAACCAATATTCCACAGCCGCTGCCAATATCACCGGAAGAACCAATATTCCACAGCTACCGCCAATATCACCTGGACAACCAATATTACCGGAAAGCCGACTGCAAAATACCAATGTCTGTTCTTATGGCGGAAGATATACATTCCAAGGATACCTCCCAGACTGCCGCCCAACAATGCTGCCAGAAACAGCGTCTTCTCCGGGATCCTCCACTGATGTCTTATGGCTCTGCGCTTGTCAATGCCCATCAGGGCAAATCCAACAAGATTGATCACTACCAGATATAAAATAACCAGGTACATTATTCCTCTCCCAGCTTCATGGCAACAAAGATGCCAACCGCCAACGCCACGATACCGGTGAGTATCGACACAACGTTTATGGTTCCAAACTCGCCCATCATCATGATAGCAACCGGGGAGGCCACGATCAGTCCGATAATAGCCCAGTATGCCAGCAGCCGCCACTTCTCAAATATGATCTCAATGATCTTGGCGATCACAAAGATTCCTACAACCACGCCGATTCCAAAGGGAACCAGGATCCCGCAGTCAGCCAGAGCCCCCTTCACATCCAGTGCCAGAACATGATCCACAAACTGATTGATGGTACTTATAACCGGCGTGTAATAACCCATGATCATCAGAACCATGGAACCGCTGACACCGGGGATAACCATGGTGGCAGAAGCGATCACGCCAACGCCAAACAGCTTGATGACATTCAGAAAGCTTACGGTAAGCTCCACATCGCCGCCGCTGCTTCCTTCCAGCGCTGCGCAGCCAACCACCAGCGCAAAGAACAGTGCAAAGGCGATGGCATAGCCTACCTTAAAGCCAGCACCCTTCACCTTCTTACCGATGGCGGGCAGCCCGCCCAGGATCAAGCCGATGAAAAGCAGATTTGTCTGAAGCGGAATCCGTGCAAACATAAGCTCAATGAGCCGTGCCACGCCCACGATGGCGATCACGATCCCGATCCCGATTGGGATCAACACTTTCATGCTCTTCTTAAATTCTGAGAAAAGATGTGTCACCGCATGGATGATCTTGTCATAGATTCCCATGGATACCGCCATGGTTCCGCCGCTGACGCCGGGGATAATGTTGGCAATGCCGATCACCGCGCCCTTTAAAATACTCTTGATCATAATACTCTCCAATCTTCGTCTGCTATTTTATAGTGTACAGGCAGTATGTCCCTTCTGATTTCAGGTTGTCTCACGTGCAATGTAACGCCGCAGGAACTCCAGCAGCACATCCATCTCCTGGTCCGTGCCAATGCTGATCCTTAAGTAATTGTTGATCCTCGGCTTATTGAAATACCGGACATAGATCTTTTCCTTCTTAAGCTCCTCAAACAGCTTCTTTGCACAAAGCTTCGGATGCGTCGCAAAGATAAAATTACTCTTGGAATCCGCAAATACAAATCCCATTGCACGAAGCTCTGTCTTCACCCGCTCCCTGGTATGTACGATCTTGTCCACCGTCTCCTTGAAATATGTCTCGTCCTTCAAGGATTCCACGCCCAGACACAGTGCTGTCATATCCATCGTATAAGAGTTGAAGGAATACTTCACATCATTGAGATACCGGATCAGACCGGGCTGTCCAAAGGCACAGCCGATACGCATTCCCGCCAGACTCCTGGACTTGGAAAAGGTCTGAACCACCAGAAGATTATCATACTCCGGGATCAATGATACCGCAGAAGCCCCTCCAAAGTCAATATAAGCTTCATCGACGATCACCACAACATCACGATTCTTAGCAAGAATTTGGCACAGAGTGTCAAGCTCCTCCTCCACCCCGGTAGGGGCATTGGGGTTGGCGATCACGATTCCCCCATTTTCCTTATAGTAGTCCTCCTTCCGAATGCGGAATTCCTCATCCAGAGGCTGGCACTGGTAAGGAATGCGGTACAGCTCTGCCCACACGTCATAAAAAGAATAGGTAATATCTGGAAACAGCACCGGCTTTTTGCTGTTAAAAAAGGTCAGAAAAGCCATGGACAGCACATCATCAGAACCCACACCCACAAATACCTGCTCCGGTGCAAGACCGTAACGCTCCGCCAGTGCATTCACCAGCACAGAGGCCGAGGGATCCGGATACAGGCGCAGCTGATCCGCCGAAAGCTCCCGCAGCGCCCTGGCTACCCCAGGCGCCGGAGGATATGGATTCTCGTTGGTATTTAATTTGATCATCCCCGGCTGGTTCGGCTGTTCCCCCGGCACATAAGGGACGACTTTTCGCACATTTTCTTCCCAATTTGACATTTCTTATTCCTCTTCGTTTATTTTTGCAAGTTTTCCTTCATAGTTCACTCATCACCTATATCAGGTGTGAATCATGCCCTTTCAAATGGCGTATCTAAGCTGCTACAGCAGCCCATATTCTGCCGCCAATTCCGCAAATGCCGACAGGGAGCGCTGAATCATCTCGTAAGGTACACAGTAAGCGATCCGCACATATCCGGGGCAGGCAAAGTTCGTGCCGTTCACCAGCATAATGTGATGCTGCTTCGCCACTTCTACAAAATGCTTCTCATCCGGCTCCGGTGACTTCACAAACAGATAGAAGGTTCCCTCCGGCTTCACGCAGGTAAAGCCAAGCTTCACGAGCTCGCCGTACAGAAGCTTCCGGTTCCTGTCGTAGAATTCCACATCTGTCTTCTCATCCAGACAGCGAGCCACCGCCTTCTGCATCAGAGACGGCGCATTGACAAAGCCAAGGACACGGTTTGCAATGGCGGTTCCCGCGCATACCGTTTCAAAATCCTCCATCTCATCCGAAATCACGATATAGCCGATACGTTCTCCTGGAATGGAGAGAGATTTGCTGAAGGAATAGGTGATAAAGGTATTCCGGTAATATTTTGTCAGAAACGGCGCCGTCTTCCCGTCGTAAACGATCTCCCGGTAAGGTTCATCGGAGATCATGTATATCGCATGGCCGTACTCCTGCTGCTTTCTATCCAGCAGCGCCGCAATCTGCCGGATGGTATCCTCTGAATAGAGTACCCCGCTGGGATTTACCGGGTTGTTGATGATGATCGCCTTGGTCTTTGCAGTCAGCTTGCGCTCCATATCTGCAAGATCCGGTAAAAAGGTCTCGTAATCCGGCTTCACCTCCACCAGCACTCCACCCCAGTTGCCGCAGTAGTTGCGATATTCCGTAAAATAAGGGGCAAACACCATCAGTTCATCTCCCGGATCCATCACAGCCCGCAGAATCACGTTAATGGCACCTGCAGCTCCCACCGTCATGATGACATTCTTCGCACCAAAGTCAGTACCAAATCGCCGATTCAGATTCTCTGCCACGGCTGCCCGCACATCGGGATATCCTGAATTATCCATATATCCGTGGAGATTCAGCGAATTCTCCTCGTGGATCACATCCAGCATCGCCTCGGTAAAGGCTTCCGGCACCGGAGTGCAGGGATTTCCCAGACTGAAATCATAGACATTCTCTGCTCCGATCTTCTCTGCCAGCAGCTTTCCCTCCGTAAACATGGCACGGATGGCTGAGCTGTTTTTCATGTCCTCTAAGATTTTTTTTGAAATCATGATGTTCCCTCTTTTCCTTGTAGCTTTATTTTCTGTAGTTTTTTCTATAGTTTTTTCTGTAGTTCATTCTGTGGTTTATTCTATGGTTTACAATCCGGCCGACTTCTTTTCCGGGTTCTGCTTGTCGCTTTCCGGCGGGGCTGTGGCCTGCTGCTTCTCCTGCTCAACTACCAGACTGGCGTATGTTGCCTCTGCACTGGTAAGTGCGTCATAATTCTTCACATAGCCCTTGCCCATCTCATTCAGGTTGTCGTAGGCTGTCCTGGCAGCCTTTATCGCTTCGCTGCTGTCAAGGGTCACGTTTCCGATGGCTTTGATGAGCTTTGTCACCTCAGCCGCCGCATCCTGTGCCAGACCCTTGGCACTCTCTGTGCCGGGCAGTTCATAGACAAACACGGCATCACCTGTCTTGAGATAGCTGAAGAGCTTCTTTGCCGCACTGTAGGGCATATTGATGCAGCCATGAGAACCGTTGGTCTTGTAATTATTTCCGCCAAAATCCCTGCGCCAGGTAGCGTCATGGAAGCCAACGCCGCCGTTGAAGGGCATCCAGAAGGTTACCGGCGTCGCATAATCCGCTCCCCGAAGAACCTTATCCTTCTGGGTATAGGTGACAGAATATGCGCCTGTGGGCGTAACACGGTTCTTTGCCACATCACCGGAGACAAAGTCCGTCTCCAGGATCAGCTCCCCATCCTTATAGAAAAACATATGCTGGGCTGTCAGATTGACCTCCGCATAGGTATTGCCGTAATCCTTCTCGCCATGGCTCTTCGCCGTCTGCTGATAGACCGGTTCTCTGGTTACCTGCTTTCCCTCCCGGATATCCGCCGCCAACTGTTCCAGTTCCCCATCCGGATCCACATACCAGCCATATTCGTTGCGCTTTAATGTCACTGCTGATCCGTAAGAGGTCTGAAAGCTTCTGGTCTTATAAGCGGTATTAAAGCTTTCTCCAAGCTTCTTCACGAATTCGGATGCCTTGCTCTCATCGATTGCCACCGTATGCTCCTCAGTAACACCGAGCCATTCGCCGATCGTCTCCCCGCTCAGCACCACCCTGGTGCTGCCTGCCTCGTAGGTGATTCCGGCCGACGCATAGGAATTCATCTCCTTCTGCAATGCCAGAAGCTCCTCACTGTCCGCCCGGAACCTTGGGTTCACATAACATCCGCTGTCCTCGAGCGACAGACTTTCCTGAAGATTCACCACCGCTGTGTGCAATGCCGCCCGAAAGGCCACCTCATCCAGCAGATTTCCTTCGTCCTCCGGCACGATTTCAAAGCCAACGCCCTTCTTATATTCTGCTATGTACGCATCCTTCGGCTCCCGGCTGCTCTCTGCCTTCAGGCACACAAGACCCGCTACCGCCTCTTCAAACCTGGTCTCATCATAATTCACCATGGCCTCAATTTCAATACGTGTGCTCTTAAATATCGAAATGATCCATCCAAAGCCGCTGCGCTTCTTCAGTTCACGGGTAAGGCTTCCGTCAAACTTCGGCTCCAGCCCGATATCGGCGCTTTTTAGGATCTCCGTCCCGCCGCCCCGCTCTTCCAGCCGAAGCTGATATCCATCGATCTCTTCGGCGATAAGCTTCTCCACCTTTTCCACACTCCTGCAGGAGGCCTTCACACCGTTGACCGTGGTTCGGAACCAGAAATGATTGTTGAAAAATAAACTCAGACCCAGATATACAATGACAAGAAATGCCACGATAAGTCCGGCGATCCCAAGTATCGCTTTCTTCTTTCCAAATCTCTCTACAAGCTTCATATGTAAGATTCCTTCCTCAAAATTCAGGCTACCATAAATTTACCACCCTCACGGTGATGTTGTCAACATATTGGGGGAATATTAATAAATAATAATAATTATGTAAAATAATCGTCTTATATGACTGGAAGTTTCTTTAGAAAAAAAAATAAACCGACCTATCGTCGATTTATCTCTCAGAATATCAATCGGGGTGACAGGATTTGAACCTGCGACCTCACGGCCCCCAGCCGTGCGCTCTAGCCAAGCTGAGCCACACCCCGCATGAATGATATTTTAGCACACCCCACGACAGAATGCAACAGTTTTTTTATTTTTCTCAAAAACCTTTGCGAAATGCCTTTATTTTGTGAATTTCTGACAATTTTGACCTGTCTTTTCTGTAGAAAATGCTGTATGGCATTTGCGGTGAGTTTGACTGAAAAATCGCAATGTTGCCCTTGTCAGTCTGTGTTATCAAAGTAACCTCACACATTTTCCACCTCTCCATACTATATCTTGAGAAGCAAAACTGCCTCTCAATAGTCAGATAAAAATGGAGAAAGGAAGAAAAGATAATGAGTATGCCCAAGATTGAATGCGTCAAAATTGATAAGTGTTGTGCCGCTGCCTCCCTGCTGCAGTCCATCGCCCTGGAGGAAACAGCTATCTCGCACATTCTCAATGCGGAAGGTGAGAAGCTGCAGAAAGCTATCTCTCTGCGGGAGTGTTCCCATCATGACCTGCTGGAAGTGAATAAATCTGTAGCAGATATGGTGGATAAGATCACTGCACTTGAGCTGGTACTGAAGGCCAAGCTGGATCTGGTAGTTCCCATTTTGGAGGAATGCGAAAAGTCACCGAAACCTATGTACGAATAGTTTTCCCATCCTGACAGCGTGTAAGACCTTTTCTATATTACCCGTTGCTCTGCAATGCACGCGGAATCCGTCACTGAATGTTACGGATTCCGTATGCTCATTACAATTTTTGCCCTTGTCAGTCTGTGTTATCAGATTTTCAAGGAAAGAAAATAGCCGCCACTACTGCAATAGTGACGGCAGCCCGTTAGGGTTGTAACTTTGCTATTCGAGGGTAGGCCGCTTCTCTGGTTTTCCCTTTTCTACGTTCAATATAGCACATCTGGGAGAATTCGTCAACTCAAACTTTCAGTCCAGAATCCTAAACTTTTCCAGTCCAAAATCCTAAAGAATTTCTTAATTGTCAAAATTCCCGTTGTTACGATTTTTAGGATGTGTTATAATCAAGGTCAGTTGCAGAACAACTGGCCGCTACCCAAACGTAGTGTTTTAACAATTCCTAAGCAAAAGGATGTGAGTATAACATTTATGAAAGAATTTTTCAAGAAATATAAACATGCCTGGATCCTGTCGTATCTGATCCTGTATATGGCCTGGTTCGCCTGGCTGGAGCAGACCGTAACCACCAACTTCCATGTGGTGCATATGGCTGTGGATGATTATATCCCGTTTATTGAGATCTTTATCATTCCGTACCTGCTGTGGTTCGGATATGTGGCAGTTGCGGTGGTCTATTTCTTTTTCACAAATGTGCCAGACTACTATAAGCTATGCCGCTTCCTGTTTGTGGGGATGACTGTGTTCCTGGTGGTTTCCACCATCTACCCAAACGGTCATTATCTGCGGCCAAGCGTATTTAAGAATGACAATATCTTCACCTACCTGGTGCAATGCCTGTATGCCACGGATACTTCCACGAACCTGTTTCCGAGTATCCATGTGTACAACTCCATCGGCGTTCACCTGGCGATCTCCCGCAGCGAGAAGCTCCGCCAGTACAAATGGGTGCAGATCGGCTCCGGCGTGCTGATGACCAGCATCATTCTGTCCACCATGTTTTTGAAGCAGCATTCCGTATTTGATGTCGTCACTGCCTTTGCAATGGCCACCGTCATGTACTCCTTCGTATACGGCAAGGCCTCCCAGCCCAGCCGCAGGAAGGTATTTCGCGGAGAACTGCAGAAAATATAAAGAAGATATAAGTTTGGAACATATACTGACAAAAGGGTTGTTATACCGTCATTGGTACAACAACCCTTTCTATTATGTTAGCTCTCTTGCGCTCATTGTAGCACGATTTACGTCGCTGCCCTTACTCTTCCGTCTTCCGAATCGCAAGTCCCAGTTCTTCCAGCTGTTTCTCGCTGACCACATTCGGTGCGTCTGTCAGCAGACAGGAAGCATCCTTCACCTTGGGGAAGGCAATAACGTCACGGATGGAATCTGCCTGCACCAGCAGCATCATCAGTCGATCCAGACCGTAAGCCAGCCCGGCGTGAGGCGGAACTCCGTACTTGAAGGCATTCAGCAGGAAGCCAAACTGTTCATAGGCGCGTTCCTTGGAGAAGCCCAGCACCTCAAGCATCTTCTCCTGAATATCATCCTGGTGGATACGAACGGAACCACCGCCGATCTCCACGCCGTTTAAGACGATATCGTAAGCCTTGGCACGCACTGCTCCGGGATCGGAATCGATCTTATCCCAATCCTCCTCCATAGGCATGGTGAAGGGGTGATGCATAGCCATGAAGCGGTTTTCCTCGTCCGACCACTCCAGAAGCGGGAACTCCGTCACCCATAAGAAATTGTATTGTTTTTCATCAAAAAGACCAAGCTCCGAAGCCAGTTCCAAACGCAGTGCTCCCAGCACGCCCCAGACAATCTTATTCTTGTCTGCCGCGAACAACAGGAGATCACCGGGTTCTCCGCCCATGGCGGATACCAGTGCGGTCAACTGCTCCTCGGTCATGAATTTGGCGAAGGAGGACTTATAAGTGCCGTCTTCAGCGATGGAGAGATAGGCCAGTCCCTTAGCTCCATAGCCCTTGGCGAATTCCACCAGCTTATCAATCTTCTTTCTGGGCATGGCTCCCTGTCCCTTGACATTGATACCACGGACAGAACCGCCGGCTTCCAGCGCTCCTGTGAAGACACCGAAGCCACAACCCTTCACGGTCTCTGACACATCCGTAAGCTCCATGCCGAAGCGGGTATCCGGCTTGTCGGAGCCGAAACGATCCATGGCCTCCTGCCATGTCATTCTTGGGATCGGCAGGGGAACCTCCACGCCAATGGCCTCCCGGAATACATACTGAAGAAGGCGTTCGTTGACCTCGATGACATCATCCACATCCACGAAGGACAGCTCCATATCCACCTGGGTGAATTCCGGCTGACGATGCGCACGCAGATCTTCATCCCGGAAGCATCTGGCGATCTGGAAATATCGGTCATAGCCGGAGCACATCAGAAGCTGCTTGAAGAGCTGCGGCGACTGTGGCAACGCATAGAAGCTGCCGGGATGTACACGACTGGGCACCAGATAATCCCTGGCTCCCTCCGGTGTGGACTTGGTAAGAATCGGCGTCTCGATCTCCAGGAAGCCTTCCTTATCCATAAATTCACGAATCAGCATAGTCACCCGGCTGCGCAGCATAAGATTATGCACAAGATCGGGTCTCCGCAGATCCAGATAGCGGTAGCGCAGACGGATCTCGTCCTTGGTCTGGCTGTTCTCCTCGATGGGGAAAGGCGGTGTCTCAGACTCCGACAGGATACGCACAGTGTCCGCGATCACCTCGATATCACCGGTCTTTAAGTTCTCGTTAACGGCTGCCGAACGCCGCTCCACGGTTCCCGTCACTGCAATCACATATTCGCTTCGAAGCGTCTCTGCCTTGGCAAAGCCCTCTGCACCCACCTTGGGCTCGTCAAATACGATCTGTAAGAGGCCTGATCGGTCTCTTAAGTCGATAAATATCAAGCTTCCCAGATTTCTTCTTTTCTGAACCCAGCCCATAACGGTGACTTTCTCCCCGATATTCGCGCCGGATACCTCCGTGCACCGATGTGTCCGGTGCAATCCTTTCATGGATTCTGCCATGATGATTCCTCCCTTATAAATATTTTCTAGGTTTTTGTACGCGCCGGATGAATGGTATGCCCTATCAAACGCGCTCTCGCTCCATAACCGACATGCGTTACAACTAATAGACTTACTTGTAAAATTCTACAAATTCTTTATAGCCTTCCTTCGTCAGCTGCTCCTTCTGGAACTTCTTATTCTTGTTCATGCGAACCACAAGAATCTGGTGTCCCAAAGCACGTTCTGCCTGCGCCTGAGCCATCACCTCTGCCAGACGATCCCCCGGATATCCCTTCTCGATGAGGTATGCCTTCTTCTCAGGCTGCTCCGGAATCTGGAAACCGCTTTCCATAAGCAGCAGGATGATCCGCTCGAAGCCGATGGAGAATCCGCAGGCCGGGACATCCTTGCCGGTAAAGTTACCGATCATCTTGTCGTAACGCCCGCCGCCTCCGCAGCTGCCGCCGAACTGCGGCATAGCGATCTCGAAGATCGTTCCGGTGTAGTAGGACATTCCACGCACCAGCGTCGGATCAAATACCAGTTCAAAGCTGGCGCTCTTGGTGGCATTGACACTGGATACAATCTCCAGAAGACTGTCCCGAACCTCAGCCTCCAGGTAATCCCCAAGGGTCTTTGCTAAATAAGAAATGCCCTCTGCTGCATTTCCGTCGGCAGCCTCTTCTACACCCCGGAATAATTCCAGATATTTATCAATGGAATCCTTGGCAAAACCGCTCTCTATAAGCTCCTGCTCCACGCCTGCAAGTCCGATCTTATCCATCTTATCCAGGATGATAAATACCGTATCATAAGCCTCCTCCGGGAATCCGCTGTAGGCCGCCATGGCCTTTAAGATCCTGCGCTCATTGATCCGGATCTGGAAGTCTGCGAAGCCCAGTCGTCCCAGTGTGGTGGTTGTAGCCAGAATCAGTTCGATCTCTGCCAGATTGCTGGGTTCCCCCAGAATATCAATGTCACACTGCATAAACTGACGGTAACGTCCTCTTTGGGGACGATCTGCCCGCCATACATTTCCCATCTGCAGCGCCTTGAAGGGCGTTGGCAGATCATTGGCGTTATTGGAATAGAAGCGTGCCAGCGGCACAGTCAGATCATAACGCATACCGTAATCCACCACGTCTGCCTCCGTCTGCGCTGTCTCCAGGTTCAGCTTCTCGCCTCTCTTCAGTACCTTGAAGATCAGCTTCTCATTCTCTCCGCCCTGCTTATTGCTGAGGTTTGCAATATTCTCCATACAGGGAGTCTCGATGGGGGTGAAGCCGAAGCTCCGATAGGTATCCTTGATTACCCGCATCACATAATCCCTAAGCTGCATTTCCTCCGGTAAGATATCTTTCATGCCGTTCACCGGCTTTTTTGCTAATGCCATATGATTCTTCCTTTCGTTTCCTTTATTTACGTATCAGTTCATCCCAGCCACTTCTCAAGACCCTGGCGCTTTCGCTCCACCATCTCATCCACACGCGCCAGATAATTGGCGATATCCTTGACATTCTCCGTGCGTTCGATCCGCCCGTCCGGGTAGACATACTTGGTAGTGGCTCCGGCGCCCAGCGCCAGTATGGACTGCTTCTCCTCCATGATCAGGATATTATAAAGCCCTGCCTTTCCCTCTCTGGCATAACCGACATTCTCAAAATTGCCGGCCATGTTCTTCTGGCGATACAGATAATAAGGCAAAAGCCCCATCTCTCTGGCGTACCGTGCCGTGAGTTCGATGGTCTCCCCTGTATTGGTGATGTGAAGCTCCTGATATTCTTCCTGAAACATCTTAAGTCTGGCAGCCCGCTTGATAGCCAGGGAATGGACGGTAACGCTGTCCGGATTCAGAATCCGCAGCCGTTCCATGGTATCTCTCACATCATCGATGGTCTCCTCCGGCAGTCCCACGATCAGATCCATGTTGATGTTGTCAAATCCAAGGCTTCTGGCCAGTTCAAAACTCTCCACCGTCTCCTGCACCGTATGTCGGCGCCCGATCAGATCAAGCGTCTCCTGCTTCATGGTCTGGGGATTGATGGATATCCTGGAAACCGGATGCTTTCTTAATACCATCAGCTTCTCCCTGGTAATGCTGTCCGGTCTTCCCGCTTCAACAGTATATTCCAATAAGTGCTGAAAGTCAAAGGTTTGCTCAATTTTTGTAAGAAGGCGATCCAACTGCTCGGCCGACAGGGTGGTCGGCGTGCCGCCGCCGATATAGATGGTGTTCAGCTTCTTATTTTTACAGGCTGCTGCTGTAAAATCCATCTCCTTCTCCAGCGCGTCAAGATATTCGTCCACTCTGCCCGCCCACATGCTCAGTGGATAGGAAGTAAAGGAACAATACAGACAGGTACTTGGGCAGAAGGGAATACCAATATAGAGACTGTAGCCCTCTTCGTAGTCCAGCTTCTTTAGAAGAGACAGCTCACGCCCGGCAATCTCGATGCTCAGATCGATCTTCTCCGAACTGGCCAGATAAGTATCCCGCATATAATCGCGAATCCACGCCTCACTGCGTCCCTCCTCCAGGAAACCCATGGCAATCTTGGTGGGCCGGATCCCGGTCAGCGTTCCCCAGGGCAGCTTGCGGTTGGTATATTCAGAAAGCACACGATACAACGCCTGTTTCAGCCGATTTTTCGTTTCGGTCCGATCTGCGTAGTCCACGAAGGTGCGCGCCATTTCCTTCTTATTGATAAAAATACGGATAGCGTCCGGCTCTCCTCCACCGATATCATATATGATATCCATAGCAATAGAATCCTGTTGTTCCGGATTCTCCGCCTGTGGCAGGTTGCGGTGGCAACAACATTCTTCGTCCGCTGCCCCTGCCTCCGCACTCACGGACACGTCCTCCTTCGGGAAGAAGGCCTTCACTAGGGAATGTATGTCATATTCAAAATTTGCAAGATTCAATGTTACTGATATCATAATATTCCTCACAGGTAATGGCAGTTCAGCCCGCGCCTTCTTCGGTCTGGCTGAACTGTTATGTCAGGTATGGGTTCCACATCCGCTCCTGGCCGATGCTGGTGGTATCCATATGTCCCGGATAGACCTCGGTCTGCTCCGGCAGTACCATAAGCTTTTCCCGGATGCTGTGTACGATCTCTCCCATGCTCCCTCCCGGAAAATCCGTTCTTCCCACCGACTGGCAGAACAACGTATCCCCGGAGAAAAGTACGTCTTCTTTGGGAATATAGTAGCAACACCCGCCGCTTGTATGCCCCGGTGTGTGAAGCACCCGGATGGAAAAGCCTGCGATGGTAAGGATCTGTTCATCCTTCACATAGATATCGGCATGATATACCTCGTGTTTCCCGATCATGCCGGATACATTGCGAACCGGATCCTCTAATGTCTCCTTCTCCGCTTCATAGGCATAGATCGGAACAGCCTGCCCTGCCGCATCCACATCCATATGCGATGCAGACACCAGCTTCACCAGCTCTTCGGCTGCCCCAGCGTGGTCGAAATGTCCATGGGTCAGAAGGATTGCCTTTGGCAGATAACCCTTTTCCCGGATCTTTTCTGCCAGCAAGGAAGCCTCGTCTCCGGGATCCACGATAAACATCTCCTTCGTGGTCTCATTTATTGCAAAATAGCAGTTCGTCTGGACTGGTCCCACACAGTAGGACTCTATCTTCATATTTATCATAATTACTGCCTTTCTGTCAGCCTGTCGTCCGCTCAATATCAATGACACTCTCCACCTGCCGGATCTTGTCCACCAGGCTGTTCAGTTCTTCCTTGCCCTTGATATTGAAGGCCAGCGTGATGGTTGCAATTCCCTGCTTGCTGGTCTTGGAATGCACGGAATCAATGTCAATCTGGCGCTCCGTAAGGATTCTGGTGATATCCACCAGCAGACCGGTACGGTTATTTCCATAGATCTTGATCTCTGCCATAAACAGGCCCGCATCGCCACTGTCCACGGCCCAGTCTGCCTCCAGCAGCCGCTCCCGATCCATCTCCGAAAGATTTATTATATTGATACAGTCTGTCCGGTGGATGGAAACGCCTCGTCCTCTGGTGACAAATCCGATGATCTCATCTCCCGGCACCGGCGAACAGCACTTGGAGAAACGCACCGCCACATCCGTCAGTCCTTTGACTGTGATGCCGCTGCCGCTCTTCTTCTTCGCTTCCGGCTTGCCCTTGTAGCCCGCGGAAGCAGTGTTTCCCAAGTCACTTAAAATATCCTCGTCCGTGATCACCGCCTGATGATCCTTCTGATAATACTCCAGCATCTTATTGATGATCTGGCCTTCCTTCAGGCCGCCATGACCCACGGCAGCCAGTGTGGATTCCCAATCGCGAAAGCCGTACTTGCGCATGATCTTCTGCTGATATTCCGGCTTGTTCAGTTCGGACCAGTTGATACTCTTCACCTTACAGTACTGGCTGATCATCTCCTTGCCGCGGGAGATATTCTCCTCCTTGAACTCGCTGCGGAACCATTGATTGATCTTGCTCTTTGCCTGGGTACTCTTCACGATATTCAGCCAGTCCCGGCTTGGTCCCTTGGAATTCTGGGAGGTCAGGATCTCAATGCGGTCACCGTTCTGGATCACATAATCGATGTTCACCAGCTTACCGTTGACCTTGGCGCCGATCATCTTATTGCCGACAGCAGAATGGATGTTATAGGCGAAGTCAATGGGTGTGGAGCCATTGGGCAGGTTCTTTACATCTCCGTTTGGCGTAAAGCAGAACACCGTGTCGGCAAACAGATCCAGGTCATTTTTCAGCAGGCTTAAGAATTCACGGTTGTCGGACATATCCTTCTGCCATTCCAGGATCTGCCGCAGCCAGTTCAGCTTCGCCTCTTCCTGCTCCTTGCCTACCTTCTTGCCGCTTCCGGCCTCCTTGTACTTCCAGTGGGCGGCAATACCGTATTCCGCAGTACGATGCATCTCATAGGTGC
Organism: Paludibacteraceae bacterium; assembly: GCA_963628035.1. Classification (GTDB taxonomy): domain Bacteria; phylum Bacillota; class Clostridia; order Lachnospirales; family Lachnospiraceae; genus 14-2. The sequence continues at coordinate 113,079 of CAVGED010000082.1, forward strand.
GGATCTGTATCTCGAAGGGCTGCCCGGTGGGTCCCATCAGCGTAGTGTGCAATGACTGGTACATATTTGGCTTCGGCATAGCGATATAATCCTTGAATCTGCCGGGGATGGGTTTATACATCTCATGGATCACCCCAAGTGCCGCGTAGCAGTCCTTCACCGAATTCACAATGATCCTTATCGCAAACAGATCATAGATCTGATCCAGCGTCTTTCCCTGATTAACCATCTTCTTATAGATGCTGAAAAAATGCTTTGCACGGCCGTCGATACTTGCCTCGATCCCGGCCTTCTCAATATGCTGGCCTACTTCCTCCACCAGCTGCTGGATGTATTCTTCCCGGACACTCTTGCGCAATGCCACCTTCTCCACCAGATCATAGTAGGCATCGGGATGAAGGTATTTTAAGGAAAGATCGTCCAATTCGATCTTGATCTTGGAGATACCCAGCCGCTGTGCCAGCGGACAGTAGATCTCCTGGGTCTCTCTGGCAATCCGTATCTGTGCCTCCGGGGACTGGTATTTTAAGGTTCGCATGTTATGCAGCCGATCTGCCAGCTTGATCATGATGACCCGGATATCCTTAGCCATGGCCAGGAACATTTTTCTTAAATTCTCCGCCTGCATTTCCAGGCGATCCGTGGACTTGTCCTTCTCCCCGGTATTGTCCTCGGCGAGATGGAGGTGCTTTAACTTGGTTACCCCGTCCACCAGGAGCAATACTTCTTCTCCGAAGGTATCGGAGATCTCCTGGGCGGTCATGACGGTATCCTCCAGCACATCGTGCAGAAGTCCGGCCACAATGGTCTCCTTATCCAGTTCCAGCTCCGCCAGGATGATGGCAACACAAAGAGGGTGAACAATGTATGGCTCACCCGATTTCCGAACCTGACCCTTATGGGCCTCGTCCGCGGTCTTATATGCTTTTTCAATCATAGAAATATCCGCCGAAGGATGGTAGCGCTTCACACCGGCGATCAGTTCCTCGTACAGGCTCTGGGGACTGGTAAATTCCTTCGTCTCCTTGATGTGCTCGGACTGCATGGCCTTCTCTTCCGCTTCTTCCTTCTCGATCATCTTCATATCGACCATATAAATCTCCCGTCTTTCGTCCACTTCAGTGATTATTCTTCTTATTATAAGGAGTTTCGGGAGAAAATGCAATATTTTTCTGAAGTTAGGGCAGACCGATATCTATCCGGGAAATCGTGCCAGTCCCTCGCTCACAGTCCCAGGATCATCTCAAACAGAGAAGCCGCAAAGAGCCAGTGCATGTTCTCGGTGGGGTGATTCACCCGGTTGGCCAGAAGTCTTGTAACATCAGCGCCATTCTCCATAAGCTTTTTCCATTTCGTGTAGCAGTCGCACACGGGAACCTGATTTTCGGCACATACTTCTTTTGCCTTCTCCATATAAGCGTCCATGATACCGTCTATCTGAAATCTTGTTACATTTTCCAAGGTGGAACGGATAAAGGGATCTGTCTCCTCTGCAACTACCCTGGTCCCTATCATATTTGGTGTCATAAATATCGTCTCAATCCCGGCAGTGCGCAGATCCCGGAAGATTCCCTCCAGCGCTTCGGCATATAACGGAAGTCCCTCCATACCCAAAGTCACATCATTCAGACCGAAGCAGACCACTACAAGATCCGGTTGAAACGGAAGTATATCTCGCGAAAGCCGTTTTCTTCCACCCCGAGCACTGTCACCGCTGATACCTGCATTGATGATATTAATGGGTACAGAAGGAAATACCTCCTCCAGCATACGCTTCAGCTTGCTGTGATACGCTTCATAGCTTCTGAACTCTGTTTCCAGGGTATTTTCGTCCTTGCGATACAATTCAAAACAGCCTTGTGTCACGCTGTCTCCCAGGAAGCCGATGACAACCGGTCTGCGCTGTCCGAAATTTCGGGCATTCTCTGTGATTCTCTCCGTAATTTTCATGATATATTCCTCTCTCTTTCTTTTTGTATATGAATTAATCCTTGCATTTTCGTCCATTTATTGATGATTTTCCTTCATCTTCCTAATTTGCACCAAAGAAACATCTTTCCATCCTCCGCCACGCATTTCTCCCGCACAAATCCAAGCTTCTCCGCCAAATGAACAGACGCGAGATTTTCCTCCCGGATGCGGCAATAGACGGTGGAAAATCCCAATTCCTTCCATCCATATTCAAGAATAGCTCTGCATACCTCCGTGGCGTAGCCCTGGCATTGCTTATCCGCAGCAATGAGGTAGCCAAGCTCTGGTATAAGCGTATCCTCCGCCACAGGACTATCTTTCTCCGGCATAAGCGTATCCTCCGGCATAAGCGTATCCTCCGCCACAAGACAATCGTCCCCCGGCATAAGCATATCCCCCACCGTCAGATGTCCAAAGCCCGCTCTCCCGATCAGCCGCCCGGTAGACTTCTCCACCACCGCCCACATACCGTACCCATAGAAACGATACATACAGCGGATATGATCCTTCAGCCTGGCTTCCTCCTTCTGCCGATCCTCATCCAGACCATCCAGATAACGGGTGACCTCCTGGGGCCGATAAAGTTCGTATAAGGCATCGAGATCCTGAAGTGTCATCTCCCGCACCAGACATCGATCTGTCTCAACAATGTCCCATGGGAGGCCGAAAAAGCGTTGGTACACACGCACAAGGAAGTTCAGATCAATCTCCTCAAATCCCTGGACGATCATATCCAGATGTGACTGAATCCGACAGCAGCCATCCGGCTCATATCCAAGAACTGCTGCTCCAAAGGCCTTCGCCTGCCGAACGCTTTCCTCGCAGTCTGCGATCATCAGGCAATCACAGAAAGAGAGGCCCAGTCTCCCAAGCCACTCCTTCATTTCCTCTATAGCAATCTCTTTTCGATTGTCAGCTTCAGAGAAAATACCGATATCTACAACCTTCAGCCCATGGTTCTCTGCATCTCTCAGACACCCCTCCAAGGGCTGAGTCATACTTCCGTGCTCTGTTAGTCTCTGCCGATCTATCAATATCGCCTGTAATGGCATACTGCCACCTCTTTATAAGTTACTACAATCTCACCGTTGCTACACTTGATTTTATAATTATACCCTTTTCCCAAGCCGTTGACAACCATGATAACAAATTCGTTTTATGGCAGTTTATGACGTTTGCGGATGCCAAAGACTCCATTAAATTTTCTTCATTTTATTATTAATAGACTCTTCAAAAAATTCCGAGCAAAGTACAATATCATCTTCCAGCAAAAACTCCAGATAATAACAAAATGCATCCTCCGGAAGGCATATCTGCTGTACGCCATTGTCTATCCTTAAAATTTGCCAGTCTTTATCCATGAAAAGATTATCTACATCATACTTGACTCTTCTGGCATAATTATATCTGCCTGTAATATAGAAAAGCCGAATCTCCTTCGGCTCTTCTGAACAGGAAAAATTCAACACCCTGTCCTGAACCTCTACACTGATATGTGGAATTGCTTCTTCGGAAAGTATGCGCTCTGCATACCAATAGCTTTCCGTACACTGCAATGCGTGGGTATGCGAATGATTCATCCGATTACGCATCGTTAAAACCGTAACCGGATTGTTCTTTACCGTCCGAACGTAAGACCGGGAATTGGAATTAATTGAAAAACAGCAATCATCATTCCAGCATAACCACATGACAGGTATCTTCACCTGATCATATTGATGTTCTGCCTGCCAGCATTCATTTCCCTTCATCCGGAAGGGTTCATTAATTTTAGTCAATCCTACCGACAGATATGCCGAACCGTAAATCGGTATTGCATAGGCAAACCTTGTATCATATCCAATTGTTATTGCAGTGATAACCCCACCCCATGATATACCGGATATACCGATTTTCTCTCTATCGATTCTGTTGTCAGCTCTTAGAATATTGTGTGCAAGAATCACCTGTGAAACTGCATGATACATCCAGCGGTCTTCTATTGCAATCTCTGTATCATTCATTCCACTGTTAGCAGGAGGAACTGTGTACTCTACTGCCGCAACATCCGCAGGAAGCTCACGAAGCCAATTGCCTCGTTCACTTTCTGTAAATGAGGTATGGTGCTCTCCCGGAAAATGTCCCGTTGTATCCGGTGCTATTACAGCATATCCACGTGATGTCCATTCATTTATCCATGCACAATCCGGATGACACCCACCTCCATGAACCAAGACTACTGCAGGAACCGGAAGACTGCAATTTTTCGGAAACGCCATATATGCAAATACCTTTGTCTTTTTCCCACTTAATCTTACTCCATCATAAACAATAGCCTTTATCTGGGCTAGCCCCTCCTCAAAATATGGATCGTATTGGGGCAAATATTCAATCTGAAGATTTGTTTCCAACTGTTCTTTAAATGAAAGATTCATATCTGCCTGCCTTCCTTTTGTCTCTAGTTTTCTCGCACAGAATGCTCACGCTTTCTCCTGAACAGAAATAGAGATCAGTTTACACGGACTGATATAGCTGCATTTTGAAAAATCATCGTCCAACACGTTTCCAAGCCCGCTTCCCAAGACAAAATACCCTTTCTTCCCAGAGTAGTCAACATTCCCTAGATAACAGCACAACCGCCCGCCAATGGACTTATATACTTGATTGCCTATATGCAAATCGCAAAATTCTGCATCATATTCCACTTCCACATAGCTGATCTGCTTCCAATCCACACGCACATCCACTTTTACGAAACCGGAAAACTCCGGGCATTCATCATATCGGTTAATATTAAAAAATGGATTCTCCACATGCTTATAAAACTGAAATTCACTGCTATCATACTCCTTCAGATAAATATCGGCAGGCGGCACAATGCTCCCGGCCTGATACCCGGCGACATTCACCCCATGCTTCTCCTTCTCGCAAATAAACGCCTGCAGTGGCCGGATGGGTATGGCTTCCTCTGTAACTGCAAGATAAGTGCCGGACACATAGTCGTTTGCGTATGCTCCGCAGTCAAATCCATGACAGTAATCCTTTGGCCGGATAGAAATGATGTTCTCCCCTTCATTGAGAAGCATCACATAATACGCCCCATCCTTTTCATACCGAAAAATCCGAAGACTCTCAATACTTTGGTAATCGTAACCAAGCCGTTCCTTGACGGAAGCTGCGATGCCCTTCCCGCCCTTCTCGGCATAGATCGTATGTGCAGCGAATCGTTCCAGGATCGCCTGATACTGCTCCGGGAGCTTCTCAAAATAGGGAACCACCAGGATCTTGTATAAATTATCGTCGACAGCAATTGCACCTGCTTTACTCTCTCCTTGGGACAATGCTGCAAAATCAACGAGATCAAAGTCAATCTGATTCTGCATCAATTCCTTCGCGATCACATCGCACAGGTCGAAATCCCCGCCCGCCCACTCCGCCTGGGCATGATACAGTACAGCCACCTCAATAATGGCCTTTCCCTCCGAGAAAAGCCCTGAAACCGTATTCATGTAGTCGAACAGCAGCCGATAACTGCCATTGGAAGGGTTAAGCCCTCCGGCGTAGAAATGTGGCGGGCAATCCTTGTTGTCAAATTCACTGGTGAAAGCATGCGGTATAAAATGATTGATTCCACGCACCAATGCATGGTTTGCCAAATAAATCATCTCTGACATGCTTTCTCCCCAGCCGTACGCCCCAAAGATCTCACAGAGTGCCCTACCTTGCTTTTCTTTATCAATATGGGCGCAGGAGGACGCCAATTTCATCAAGGTATAATTAAAAAAGGTACTGTCAGAGTATCCGGGATCGATGCTCGCAATATGAAATCCGTCATTTTCCATGGATTCGATCTGGTGCAGCACCACATCCACGGAAGCAATGTCCGCGCCCTTCATGGACTTAAAATAATGTCCGGCGGAACACATCAGTGAAGTATGTGCGTCCATATCCTCGATAATGTGACCTGTATAAAGAACGCCGCGTGTTCTGCACCACTCACTCAGCTGCCCTACAAAATTTTTTGCATAGCTGTCCGTTACCAACTCCATATACCGGCATCTTACATCTGCTGTTTTCTCGCCCAGATCAAACCAGAGGCTTAAGATGGAGCTGTCTTTGCCAATAGCCTCCCAAATATCCTTATTCCATGGGTAAGCCATTCCGTATCTTCCTATTTTACCATCGTACGCATTCGCCACCTCTTGTCGCTGGTAAGTGGAACAATTAAAACGAGGTTCATCGGAAAAGAAACCACAAAAGGTTGTTCCAAAATACTTCTTATATCTCGCATAATGAGGTTCATATACCGCTTCAATCAGCTCTCTTACCGAAGCGGGATCCAACATGTCAATACTTCCTTCCCGCTCGTAATGAGCAGAAGTCTCCACGATTGCAACCACGCTGTAATAGCCTTCCTTCACATCCAGGTATACAAAATCTCCATGCATCTGACTGGTTACGTCAATGGGATCCAGCAGCTGCTTGAAATCTTTTCCCCTCTTTGCAAGATAAACACCAAGAATCTTCTCGTCAAATTCTTCACTGCAATCGATACGGACCCGGATGTCGCTTTTGTTCCCGCATATATCGGTACGCAACGCTTTCACTCTTCTTGCCTGCCGAAGCTTTTCGTTAGTGAACAGTGCTCCGTTGGCGTACCCGGTAGGATAGGATTTGTCATCCAACAGCCACACCTTCATGTCATGCGCCTTGGCAAACTCCATGATGTAATCCATTTCCACAAACCAAGTTTCTCCGCAAAACCCGCCGTGAATCCTGGATTCCACCACAAATGAGGTGATGCCCATATCCAGCATGGCTTTTAATTCTTTTTCCAACTCCTCGATACTTTCCTGCCTCAGCCATAAAAACGGCATAATTCTGTCGATTCTCATACTTTCCTCCTAAAACTACACAAATGAGAAATACTCGATCATAACACCTGCGGAGATCAGTTCCCCCCAATTCAGCATAATGATATCGTCACCATTTCCATATAGATCAAGAATTTCCTCTTTCAATTCAGGGATTTCCTCTATTTCACCCCGGCAGTACTGCGCAAGCCGTTCCCTGCAGTTTTCGATCCGGAAGAGTAAGGCGCCAATGCGCGCTTCCTGGATTTCAAACCCAAACACCTTATGATCCCTATACCACTGCACCCGAAAAGCGGCAAAGAAATCCCGCAGCCTGCCAAGAAGTTCCTGGTATATAGGGATCAGTGCAGACACTTCTTCTTTCTTCCCCGAAGAAAATGTCTCTCTTGTCTGGATTCCCAGAACATGCTTCACCCGAAGTACCTCCAGCAGCTTTATCTGTGTATCAAACAAATATCGATACTGTCTTGATACCTGTTCTTTCGCCCGGCACAATTTTTCCGTATGCAACGCATAATAATCCGCATATTCTTTTCGCACCGACCGATCCATGACTCCCATAAATGCATCCTGGTATAAAAAATACTTCGATGAGGTATTACATTTCATATTCAATTCCGGTGCAAGACAATTTGCGTAATCCAGCATCAGAAATGCCTCCAGCGAACCAAACAGACAGCAAAACCAATCCTCAAAGGTGCCAATCTCCTTTTCATACGCCGCCGCATACCCGACATAGGCCATCACAGGCAGGGCAGCAAACGGGGATGTTTCCGCCCCACAATCGCCCCAGCTTGCCAGCCACAGTTCGTCGATTCCGCAATGGATCGCCGCATCCACATACCCTTTTGCAATATGCAGAGCAAGGTTGTTGTGTGGTGCTAGGCCAAAGAACTTATAGTCGGAAATACAAAAACAACAATTTGGATAAGATTCCTTTCGTTCTTTTAGATAACTGCTTCTCATGTCGTAGCTTACCTTTTCTACCGTTTTTTCCCCCTCGCTGGCGCTCCCGTAATTCCAGAAAATAATCTTTATCCCATGTTCTCTGGCAAAAGAGACGATTTCCTCTCGATTCTCATAACCGCTATCGACGCAGTCTCCCCACATTTTCAAGCGGAATCCGTACCGTTCAGCGATTCTGACCACAGTCTTTAGCTGCTCCAGAAAAAGCTTTCCCGGTGCTGTATATCCATTTTTATTTAAATACTTTCCCCTCCCAAGCATGAAAGGTTCATCCATGCCTATATTTACCGTCTTCGAGGGTAGCACAGCTGCGATGGAGGCAAACATGCGATCAAGCAAAATCTCCACTCTCTTGCTCCCCACCATCAGCACATCGTTGCAGTCAAAAGCCTCCTTATAATATGTCTCATACCGATAAATGCTCCTCATATGGGCAAGACATTGAATTGAGAGCGTGACTGTCATTCCAAATATATCGGCAAAGCTTACAATTTCATGAATCTCTTCGGGGGAAAAACGCCCTCGAAGATATCCAAAGCACGGCTCCTCCTGTACCTCATAGGTATCCTCTGTATACAAGCTCAATTCCTGATACCCCAGCACGCAAAGATGTACCAGCAGACGCTTTGCTGAGACCACATTGATCACGGCATTTCTGCTACAATCCAACATGTAGGTCAGATGCCTGACAGACCCAGTATTTTCTTCATAGCACGGCAGGCCAGATTGTATACCCATCAGGAACATGCGATAAAAGGAATGTTTTTCTGCATATTTTATTTCAAGAGAATCCGGATATTTCAAAAAAGCATTGCTTTGTCCCATGACTGCTTTTATCTGAATTCCGGTGTGCGCCAGGTTCAAATCCAATAATTCTTCAATAATTCTGATACCTTCTGCAAATTCTTCGTTATCCACTGTATACATTCTTCATCTGCAAACCTTCATCCGGCCTGCCTCTCCTCTCATATTTCTAAATTGCTATTTCCTATTGAACTTTGCAAATCTCTACGTCGGTAAAATTAACATAAGTAAGGCCATTCCCATTGTTCAAATAGATGCTATTCAACCAGCACTTTTCAAATGTACCATTTTCATCCGTAGTGATATTAAATTTTATCTCACCGCCAGGAGCGCCGAACACAAAGACATTATTGGTCTCATAGAACGACGGACGATCACCATCACATTCCACAGTAACCACAACTTGGTATTCTGTATTCGCTTCGAGTCCTGCTTCTTGGCTTGCCGATATCGTTAATCTTGTCCTTCCGCCTTTTGTGATATTCTCTATCCTTGTACATCTCTTTCCGATTGTTTCGCCTTCTGCAATTGTCTTTTCTGATATGTCATACCAAGCTTGCCCATTTAGCTTTAACAGGTCAACAGTGACACCTTCCGCATATGCACTCCTTGTAAGTTCTATACCTGTAAAATTGACATAGGTTGCTCCATTCAGCCAGATCGTATCCCAGGCCTTAACAAACTCGCCATTTTCGTCCGTAACGATGGTAAAACTTATCTCACCTCCGGGAGCCCCAAACACAAAATCATTTCCTCCCGTATGTTCTTCAAAGAACGAAGGACGATCTCCATCGCATTCCACAGCAACCACAACCCGGTACTCTGTATTCGCTTTCAGTCCTGCTTCCTGGCTTGCCGATACCGTTAATCTCGTCTTTCCCCCTTTTGTGATATTCTCTATACTGTTATAGGTCTTTCCGGCATTTTCTCCATCCGTGACCGTCTTCTCAGATATCGTATACTCAGCCCCCTGGTACAGCTTTGTCGGGAATAAGGAGATGCCCTCTCCATACACACACTTCTTAATTTCCGTGAACGTGATACCTGTAAAATCAACATACGTCAGGCCTTGTCCCACATTCAGGTATATTGTGCTCCAGGTCTTCTCAAATGTGCCGTTCGCATCCGTGGTGACCGTAAACGTGATCTCACCTCCGGGAGCGCCAAATACAAAATCATTTCCCTTAGATGGGCTTGTATGCTCCTCATAGAAGGACGGAAGGGTTCCATCACACACCACACTGACCATAACCTGGTATTCGGTATTCGCCCTCAGTCCGGCTTCCTGACTTGCTGATACCTTCAAATATGTCCAGCCGGATTTCGTTATGTTCTCGATACAGTTATAGGTCTTTCCGGCATTTTCTCCATCTGTGACCGTCTTCTCAGATATCGTATACTCAGCCCCCTGGTATCTGCGCATCGGCAGAACCGTGATGCCTTTTCCGTACAAGCTATCTTTCCGCTCCACAAGTCCAATGCCATTGATCAGTTTCTTTCGCAGCAGCACCAGATCTTGTCCATCCACAACGCCGCTACTGTCCAGATCGCCCATATCATCGGAATAGATCGTGACGGCTTCCGGGTTGTCCAGGTATTGCTTCAAGTGTACAACGTCACGGACGTCAAAAGCTCCATCACCATTGACGTCACCAGGAAGAACGATAACCGGAATATCCACATCGCCGATTAGAATCGCCCATGTATCATAGGTATAGCTCTCTCCAGCTTTTACTTCCTTCCCCAGAAGATCCAATTCCTCCGTGAGTTCTCCGCTTAACTGCCCCTGTGGAAGCGTTGCCTGCATGGTAAAGCCTAATTCCTTCAGTTTCGCTGTCTTGCTGTTGTCACCGGTGGCCGGTGTCAATGCATACAACCAACCGTCCTCCGTCACAGTCACGGTGGCACCGGAATTCAATGCTGCTTTCAGATATCCTTTTCCGATCAACTGGCTGGGCGCATATTTTCCCACTGCGTAGGAGCGATCAGAAAACAATATGCTTCCTTGAGCCAGTAGCTCCATGGTACCGTCACTGCTTTCCACCTTGGCAAGAGTTTCCGCAATCTCCACTTCAAATGCCTGCATAGCAGCAGTGGTGCCATTGTCGTTCACCAGCACCCGCAGCATAGACCCCTCCGTCACCAGCTTTCCGGCCACAATGTCCTTCTCTGTGATCTTAGCCATCAGGATCTCCCCAGTAGCTGTACGCCCATGATCATAGATAATATAGATATTTCCTTCTGCATCCTGATACGCATCCGGATACGTGGTGTTACTACGTTCATCGATCACCAGCTTATACGGCCAGGTCTTTCCGTCATCGAAAGAAAGTGCCGCCGTCATATGGGTACGTTCGTTGGCGCCGCTGGGCGGATCGTTGTAGATCATCAGCTGACTGCCGGAAGCCAGGCGGGTTATATAGAAGCGCGAAGCCACGTTGGAGATGCCTGCCAGCACGGAATCGCTCCAGGTCTTTCCGCCGTCATAGGAATAACTTTCCTCAATACCGTACCCGGTGCGGATTAGCATCCGCAGCGTGCCGTCGGCCTGCTCTATGATCATATTTTCATCACAGTTACGGCTTCCGGTATAGCCAAAAACGCTGCCAAGATAGCTCCATGTCGCACCCTGATCCTTGGAAATATATGCGTTGGAGTTGATCTCATCCCCCATCTCCGTAAACGTGCTCCAGCCCCAGATGGCAGTCGGCAGGATCCAGTCACCGTTAGTAAGGACGATGGGATCGTTCATGGCGATGCCGTTGGCAATACGCATCGGCCGGCTCCAGCTTGGATTCTCATCGCCGGGATTATCGGTATACATAGCCCACACACCGCAGCGCCCATCGAAATGATAATAGCTCTGGTTCCAGATGAACCACATACGGCCGCTGGGATCCACCCACAGATTCGGATCAAAGGAGCGCACCGGATATTCCGGATCCACCACAACCTTGGGGCCGGACCAAGTCAGGCCATCGTCATTGCTGGTATAGAGCACTGACCAATTGTACTCATCCTCGGTGCTGCCACCGCTGTACCAGGTGGCCCAAAGTCTGCCGGACTTGTCATCCTTGGCAATGCCGGGGATTCCCTGCCACTGGCGTTTGCCGTCCTGATATTCCTCCTCTGTGGGATTGAACAGGACATTTGGTGCCTCCAATGCCGCGCCCGCCAGTTCTTTTTCATCTACTACCTTCGTCACCAGGACACCCCACTGGCCAAAGGAAACAGTCTCATTCACCGCCACTTCCTTCCCCATAACAGCGATGGCCTCCTCGATGGTAGCCCCCAACTCCCCGACCTCCAGGGTTGTGATATGGGTATAGCCCGCCTCCTCCAATGCAGTCACCTGGGAATTATTGGAGGTACTGCTCTGGGCCGTTGCAGGGGTCAGCACATAGACCCACCCTGCCTTCGTGATGGTAACGCCTGAGACGCCGCCCACCAGATTACTGCGGAGATAGTCGCTTCCCTCCAGCCAATCCGGCAAACTGGAGCCGAACACATGTCCCCGGTCAGCAAATATCTTCTCGCCCGGTGCAATGGTGCCCGCCACACCGGAGGATGGCTGTACGGTTGCCAACGCATTCAGCACTATACCCATTCCCTCCCCTGATGTTTCCGCCTCACTGACAATTCCTGCGGCTGACAAAAGTGAAATGGATAATACATTCGCCATCAAAAGAGCCAGCCATTTTCTCTTCTTTTTCATCATGTTCGATACCTTCCTCTCTGCCTATTTTCTTGTTTTCCTTGATCATTTTCGAAAATCCTTCGTATTTCTCTGGAAAGTTCACGTATGTTTCGCTCTCTACACTTCCGGTTTGTTCATCAATTTCAGCGGATAATCTCCCAGTCGCTTTACTTCAAATCCATTTTTCTTGAACTCTTCATAGCTGAATGCATCCAGTTCATCTATGGCAAGCTTGTGGAATTCATAGAAATTCGGCCACCATTCATATCCATCTCCTAAGCTATGGCTCAGATATGCATCCGCAATATCCTTTCCCATCTGAGGTGCAACATAAAATGCTCCCATCGCCAGCACATTCACGCCATTTCCGGTAATGGCACGCAACGCTGCCGGAACGCTTTCCACAACGCCGGCATACACACCGGGGCATTTACTGGCTGCAATGTGAATTCCCATTCCCGTTCCGCAGAAAATAAGGGCTCGTTCAAACTCTTTTTCCGCAATCTTTGCACCTACCTTCAGGCCAATTCGGTGGAACATCTCAGGGTCTTCCTCATCTGCAGACTGCACACCAATATCCGTCACCTTCCAGCCCTTGGATCTCAGATGCGCCACAACCGCCTCCTTTAACGGGAATCCTGCAAAATCTGCTCCCACCAGAATTTCCTTATCTTTTACCATCTTCATAATTTATTCTCCTCTTCTATTGTGTCATCAAATACTCCCTCATCAACCTCATATCTGTGAAACCCACTACCCACTTGATAGCTTCTGCCCGCAAAGATGATCTCCGCTTCTGTGGAAAAAGGCAGCGTTACATACAAGTATACCTTACCGTATCTGCGCACCCATCGCACGACAATATCCCCCCGGACCGTCTCCACCTTGGCGTTTACCGACAACAGCCTTTTGGGGAAAAAAGGCTTGATCACCAGTTTGGAACATCCCTTTCCCACAGGCTTGATCCCGGCAAGATAGGCATAAAACCAATATCCCACAGCTCCGTACATGGGATGGTTGTGGGAATTCATCCCATTATTCTTCTTTAACTCAAAGCGCTCCCAGATGGTAGTCGCTTCATTCTGCAGCATATAGCCGATGGAAGGATAGTCCTCCCTGGTCATTAATGTCCACGCATCCTCCACATAGCCATATTCTGTCAGCATCTCCAACATATACCTGGTGCAGATGTTTCCTGTGGTAAAATGGTACTCCGACCGCACCAGATCTTCATGGATATGCTTTGCCGCAGCGGCCCGGCGTTCCTCCGGAACGATCCCTAGCCATAACGCAAAGCTCTGGCTGCCCTGGGAGCCCGTAGCCATAACCGCCTTCTCATCATCCCACCATTTTTCCAGCATTGCCTTCTTGATCTGTCCGGCAAGTTCTTTATAATAAGCAGCATCCTCCTGCTTCCCAAGAAGCTCGGCAAACTCCCTTAACAAAACCGCGTTGTAATAATAAAATCCGGTGGACAGAAGGCTTCCGGGTGTGCAGGCGGAAAGCGTTGCGTCAATATTTCCCTCCCCGCCTACACAGGCATAGATTGGTGAAGCCCAGTCGCCGTATGCCGTATACTCCACAATGTGATCTGAGGCCAGCTCTCCCAACTTCGCTTCCCAGCTGGCAAAGCCCTCATAGGCCTTCCGTATGATACTGACATTCCCGGTATGCAGCCATGCCTGCTGCCCGGCGATCAGGAAGGAGGAACAGACTGGATCAGCCGGGCGGTTCCCCAGCACATATGGTGCGGTACAGGTGATGGAGCCGTCCTCCCACTGGGTATCCAGAATATCCTCCACCACCTTGGGGAACAATCTTCCAATATCAAAGCCATACGGGGTCAGCCCAAACCGCACGGTGGCGTCGTTCATCCACCCAAGCCGCTCGTCCCTCTGGGGACAATCAGTAAGAATACTTTGGATATTTGCCTTTTCCGTCTGGACTATGCAGGTCTGTATCGCATTGAGCAGCCCGCTTCCACAGGTGAAAAAACTGTCCTTTGCCACATCCGTGTAACGGCTCACCGCTGTAATGCTCTTTGGATCAATCATCCCAAGTCCCTGGATGCAGGCATAGCGAAAACCATGGTAGGTGAAGCTGGGCGTCCAGGCCGCAAGATCCCGGTCATCTCCGGCCGCAATATAAGTATCGGTACTTTTCGCCTTTCTCAAACTTGGCAGATACCCGGAACCGTCCTCGTCAAGCTCCTCCACAAACTGTATCCGGATCTGCTGTCCCCTCTTTAAGCCGTCCGGGATACGCAGCCTGCACACACCGGCAATATTCTGGCCGAAATCTGCCACGCAGGAATCGGGGCCAATGGGCGTCACCGTCCTGGCTTGGTACACCCCCTGCTCCTGGATAGGTTCCAGCGTCATAGGCTCCAGCTTCCCGCCGGGTTCCTCCACACACCTGGCTGGGGCAAGTCCCTCCAGGGCTGCCCCAAACAGATTCCAATCCGGATCCCTGCGCCCAGCATCGAAGGTCTCCCCATCGAAAAGATGGCTGAACACAATAGGTCCTTCTCCCCACAGCCAGGTATCATCCGTGCTGACAATTTCGGTGGAAGAATCTTCATATTCCAAGTGCAGTGCCATCATAAGCTGCGGACTGCCGCAAAACTTTATCGGCTTCCAGTAATAATCCGCTTCATTTCCAACTCTCCGCCAGCCCTGTCCAACAATGGCGCTGATACAATTCTGTTCTTCCAGAAATTCCTCCGCCTCCGGGATTACGGTGACATAACAATGCCTGGTATAATCGGAAAAGGCAGGATCCAGCACCGCCCGGTCTATCCTCTTCCCATTGAGATACAGCTCGTGATATCCCAGACCGCATGCATATACAACTGCATGGGCTACCTTTTTCCAGCATATAAAATCCTTCTTGAAGTAAAGCGCCTGATTCCCTTTATCCTCCGATGATGTGATCCAGCAAGGCTCCAGCTCCTTTAGGCTCGACCGGAAGAAATATTCGGTAAAGGCTTCACTGCATAAGCCTCGGCTGTCCCTGACGGTAACAGACACATAGATCCGACGCTCCAGCGGTAATTCTCTCCCTGCATATACTATTTCCGTCTCCCTTGATCTCTGCCAGCCTGTGTCCCAGAGAACCTCTTCCCCGGACCATACCCTTACCGCAAAAGCTTCCTGCGTCACATTTGTGCCATCGGAAAGAACCGTCCAGGAAAATACCGGGTTGGAATTGTCTGTGATCCGATACCGATTTTCTTTTTTTAAGCTTCCATAGTCAAGCCTTATCTGCGTTATCTGCAACATGGCCGTACTCTCCTTTCGCCGAAATATCCTGGATCACTTCAGACGGGGCAGCAGGGAACAATCAAGGATTCTCCCTACACACCTACCGCTCATGGCAGATGTGCAGACAATCCCTCTCACTCCTGATACTGTTTTCCGGGTCTCGGTGATGGTAAGGCCGGTAAATTCCACATAGCTTAACCCTTGTTCCTTTAGCAACCACAGCGTATCCCAAACCTTCTGGAACTCACCCTTTTCATCCGTAGTAACCGTGAAGGCGATCTGCCCGCCGGGCGCGCCAAATACAAAGTCGTTTCCTCCGGTATGTTCCTCAAAGAAGGACGGGAAGCTTCCGTCGCATGCCACATCCATCACCACGTTATATTCCGTATTGGCTTTCAGGCCCGCTTCCGACCCTGCCGCCACCGTCAGCAACATCTTTCCGGACTTCGTGATGGCTTCGATGGCGGTATAGGTCTTTCCGGCCTCTTCCCCATCCGCTACTTTCTTTTCGGATATACTATACTCGGCCTGCTGGAACATCAGCGTTGGTTGAACCGTAATGCCTTTTCCATATACGCTTCCCTTATTCTCCCGGATCTCGATATCGGTAAATTCTACATTGGTCAGGCCCTGCTCTGCATTCAGATAAAGTGTATCCCAAACCTTCTCAAATGTACCATTTTCGTCCGTAGTAATGTTAAAGGTGATCACGCCGCCGGGCGCACCAAATACGAAATCATTTCCTCCGGTATGCTCCTCGTAGAAGGATGGATAGCTTCCGTCACAGGATACCTTTGCTGCTACCGTGTATTCCGTATTGGCCTTAAGGCCTGCTTCGGAAGCGGCAGCTATCGTCAGCATCGCACGTCCGGATTTCGTGATATCCTCCATGCAGTAATAGATCTTTCCGGCCTGTTCCCCCTCTGTTATCGTCTTTGGGGAAATGGTGAATTCTGCCTGCTGGTACACCAATGCAGGCTGTACCGTGATTCCTTCTCCATATACGGTATCCTTGTTTTCTGGGATCGTACTTCCTTGATGCTCGGTGATGGCTATGCCAGTAAAATCAACATACGTCGCTCCATTCAGCCATAGCGTTTCCCAGGTCTTCGTAAATTCGCCGTTTGCATCCGTAGTGACATAGAACTCAATCTTGCCGCCGGGCGCGCCGAATACAAAGTCGTTCCCGCCGGGATGTTCCTCATAAAAGGACGGATAAACTCCATCACATGCCACATCAACCGCCACCTTATAGCTGGTATCGGCTTTCAGACCTGCCGCCCGGCTGGCCGATACGGTCAGCATTGTCTTTCCGGCCTTTGTGACATTTTCGATACTACTGTATGTCTTTCCGGCATTTTCGCCATCCCGTATAAGCTTTTCTGATATGGTGTACTCGGCCTGCTGATACATCAGGGTTGGCTGTACGGTAATCCCTTTCCCATATAAGCTTCCACGGTTTTCGGTGATCTCGGCTCCAGTAAATTCAGCAAAGGTCAGACCTTGCCCTGTATTCAGTAAAATCGTTGTCCAGAGCTTCTCAAATTCCCCGTTCCTATCCGTAGTGATAAGGAAGGTAATCTTACCGCCAGGCGCGCCCAGTACAAAATCATTTCCCCTAGAAGGATTATCATGCTCCTCGTAGAAGGACGGATAAGTTCCGTCACACGCCACATCTACAGATACGCGATATTCGGTGTTCGCCTTCAGACCTGCCTCCTTTGTCGCAAATATCTTTAGAGAGCTCCATCCTGCCCGCTGAATATCCAGATGAAGGATATTGTATCCCGTATTGGTGTTTGCCTTTTCCACATTCTTTGCACCGCCGGAGAATGCGATATACAAGCCCTTTGCCAGATTGACCGCTGTACTTCTCTGCACGATCATATTGTCGATGGTGAACTCCGTCACGCCGCTTTCATGGACATACGCATATACCTTTGCAATTCCAAGATTGTCCGTTGTGATATTGGAGAAGGTCGCTGTCTGGGTCTTTCCTGTCTCCTTCACTATGGTATGGCCTCCCTCACCCTGCTTATTATAAAAAGACAGCTTCAGAGAATCCTTATCCTTCGTAGGCGTCTTTGTTAATGTAACATCGAATGAAATCCGGTCATAGGTTGTATTGGACTCCAACCCTGAAATGTAGAAGGTTGTCCAGCCTCCTAGTCCAGAAGTATTAACGAGCACGGCATAATCCTCAGCCGCTGTTTCCTTCACGGACGTACTGGAGGTCAGTCCGGACTGTGTTGCTGTGGTGATCATGCTGATATCCTGATCGTCAAAATCGTACAGCATAAAGTTTTCCGAACGGTAGATGTAATTCAAGGCGATCACTTCTTCGCCGCAGGTAGCCGTTTGCTTTATCTTATAAATGGAATCTTTTTCGATGGTGATAGTGTTGTCCTTCACTGCACTGCGGCCATCCTCTGTCACTCGTGTGATGGTCGTCTCATAGGAGTAGCTATTTCCATCATCAATCAGGCCCTTGAAAATGTCGTCCGACAAGGTAATCTTTGTCCCCACAGGCTTCACGATAACCTTGGGCATCTCACAGTTGACGGTCACAGGCTTAGCCTGGTTTCCGGCTGTATCCTGAACGTCAAATTCCAAACTGTATTCGCCCAGTTCCTCCGCCAGGAAGATGCTGTCGCTCACACGCACCTCTTCTCCACGTTTTTTAACCGTATAATGAACGGAATCCACATCGAATATTTTATCAACGTTATCAACGATGATAGGATTGATGGCAACTTCATTGCCCCAGTAAACCGTTGTGTTCTGATCCTTCAGCATCACGATGGGACCTTCGATATCCGCCACATCTAAATGATAGATCTGACGGCTCTCGTGCAGCACAAGCTCATACTCGCCCATGGTGTCTGCATAAAGGTTACCGTCCCGCATGGAAATTCTGCTGCCGGATGGTGAAAATAGCTCCGCAGTGGAAAAGTCGTCTTTTTCCGTAAAATAATCCGGCAGATAAACAACATCTCTATAATTGACGGTTACATTTTTCTCATCAAATGCAGTTTTATCTCCACGGGAATCTCCGTTCTGCTTCTTATTGCAGCCTCCGCAGGAACACAGCCCCAATACCATACAAAACACAAAAATTGCAGTCAGTGATCGCAATATTTTCTTCATTCGCGCTTCCTCTCTATTCCACCGGGTATACCCCAATGGAATCCAGATAAATCGTGCCGCCATCCGGCATTCCATCGAAGATAAATGCAATGGTCATAATATCAAATCCGGAACCTGTAAAAGCTGCTTCCATATCTGCCAGGGAAAGCACAAAGTCATCGCCGGACCAGCTTTCCGCCGGAATCGTCCCCGATAACGTGATGTTTTCATCGTTATAATTGGAGAAGACCTGCACCGTACATGAAACGTCAAATTTATTGGCATTATATATCGGAAATCCGATATAATATCCCTCCAGGTTATCCAGATACTGATTCAGGTCGCCTAACTTATTATCCATAGTACGGAACATCCTGGTATCCTGCGCACCGCTCATCATATTCCGGAAATCCACCCGCAGAGACCCTTCTCCGCTCTTTATATAGCGAATATCCCGGTTTATATGGAACAACGGTTGAGAAAAATCGGACTTTTTCGTTCCGTGATACAGGATATTCGCCAGGTCTCCTTCCGTTTCAAAGGAGTACCACACATTCTGTGTAAAATCATTGCTGTATGCTTCGTAATCTGTTTTTGCATAATAGCAGCGAAAATTATCAATGTAAACGTCCAATGCTCCCTTTTCCTTGCTTCCGCCTTCAAATTTCAGAAAGAAATCTACAATCTGTCCCTTGCTAGTATAGGCAAGCCTCGCCCGATCGATGTATAGCCACAGTGTGTTCTTTCCCGGCTTCACCACATACTCTTCAAATACATCTGAAAATCCCATCAGTGCCGTCTGTGCCTGATCCGTAGGATTGTACACATCGATACAGATATATTCCACATCCGAATACACTGCTTTTTGGGGATATAAGAGGATGGCGGAATCCGAATAGTACGATCCTTCCTCGATCTCATCTACCTCCGGGCAAAGGTGCAGGCACTGCTGCCCCTGCGTTACAAGGCTACTGTCGTCACATAGCTTCGCTTTGTTAATGCCGTCCAGCCTTACGGACTTTAAGGTCTCCTTGGCGTTTTCAAAACCAATCAAAACCTCGCACTCCAATCCAGCATCCTTTTCATCCGTATCGTTCTCATTCTGCGCCGCATTGACAACAGGCGAAACAGAGATTGTCATTACAGCCATCATCATTGCCAACAGAAATGCTTTTAATTTTTTCATTGCTAACTCCCTCCCTTCTACCGAATGAACAAATCATCCACATACAATTCACAGGCAGAGCCAATCTGATTCGATATTCTTATCCCAAATGACGTATACGCATCAAGTGTTTCCACGTCACGGCTGATAAAGTTGAAATTGTCCACAACAATCTTTGTCCAGCTGTTTGCGTGCAGACTGATGGTGTCATAGGAAAAGCTGATCTTCCCACCTTCGGAGGACACTCCTTCCAGATAAGACTCCGCCACAACATCCTCCGACCGTGCATTGTACACCCAGAACTCTATGGATTCTGTTTCAGACAGCTTTTTCCCCATTTCTGATAGTGAAAAGCTGACTCCCGGAGAAAACTGCTCATTATTATTGCTGTTGCCAAAATCATATCCACGCAGCAACACCTTTACGCTATTGCCGTTTCTGGAGGTGTTAGCTGCTGTGCTCAGTTCCACCGAAGACCCGTAATCGCGATACACGATACAGGACTCCAGATCTTCCTGGGTCTCAAATCCATTGACCATCTCTCCCGAGCACACCGTCAAAAGCTCCAACGTCTTTATTTCTCCATTTTTTGTAAAATCCAGGCACAGACTGCCCTGCTCACTGATCTCGACCTTGCCGCTGTAGCACCTTCCCTCCCCGGCTTCCGTCGAGACAGCTACCGCATTGTTCACAGCAAGCTCCGTGGAACCATCCGTATAGATCACGTAGCTCAATTCATTCTGCTCCACGGAAAGCTCCTGGATCAGCACTCCACAGGTATCGGACAGCTCAATTGCTTTCGCCAAAGCAGCTCTGCTTGAAAACAGCTTCTTGTTTTCCAACTTGGAAACCTGCCGGCTGATGATATTTTTGTTCAGAAAGGAAACGAGATTTTTTGCGTCCCTTGTCTCTGCATCGTACATCCCCGAAAGCTTCTGGTAACGTTCTCCCAGCATCTCCATATAAGTATGGTCGTCAATCCCATCCCGGATGGACACCAGGCGAAGAGAGGCAAAGGGCTTCTCACTCCCATATGGAAGTCCCGGATACAGCAAATATCCATCTCCGTTGGAAAGATTGTCATGGGAAGCTGTTGTATACAGGTCGCTCAAAGGTGCATACGCTCCCTGGCTGTCAAACACCCACCAATTACAGAAGCCTGTAGCATTCCAGTACAGGTCACCGATAATATCAAGCTCATAGTTGCTCCAGAAATGATCCCGTGCCGAGATGAGATAGCCGTTGATGGTTTTATCCGGCTGCGGATAATCGATGGAGCCGATGGCATGATACCACCAATAATCCACCTCGTCGGGTGTTGCTTCCTTATAGTATTCCATCTCCGCGGAGGTATCCACGGATTCCGGCGACGCGCAATGGGTAATGTTATACGCTGTCAAGGCGCTGTCTGTCGCTGCACCCGGTATCACATGAGATAGCCCCCGAATGGACTCCGCCAGCGAACAATCGGCACTGTCAATCTTCCCCTGCACCACCAGGCTCTCAATCAGAGCTTCCTCCGTTGCGTCACAGGTGTCAAATACGGATTTCATAACGCTTTGCCGCCAGTCAAAGGCATAGTATTCATCATAGTACATATCCCAATAATAATATGCCTTGTCAAAGTAGTTCACACCGTCCGCCACGGCTGCGGCAGCCAGCTCCGAAAGATAGGCGGAATATTTCTCCCAGTCATTGGTCGTGTTTGTAATAGCGTCATACGGGATACCGAAACACGGCACCTTGCTGTAATACTCCCTTACATAGGAGACAAATTCCGACGCTGTTGTATGTGGGTACGTATAGCCGCAGATGTTATAATCCAGCATCATATCGTAATAATCCATGTATTTCTCGTCTGTGGAATCCAACTCCCCATAGCCCAGCCAATTCTGCCAGATCAGATAGCAGGTCTTAGTGTACGGAACCGGATTTATGGCAAAATCATATACCGTAAGCTCCACCGGAATTGTAATCTGCTGATTTTTACAATCCATAGTGATTTCACCAGTATAGATACCGGCTACGGCGTCTTTGGGAACCTTGATATCCACGAAAAATCCCTGATTCTTCTCTGCTCCTATCTGGTTCTCTCCTGCCTCCACTATATAACTCACCGGAATAAGCGCATCGGGATAGTAGCCGCTGGGCAGAGAATTGCTCCAGCTCGCATCATACGCGGCATAACTGTACAACTCCGTCTGAACCGTCACTGCGTCGGATCCGATGGTACTCTCTCCACTCCTCAGATCGCTTACTGTGAGGTTATAATAAGGTATATCGATATCCGACCGGACAAGAAACTGTGCTCCCTCAGTTTCGCCCTTTGCGGCAGCCACACAGAGCGTCCCCTTCTGCAAGGCGGAAATATCCGCTTCCTGGGTATATTTCTCCGTGGCCAACGCCAGCCGGACATCCACCTGCGCCTTCTGGCCAGCCGCATCTTCCACTATCTTACCGTCCTTCCCCGGCAACTTTAACGAACAGGCGGAAGTAAGCATTGCCAGAATCAAGATCAAGCTTGTAATTATTTTTTTCATAAATTCCTCCAAACTGTTTCTCGCTGCTGTTTATTTCAGCTTACTTTGTATTAAGGACCAATTGTTTTTGTAATAATTGTAATCATAATCGTAGACCATCTGCGCCGTGTACCGATCATCCTCCCGGCTCATCAGAACCTCCAGCGGCGCTTTGGATTTTGCCTGGAAGGGGGCTAGCCCTGCCTGGGAATAAGCCTCCGCCCTGGAAGCAATGTAGAACTTGGCGTTCTTCGCAATCTCCCAACGCGTCTTTGCAAAATTCGAAAGCTCCGCATAGATCGCGTCCTTCGACAGATCATACCCATAGCACATAGTCAGCCCTTTTGTGGTCTCGCTGAAAATATGCTGTCCCTCATCGGATACCATGAACTTTAAGAACTCCTTTGCCAGTTCCGCGTTTGCGCTGTATTCTGGTACAAAGACATTGTGCATATCCACATAACTGGAAACCCAGGCCCTTGCATCCATAACAGTATCTAATATCTCCGCTTCTGTATACTTGTCACTTGAGACTCCCGGGTTCGTTCCCTTTCCATCCACATAGTCCACCACCAAAGCAAGTTCCTCATCCGTAATCCCCAGCTTGGTTCCCAGGGCGGAGATCATGGGTAATTTCAGGAATCGGATATCGTTGTCCGGGAACTGCTTCATCATCTCCAGGTTATTCCAGTCTCCGTTGGAAAACATAGCTGCCTGCCCAGACATAAAATAGGTCTGCGTAACCTCCCAATCAATGGAGTTGCTCTTCTCGTGGCTGTACCCTTTTGCAAAAATGCTCTCCATTACCTTGGCACTTTCCAGGACACCGTCATTGCGGGCGACATCATATCCAACCACCGGCTCTCCCAAGAAATCATAGTAGATCGCATTGAAATAATCGTTCATCCCCTGAGTGCCGTTATATTGGGCAAACCACCCCTCGTACATGTAGGAATAGTAATTCGTCGCCGCCGCATGGACAAAGGGAGCCAGTCCCGCCTTCTTCAAGGCCTCACAGAGCTCCAGCAGTTCATCCGTGGTCCTGCAGGGATAGGTACTCTGCCAATCGTTCCCTAACGCTTTTTGGATTGCCGTGTTGTTATACAAAAGTCCGTTGATGCCGCCCGTCCATGGCATCCGATAATACTTTCCTTCCTCGTCGGCGTCCTCCATGGCCGCATAAACCGTAGGATCAATGCAGTCTGATATTTTCTTGCCGGCTCTGTCCCCAATCTCAATGACGGAACTAAGCACATCGGACAAGTCCAGCAGATATTTGCTGTCCGCGATCTCATTTATCCCGGAAAACACCAGGTCGTAATTGCAGACCTCTTCTCCCGCCTCGATCTTCTGGGTCAGCTCCCCATCTGTATAGACGGGATAAACGACATACTTAAGATCTCTTGTGCCGCAGAATTCTTCCAGCATTTTCTCCAGCCAGTCCGTGCCGTAACCCTTGTTGATGGCGGCTACATACAGAGTTTTACCGTCCTTACCGGTATGACCACCTCCAGTTCCTTCCTTTCCGTTTCCAGTTCCGTTCTTTCCACATGCAGCTGTCAGCAGCATACTTACCGCCAGCATCATTGCCACGGCTGTCTTTGCGATCCTCTTCATCTTACGAAATCCTCCTTTTTTCTTTAAAAATCTATGTTGCTGTTAAAAACAGTCATACGCAATTTACACGCACCATAGGGATACAATTTTATTGTTCGTCCGCTCTTTTCATCCAAAACCATCTGACTATTCGGCATTAAGCGCGGCGTAAACGTAAAATCACCCTTCTCATATCGATACTTTTTATTGTACAGGTCAAAACAATGGCGAATTTTCTTTCTGTGATCCAATGCCATATTTTCAATTACTTTTGCCGGGACCTCAAGATAAGGAAGAGGCGTATCCAGATCGAAGGCTTCCGCTGTCTCATTGGGCACAAATACAGGCCTTCCCGTAATGCAATACCGCCATTCGTCATCAGGATACATGTTATATGCCGGAAAATCCTCGTCAGCCTGTATGGCTTCCGTATCAATCCTCCTCTCGCCCTTCATGCCAAAGCTATACACCAACGCGCCTTTTGAAAACCAAACCTTTCCTTTTGTCTTATGCACCTGTATCTCGGAGGTCATCGCCACTTCAATCTGGCAGCTTCCCAGAACTTTCACCGCCACAAAACCTTTTTCAAAAACGAGCTCGCACCGCCGTCCATCCTGGACAACAGAAAACTCCTTGGCCCATCCCGGCTTTCGAAGATATAACGTAAATTCCGTTTCTGCCGTGATGATATAGCAAATCTTCTCTTCAAAAGGATACCTGGTTTTCTCCTGAATGCTTACCCGCTTTCCTTGGATTTCAGTCTCCATGATGCAGGGCGCATACAGGAAAGAATAAAGCTTATCTCTTTCCTGCATCCAACTATTCCACAGATAATTCGGCATAAATCGGTTCACATTTCCGGGACAGCACTCGGTTCCTGGATTGGGTCGATAGCTCATCCAGGAGCTACCCGAAAAAAATACGTTATGATTGGACTGCTTATCCGCAAGAATCTGATTAGCGCAGGAAAAATACTGTAACCCCTTAAAATCCTCCAGAACCGCCCCGATTCCTGCATTAAAGATACAGGTCTCAATCTTGTCGGCGTATGCCCCGTCCGCAGTTGCTTTCAGCAGATAGGAAAGAGCCCAGCTGTAATCAGACACATCACAGGTCTCGCTACTCTGCATATAATCATTGTTGATAAGAAATTCGTTGCTGCAGTGACAACCCGATGGAAGCCTAAAATACTGGTCTATCTTCTTGTATGCATTTTCAGAAACCTCCAGATATTTCTTATCCCCTGTGCAGAGGTATAGGATCGCACCCAGTTTGAAATACTCATTATAGGTTACTCCATGGGCATACGGCTTTCTATCCGACAGTGCCTGTGCATCGCAGTTATCATCCTCTGCCTTTTCGTTATAGGCCTTATAAGTCTCCAGCGCATAATCCAGCAATTCTTTCTTTTTCGTTTTTCCAAACAGCCAGAGCATGATCTCAATATTATCCACATCCCTGTTATTGAAATAATCCACTTTATTTCGCAAATAATGCTCCGTCAGTTTTTCTAGAATAACCGGATTCTCCGTATATTCATAGAGCGCCATACATGCCCGAAAAAACACCACATGTGGCCAGCGGTTCCAGGGCTTATTTTCTTTCAAGAATTCGGGACCCAGATACCCATCCGCATCCGCATGAGTAAGGACAGCGAAGATCATCTCCTTCGCCTGCTCCAGATATTGGGGCTCCTCTAAAAGCAGCGCGCATCGCGTCAGTCCATCCACCCAGTAAGCGGTCTGTTCATACACCCACCAGCCTGGATTTGCCCCCTCCTCTCTATAATCGGCTTCCCCCCATTTCACCCGGTCAAAGGGAAATCCCGCCTTCTCAATATGCCCCGTCATTCCCTCCAGCTGCGTCTCCAGAAACCGTTTCATCCATGCGTCAGGTCTAATCTTCATCACTTCAATCCTCCCAAGGAAACATTTTTCATCAGCTTATCGCTGAAGATGGAAAACAATATCATAGGCGGGATCGCGCACATAACAACCCCCGCAAAAAATACCGGCTTATTCATGGTAAACTTCGATAACGTCTCATATATATACAGCCCGGAAGATATGGTGGGATAACTTGGCATATAATAGATAGGTAAGGTATAATCATTCCACCCGCCGATAAACTGCAATATAAATATAGCAAACAGAGAAGGCTTCACCATGGGAATATGAATCTGTAAGAAAATCCTCATCCGCGAGGCTCCGTCTACCTTTGCAGCCTCCTCGTAAGCCGCCGGGATATTTTGGAAAAAGGTTTTTATCACCAGGGTCATGGCTCCCAAAGCGGAGGCAGACTTCAACACGATCAGGGGTGAATCGTACATGCCAAGCCTCATATACATCAGCAGGGTTGCCGAACCGTTCCCGTATACTGGAATCAACATTGCAGCCAGCATGACAGCCGTTATCACCTTTTTTCCCACGAAGGAATACCTTCCCAGAACATATCCCGTCACCGTCATGGCCGCCAGGGAGATAAGGGAATTCGCAACAGTAAGCCAGACGGAATTCCACAGCATTGCACCAAAGGAGGCATTGCTTGTCCGCAGCACTTCAAACGCCTCGCGATAATTTTCAAGATGCAGCTTTTCCGGCAATGCCAATCCATTCAGGATCAGAGCCGTATGTTCGTTCAAGGAAGCAGTCACCGCCCAAAAGAGAGCGTATACCATGGTGCCCCCATACAATAGGAATAGAAAAAAAACAAATATTCTGGCAGGATTGGTCTTTCTCATAAGCTTTCTTATTCTCGTTTTTTTCTTCATAGTTTAATACTCCACCACTTCCATTTTGTTCGATATATGATTCACGATCAACACCAGCGGCACTGCCACCAACGATAATAACAGTCCAAAAGCAGAGGATACGCCATAATCCCGGTTCACAATTACATTCTCGTAAAACCAGTAGGAGATAGTCGTCGTCTCATACATGCCTCCGGTAAACAATAAGATGGGGCCGGAGGACATCAGTACGCTTGATACAGAAAAAAGCAGCATAATCAAAACCGTCGGCATGATCATCGGAAGCTCTATAGAAAAAAATTCCCGAAAAAAGCCCGCGCCATCCAGACTGGCAGCTTCAACGATCTCATTTGGAATCTTCGACATCGCCCCGGAAAAAAGAATGACATTCATCCCAAATCCTGTCCATACGCAGAACACAACGATGGTCCATGTAGCCGTTGAATTGGAATACAGCAAGGATGGCATGGGCTTATCAAACAGTGCTTCGTAGATCACCGCAATGGGTCCGGTAGAACCCACCAGATTCTTGTAAATAGCCACCAGGACAACGCTGGACAATATGGAAGGCACCATGAACAGGAATGTAAATAACCGGTGCAAAAATATCTTTTTATAAAGAAAATACGTAACAGACAACGCAAGAACATACTGGCAGAACAACCCCGCTCCCCAGTAGATCAGCGTATTCTTAAACGCAATGGTAAGCTCGCCCCCTACCTTTAGGCTTTCGAAAATGACCTTAAAATTGTGTAGCGTGAATTCGCCGGTATTGTTGTCACGAAACGGAAGCAGAAGCGAATCCACATTGATCATGCCCCAAAATACAATAAAATGAATGATCGGGATTGCCAGCAAGCCGTACACAAAAATATGCTTTAAGATCTCATCCTTCCGTTTTCCCTCACTGAACAGTTTTTGTTTCATCTTGTTTCATGTCCTCCTCATACATGTCTTATCTTTCATCATTTTTACGTCAACGCTCCACAAGGAGCCTGTCTTTTTCATCACGATCTCTATGATTCTTTTATAACATAGGAGTTAAATTCAATAAATCCCCCAAAGCTGAACACTTGCTAGTCCAAAACTGAAAAAAATTTCCCGGCATCATTTTTTGTCTTATAAAAGCAAAAAGCAATCCATGGTCTCCGCCGATGGGTTGCTTTTTCCTATATCTTATCTCTGAAATCATTGTCATGTACTCTGTTTGATATACTCTCTGGGCGTAACCCCTTTACAGTGCTTAAATTGCTGATAGAAATGCTTCAGCGAAGAAAACCCGCTCAGCTCGGCGATCGCCTCATTGGTATAATCCGTCTCCAGCAGAAGCCTGCATGCTTCATTGCATTTCATTTCCTGCACAAACTGGCCATAAGACTTTCCTGTAAAGTCCCGGAACATCTTACTGTAATATTCTGCCGAGAAACCATATTCTCTCGCAATATCCTTCATGACCGGAACCGTTTTGATATTTTTATTTAGAAATTTTATGGATTCTTCGATCCTAATATAGCTTTTATTATATTTTTTCCCCTCGATACGCCTCTCTCTGCCGCTGATCAGAAGCAGCAGAATTGCTTCTACAAGGCACTGGACAATCGAAAGATGATGTTCCTTTTTCATAGCCAATTCTTTTTCTATCATAGAAAAACATTTCTCGATCTCCCTGTCTGGATCGCTCAGCAGATGGAAAAAATCCACATGCTCCTTCTCCTTTAGATTCCGTCCAAGCTTTCTCGTCATGAACTCCGAAAGAAAATTATCGGAACCGCAATTTAGAAATTGCGGGTAAAATATAATATTTTTGACCGCAAGACTCTTACCATAAGACGCATCCACGCCGTAGTAATGTTCCACATTATTATTCATCACACAGACACAGCCCGGCGATACATGGTACATTTTTCCACCAATATAATGGGTTCCAACGCCGCTGGTAAAGTATACGATCTCGATAAAATCATGCATGTGGATCGAGGTATCTTCCTCGGAATATCCAACCGCGATCTTCTCTTCCGGGTCGATGCCGTCGTTCCCCCGCATGAAATAATTATTCAACCCGACTTTGCCGCCGGCACCTTCCTTTTTGTTATAGTCTTCCATACGTACTCTCCTGCATATGTGCATAGGCATTTTTCTTGGATATTCTCAATTCTCGAAAGTGTAAGTATGGAATAATTATATTCACTCCGCGCCCGAAAGTCAACCCGAACAGAATCCTTGACCGAAGAAGCTTCATTCCATTCTCCACCGCACATTTCTCATGCACAAATCCAAGCTTCTTGCTGTTGCCAAGGCCGCTGTACTCAGAATCACCAACCGCCACACGACCAATGCCACACTCGATTTCGTAGTTATACTCCTCTTCGGCTCCATTGACATCCATGGTAATTCTTCTTACTGTTAAGCCCGGTTTTTACAACGACATCTGCGGCGCCAATGTCCAGTTCCACTTCTTCAAATACCTTTCCCTCCGGAATGCGGACCACAAGAGTCGCATCCTTGGATTCGCAGGTAAACAGCTTCAAAACAGATTTCTGCACGCTGTCTTGTATTTTCAGGGTATCTTCCTCCAGAATACAGTCTATCTTGCGACTATAATTGCCCCAGACACTCCGATAATTCATCTCAACTTCAATATCGCCGCCCTGGGAGGGTTCCATAGAGAGCGTTCCGAAATCAAGTTCCATATCCAGTTTCTGCACACCTGCCGCTGCAAATGTCTTTGTATCGCTGCTCCAGTCACTGTCCGTCCCCGCAGGAGCATCCTGCTCCCTATCCGCATCTTCTCTACCGAAAAATTTCACACCGTCATCGCTCCAGGAAATATTGAAGGCTCCCGCATTTGCCATTGCCAAGAACTGCCGGACACCAAAGCCCATGCTAAGTCCGATAACACAAAACAGTAAACCAAGCCCTGCCAACACCCCGCATACAATCAGACAAACCTTTGTAAATCTTTTCATGCTACTCGCTCCTCCTTTCTCTGAAATGGGCGGCTGCACAAGCGGATCGTTCCGCGAAACAGCCACGGCAAAAACTTACCAAACAGCCATACACAGCCTACCGTTCCCAATATCGCCAATGCCAGCACCAGAAATCCCGCACCCAAAAGACCGCTTCCGGCCCCAATCGTTCCTATGACAAACATGCCGATCCCGACACACGCAATCATAATTCCAGCCAGATAAAGTGCAAATACCGTACAGACAAACGCTGCAAGAATACCCAGAACCGCTCCAAACACGCCAACAATCACGCCCAGCAGTCCCGCAAGAAGTCCCAGCCATATGGGGCTGGTAAGAACTGCCAGCAGCACCAGCAATACGATCTCTGTTGACGAGCGTTTCTGCGGTTTCTTCTGTCCGGCAGTTTCCGTATACTGCCCCACTTCCTCTTTCTGCCGGAACCGGACATCCTCATATCCGGCCTCTGTATACACCTTTGTCTCCTCCACGCCGATATCGGCCTTGATGATCGCGGCCACCTTCTCCGGGGACTCCAGTTCCCGGATGATATTCGCCTCATTCTCCGCGCCGGCATCTTCAAAGTACCCATTATAGTATGTCAGCGCCTCTGTCCGCTCCTCCTCCGGGATATCCATCAACAGCCGTTCCAGCTGTTCCATAAATTCTTGTCTGCTCATAATATCTCTCCTCCCGAAAACAGCAATGAAATCTTAGAAGAATAATCTTCCCATTCTGTCTTGTATAGATTTAGCTGCACGCTTCCTCTCTCCGTAATCTTATAGTATCTGCGATTCCTTCCGCCGCATTCCACATCGTAGACCTGAAGACAGCCGTCCTTCTGCAACCGCCGCAGCACAGGATACAGCGTGGACTCTGAGATCTCTATTGCTTTCCTTACATCCTGCGTGATCTTATATCCGTATGTGCCGTCTTCTTCCTTGCTCACAACCGCCAGCACTATGGCGTCCAATAATGCGGCTCCTGTATTAAATACCATGCAATCACACTCGCTTCCTTTCCACTATTGTTCTGCGTATATTACTATTCCGTTTTTAATATTATATGTCGTATAATATTATTTGTCAACATGATATTATAAAAATAGCCACTACAGAGAGCTTAATCTCCATAATGGCTGTAATTATTCCAATCATTTAATTATTTTCATCTTCCGCTTCAATTTCTAATCGCTGCAGAATATCCGAAATAATCCTTACATCTTCAATCCGTGTAATCCCAAAACATTTCTTTCCTGCATCTTTAACCGATGCTCCTATATGATATGCTATTGTCTCGTCAACAATAAGAAATCTGTCGTGAAATACACCTGTATAGTTTATGGTCAAAGTTGGATACTGACTATTAAAATTAGCAATATCCTGACTTGTTAAGCGAGTTCTTCGCCCCGCGCAAATAGTAACATCTACTCCAGCTTTCTTTTTTGACAAAATATTCAAAGTGCCAATATCAACATAATTATCAATTAACACGATTGATTTTTCTGCCTTTTCTACAAGACTCACCAACAGACTAAATGCATCATATATCTGACCATCAAAAAATATTTTTTGTCCTACTTCCTCGTGTTCAGATATGTACGCAAAAATCTGATTGAATTTTTCATTGGACTCTTTTTGATATTCCAACTGTTTTAATTCAAGACTGTGTATTTTGTCAAACATCAACGAATTCTCTGCAAGAAACCGTCTCATCTTCACAAAGGTATTCATAATATTTACACTTACCTGAATAGCTTCATCGCTTCTCAACACAGCAGAAAGCATTGCTATTCCTTGCTCTGTAAAAACATATGGCAAATATCTTCTACCACCTTTAGTAGCTATAGTTTCAGTTTCTATATTTGAGGTCGCTAATTGCGACCTCAATTCAGAATACTCATCTTCAGTCAATTGAAAGCAAAAACTTTCTGGAAAACGTTTAGAATTTCTCTTCACACTTTCATTCAGTCTTTTCGTTTCAACATTATATAGCATTGCCAAATCACTATCTATCATTACCTGTTGTCCACGTACATAATGGATCAAATTTTCGATTCTTTCTTCCGTGTTATTTACTACTACAGGAACATTTACTTCTGTTTTTTCAGCCACATTAATCATCTCCCAGCCTTTTCTTTGAGGTCGCAAATTGCGACCTCAAAGAAATTGTACATCTGCATCCCTGCATAGTCAATCTATTTCGACCTCAATCGACAAATAATTTATTTTGACTGTAACAGTTCAGATGCCCCCAAATATGCTAGAATTTCCTTAAGTAATGAATTCTGAATTTCTGGATTCCCCAGGCTGGTTCCCCCATACCAGTCATCTATTAATTTGAAAACTGGGCAAAGAAGGGAGATGATGACATTCTGGCTACTTAACAGCGTAGCGTTGTTACTCATAATCAAGCATAGAATCCATATTCTCATGAAGCTCATCCAGGTACGCCTTCATCTCGTCCCTAAGCTCCGGGTTACGCAGTGCAAATTCAATATTGGCCTGGATAAAACCGGTCTTGGTTCCCACATCGTAGCGGTGCCCCTTGAAATCATAGGCATACATGGCCTGTTCCTTTGCCAGACGCTTTAAGGCATCTGTCAACTGGATCTCCCCGCCCTTACCGGCCTCCTGTGTCTCCAGGAACTCGAAAATATCCGGCATGATAATATATCTTCCAAGGACTGCCACATTGGAGGGTGCCTCGTCAATTGCAGGCTTCTCCACCATATCCTGTACCTTGTACACCCGGTCATCCACCTGCTTGCCTGCGATGATCCCGTACTTGTTCACCACCTCATGGGGCACGGTCTGTACGCCCAGGATGGATGTGCGGTACTCATTGTACACATCCAGCATCTGTCCCAGACAAGGCTGCTTAGAAATCACTACATCGTCCCCCAGAAGCACCGCAAACGGTTCATCTCCGATAAAATGCCGGGCAGTCAGAATGGCATGCCCCAATCCTCTGGGCTCCTTCTGGCGTATGTAGTGAATGTTGGCCATCTCCGAGATGTCCTTCACCATCTCCAGCATCTCAAGCTTCCCACTCCGCTCCAGCTCCAGCTCCAACTCGATGGAACGGTCGAAATGATCCTCAATGGAGCGCTTATTGCGCCCGGTGACGATGATAATGTCCTGGATCCCTGCTGCCACAGCCTCCTCGATGATATACTGGATAGTGGGCTTGTCCACAATGGGAAGCATCTCCTTGGGCTGTGCCTTGGTCGCCGGCAGGAAACGTGTTCCAAGACCCGCTGCCGGTATAATTGCTTTCGTTACCTTCATATTCTCGAATCCTCCTATGATAATTTAAAATCCTTTGCATTCTTGGACTTGATATTCACTGTAATATTGCAGTTGGCAAGAAATTCGTAGTTGACCTCCAGATCGTAATTGACTGTCACATCGATATTTTCCTCCGTCTCCGCCACCTGCACCCGCTTGGCATCAATGCCAATGAGTATGCTGCCAAAGGGCGTGTAATAATACGTCAGATTCTTTTTATTTTTTTCAAAAATCATATGAACGTTGGCCACACCCTTCTTGGTGATATCCAGGCTGTCCGGGGCGATCTTAATGATATTCTTCGTAGTCCCTTCGAAGCCTTCCATAACCTCATCATACAACACATAATGCTTTTCGTTCTTCTTATAATAATCACCGGGAGTGATCACCTCGACCGGCTCCCCGTCGCCATCCTCCTGCGCCTGAAACTGCAGTCCGCTGATGGTCAGCAAAATATCCTTCGTCATCCTCTTACTCCTCGATATGCACCAGCTGCGCCTCCTCAATCTCACAGGGCAGGATGGTATTTGCAAATTCCTTGAACTTATCCGCTGCATCGCTGACATAGAACTGATATTGTGGAACTTCCCCGGTTTCCAGACCGTCATTGACCAGATCCTGCTCCTCTAACAGCGCCTTCAAGCTCTGAGCTGTCTCATAAGCCGGGTTCACCAGAGTAACGGACTCCCCCAGGATCCTGCGCAGTGTGCTGCGCAATAACGGATAGTGGGTGCAGCCCATGATCATGGTATCAATGTCGGATGACTGGAAGGAATCCAGGTATCGTCTGGCAATCTCCTCCGTGATGGGATCCTTCCGCCAGCCCTCCTCCACCAGAGGCACAAACAGCGGGCATGGCTTTCCAATGACCACGGCTTCCGGATTGCGTTCATGTATGACGCTGGTATAGATCTGGCTTCCGATGGTGGCCTCCGTACCGATGACACCGATCCTCCCATTCCGGGTAGTCTCAGCCGCCACCTTGGCACCGGGTCTTACGACACCGATGATTGGGATGTCAAGCTCCGTCCGTATCTGCGGAAGCGCCAGGGCACTGGCAGTATTGCAGGCCACCACGATGGCTTTCACGCCCTTCTCCTGTAAGAAACGGATGATCTGACGGGAGTAGCGGGTGATAGTCTCCTTCGACTTGCTTCCATAGGGAACCCGCGCAGTGTCACCAAAATAGATCAGGCGCTCCCCCGGAAGCTGGCGCATGATCTCCCTGGCTACTGTCAGACCGCCTACGCCGGAATCAAATACGCCGATGGGTTTATATCTTCTATTATCCAATGATTGGCTCATATTATGTACGCTCCAAATAAATCTTGTAGACTTATTTTAACCTTTCCGGGGGAAATATGCAAGCAGTATTATAGCGACAGTTCAGCCCACGCCCTGTTTCGGTCTGGCTGAACTGTTAATCCAAGAATGAAAGCCACTTCAGCCTCACTTCATAATTGCCGCTGTCCATAATGGCTTCGTACTCTTCGGTGGTCAGTACCTGCTTTAAGGATTCTTTCGCTTCCTCGTCAACCACTTCATACACGCTGCCGGAAAAGCACATGTTGGGATACATGACGCACCACCAGTTTTTCCCCTTGCCCTGGCCGATGGTCAACTGAAGAGCCTCGTATTCACCAGCCGGAAAGGTGTAACTGCCGTATGTTTTTTTCGGAAACTGAGCTTGTGTGAGGGCTGCCGTGACAGGATAATCATAGCCCTGTTCGGCTATTGTGCTTCTTGCTGTGTCTATAATTGCCGGAAGATCCTGCTGAATCTTCTCCCTGCTCTCTTCGGCATCGGTGATCCCGGACAGCTCCCGGTGCATGTAAGCACCTACGGCGTCCCGCACCAGAAGCTTTAAGTCCTGATCCGCCTTGCTGTCGCTGTTGGCGCGCACGTGAAAGCGGATCACCTTCTCTGCAAGCTCCTGAGCAAGCCGTTCTTGGCTGTATTGGTATGCGCCGATAGCTATAATAACAAGAAACGCTATGCAGGCGGCAATCCGTTTGCATAATGGCAATGCATATGCTTTCATTCGCGGCAATGTCTTTGTAATGGGCATGTTCGTTGGTTTCATTACGTTCTCCTCCTTGTTGCTGATAAGAGGATTATTTCCAGAAATTTCCGATTTATTCATTCACTACATCCATATCCACCGAAAATCGATAAGCTATATGCTCTCCATAGCCCTCGTAATCCTGCTGATACTCTTCATACAGTTCCCTGGCATATCCCCCCAGCCGAATATAACTGTTGGCGATATCCATCCCCGGCGTTTCCTTCATCCGGTCAGCGGTCAGTGCCATAGATTCCTCCAACTGCCGATCCAGTTCCTTTTTCAACTTACCTTTTGTCGGTACGTCACCCTTGGCCGCCTTCTGCACCTGGGCGTCCCCGGTCAATGCGATGGTGATCACGATCGAATCTTCACCACCGTTCTGTCCCGCAGTTCCCGGATTCCCGCTGCTGATCCGTACCGCCGCCCCAAGATCCGTGAGCTGAAACACGGTTCCGTCCTCCAGCTGATAGAGAAAACGCTCCAGAAGATTCTGACAGAGAAATGACTTCATGCTGTCCTCCACAGAGATATTTCCTTTGTAGGCAAAGGCCGCCAGAACCGCGTATTCTGTGATGGCAGGCACATTTCCGTTATCTGCAAGCACCGGGATCAACAAAACCTCATTCCTGTTGTGCCACTGATTCATCAGATCCCCCAAAGTCACCACCTTATTTTCCTTAAAATCCTTCTGGGCATCTACCATCTGCTCCAGATATTTTCCCATGGTTCCGCTTGTCTCCTCCGTCAACACCAGAATATCCGCTGCCTTGCCGGACGTCGCAAACAGGCTGATATTCCTTGCCAACAGCTCCTCCTGCTCTAAGAAGGCAAGCAGCTCCCGCAGCGCCTGGTCATCCGCAAGCAATGCTTCCCCGATAACAATCGCTTTTAGATGGCTGTAATCCAGCACTTTGTTGGTGTTGTTTTCATA
Source organism: Paludibacteraceae bacterium (assembly GCA_963628035.1). Classification (GTDB taxonomy): domain Bacteria; phylum Bacillota; class Clostridia; order Lachnospirales; family Lachnospiraceae; genus 14-2. The sequence continues at coordinate 149,040 of CAVGED010000082.1, forward strand.
GGCCTTCTGCGCCTCGTAATATGCCCCGCCCTGCACCGAGAAGCTTAAGGGTCTCTGGCTTGGGCTCTCGCCCTTTTCGCTCTCCGACAGATCCGGGAAGTCGAAGGTGATCACAATATCGTCCTTCTCTTTATCAATGCCAACTGCCATGGGGAACCCCCGATCCTCCAATTCTCTGGCAGAACAGCCTGTAAAAAGCAGGAGCGATGCCATTACCAAAAGAAGCACATTTATTTTTTTCCTATTAGATAACAAAAGAAGCAGAATCGGCAAAAGCACCAGCACCGGAATCGCCACGCACTTGATATACATCGCAAAAACCTCCTCCGCCTGGGGATACACATAAAACCACCTGGCACCGCCAAATTCCAGGATCAATACTGCCAGCAACCCGTAATTGGTCTTTTTTTCATGAAAAAGCTCCTTTAATACATGGCCCGAATAAAACACCCCGGTATTGATCAGTGCAAACAGCGAGAAAAACCAGATCGCTGTCATAAATGCATCCAGCCGAGCGAAGAATTCCCCCGGCAGCTTCACCATACTCATGAGCGTGATGACCGGACGCTTCAATGCCTCTATGGTTTTTACCTGAAAGGTTCCAAGGAGGATCAGATAGATTGCTCCGATAAGCACTGCCGTAATCCCAACCGCCCATCTGGCACTGCCGGAAAGACGCTCCGGCCTTGCACACCAGGGCTTTAGAAACTGGATAAAAAATAATGGCAGGAAGAAGACAAATACCGTCAGCGTTCCGCCGGAAAATCCGGAAAACGAGGTTACCGCCACAGGCGTCCAGTAATCGACATTCACCCCTCTGGCTGCCAGGATCAGCATTAAAAGCAGCGGAAGTCCCAGGATCCAGAAAAGAATCTCGTAGATACGAGCCCGCACTTCCATTCCCCGGACAGCCGCATAGGCCGCTACCGCCAGCAGCAGGAAACAGATCAGACCAAAGGATCCTTCCGGCAGCAGCCATGCCCATATCAGCCCTGTCAGTTGATACACTCCGAAGGCTGCCAGCAACAGAAAGAAAAACAGATAAAACATCATCAGTATATCTGCAAATACACTTCCGCACACGCGCTTCAGATAGGTATAATAATCTCCCTCTGTCCGATCCATGACTTTTCCCAGCAGCCACAGGTATCCAAAGGCCAGAAGCACCGCGACAGCAATACAGAATATCCCGTCTGTTCCCGCTGTCTTTGCCAACAGGCCGGGCAGCAACAGACTGCCGATCCCGAAAAGATCCAGGATCATCAGTCGGCGGGCCTGCCGTACGGAGATTTTACGGTTACTTGAAAACATGCTTTCCCCTCCTCGCTATATGCAACCATATTTTTGCATTCCTATGATTCATTTTTCCCGTTCTTCTGCTTTTTTCTCAGCCGGATCCTGGCGCCCTCCCTGGTATAAATAGGCCGCCGCTTCAACATTGCCAGCGGCAGACGCAGCAAAGAATCTCTCTGATCCCTGTAATCATTCAGATCCGCTCCGACAAAGGGCATGAGATATGGAATGCCAAAGCTCTCAAGCCCGGAGAGGTGTACCAACAGCACCAGCAGCCCCAGGAGGAAGCCGAAAAATCCCAGCCATGCACAGAGGAAGATAAATCCAAACTTCAATATACGGAAGGCTGTGGCAAATTCTTCATTGGGTATGGCAAAGGAACAGAGCGCTGTCAGAGCCACCACGATAACCACGATGGGGCTGACGATATTGGCATCCACCGCCGCCTGCCCGATGATCAGACCGCCCACGATGCCGATGGTATTTCCCATGGCTCCCGGCAGACGCACCCCGGCTTCCCGCAGAAGTTCAAATGCCAGCTCCATGATCAGGATCTCCACCACCGCCGGAAACGGCACTCCCTGGCGAGCCGCCGCAAAGGACAGCAGCAAATCCGTCGGAAGGATCTGCGTGTGAAAATTCGTCACTGCCAGGTACAGCCCCGGCAGTGCCATAGCCAGAAAAGACGCCACATAGCGGAGCGCCCTGGTGAAGGAAGCAATCTCCCAACGGCTGTAATAGTCATCACTGGTCTGTATAAAGGAATTGTAGTCCGTAGGAAGGATCAGCGCCACCGGCGAATTGTCTACCAGTAGCACAATGCGGCCCTCCAGGATTGCCATGGCCGCCCGGTCCGGCCGCTGGGTGGTCTGAAACTGCGGAAAAGGCGATAGCCAGTTTTCCTCTGTCAGTTGCTCGATGATTCCGCTGTCCAGCACGCCATCAATCTCAAAGTCAGAAAGCCTTTCCTCAATGGCACTAAGCAGTTCCGGCCGGATCAGATCTTCCATGTACATCAGATCCACATTGGTACCTGAGCGTCTCCCGGCAAAGGATTCCCGCACCTTCACCCCCGGTGTTCGAAGCCTTTTTCGCACCAGTGCCGTATTCACCTTCACGGACTCCGTAAATCCCTCATTGGATCCCCTGAGTACCTTCTCCGAATCGGTTTCCCGCACGCCCATGCCCGGATAACCCTTGTCGCTGATCTTCAGCGCCCGGTCATACCCATCCACCAGGAAAATGGCATCTCCGGTCAGCAGCCCTGCCGCTGCATCCTCCATGTCCTGATACTCCGTCACATCCGAGATTCCCACACCATTTTCTCTGAGGTACGAAAGAATCTTCTCCTCCGGCATTCCCCACAGTGTATTCAGGAGTTTTCCTATCACCGAATCCTCCAACAGCATATTTCCCACTGCCACCTCAATGTAGGCGATAAAGCACTCCACCCCAAGCTCCCGCCCCAGCTTCATACGCCGTGTCTTGATATCGGCACAATTCGAGAATATCTGCTGAAACACTTCTATATTTTTTTCCAGATCGGAAACAATTTTAGTTGACATAATTCTCCTTTCAGTTATTGAAAGCCTGCGGATTGCTCCATGCTTCGCATTCTCGCAATCCTACCTATATTCGCATATCGCCCCATCGCTTTGCTCTGTGGCTTTTATGCTCATATAGGTTAGCGTCTCTGATGTGCATGCATTCGTCTATGCAAGCATAGTTCCTGCATGCACATCGAGACTAGGCTTTCATAATAAAAACTGCCTACAGCAATCACCATAGACAGTTTCTCTCAAATCAACTAAATTATTCCTGCTCCCGGATAATATTCTTAACGACCTTCTCCTGATTCATCACATGCCGCCCCATGGCCTGCACTACATATTCCACATCCCTGCGTGAGAGTCCTTCGTATATCTCCTGATGCTCCGCGATCAAGGTCGGGTAACTCTTCTCATCCTTCAGATACTCCACCCGGTAACGATACATCTGCTCCCGGAGGTTATTTAACAGTGTCATCAGCTTCGGATTATCCGCGGCTTTGTAGATCGCATCGTGAAAGTCCACATCCGCCTGGGCCACCTTCTTCACATTTCTGACTCTGGTGGACTCTTCAAAATCCCTCATCGCCAGCTTCAGCTGCCGGAGCTGCTGATCCGTGATCTTATCACAAGCCAGCTGCACTGCCAGTTCATCCAGTGCTTTTCGGATCTTAAGAACATCCTCCATATCCTTCTCGGTCATCTTGGCGACCTCGGCACCCTTCCTGGGGTACGTCACCGCCAGCCCCTCCTGCTCCAGCATGCGGATAGCCTCCCGGATCGGTGTCCGGCTGACACCCAGCTTAGCTGCCAGCTGCAGCTCCATCAGCCGCTCGCCCGGCTTCAATTCTCCCTTCAAGATTGCTTCCCGCAAGGTATTAAACACAACATCCCTCAGAGGAAGATAGGCATCCATATTTAATTCTAAATTTTCTGTCATAACTGCCTCCTGTTTGTATTGTCTGCCATTCTTTTGACCTTTTGACCCTGGCAGTATTAATTGTTATACATATCTGTCAGATACACCTGCTTTGCCAGCCCTTGCCGCCGAATCTCAAGAAGCGCCGTCCGCGCCGTCTTCCGATCCGGGAAAAGTCCAAAAACGGTGGGGCCGCTGCCGCTCATCATGGCATTCATGGCTCCATATCGCATCATAGTATCCTTCAACTGCCCGATCACCGGATAACGAACGCAGGTAACTGACTCCAGCACATTTCCCATATGCTCCGCCATGGCTCGCCCATCCCCTGCTTCGATGGCGCTTATCACCGCATCGATATCCGGGTGAACGGTACTTTCATCCAGCTTCAGATTCTCATACACCATTCTGGTGGAGACACTGATGGGTGGTTTGGCGATCAGTACCGGGCATTTCGGAGCCGGAGGCAGGGATGTCAGCTTCTCACCGATCCCCTCTGCCAGGGCTGTCCCCCGCAGGATACAGTAGGGCACATCCGCGCCGATCTTCACACCTCGTTCCATCAGTTGCTGCTGGGAAAGTTCCAACCGGAACATTCGATTTACGCCGAACAGTACCGCAGCTGCATCCGAGCTTCCGCCCGCCATGCCCGCCGCCACCGGAATGTGCTTCTTTAGGCCAATGTGAACGCCTTCTGTTATCTGGAATTCATCCATCAAAAGCTTTGCAGCTTTATACACCAGATTATTCTCATTGACGGGAAGATAGTACAGATTCGTGGTCACTTCTATCCCCGGTTTGGGAAGCTTCCGAATCTGGATCTTGTCGTACAGGTGGATCGTCTGCATGATCATGCGCACCTCGTGGTAGCCGTCTTCCCGTCTCCGCAGCACATCCAACCCAAGGTTGATCTTTGCTAAAGCTTTCAGATTTAATTCCAACATTGTATTTCTCCTGTATTTTGTATACATTATACGATAGTGGAGGGATTTTGTCAATGTGATATCGCCAATAGATTGTCAGGCTTCCATCTGCTGTTCCAGTTCCTTTAAGCACTTCTGAATATTATTGCTGTGCACATAATATAATTTCTGCCGCCTTTCTCTGCCAGATAACACTTTATAGTAGCAGGAATGTGCCAGAACCTCCGTGTTGCATATGATACAATCCTTTCCCCTTATCATATCATCGTCCAGATTGTTCTGACCTGCGGAAATAAATTGCCACTTTGGGAACAACTCCCGCAATTTATTCTGCCAGTTCCTGTGCCCGCCGACCACAAGCACCCGCTTCTCCTTCCAGCGTGACACCTTCGGGCTTTCCCGTTTCTCTGTGTTTTCTTCCTCCCAGTTTTCGCTCAGAGAGTAGATATAGGAGCGCATTTCCCCCAGCTCCTGAAGCTGCTCTGCTATCTGCTGCCCCTGATCGGTCACCTGCTTTTGCAGCTTCCGCAATTCCTGCTCTTGTTTTAATATCGTCTCCTTCTGCCCGCGTTTCTCTGCCGCAAGCTGTTTCAGCTCATTGTCTTTCTGCTGCTGCCTCTGGTGAGCCTCCTCCTTTTCCTGCCAGGCAAGCTGAATCTGCATTCCCGCATAATCTTTCGAACACATCATATATTGGCTCTCCAACTGCCGGATATACTTACACAACTGCGCAAGCATCAGCCCCGTGGCATAGGTCCGCTGCGACCATCGTCCGCTCTGTTCCATCAGACATTTCGTCTCTTTCTCTGTCAGATCATAGCCCCAGAACTTTCTTGGACTCATCTGGTACATATCAAAAACCCGCAGCATCAGCTCCTCCATCTGTTCCACCTCTTTCCCTGAAAGCAGTCCCAGCATGGAGCTGTGCGTAAGGTACTTCTCATCATATTTTCGGAAAAATTCCTTTTGATCCACTTCATAATTCTCCAGACCTGCATGCGCTCTTTCTCCGTTTGTAAAAATGTCCACCGCGCTTTCATAAAAGTGAAGCATCACCAGTGTATCGTAATCCCACTCATATGGAATTCCCATATCCTCTGCCATTACCATCAACAGCATAATTCTTCCTACCATCGGCAGCATGCAGTTTTCCTCTGGAATCTCCTTGCACAGAATCTCTTTCACCACTGTTCCGCTTATCACATCCCGCACTTTGATTTGCCTCTTTAGATAGCCGTATCCGGCATAAATAATCTTCATCAGCAAACGATAGCTGCTCTCATCTTCCCTTTCCTGGCGCATTTTTCCCAATAATCCAATGAGAAAACGAACATCCCAGATCTGCTCTGCCCGAAAGAAGCCTTCAAAATATAGATTCTTATATTCTGACTGCTCATAATATGTGTAATATTCATTCCGCTCCTCTATCTTTGCCAGTGCTGCCCTGCATCTTTCATTGGTAACAATACCGTAAACCATGGGATATGTAGCATCCAGTTTGATTTCTTCCTCATTTCTGGACATGGGCAGCGCGTAGATCTCATGAAACGGGTCATCCGTTTTTCTTATGTACTGATTCAGCTTTCCCAGAAACAGACGGTCAAAAATCTCCTCCAGATCCTTTTCACAGAGCGTCAAAGTGGAAAACCCTTTGCCCCTCATACACAGTTCGCTGTATTGGAGTGTATCCAACAGATTCTCTTCCTGGATTCTTTTCACAAGCTCCTTGACAAACGCCTTATAGCGCATGCACTGGCGCATAAAAATCACCTTTCCGTTAATCACCTTTTGGATCCCCTCATATACAATTTTTCCTCTTTCTTTTGCCATACACAATTCTCCCTTCTCCTGTAATGTTGTGTGATTGATAATTTGGCGATACGCCAATACCACGGCTATAAGCCATGCATGAAAAAATACGATTCACTTGATGTGAAAGTTCTCTGTAGCTTCTCTGAATGAGCTACTATAGGAATAGTATACACAATTTGAGAGGAAAATGCAAGTTTTTTTGGGAATTTTTTCTTGCGGTTTGTTTTGACATCCAAAATACACGCTATAAAAACGCTCCCTTTTCTGCAGCCATCTTCACATCGACTGCCGAAAAGGGAGCGTACTGCCACACTTTTGCAGTAACAAATATTCGATTTTAGCTTGAATCCATTGATTTTACT
>CAVGED010000083.1:0-15056 GCA_963628035.1 Paludibacteraceae bacterium
CAGGATACAATAGATGCGCAGAAAGAACAGCTAAACCAGAAGGATGAACAGCTAAACCAGAAGGATGAACAGCTAAGCCAGAAGGATGAACAGCTAAACCAGAAGGATGAACAAATAAGGCAATTTACCCGCGCATTTATTCAGGATAATCTTGATGAGGGTGTACCCAAAGAGCGGATATTATTAAAGCTGCAGAATAGATTTGATCTGACAGCAGAAAAAGCTGTCGCATACTTCGCTGAGGTAGCAGAAAGCTGAATACGCGCTTTTCCATACCACTACTGTAAGTAATATTATCGATGGCTATTCCTTATTTACAAAATCTGCTGCGAGTACGCAGCAGATTTTGTATTTATGACTATCACAATTTTCAATTTCTGATATCAAAGACATGTATTATTCTCACAGAAATCATTTCACACCCGCAGCTCTACCTGCGTATAGGGTGCCAATGTAAATCGTACCGTATCACCCTCAACCTTTACCAGTATCGGAAGCACATGCCCAAACAGATCTGTGAGCTGTGCCGACAAAACTGCATGGGTGAAATGAGCGACAACCGCACACTCAACGCCCCTCGCCTCATACATACGCACGGTCAGACATCCGTCTCTTTTCGCCACACCGGTAACAACCACCGAGTCTCCCTCGATTTGAAGCAGACTACCGGTCACAGGCAGGCCACCTTCATGTGCCGTGTTCGTTACATACTGAAGCGGATTCAGGCAGATATCTGTCTTATGTGCCATTTCTGCAGCATCTGCTTCCGCTGGGAATACAAAGAGCTTAATGTCCTGGATGCCTCGTTCCGGATAGGGATCAGGTTCATCTGCCGTGTTGATCAGGCTTACGTACAGAACACCTCTCGACAGCCGGAAGCCATACTTGCAGTCGGAAGCCAGGGCAAGCACACGACCATTGTTCATCTCGGCTGCTGCATAGCGCAGGCACGGCATATCGATCTCCTGATCCGGACGCCACAGAGCGCCTCCCGGCACATCGCAGAGCATCCGTCCGGTGGATTCTGCCACCGGCAGACAATAGGACAGGAGCGGTTGTTCATCCTTACCCTTCGATTCCTCCTTCCAGTCCACATGCACACTCACGGTAAGGAACCGGTCCTCACTTCCAAGTGTCACCTTCGTAACAATGCTTGAATTCGCGACTCTTTGTTCAATCTGTAATCCCGGATTCAATGTGCCCGGCAAGGGAATGATTCTTACAGTATCAGTCAGTTTCCTTTCCTCAAGATAGCGATCGATCACCCATGAGCTCATTCCATGCTTCTGTGCCTTAATATAACGCAGTCCGCCGGTTTCGCCTTCCATCAAGCATTCCTTTCCGGTCGCCTTGTCCACTAATGAGTACAACTCCCCGGTGCGGCGGTCAAAGCATGCGCACAGATACTTATTTTCCAATACCGTATCCGCAAAGGCCTCATGCTGACGCTCAAAGGCATTGGTATAAATGTAGCAATCGCTCACATCCTCCGGATCATTCTCCTTCAGCACGACCGTAGTATATCCGTTCGCCGGAACCGTCACGGTCACCAATATTTCAAAGAAACGATGCTGCCAATAACTCTGCCAACCCGTGGTTCGCTCAAACGGAAGCACTTCGCCAGAAGCATCCGTTATTTTGATCAGCTCCAGATTCCCCGGCCAGTCCCAGATAACAAGCCTGGCATTCTCATGACGCTCCACACCGGTTGTATTTATGATATGAAAGATTCTCGTCATACCGGCACCATTCTCATGCGTTGGAATATTTCCCTGCATCAGTCCGAATCCGACACCGGCACCCTCGGAAATTGAGGAACGATCCTCCTTCCCTTCTGCCAATGCAGATGTATCGATGGACGAGGTCAGCTTCTCTATGGCCTGTACGGATCTGCAATTAGCAATCGTCAACGATTCCTGGAAAAGTCCCATGGCATATTCCCGGCTGTCCTGCACACAGGAGCCCGTAAGAATATCATGAAAATGTGTAAATAACGTATCCTGCCAGGCTTTCTCGAACGCGCGGACTGCGTAGGGGGTACCGAATTTATCTGATACCAGCGCAGAAAGCTTTTCCGCATTCAAAAGTGCATTCTCCGCGCGACGATTTCCCTTCTTGATCCGGCTCTGGGTCGTATAACAGCCGGTAAATACCGGATTTAATTCACGTTCCACAACAGGAAGCTTATCACGAACCTTCTCTGCTTCTTCAAAATAATCTTTAAATCTTCCGAAGCAAAGCTGCGGGAATACCGGCCACTGTTGCATCTCGAGCGCATGACTTAAGTCCCGTCTGGTCGGCCCGCCGCCGTGATCTCCCACTCCGTAGACGGCCATACCGGTACGCAGGCCGCCGCACATGCTCGCCATCCGCGGAAGTCCGATCGCCGGTAACGGCGATATCATGCTGATGTACCAATAAGGCTCCTTATACATCAGAAGCTCCTTTCCCGATGGAGCTTTCCAGCGATAGAGAACCTTGTCAGGATCCTGATAACCGCGGCAGTGATAATAATACTTTACGCCGCCGAGCAGATCAACCTCCGGTAAAAAAGCACTGTGCCCGAAGGTATCCGGTGAAAAATCAATATTTAGGGACTCCGGTGCGATGTCCCAATGTTCCTTTAAATACTGCTTCGTATATACAATATGGTTCATCAGAGATTCGAGACAGGGCATATTCTTATCAGTCTCAACCCAGGCGGAGGCGGTTACCTCCCATCTCCCCTCCTGAATCCGTTTTTGAATCTCGGGCTTCATCTCCGGTGCATAATCCTCAATTAGCTTATAGGTCGATGCCTGCGACTGTGAGAAGCAGAATTGCGGATATTCTTCCATTAAGCGGAGCATTGTGCGAAAAGTTGCTGTCACGGTAGCCGCCGTCTCATCCATTCCCCACTGCCAGTTCATATCAAGATGTGCATGTCCGATCAGAAGAAGCTTATAGCTGCGTGCTTCCCTCGCAAGCGGAAGCAGACACTGCTCTGCCTCTTTGCATACATCATCCGGCAATGCTCCATTCCTTTCCTGTGCCTGTTCCAGTATAGTCAGCGCAGCATCCACCGGCTCATCGACATCTGTTCCTGCATACTTTTTCATCTGCAGACAAAAGTCCAGCTCGGACAGGATTCTTCGATGCCACAGATTCACCGGTACGATATTGCTCAACTCCTCATAGCTCAAATGAAAGGTATGCTCATACTGCGTTCTTTCCCGCATTCCCTCCACGCTGCGACGGATCATAAGAAGTCTTTTTTCCAATGTCTTGCTCATAATGTCTTGTCTCCTTGTTATTCTTATAGGAATCATTTTACAACACTTATGAACAATTGTAAATAGCTCTTACAAAAAAGATCAAAAAATTATATTTATAATCTCATTCTTTTCTGCTTCTATCGCACTATATTTCAATATCACCGCTGAACAACCGTCCGAGAATATTCGCGGCACAGTTAGTCACCTCCAACTTGTCATTCAGCTTGGAAAGAAGTACTTCTATCTTATGATATTCGCTCATGCTTAATTTTGTACTGAGATCCTCCTGCATCCATCTCAGATGGTCTTTGTTCAAGCACGACAATTGATCCCTGACGATGATCGCATGGGGATTCAACAGATTACAGACACCGAGTAAGGCTGCACATAAGTCTTTAACAGCTCTCCATGTCCCCTGTTCACTGGTGAATTCAACATATCTTCCGATACATCCACGACTCCCGCAAGAACATTTTCGTCCGTTGCGGTCAATTGTGATATGACCGAACTCACTGGAAGTCCCGGTCATTCGAGAAAGGATCTTCCCATCTACGACACATGCGAGACCAAGACCTTCCGTAACCCCCAGCAAAAGAAAATTTTTATAATTGCGACCGTACCCAAAGTATTTTTCAGCCCTTGCGGCGGAATTATAGTGGTAATCCAGATATACGGGAACCTCGTAACGCTTCTTTAGCAGCTTCACGATCGGGATATTTTTCAGCCCGTAAAATCCCGGTGGATTTAAAATCATACCATTTTCCGCATCTACCGGACCAATACTTCCGACTCCGATCCCCCAAACCTCCCTGTCTTCAATTATTCGGTCGACCAGCTCATAGATCGTATTGATTAAAAAATCCATGTCGCATTCTGTAAAACGAACGGTTTCTGCGCGAATTACGTTTAATTGACAATCACACAACGCTGCCGACACATACTCATGTCTGATCAGTAATCCTACAATCTTTTTTGCCCCGGGTGACAAAGAGAGAACCGAAGCTTTGCGCCCACATTTTCCGTCTTCGCCGCTGCTTTTTGATGTCTCAACGACAATGTCCTTCTCCAAAAAATCACTCACGATCTTTGAGATCGTCATCTTCGTCATTCCACATGCATTTGCAAGCTCCATGCGCTGTCTTTCATTGTTCGTGATCAATTCCTTGAACACGTATCCGCGATTCTTAAACCGAACCAATTCATTGTTATAGCTCATATATATTTTCTCTCCTGTCTTCGAGCACTGTCGAATATTTGTCTACCAGATTTTTCTTCTTTCACTTGTAATCATTGTAGCAGACTATTTTTGAAAAATCCAGAGTTTTCACGCTGACAACAGAGTTTTTGCACTTTTTTGTAAAAGAATCCGGAAGAATAAAATCAAGTTCTTCCGGATTCTTTCTATTGTCTGGATTGTACGACGCCTACAAATACACGATGCAGGGTACGCTTTAAACATATGCTATCTTGTGAGCATTGCTTTCCTTAAGACGGAAAGATCAGCCGAATCAATCCGGGTATCTCCGTCAACATCTCCGGTGCCTGATGCGAGTTCAACCGTAATGCCGGCAACATGCTTTTTCATCCGGATAAGATCTAAAACATCAACCGTACCGTCACCGTTCAAATCGCCCAACGCATGGATAACCGCTGAATCAAGAACTATTTCTCCGCATGTTTTGCAATACTTGTCGCCCGTTGCCCCGTTCTTAAGTATTGACGCAGCGCTTTTGCCTATAACGAAATCATTACCGGTATGCTCACAAGTATCCCCATAATTTGAAAAACGGATATTGTCTATATAAAATGATACTCCATCCCCATCTTTATATGCCCATGCGCCGTTGTCATTATATAACATAAACCGTGAGACTGCTGTAAGATCCATACCCGCGGCTGCGATTTCAGAAGTCGGAATACAATAGGTTTTCCATTTGCCCTGCGGAATATCATTCGCTTCGTTGCGTAAGTAGTTAATGGTATCAAAGGTTACATTCGAATTGTTCAGCCGCAGTCCATTAAAATGTGTCCCGCGTAAAACCCACGGCGTATCGGAATAAACATCAAATTTTAAATAGGAATACCCTGTTGCATCAAAGGAAGGAAAGGAAAAATTGAAGAGATATTTAGCACCGTCAGCAGGGGTGATCTTAACACTTGTATTTCCTGTGTTTCCCAGGTCAGTTACCAGTTCTGCTGTACTCCAGGCAACATCAACAGGAAGAACTGAGCAGTCACAAACCACATTATCACCCATTGATATGCCAAAACGCACGTTGTCGATCCAGAAGGACTGCCCCTGCTGTCCACCCCATACACCGGTGAAATTTTGCAGGATAAAAGCATTCATGTGTGCAAGATTCGCACCTTTTTCCATAAGCTTTGAAACCGGAATAGCAACTGTGGTCCATGCATCCTTCACAAGTGCAGTATACTGGTACATCAAATAGTATCCGAGATCCGCATCACGTACTCTGCCGCTCACTTCCCCCACTGTGCCGTCAAGGTCATAATAGAGATCATTGATCTTTGCAAGAATATCCGTATTTTCCACGTACAAGTCAAAGTACAAATAATCATAGGCACTCACGTCGGCTTCTTCACAGGTCAGTCCGAAGCCAAAAGTGCCATTGTCGGAGCTTGTGGTCACCTTTATGCTTGCATTCCCCTGTGTTTTGCGCGTTGTATCCAGTTCGACCCCTGTTCCGGGGAGCAAATCCACAGGAAGGTCATCGCAATCAAAGAACACCTGCGACGCGGCCTTTTCATAGGCTGCAGATGACTTTATTGATGTAATGGCTGTAACAACTACAACCAGAACACAGATTGCACTGAGAAGTTTTTTTAATTTTACCATTGTAAAATCTCCTTTCAAATAAAACTATGTGTGATAAAAAAATTTAATGCTGCGATTTAAGCCTTTGTTTCTTCGGATATTATCGCCTCCCTCCGTTTTCAATTGTTATACTCTCCTCTTATTCCATTGGCCACATCATCTACAATATATCGCTGCCCTTTGCTTTGCCAAAGCTTACATTATATATATTGGATGACTTTCCCACCTTGAAAATATTCCCGTAAATAAGCGACGAAGTAATCCGATAGGTGATTCTGATATCGTGCTGCGGATTTTCGTCAAAGAATGTAATCCCTGCGAGTACAGACCGTGCAATATTAACCGTTATCTGATAGGTTGTTTCCGGCCAAAGCCTCGCAATACTCATCTGATAAATATGAAAGGAACCTGTTCCGTTCAGCTTCAGACCTTCGGCACAGTCACCGAATCCGTTGGCATTTATCAGGTTTACCGTACCGGCAAAATCACTTGTAGTCTCGATTAAATTATAATTTCCCTGACCGCTGGCGCATATCTGCGATGCGATGATCCACAGTGGCTTGGTTGTATTTACATTTGAAATAAGCATGCCGCGACGGGAACCGTCAGCAGAATTGCCCATCATGTATACATCTGCGCTGTCATTAAGCACAAAACCGTTATTCGCACCATATACAAAATTCAGATAAAGCAACTCATCCGACACATTGCCGACAACATATGTATTTGCATTTTCAAGCAGCGTATTCCAGTAGGTATTTAACATTTCAAGATATTCCTGGCCAAAATTGCTGCTATAATCCGTTGCCAGCCATGCATTCGGATTGAAGTGACAATCACGGACAATGCCTTGTGAGCTGCCACCGCCGAGGTAAATGCCTGTTTTTATCGATGATCCGTAAATTCCGGAAAGAAAGTGTCTCGAACAGTTATAACTATTAAGATCGATTCCGTAATACGGATTTACCAACATAACATTTATGATGTAGCAATCACTGCCCCTTCCCTGAAATACATAGGGGTAAGCGGTTGATCCGCTCAATGACTGACGGTCATGATACACGCGAAAGCCGTACGCGCCGGCATTTTCACTTAAGGCAATGAGCGCCTGGGCATTTTCATTCCCGGCCGAATAGTTTGTGTAAAATGTTGTACCGTTTGCAGAGCCGTGAAGCATGACATCCGCACTACCGCGCAGTTCAACTCCCGAAGGCACAACAACGCAGCTATCGAGTCGATAATCTCCCGCCGGTACATAAACAGTGCCTCCGCCAAGATCGGCCATGCTGTCAAGTGCTGATTGAAGCACAGATGAAATGTCACTGCCTGTCCCGCCGGCCACAGGAGAAATACTGTACGGAGCATCAGACAGATTTATCAATTTTTCCGTCGACGGTTTCGTAACATATACCACATCGTATTGGGTTGTTGTATCAGCATTGGGCGGGATTTCCGCCGAATCATAGCTTACTGTGGTGTTTCCTCCGCCGGTCTCGTCTGATAAGGAAAAGGTTCCGGCAGTCATGTTATTGATAAGCTTTGCACTTGTTACCGTACTTGCTAGATGCATGTGCTGCGACGAGCCGCTGAACTCTGAATTTATGCAGGAAATCTTGCCTGTGCCTGTAATGTCGATCAGTGGAAGCGATGTGCTGCCGGAAATAGCGCAATTCATCAGCGAGACACTTCCTGAGCCGCTGTTTATAAGTGCATTTCCGCCGATGCTGCTTAATGAGCTGCCATTCATTGTGAAGGTTCTGTCGAATCCGTCCGTAAGCTTTACGGCCACAGGATTTTCACCAATGGTCGCACAGATTGTGCTGGCAGAAACATTGATGCCCATCTCCGAAACGCTTTCGACCACCATTCCGGTATTGCAATTAATAATATTGGCATTATATATCTGACCTCCCGCCGATCCCGGCTCGGTATTTAAATCGGTCGATGTTGCGCGACTGAGAAGTCCTGTATGATAACCGTCAAACGTCAGATCCCAAAAATAGGTCCAGTCAACGCGCTCGTAAATAAAAGCTGTTGCCTCATTTCCAAGCCATGTTCTGATAGTTTCGTCTGACGGAAGACTGCCAACTCCGAAATTTTGCCAATACTGCGGAGCGAAATTAATATTTTCGAACCTTGCTATATCAACACAATGGTCAATATATACTCCGGTTTTGAGCGGGGTACCATACAGATTGCGAACCGTTGTAACCGTATTGCCGTTCGGTCCTATCCTTATGCCCTGATAAGAATTCACAAGGATCACATCCTCCACGGTTGCACCTGAATTCATGCTGACGGTCCACGCATACGGAGTTACCCTTTCTGCATCTAATGTCTGCTTCGGATACCAGACGGTCATATTGCGCAGTCCTGCATCGCTCTCAAGCGTAATAAACGAAGTATCCGTCAGCCCGGCTTTCTTCTCTCCGTAATAGCATTTTAATACCGATTGTATCTCGGAGGATGCTTCGCTCTCACCACGCAGCGTAACCACCGACGGAAGGCTGAGCGCCTCAGACACAACATAGATTCCTTTCGGAACAAATACGGTTCCTCCGCCCTTCTTTTCAACATAATCAATTGCCGACTGAAAAGCAAAGGTATCATCAACCGTACCTGTACCCTTGGCACCGAAATACTTTACGCTTGTATCCGCGACAACCTGCTCCTCGTTATCGGACAGCGTAGAAACTACAGTCGTTCCGATAAAGCTTTCGTCTCCATTCCTTGTTACCTGCTTTTCAAAGCGGATATTATCAATCCAAAAAGCCTGTCCTTCCTGACCGCCCCATACGCCCACATCATTACACATTATAAACTGTGTTACAGCGGAAAGATCGGTACCGACGGCGACAAATTCAGTCAGCGGTATCGTTATGGTGCTCCATTTGCCGACAACAGTTGCATTCGAAACATACTGAAGATATTTTCCGTAATCCTCCACTCTGTGACTGTCATTACCGTCAAGCTGCCAGAAAATGCGATTAACAGCACGCAGAATCGCTTCATTTTCCACATAAATATCAAATGCCAGCGATGAGTAGGAAGACACATCAACGGCACTGTCTAACACATAGATTATTTGAAATGTGCCGTCAGACGCATTGGTTGTCACCTTTATGCTGCCTGTCCCACTGCTGAATTTGTCATTGACAATTTCCGTAGTACAGCCCAGACCGGCCGTAACCGGTGTTTCACCGTTATTAATAAGCTTTGTCTTGATCCCTGTGGCAGGCTTTGTCCCCGTTTCCGCGTAAGAAACATGGATTTCGGCAATTCTCAGGGGCTTGCTGATCTGTATTTCAAAATCGTATCCGTTCGTCTGCCCAAAATCCACATCGGACAGATGAACGTTGCGTCCCATCCATACATTTGCATTGCTGATTTCAATACTTTCCAAAGCAGCCATTCCGAAGGAGGAATAATTCACATTCAGATCCATATCGTCTGCGCCGTAATATTCCACCGTCACGATTAAATCGCTCCCCTGTGCGCGGGCACGAAATTCAGGGGATAGCTTTACCGAAAGTACAGAGCCACTGTTGCTCCCTAACAGGCGAAATTCACGTCCTCCGGTTCTCCCCGGCAGAAAGCTGCTGCCCGAAGACACGGATACTTGTAAATCCTGAAAGATATTATTTTCGCCGAATACCGCATACGCCTCCTCGCTTAAGCCGAGAAGGATTTTTCTCTCGCATGATAGATCCAGCGAATTTACATCTTCTGAATAATCAAGATCCCCGGTTCCATCTGAAATTGTGCTCATTCCCGCGATGTGCTTTTTCATCCTTACAAGATCAGAAATATCGATCTGTCCATCGCCGTTCAGATCCGACTTCGCCGGAGCCGCTGTCCCCGTCATGACCATTTCGTTACAATCATGGCAGTAAACATCACCGGTGTAACCACTGATTACATTCTTTGAGGGATATGCATCGATTATTTCCGTGTTCTTGTGTGCGCATCCGACAAAACGGATATTATCGATGCAGAACGAGTTGCCACCTGATTCACCTCCCCAAAGACCGTTATCATTGAACATCCGGAAACACGTAATTGCTGTAACATCAACCCCCGCAGCAACCATATCGGCTATGGGAATTGTAATTGTTGTCCACGTATCCGGCGTAAGGACATTTTCCATGTACTGAAGATATTTTCCGTAATCGTTCACATCATGAGAATCATCAAACCGGAAGGCAAGATGATTCGTTTTTGCCAGCGTGTAAGAATAAGATGAAATGATATCAAACTTCAGCGAGGCATATGTACTGGCATTAACTGTGCCGCCAAAATAACAAAAATCAAAATTCCCGGAGGAATCGGCGGTTACTCTGAGACTTCCGCTGCCCTCTGTTTTCAGGGAATAATCCACTGATGCTGAACCGGTTGTAACCGTTACAGCATCTTCCCCGTTATAATACAGATTGCCGGCAACGTCTGACGTTGCATTTGCCTTTATAGGCGCATAATTGTGGAAAAACGTTGTAGCAAACAGAGATATGCATAAAACAACTGCCAAATAAACTTTTCTATTTCTATTCTCTTTCATCACAATACTCCCCTTATTCATGTTCGCATCCCCTGTTTGCTATCATACGTTCTATCTGTCAATATTCTTTCGCGTTTCACTTGCTGTCTGCACGCGGTGGCAGAGCTCTTACTCCATCCAGTTTGGTTATAAGCTGCGCGTCCTGTCCGGCGCCGTTCTGGAAGATTCTGAAGTAGTTGATCCTGCTAAAATCGATCTCTCCGGCTCCCTGATCCTTGGTATTTCCATCCGGGTTACTCAGATCTAATTCCATCCGGTTCCAGCCGTTTTTAAGCCGGGAGGTCGGGATTGTCCACTGCAACTCTTCCACATCCCATGTTCCTGCGCTTCCGATCTCAATATTGATCGAGTCACGCCATGCCTCGCTGCCGCCGGTCTTGTCCTTGTCCAGATAAGACACATCGTTGATGTACAGCCAGAAGCAGAGTCTTCCGTTGACATACTCCAAGAGATCCACCGGCTCACTGCGTACAAGCATGTAGAGCACCTGACCGGTGCCGCTTAAATATGCGCCCGTACCATCCTTTTTGTCATCGGTTACAACTGCCGGAATGATGCTCTTTGTCGTATCTATTCCTTCCAGATCATCACCGCTTAGAAACATTCCGGGGATATCCTTTCTGGCAATCACACGTACATCGTCCAAAATGGTTTGAAGCTGTGCATTCTGTCCATTGCCATTCTGGAAGATCCGGAAATAATTGATCTTGCTTAAATCAATTTCACCGGCCCCCTGATCCTTGGTATTTTCGTCCGGGTTGCACAGGTCTAATTCAATTTTGTTCCAGCCGTTTTGAAGCTCTGTAAGCGGAATCGTCCACTGCAGCTCCTGCACATCCCACGTTCCTGCACTTCCGATCTCTATATTGATCGAGTCACGCCATGCCTCGCTGCCGCCGGTCTTGTCCCTGTCAAGATAGCTCAAATCATTGATGTAAAGCCATAAGCTGATTCTTCCGTCGGAATACTGTGAAATATCCACCGTTTCGCTGCGTATAAGCATGAAGAATACCTGTCCCGGGTTGCTGGAATATGCACCGGTACCATTTTTCTTCTTATCCTTTGTGATCGAAAAAGCGGTACTCTTCGTAGCGTCTATCCCCTCCAGATCATCGCAGTTGAAAATCACTCCGGCATCTGCAGCCTTCTCCTCCAGGTGAACATCATCCAGGATCACCTGAAGCTGTGCATCCTGTCCGGTTCCATTCTGGAAGATTCGAAGGAAGTTGATCCTTGTAAAGTCAATCTCTGCGGCCCCATCATTCTTACTGTTTCCGTCCGGGCTGAGCAGGTTTAATTCGATCCGGTTCCAGCCATTTTGAAGCTGTGTGGTCGGAATACTCCACAGAAGCTTTTCGCTCTCCCATGACCCGGCGCTTCCAAGTTCAATGTTGAGTGTATCACGCCATGCCTGCCCGCCGCCTGTGGTATCTCTGTCGAGATACGAGGTATCATTGACATACAACCAGAAGCAAAGCCTTCCGTTGGAATACTCCGAAACATCTACTGCTTCCTTCCGCACAAGCTTATAGAACAGCTCTCCCGAATTGCATTTCAGATAAGCTCCCGTTCCCTGCTTCATATTATCCGTTATGATTGACTGTTGCGTACTCTTCGTCTCATCAATAACATCCAGGTCATCGCAGTTGAAAATCATGCCCGGAATCTTCTCCTCCGCAACCCGGACATCATCCAGGATCGCTGTAATCTCTCCACTGCATCCAGGAGCATAAATTCGGAACCAATTAATCCTGCTTAAATCCGCTCCGCCATCTGCTGTCCTTCCTGCACTTGCAAAGGAAAGATAGATTTCATTCCATGCACCGCTCTTAAGTGTATCCTTTTGAATCTCCCACTGGTATTCCTGTACATCCGATGCCGCGCCGCTTCCGAGCTCTACGACGAGGTTTCCGGCCGCCGCGGTATCCGTGATATAGAGCCACATATGAAGCCCCTTATCCGCGTAGTCGGAGACGTCAACCGCTTCCTTGAAGACACCGCTTACAAGTACAACCTCCTGTCCGGTAATCTTAAATGCTCCTGTCCCCTCTTTGAATTCTCCTTTTTCATGTGTGATATACCAGTTATAACCGGTTTGAACTGCAATCTCATCCGTATCATCACAGTTCCAGAGAAGTTCCTTTTTCTTTGGCTCCTCCTGCTTAACCGGATCCTTTTCGGCATGAACATCATCAAGGATCAGCAAGGCATTATCACTTGTCTCCGCCTTATCCATATAAACACGGAAGAAATTAACCTTTGAAAAATCAATATCGCCTCCAAATTTCACTGCATTTGCAAAATTCAACTTAATTTCGTTCCAGGCATTAAACTGCAGAGTGTTGAGACGAACGGTCCAACTCAGCTCATTCTTGTCCGCTGCTCCGGAGCTTGTAAGCTCAACAATCATCGTTGAAGAATCATAATCCTTCTCATCTCCTAAATATGCCCAGAAGGAAAGAGCTCCGTTTTTATAATCCGTAAGATCAACCGCATCCTTTAATACCGCATAAGCGCGCAGTTGACCTTTTCCAATGCTCTTTAATGCACCGCTGCCCTGCTTATATTCGCCTGCCGCGCTTGTGAAGAGCACATTGCTTTCTGACCCTAGTTCCTTAATATTGGCACGATCATCACAATCAAGGATCATACCGGGAATCGGTGCCTTCTTCTCGAGCTTCACTGCCTTAACACTGTCAAGAAAAGCTGTGATCTCCCCGCTGAATTCTCCGAAGATCCGGAAATGGTTGATGCCTGACAAATCCGGTGTTCCGCTTACCGATGCATTCTCGAATAGAAGTGTCATCTGATTCCAGCCTTCGTGGAGATCACCTACCCACCATTCATATTCATCGATATCAAACGTGCCGGCACTGCCGAGCTCTACATTAACCGTTGATTTAATCTTTGATGGGTCACTCACATAGAGCCACAATGAAATTCCGCCATCAGCATACCCTGATATATCCACAAGCTCATCCATATGGACATCCCACAAAACTGTCTCGGCTCCAACACTCTTAAATGCTCCTGTTCCTTCCTTATGCTCATCTGCATTCTTCGTAAGACTCCAGGTATTGAAAGAAGTAACACGCAGGTTATCTGTGTCGTCACAGCTTAGGATCATCCCGTCGCCCGGTGTCCTTTTCTGCGGCGCCTTTACTTTAAACTCATCCAGAATCACAATCAGATTCTTATCACCGTTTGTTGCGAACAGGCGCAGGAAATTCACATTTTTAAGATCGATGCCGTCCTCCGTTACAATACTTGACGGGAAATCAAGCTCGACATGATTCCAGCCCGTTTTAAAAATCTCCCCGGAAAATGCCCAGCACATCTCATTTTTATCACAGGTTCCGCTACTGCTGATCTCTAAACACATGTCGGCATTCTTTACATACGCCGCATCATTTACATAGGCCCAGAATGACAGTTTTCCACCATTGCAGGAGCTTAGGTCGGCCGGTTTCAGGTTTGCCATGACCCAAACGACGTCTGGATTCGAGACAATGATCGCTCCCTTTCCTTCCTTATACTCTCCTTCTGTCGTGGAGAGCTGCATCGTGCCTCCGGAGGAAATGCCAGCCAGTGTATCGCAATCCATCAGCATTCCGGGCTTTGTGGAGGCATTGATTCTTTCCTCCGCAGATCGTCCCAGCGACATACCGGGCGTATCGGTTGCATACACGTTATCGATGAAAACCTCGAGACCGGTCTGCCCATCTGGTGTATAAGTACGGAAATAATTCAATTTGGACAAATCCGGATTTCCGGTAATCCCCGCATCCTCCATTCCCAGATAGAGTTCATTCCAGCCTGATTTCATCACCGTCGGTGAAACAATCCAACACAGCTCGTCCTCATCATAGATTCCGGAGCTTGTCAGCTCGAAAATCCACTCTCCGTTACCAAAAAAATCCGGATCGCTGACGTACATCGATACATGAATGCTCTTATCTGCGTACGCAGAGATATCTTTTTCGGCAAACTGCGCCGAGACAACGGAGTTGATGCTCAAAAAGCTTTTGACTGCAAGTGCTCCTTCCCCCTGCACATATTTTCCCGGTCGATGCGTAACGCTTGCACCCACCAGCCCGGCCAGATCCTCTTCCTTGTCGCAATCCATAATCATGACACCGACATCATCATAATCCCCCAGATTCTTCGCCTGTCCATGATAGATATTGTATTCGTACTCTTGCTCCGGCTTGTCCACCGGCTTCTTATGCGCGTTCTTGTACAACAGACCGGCAGTAACTCCGGCAACTGCTATAACAAAAGCCGCAATTCCGATAAGGAAAGCAATCCTTCGATTTAATCTTCCTTTCATAGTCTGTCTTCCTCCTTATGATTACTATAGACTCTCGGAATCTTTAGGCCTTTATTTATGCTGCCTCTGAGAGTCCTTTTT
>CAVGED010000084.1:0-30336 GCA_963628035.1 Paludibacteraceae bacterium
CCATAAATACAGGGCCTGACGGGGATTTATCACCTTTACAACTGCAAAAGTCAGGTTGTATTACACTTGCCTCAAAATGTCAACCCCCTTTTTTAAAATTTTTCACAGAATTTTTTACCCCTACGAAAAGAGCAGCCCCACGCACTGGAACTGCTCCGAATTGAATCGTAATGAAATCTCGCTATTTATATTTTTCCGGAAATCTCCATATAAGACTTCACGACCTCGATCAGCTTCTCGTAGCTCATGGAAGCCGTATTTAAACAGAAGTCATAATTTCTTGTATCATTCCATTCTCTTCCGGTGTAATACTTATGATAAGCCGCGCGATACTTGTCGATGCGATGGATCTTTTTCTGCAGCTCCTTTTCCGGCTCGCCGGAAACCTCCTTCGCACGCAGCAGGCAATCCTCCATGGGTGCATAGAAGAAGAGCCTCAACACGTCGTCCCGGTCTTTCAGCACGAAGTCTGCACATCTTCCGATAATGATGCAGGATTCCTTATCCGCCAGCTTCTTGATAATCTCTGCCTGCAGTGCGAAAAGATTATCCCTGGAGGTATAATCAGAGCTCTCCGGCGAGAGAACCTTCCCGTCATAGGGCTTGCTCCCCGTAAACAGGGAAATACCCTTCTTGGTCTCATCCGCCTCGCCAAACAGCGCGATGTTGATGCCGCTCTCATCGGACGCCATACGAACCAGCTCCTGATCGTAACAGGGAATCCCCAGATCCTTCGCCAACAGCTTTCCAAGCGTTCTGCCACCGCTTCCATAGCTTCTTGCAATCGTAATTACAATCTTCTTCATCCCGACACCTACTCTCCCAAATATGCTTTTTTTACAGATTCGTCATTCATCAGTACATTCGCATCACCGGAAAGAACGATCTTTCCCGTCTCCAATACATAGGCACGGTTTGCGATGGATAATGCCTTCTTCGCATTCTGCTCCACCAGCAGTACCGTGGTTCCGCCGGCAGAAATCTCCTTGATAATGTCGAAAATCTCTGTCACGAAAATGGGGGATAAGCCCATGGACGGCTCATCCATCAGGATGATCCTGGGCTTCGACATCAGCGCACGACCCATGGCCAGCATCTGCTGTTCCCCACCGCTTAGGGTTCCGGCCATCTGATTCTTGCGCTCCTCCAGACGCGGAAAACGCTCATATACCATCTTAAGCGTCTCCTGGATCTCTGCCTTATCCTTTCTGGTATAAGCGCCAAGCTTCAGGTTATCCAGCACGGAAA
Organism: Paludibacteraceae bacterium; assembly: GCA_963628035.1. Lineage (GTDB taxonomy): Bacteria > Bacillota > Clostridia > Lachnospirales > Lachnospiraceae > 14-2. The sequence continues at coordinate 1,249 of CAVGED010000084.1, forward strand.
GCTGCGCAAACACACGTCTTCCTTCCGGCACATGCGCCATCCCCATAGGAACGATCTTATGTCCGGGGATCTTGGTGATATCGGTTCCCTCAAACAGAATGCTTCCATGCTTCGCAGGGATCATTCCGGTAATGGTCTGCAAAATCGTGGTTTTACCTGCTCCGTTCGCACCAATCAGAGCAATGACCTCTCCTTCATTTACTTCGAAGGAAATGCCCTTGATCGCCTGGATCACTCCGTAAAACACTTCCAAATCTTTTATCTCAAGCATTGCCATGGATCTCTCCTCCTACTCTCCCAGATAAGCCTTGATAACATCAGGATCGTTCAATACGGCGCTGGTCTTGCCCTGGGCCAATACCTGGCCGAAATTCAGAACCGTCAATTCCTCACAGATTCCGGACACCAGCTTCATATCGTGCTCGATCAGAAGTATTGTCATATCGAACTCATCCCTCACAAAACGGATGGTGTCCATCAACTCCTGGGTCTCATTCGGGTTCATGCCCGCTGCCGGCTCATCCAGAAGCAGCAGCTTCGGTTCCGTGGCAAGTGCTCTTGCGATCTCCAGCTTACGCTGTTTTCCGTAAGGGAGGTTGGACGCCAGATAATCGGCCTCGCCATCCAGGTCAAACACCTTCAACAGCTCCATCGCACGTTCATTCATGACCTTCTCTGTCTTAAAATAACTGGGAAGCCGCAGAATCCCTGCGATTGTGGAATAGGAATGTCCGTTATGTAAACCGACCTTCACATTATCCAGCACAGACAGCTCCTTGAACAGCCGGATATTCTGGAAGGTACGTGCAACACCGGCCTTGTTAATGTCAATCGTCTTCTTTCCGGTAATATTCTTCCCGTCTAAGAGGATCGTGCCGTCGCTGGGCTTATACACTCCGGTAAGCATATTAAATACCGTCGTCTTGCCCGCTCCGTTTGGTCCGATCAGGCCATAGAGCTGCCCCTTCTCAATGTTGACGTTGAAGGCGTCTACCGCCCGAAGTCCCCCGAAGGAGATACCCAGATTCTTTACCTCTAATAATGCCATAGCTTAAGCCTCCTCCTTTTGATTCTTTTTCTTGAAGAAGGGGTGGCTCTCACGCCATACCTTGATCTTCGGGCTCCAGTTGAATATCATCATAGCGATCAATACGATGGAGTAGATCAGCATACGGTAATCCTGCAGTCCACGCAGTAACTCCGGCAATAATGTCAGGATCACAGCCGAGATAACCGAACCGCGGATATTACCCATGCCGCCCAGCACCACAAATACCAGGATCATGATAGACTGGTTATAGCCAAAGTTCTTGGAGGTTGCCGTAAGGGTTGAGAGATTGTGGGAATACAATACTCCTGCCAGTCCGGCCAACGCCGCCGAGATGGAAAATGCCATGATCTTATACTTCGTAATATTGATACCCACAGATTCCGCTGCGATCCGGTTATCACGAATCGCCATGATGGCGCGGCCTCCTCTGGAATCGATCAGGTTTAAAACGATCACCAGCGTTATCAGCAGCAGGATCACACCGATGGTAAAGGTAGAGTCCTTCGGGGTTCCGGAGATTCCCTGGGCTCCCTTGATAATCACCTGTCCATCCGGCTCCAGGTTCAGAGCCATCACGTTCTCCAGGGAAAAATGAAATCCTTTCGAATCCTTTCCCATGTACACCGCATTGATGACCGTCTTGATGATCTCGCCAAAAGCCAATGTAACGATTGCCAGATAATCACCGCGAAGACGCAGCACCGGGATTCCGATAAGAATACCGAAAATACCGGCCACAGCCGCTCCTATGAGCAGCGCCAGGAAAAACCGCAATCCATCGCTGGCGATCACACCCTTCATGCAGACAGAGAAGATGGAACCGGAGAAAGCTCCGACGCACATAAATCCGGCATGTCCAAGACTCAGCTCGCCCAGAATACCTACGGTGAGATTCAGCGACACTGCCAGAATGGAATATATACAGAGAGGAACCAGAAGTCCCTGCATCTGACTGGACAAACTGCCGGTCAGGATCAGTATCTGCACCAGAATAAATGCAGCCACGATCATTGCATATGTAATAAAATTACTTTTTGTCGTTTTGGATAAATTCTTCAATCTCTTCATTGCGGCACCTACACTTTCTCGCTGATCTTCTTACCGAGAATACCGGTAGGCTTCACCAACAGCAAAAGGATCAACACAGCGAAAACAATGGCATCCGACAACTGCGAGGAGATATACGCTTTGCTCAGGTTCTCGATCACGCCCAGCAAAATACCGCCCAGCATGGCTCCCGGAATGGAACCGATACCGCCGAACACGGCTGCCGTAAATGCCTTAATACCCGGCATGGCACCGGTATACGGGTTCAGATTCGGATAGGCCGAGCACAACAGCACACCAGCAATCGCCGCCAGTGCAGAACCGATGGCAAAGGTCAACGCAATGGTAGCATTCACGTTCACGCCCATCAGCTGCGCCGCCTGCCTGTCCTCCGAGACCGCCAGCATGGCACGCCCCGACTTGGTATACTTCACAAAGCAGCTCAATCCGATCACGATCAGAATACAGGCCACAATGGTAACCATGGCCTCGCCGGTGATCACCAGTGCCCCGCCCGCCAGCTTCAGCGGCGGAATTGTAACCACGGATGTAAATGATTTTGCATTCGACCCAAATATCAGAAGCGCCGCATTCTGCAGAAAATAGCTGACACCGATGGCAGTGATCAGAACCGCCAGCGGCGTTGCCCCACGCAGCGGCTTATATGCAATCCTCTCGATCAGAACGCCGAGTACCGTACATACCACCACCGCAAGGATAATTCCGATTCCTGTTGGCATATTCATCACACTGACAGCTGTAAACACCACATAGCTGCCGATCATGATAACATCACCGTGGGCAAAATTCAGCATCTTGGCAATTCCATATACCATGGTATACCCTAATGCGATCAGTGCATACACACTCCCCAGACTGATGCCGTTGATCAGATAAGATAAGAATCCCATGTTTTCACCTCGTAATTTTCAAAAAGGGCTGCTAAAAAGCAGCCCCTTTGCTCTTTCCTTACTATATATTTTACATCGCCTGATAAGCTCCGTCAACAATTTTTACAGCATGTGGAGTTTTATTTACGGTTCCTTCTGCTTCCCAGGTCATATTCTCACCTGTAAGACCCGTTACCGTAATCTTCGTCATTGCCTCCTTCAGCTTAGCACCAATATCGGCAACCTTCATATCCGGAGTTACACCGGCTTCTTCAATCGCTGCCTTGATGATATAAATCGCATCGTATGCATCTGCCGCAAACTGATTCGGAACATCTCCGTACTTCTCTTTGTATGTCTTAACGAAATTCTGCGTTTTCTCATCCTCTGCATCTGCGATAAACGGTGTCAGAAGAATAATTCCCTCTGCCAGAGACTTATCGAAGTTATCAACACCGAGAAGTCCGTCCAGTCCATCGCCGCCGCAGAACACCGGCTTATAGTTGATCTTATCGGCCTGCTGAATGATCAGAGCAGCCTCCTGATAGTAGATCGGCAGGAATACCATATCTGCTCCGCTGTCCTTTGCCTTCTGCAACTGTACGGTAAAGTCTGTCTTCGTAGCCTCAGTAAAGGGTTCATTGGCAACAACCTCGAAGGGCTGGTTCTTTGCCTCCGCCACAAATGCCTCTGCAATACCGGAAGAATATGTATCTGAGCTGTCATAGATAACAGCGACCTTCTTCGCCAGTCCTGCCTGACCGATATACTGTGCAGACTTCAGACCCTGGTTCGGATCTGTGAAGCAAACCTGGAATACGTTATCATTCTTGATGCAGTCCATGGAAGATCCGGATGGTGTGATCTGGAACATTCCGTCTTCGGCTGTGCGATCCGCCACCTCAACACACGGTGTGCTGGTCACAGCGCCCATCAACGCCTGCATGCCCCAGTCCTTCAATGTATTATATGCATTAACGGCCTTCTCGGCATTTCCCTCGTCATCCTGGAACTTATATTCAATCTTAATGCCGTTGATACCACCGGCTTCATTGATCTCGTCTACCGCAATCTGTGCACCGTTCTTCACCGCATTGCCATAAATGGAAACCTCACCTGTGGTGGGTCCGATACCTCCGATCTTAAATACTTTCTCTGTGCTGCCGCCATTACCGGTAACATTTTCCTTCGCGCCACAGCCTGTCAAGGATGCAGCCACAAGTACAAGTGCCAAGAACATACTTACTGCTTTTTTCATAATCTTTTCCTCCTTGTTTATCTGTTAAAAAACTTTGTTGCTATTCTACTGCAATATGCTAAAGTAGTCAAGGAGAATTTCAGGCGTTTTATCGCACTGTTTTATGGCATTTTTTAATAATACTTTGCGCTGTAGAGCTCGGCGGCATCGGCAATTTTTCCGCTATTGCTGGCAATACTGCCCAATTCTGTCTCATTTTTCGTCACGAACCCGGTTCAGCACCACATACAGACCAACGAGCAGAACAACCACACCCACCATGATGAGATACATTATGCTGGTCTCGACCTTGTTATCAAAGAAATACAGGTTGCAGTCTACGCTGTCGCGAATACTCTCCACGACTTCCTTAGGAAATCCCAGATCAAGCATCTCCTCAAACACACCGCGCATGGCATGATTGCGCAGCAGGCTGGTGCCATAAGTGCCCGGCAGGAAGGATATGACCTTCTGAAGCCCATCGGAGAAATTAGAGATAGGCATATATGCGCCGCAGATAAATCCGTAACCTGCGCTGACGATGGTTCCCACGGCGCTGGCCTGCCCGCTGGTGGACAATGGGAAAATAATGCAGGATGACAGTGCTGTGCCAAACAGTACCAGCAAAACTACATCGAGAAGAAGTGCGGCCACATCTCCCACAGTCAGATACCAGCCAACCGCGGCCAGATACCCCAGGCAGACCCCGGTTGCCGCAAGGCAGATGATGAGTGTGGTGAGCAGCGTAGAGAGATAGTAGCTCAACGCCAGAACCGCCGGCTTTAAGGGTGCAATCGTCAGGTCATGACGTGCGCCGCTGACCTTATCCTGTACCATCAGGAGATTGGAACAGAACGCCCAGACTGCGGCGCACCGCATCGGGATTCTGATCCGGGTCTGCCCCGCATATGGCAACCGAGCCGCTGTCCTTAGCCAGCTGGCCGCATAAGATATTGATGGTCGTAGATTTTCCCGCGCCATTAACACCCAGGAATGCGAACAGTTCGCCCTCCTTGACGCGAAAGCTTAAGTCCTGCACGGCTTTGACTTCGCCGAAGGTCTTGTATAGGTGGTTGATTTCAATAATATTATTCATTGTGGCCCTCCCTTTGCTAACTATTGTAGGCAATTTGGGGGGGTGTTGTCAATAGAGGAAGAGATTGCCAATAAGCACGCCGAAAGAGCCTATATAGATCACACTGAGGATCATTATGAACACACATATTACTGTAAGAATGATCCTCGCAGCCTTTTTTTGTCTTAAGCAGATGGACGCAGTAATAACTCCTGCCACTGACAATATAAAAATAAGAACAGCTATCCACAAGGGCATACACTCACTCCTCTCGACTTACAAGATCAGCTTTCAGCCTGTCTACTTAGCCGCAAATGCTGAAGTAAAGGCTGCTGTACGGGTCGATGGTGTCACAGTTCAGAAGCTCCGCTTCGGGGCAGATACTCTCAAGCTGTGCACGCTTCGCGGTATCCCGGTAATTATCCGCCTGGGCTTCAGCGGCAAAGATCAGGCCGTCATAGTCTTCGGGCATGTAGACAATGTAGCTCTTCGTCAGTACGTTGTTCCAATCGCCGGTTCTCTCCCAGTTTGTGGAATAGAAGAACTCGATATCATAGCTCTGGCCGTTCCACTCCACGGTGTGAAGATAGTGATTGTCTGCCCGTCCGGTGTTCTGGTAAGCCGTTGCGGCCGTAAACCACATGCCGGTATAGTAATCATACAGTTCCCCGTTGACCCAGGAGGTATACTCCGTGGTGAAGTCCGGGATGGAATCCTCTGGCAGATAGCAGATTGCATTAAACTCGATCTCACGTATGCCGTCATGGGTGTAGTCGCCTACCTTCGTCACTTCCCAGTAGGCATCGCCGACTGTATAGTCATCGCCGAGGGCGTGGTAACTGGCTACACCGTCTTCAAGCAGGTATGTTCCAGCATCCATAACTGCATTAATTTCGATTCCCTTGCTCAAAAAATAGGCAACATCCGGCTCATTTTCGCTTCCGGATACCGTAACAGAGGATTCATCCGGCTGGAACACATATCCGTCCTCGGAATCCCAGTACCACACCAGCGTAGTTTCCGAGTCATCGTCGAAATAGAAGTCCATGCGCACATCACTCTGCCCGTCGTCGTTGAGGTCATCGAAAAATGTACCGCCATACGCGGACTGCGCATCCTCTATCGTCATGGGATATTCCACCTCGTCATAATAGATCTGGGTAGCATCATCATAATAGAACGTCGCTCCATCCTCATGGACACAGACACAGACCTCTACGTCTTCGCCATTCCGTGTGATCGTGCCATGGTCGAAAACCACACCTGAGGTACGCCAATCTTCTCCCGCCGTGTCATCCGAATCCTGCGAACCGCCGCAGGCAGTCAGTCCCATACCAAGTGCAGTAATCAGCAGCAGTGCCAGTCCTTTTTTCCAATTGTTCATCATTTTTCCATCCTTTCCCAATAAGTAGCAATAGAAAGTACACTTCGCGAGCCTTCTATTGTCAAAAAAATCCACCGTACATCATCAGTGTACCGTGGATTTTAAAATATAAATATTAACCAAAGGTTAGGGGTTGTGTCCGGTCAGCTCCAGAAGCTGCTTTCGCTTCGTCCGTGTGTCCCCCACAATCTGAAGCTTAGCATAGATCTGATTGATGTATTGCTTCACAGTTCCCTCTGAGAGATACAGCTTCTTTGCAATCTCCCGGTTAGTCAGGTGCTCTGCGATCAGCCTGACGATCTCCCGTTCCCGCACCGTCAGTTCCTTCAAAGCTGCCGGGCAGGATTCCTCTTCCCGCAGCAGCCCGCAGCGCGTCTCGTATGCCTCGCCCAGCACGGTGATCCGGCCCATGAAGTCACCTGTCTCTCCAACTCTGGCGACCCGGCCTACGAAGCCATCTGCCTCTCCAGGTCCGGCAGTCCGGCCTATGACGCCATCTGTCTCTCCATCCGAGCGGCATACCAGCAGTTGCCTCAGATAGCGGTAGTTCTCGACGAAGGGCATGAAAAGATTGTCCGGTATGGCATCCCGGATTGCCTGATTTAACAGTGTCCACGCCTCCTGCCGTTTGCCAAGCATCTCATAGGCGGCTGCGGTCTGAATACGGATATGCAGCGCGACAAGCGCATAGTGATGCCTGTCGCACATGCTAAGCAGCCCCTCGCTTCGTCCGATCACCTTCGCGTATGCTCCCTGTGCGAGATAGACCTGATTTTCAATCATCTCCATCATAGGTCTGCAGGGCGCCAGGAAGTTGACGGAGGACAATGCGTGTTCTCCAAACAGGGCGGGAATCTGCTCCGTCCGTCCCAGCAGCGCGTAATAATATGCGCATGTGCTGTTAAAAATATTAATCCACATCATATCGTGCTGCGCCATGAGTTCTTTACGTTTTTGCGCCAGATCGTAGTTCTCTTCAATATCAATCAGAAGCGAAAGCCTGCGGGCAAGGAAGTCGCAGCAAAGCGCCATATTCTCCTGCCTGTTTTCGCTGATCCCTGCATGGGCACGTTCCAACAGGATCTGGGCATCCGCGAGTCTCCCCTGCATAAACGCAGCCTCGGCATCCATGATCATTTCCGCGCCCTGTCCATGTCCATTCGTGACCTTATAGTAATACGGCATACATTCGTCTATTTCCGCGAGTTCTCTGGAAAGCAGCCCCGGCTCCCGGTGAAACATCATCAGCACCGACGGGGAGCCGAAGGTCCAGCTTCCTTCATTGCGGATACTAATCGCCGGGCGGGACATCTGCGCGCAAGCACTGCGGTGCAGACGGCTCATCTGTGAGATATCATTATACATAAGGAAGCTCATGATGAGATCACATTCGCCAAGCAGATTGCCCCGTTCCTCTTCAGACATCTCCCGGTGTTCCTGAATGGAATCCATCAAAATAGATTTCAGTTCCATCATCTTGGGGATCTGCCGCCAGGTAAACATTCTGCGCATCAGTACGAGGATCGCCAGTGGGTGCTCCTTCAGCACAGACCGCGGGCACTGCGCCAGAAGTTCCAGAACGTCCTCCGGCTTCAACGACGCCAGCAGGATTCCCGCATCATTCTGGATCACGCGCAATGCTGCGTCATAGTTTTCGCCTCTCTCATAAGATGCCAGGGCATACAAAAACTGTCCGTGGGATTCATACCACTTCCCGTAGCGTTCCCGGTAGAGACGCTGTTTCTCCGGTTTCAGTGCAGAAAACGCCTGCTCGGCGCACACCTTCATCATGTGGTGAAAGCGAAGTGTCTCGCCATCGGGCTGACGGTTGACAAAGGCATTATGCTCCGTCATAAAAGTCAGGAAACTGCCCGTATTTTCATTTTCGGTAATAAACTGTGCCATCTCCTCCGTAAATTCATCAGCAAGCCCCATGACTGCGATGAATTCCCGCCGCTTCGCCGGCAGCGGATCGAGCATCGCTGCGGAAAACATCTCGTAGATATCTGAACTGCTGCCGGGCAGTTCCCCGCGTTCCGAGAAGGTGCACAGGTTCAGATAGACCGCAGAAAACCAGCCCTCGGTGGAGTGCAGAAGGACTTCGATCTGTTCATCACTCAGATCGACTCCGCAGCGATGTGCATAGACAGAAAGCTCCGTGTGGTTCAGGCGCAGATGCTCCACACCGAGCTGATACACTCTCCCGCCCAGCCGGATCACCTCGCTCCCCGGCAGGAAGCGATCCCGGCTCGCCGCAATCAGATGCACGTTTTCCGGCAATCTGCCAGCAAGAATGCAGATAAAATCAACCACACGGCTATCGGTCAGCAGATGAAGATCATCGATAAAAATGTAATAGCGCTTCTGTCCGGCCAGTGCATGACAGAGGTCATCTGCCATCAGACCTGCACCTGCTCTGTCAGAGGGGCAGGCATAGTCGCGCAGGAATTCCAGACCGGCGCGGGAAAACGCCTCCTGGACACTCTTCCAAAAGATTGCAAGATTATCTGAGTAAATGTTGATTCGGATGATCGCCGCGTCCTCCGCCTTCATTCGTTCCGAGAGATACCGGTTCACTGCCGTGGTCTTTCCATATCCCATGGGTGCGACCACCGTCGTCAGTGCGCAGCGGGAGATTGGGCGGAAGCACTCCTGCAGTCGTTCGGATATGTAAATGGTATTCAGGTTCCATTTTCTCTTTGGCATGGTGTATGTCTCGTCCTTCTGTTTCGATTCGGATACAGAGATTTCAAAATCAATACAAGTATTTTAAAATCCAGTTTTCTATAAGAACATTATAAATTTTCGGTATTCAAAAAGCAAGATTCCGATGGCAAATTATCTTTATTTTTGATAGAGATTTTTTGATATCCGCATTATTGTTGATTGTTTAACATGAACGCCGGGGAGTCTGCCGTTTTTTTATATTTTCCTTCGGAACATTTTGCTCCGCTAATGCGATCATCTGTCGTTCTTCATTCTGATCCACGCTCGAAACTCTTACATACCCATAAAATTCAAAGAAATCTGACTGCGGATAATAAAAAATCCGGCCACGAATGTCACAGTCCCACCGCCGCCAGCTTGTCCATATTGGAGCGTTTGAGTTCCATTGAGGAATGGACATAGCGCTCCAATGCAATCGTTGTTGTTGCGTGTCCAAGTACCTCGGACAGCGATTTTATCTCGAAGCCGACCACCACGGCTCTGGTCGCAAATGTGTGTCTGAGTGTATGCGCATGAACTCCCTCTAAGCCGCACGCGCGGGTGTATTTTTCAAGACGGTATTGCAGTGCACGGGGTTCCATATAGCTCTCATTGCCGGTAAGGACATATGTCCCGGCATTTTTGACCTCCATTTTACGGCAGAGCCCGGCAGCATACTCCGTCATGGGGATCGTTCGGGCAGAAGTGTCGCTTTTCGGCGCACCGATTACGATTCGTGTGCGGCTCTCCCCCTCCATTGCGGTGTCATGCAGGCGCTGCAGGGTTGCCTCGATACGGATCGTCTGCTCACGGATATTGATGCTCTCCCATTTAAGAGCGCACAGCTCCCCGATACGCACTCCGGTGAAAAGCGCCAGCAGCACCCCGAATTTGCAGGCGTCCGTATCCGTCAGCAGATATTTGACAAACCGTTCTTGTTCCTCACGGGAAAGCACCCGCATTTCTTTGCGGCTTTCCTTCGGGTAGTTGATTTCCACGACCGGGAAGACTCCCGGGAAAAGCGCAGCGGTATATTTCAGAATGCCGTGGAGAACCACCAGAATATCGTGAACCGACTTTACGGCAAGCTCATCCTCAAAAAGCAGCTCCTTTGAAAAATCCTCCACCACGTCGGTTGTGATTCCAAGGGGATAGCAGCCGCCGAGCTTCGGCTTAATATGCTTTTCTATCACGGTGGCATATTTAATGTAGGTTGACTCCCTTATCTTGCTTTTCCGAAGCTCCAGCCACTCATCGCAATAGTATGCAAAACGGTGGCGTGTTCCTGCCGTTGGCACAGGCTTACCACTGGCGATTGCCGCCTTGCATTTTGTTACCTTTTCCTTTGCTTCCTTGTAGGTTCTGCCGTAGCAAAAACCGTACTTGATCTTACCGGACAGCTCGTAGCCCTTGATATACCGTGCTTCCCATCGTCCGTCCTTTCGCTTGAAGATATTTTCGCCTTTTCTCATTTTGAAACCTCCGAAACTATTTTTGACCCATATCGGGCATATATATTTTAGCGAATAACCGATATTTTTCCGACTGCTTCTCTGACTGCGAAAAGCAAAAAAACAGAGAGTGTCAAACTCTACGAAAAAAAGCCGTGACTTTTTTGCCACGGACAGATAACGAAGTATTTCAAAAAACAAGCGATCGGCGTAGCAAGGACAAAAAAAACACCGGGATTAGTCTAATTCAGACTTTTCCCGGTGATTCTTTTCTATATCCTCACGTCGTAGAAGTGCAACAGATCGTTACACCTTTTCTTTGTGCAGATACCGTCTGCACAATTACAATTCTTCCGTCTTAAAGGTTGTATATCCCTCGTAGTAGCATGTTATTCCCTCCTTCAATCTATGAAGGCCATCCTCCAGCACCGCACGCGGGCATGCAATATTCATCCGAAGGAAATCCTCGCCGCCTGCGCCATATTGCGTCCCGCCCGACAGATACAGGCCGGTTTTCTCACGAATGAAATCGGCTGCCCCTTCATCAAAGCCCGTGATATCGCCGCAGTAGAGCCAGAGCAGATAGGTCGCCTGGGACGGAACTACTTCGATCTGCGGAATCTGCTTATTGACATATTCCATCACCAACTGTTTGTTGTCCCGGATATATGCCCGCAGCTCGTCCAGCCACTCTGCGCCCTTGGTAAAAGCCGCAACAGCCGCGTCTATCGCAAACGCATTTGGTTCGGCCACCTCGTCGGTATTCAGTCCACGCCACACCTTATGCCGAAGAACCGGATTCGGAACTGCCACCGCCGCCGTCTGAATCCCAGCCAGGTTAAAAGCCTTCGTCGGCGCCATGCAGGTAATACTGTTCTCCCTGCAGTGCTCCGATACGGAAGCAAAGGGAATATAGGCGCAGCCGGGATCTGTCAGGTCGCAGTGAATCTCATCCGACACCACGATCACATGATACTTAAAGCACAGTTCCCCAACTCGTTCCAGTGTATCCCGGTCCCAGATCTTCCCGATGGGGTTGTGAGGATTGCAGAAGATCATCATGGTGGTCTGGGGATCGGCCAGCTTCTGCTCCAGATCTTCATAGTCGATCCGGTATGTCCCTTCCTCATATTTCAACCGGCTCTCCAATACCTGCCGGCCATTATTCTGAATAGAGTTAAAAAAGATATTATAAGTCGGCGTCAGCACGAGAACCTTTTCCGCCGATGTCGTCAGCTTCCGCACGATGCTGGAGATGGCAGGGACGATTCCGGTACAGAATATGAGCCAGTCTGTTTCCAGAGGGAAGTCATGACGCTCCTTCCACCAGTTCCGGTATGCCTGATACCATTCCTCCGGTATGATTGTATAGCCAAACACACCGTGCGCCGCTCTCGCCTGAATCGCTGCCCGGATCTCCGGCGCCGCCTCAAAGTCCATATCCGCCACCCACATGGGAAGCTCGTTCTTAGCCACATCCCATTTCAGGGAGTTCGTACCCCTTCTATTGATCAGCTTGTCAAAATCGTAATGCATACTGCGCCTCCATTTTTATTTATGTAACAGTTCAGCCCGCGTCCATGCCGGAACTCTTACTTGCAGATGATCTTCGTCTTAGCCGGATCGACTTTATCCTTTTCAATGGTCAACTCGCCGATCTCATCCGCCCGGATCACGCCGCCGGTGGGATTCAGTACACTGTCCACCTTTCCCACGATCTCAGCGTCCACGGTAGAATATTCAAAGGCCAGTGTTGTGTTCAGCAGACGACAGTTCTTCATCACCAGATTATCGATATAGCACATTCCCTGAAGGCTCTCGACGGTGCAGTTCACAAGCGTCAGGTTCTTCGCATTCCAGCCCAGGTACTCGCCGGATATGAAGGAGTCATACACCGTTACATTCTCACTGTTCCAGAAAGCGTCCTTGGAAAGCAGCCGGGAATTGCGGATCTCAACATTTCCGGCACCATCAAAAGAATAGTTCCCATAGAGGGTCAGGTCACGGATCACCATGTTCCGGCTGTTCATGGCAAAGTAATCACCCTTGGCGGTCACATGCTCCAGGTTCACGCCATCGCAGCTCCAAAATGTCTCCGCCGCATTGGCAAAGGACACATTGCGAAGGGTCACATCATGACAGCGGCGGAAATTCTTCGGCGCTTCAATGGCTGAATCTTCCACAAGGATACGATCCGTGTACCACACGCCTGCCCGTGCCATCTCAAACCAGGTGCAATTCTTAACGGTAATATCTTTTGCGTACCACAGCGGGTACTTCCACTTAAACATGCTGCCGAAAAGCTCGATATTACTGCTTTCCTTCAGCGGAGATTCGCCATCCGCAAAGATGGTATCAAAAATGCGAAGCTGCTGCCCCTGAAACAGAGCACGCTCGCCGGTTAAAAATGCTTGCTTGATCTCTTTCATTTCATTCTCCTTTGTATCTCTATTTCTTCTTATATATACATCATGTTGGTATTTTTATCAGCATGAAAAGCGTGCCAGCCACGATCAGAAGAAGCCCCAAAGCCGCTTTCCTTGAAAGCCGCTCCTTGAACACAAGCGCAGAAAAGCCAATGGACACCAAAATGCTCAGCTTGTCAATGGGTACGACTACGCTGGCAAGGCCGTCCTGCAGCGCCTTGTAGTAGCAGAGCCACGAGCCGCCGGTGGCCAGGCCGGACAGGCAGATGAAGCCAAGCTCCTTCTTCGGAACCTCCCGCAGCATGCGCTGCTTCCCCTTGATGAAAACGATCAGCCACGCCATAACCAGTACCACGCCGGTACGGATCGCCGTGCCAAGGTTGGATTCCACGCCATCGATGCCGATCTTGCCAAGGATGGAGGTCAGGCTGGCAAACACCGCGGAAAGAACCGCATAGATCAGCCAGCTCCCTTCGCTTGTTTTTTCGGCCTTGACTTCTTTCTTCTCAATCATCAGAATGGTACCAACACCGATCAGGATGACCGCAATCCCCTTCAGCCAGGTGATTCCTTCTCCCAGGAAGATCAGTGCCAGCAGAATCGTCAGTACCGTGCTGGATTTGTCAATGGGGACGACTTTATTGACATCGCCAAGCTGCAAAGCTTTGAAGTAGCACAACCACGAGGCTCCGGTCGCAAATCCTGACAGGATCAGGAATATCCATGTTTTCGCACTAAGTGTCGTGATCGCAGATGTTGATCCAACGATCCACACCATCAGCCACGAGAAGATCAATACAACAACGGTACGAATCGCAGTTGCCACATCGGAATCCGTCTTACGAATACCGCATTTGGCAAGAATCGATGTAATGCCGGCAAAAAACGCCGACCCGATTGCAAAAAGTATCCACATGGTAATCACCTTTCTTTCGTTTGGGTAACGGGAAGTGCTTTTTCGGGAAACCCGAACTCCGCTTCGCTACGTTTGGGTAGCGAAAACCTTCGTCTGCCGACTCTGGTTCTCTTCATTATATCACGAACAGCAATCGGATTCCACAATGAATTTGCAGGAACCTTTCGCCTACAAAAGTTAAGGGATAAGGTGATTGCACCCTACCCCTCGTCTCACAATATTGTACTGTTACCATCCCAGGATCTTTAAATATTCCCGGCTTCTTCTGGCACATTCCAGGCTGGGCACATCATAATGCTCATCCTGCTCAACAATGACCCACCCCGCATTTGCGTCAATGGAAGCCTGCAGAATCGGCTCCCAGATCATCTGTCCAAAGCCAACCGGACGGAAACCAAAGTAACCATCGCTCTCCTTCTCTTCTTCCGAATCTATTCCGATCAGCTTGTACATGTTCTTCACTTCACCCTTCTTGATGTAATCCTTCAGGTGAACGACCGGTATGCGGTCCGTATACTTTCTGATGAAGTCCTCCGGGAGACCTGTCGCAACGTCGCACCAGCAGGTATCAAGCTCCGCCTGCAGGAAGTCATGCGAAATGGCATCAAACATCTTATCATATCCATATACGCCGTCTATCTTCACAAACTCAAAGTCATGGTTGTGATATAAGAAGGTCAGCCCTGCTTCGTGGATTTTTTTACCCACATCATTGAGAAGCGGGAGGAACATCTGAAATCCCTCCGGATGTATCGGACGATATTCCTCTGCCATGTAGGGCATAACAAGATATTTTACTCCAATGGTCTTGTAAGCCTCTATGATTCCATCGAGATCGTCCATCATCTCCGCAAATGCCACATGCGCACTGATGGGGATGAGACCAATCTTTTTTAGGGTATCTCTTACATAAGCAGGATCCAGACCGTACAGACCAGCCAATTCAACGCCATCATATCCTATCTTCTTTACCTCTGTCATCACCTCTTCGAATCTCTCAGGGGTGTCTTCCAGAAGATCCCTTATTCCGTAGACCTGAAGACCTATTGGTAATTTACTCATTCCAATCCCTCCTTGACCGTGATTCCTTCATGCGCTGACCGAAAACATGCTTCCATGATTCGCATCACCTTAAGCGCATGCTCCTGTGTTACGATTTGTTCCGCCTTGCCGATGCAGGTCTCGAAAAAGTTCTTGTACAGCTCATTTCTGTCGAAATCGAACCTGGGAAGCGGCAGTGTCTCTACCGTATCCTCCTTTCGCGGAGCCATGGTCTTCGTCAGACCCGCGCCCGCAAGAATTGGTGTGGCATCCTTATCCTCCCAGCTATGAAGCTTCTTCATGCAGCCGTCCAGGTTCCAGTTCTCGATGACTGCCGAACCCTGTGACGCATACAACGTCCAGAGCGGCAGATTGACAAAGTGGCAGGTATCTACCTCCAGGAGAACCGTCAGGCCGCTTTCAAATGTCAAATGGACCATGACGATGTCCTCGCATTCCTTGTTGGTGATGTTTTTCATCGACGAATAGACCTGCGTGAGCTTTTCCGGTATCATTTTTACGATCCGGTCGATCAGATGAACGCCCCAGTCCAGCATCATGCCGCCGCCGTATTCCTTTATGCCTCTCCAGTCACCGGGTATCCCGCGGGATCCCATGATCCTGCACTGGATATCAAAGGTGTCTCCCAGAAGCTTTTCCTCATAAATCTTCCTAATGATCAGAAAATCTTCATCCCACTCCCGGTTCTGCCTCGGATAAAAGACCATTCCGGTTTCCTTCGAGACCTGCATTACCTCCAGCAGCTCCTCCGAAGTAACCATGACCGGCTTCTCACACAGTACATGCTTACCGGCTCTCATAGCCGCAATCGCCATTCTCTTATGCAGATGATTCGGTGTGGCGATCAGAACTGCGTCTACCGTATCGTCGGAAAGAAGCACTTCGTAGCTGTCATAAACATACATGTCCCGTTCGTGCGCCCATTCCTGTCTCCCAGGATCAATATCCATGATCCCCGCGAGCTCCATGAACGCACCGATATCCGTTGTCATCGGACTGTCAAAGCCTGCTACATTTTCATCGTTTTCCTTCCAGATCGCATTTCCGGTTCCGCTTTTTATGGCGATCGCATGGCCGCCGCCCATACCGCCGCAGCCAACGATCCCGATCCTGAATTTCCTTTCCATATTGTTCACCATCCAATCAGTCATCCAATACCGCTTCCTGACAGGTTACAGAATACGCCGAAGTCCTGAGTGGTGCCGGACGTTCACACCTTGTAGTCATTTCATAGATCTTTCCGGTTCTGCAGGAAATCTGAATGCCCTCGATCACCTCGATCGCATGAAGTCCGATATCGGCATGGCAACGTGGACGTCTGTTATTTAATATCGCGTAGCACATATCCGCAAGTCCTACTCCGCGCGACTGCTCATAGAACCCATGGAGGAGCGGAAGCTGTACGGCCTGTTCCGGTACAAACTCCGCAATCTGCTGGCGGTCGTTATCATTGGGATCATCTCCTCGTACCGGAATCGCATTGGTCTGTGACCCTCCCCCCGGATTTGCCCCGGCCCTGGTGACAACCAAGGTGTCCGTAAACATATTCGGATCACCAAGCTTCATATACCCCTGGGTGCCGCCCACATTAAATGCATGGCTTGTAGCGGTATCTGAAGAAATATTAAAGGTTCCGAACATCCCGTTTTCAAACTCCAGCGCTGCAAGAAGGGTGGTGGGGGTGTTCACCTCAAAATTCTCTTTGTATTTCGGGTGCTTCGGATTTTCAAATATCCTTACGGGATTTATATTTCCGCCAAAGCCGGACACTCTCTTGATCGATCCAAAGAGATTGATCATCTCATGCAGATAATATCCGCCCAGATCGAAGGGGAATCCTCCGCCGTAATGAAGCGGGAAGAAATAATGCTTCGGAAGCGTGTCAAAAAACGGGGATTCCGGGTTGTAATGCCTGGAAACCTGCGCATGTACCGTAACAGGCTTGCCGATGATCCCATCGTCAATATACTTTCTTGCACTCTGTTCCCATGCACCCAGGAAGGTATCCGGTGCCGTGGTATACAGCAGTCCCTTTTCCTGCGCCAGGTCATAGAGCATCTTCGCGTCCGCAAAGGTGGGAGCCATCATCTTCTCCACATAGACATGCTTTCCATGCTCCAATGCCTTCTTTGTGATCTCCACATGGGACTCCGGGTAAGTCAGATTCACAACGATCTTGATCTCAGGATCATTCATCAGCTCATCCACAGACATAGCCTTCACTCCGGGATAATGATCCTCCATCCATTTCGCACGTGACTCAATCTTATCCGCGCATGCCACCACATCGATGACTGCGAACTTATTTACCATATTGTCCATATATGTGCCTTTGCAGATTCCTCCGCAGCCTACAACACCAACTTTTATTTTGTCAACCATTGTGTCTCTCTCCTTTTCTTTTTTATTGTTTTCATTCATAGTATCCTTTAATTTTCGTTCCAAAGCTTATCCAGCATCTTAATGTGCCTTTCGATCTCCTCCACCTGCGAAAGACCTGGACGCAAACCTGCTCCTTCATATTCGGACGCTACAAAACCCTGGTAATTTTCTTCCTTCATGATCCTGATAAATCCGGGGTAATCGATCCCTTCCGATACCAGATTCTCATCCACATGGAAGAATTTCCCGTGCATATATCTGGAATACTTGAGATATCTTCGGAATCCCTCGTAATCCGGATGAGTACGGAAGTAATCTGATCCCATCTTGCCCATCCTTCCGGTATAAAGCTTCTCCTTTGCAATATAGAGATCCACCTCGTCTCCGCCTTCCTTAAGGATCATCTCATTCAATTCTTCCACCGGTATTTCGGTTGTGGTGTACAGCCTGCGAATCTTGTGGAGCAGCTCCTTATGGCAACTGTCATCCGGAAGCACATTAAGAACCGTTGCCGGCGCGCCGGACAGGAACGATGAAAAGTCCATAACAAATCCAAGATGCGGGGACTTGACTCTGTCATAAAGCTCTTCAAACTCCTTAAATACCGGGGACTCTGGGGTATGCGGTCCATGAAGCTCTACGGATAAGTGCAGATCCAGCGCTTCGGCATATGGAAGAAGCTTCTCCATTGTGCCTGCTAAAAGACCTTCCTGGCTTCTGACGATGGAAAATCCCATCCGCTTTGCATACTCCATTTCATTGACAGTCCAAAGGAAACGCTCATCCTCTGTCATAAAACGACCGTAATGCTTTCCGTTATCTACATAAATACTGTAGCAGACCGGCGTCATCTCCAATGTCTGATACATGTCGATGAACCTCTTGATCCACTCCTCGCTGGGGTTCGGATGTCCTTCCACCATCTGTGGAGAGACAATCTCAAATCCATCAGCACCAATCTTTTTTACTTTTTTTAAAATATCCTTCAGCGATTCCTCGCCGCGCATATATTCAGAGCCGAAGCCGTATAATGTAACACTATGTTTTAAACGATCCACCTTTGACCTCCTCTTCTCAAAGCACATATGTCTGTTCTGCTGTAATGGTTCCCGGATGTGTAAATTCAAGGGCTTCCTCATAACCTTCTGTCCCGTTTCCTACCGTATGCCCGAAGTCATTCCTCCGTGTTATGGTAAGCGTAACCTTATGTTCCCCGGCGGCAAGTCCTCCCAGCTTATAGACGAGGATCCGGCAGGGATCGGTAGCCCCGATAAACACCTCGGTATGTCCCCCAAGGTCACGGAGAGGAAGATTCATATCCTTGACCTTCAGTACCATGATATCCTGCGACACCGCTTCTCCGTCTACCGTAAGCCTTATGTCCTCTATCGTCGATACCCAGATTCCTCTGTAGCTTAAGTTATCGAGTTCAACGGTATATCCGGTGATCACGCCGCAGATATCTCTGTTCTTCAGTGTTCCCGCTTTCAGCGGATTACAGAAGCTTGGAAGACCTCCTTTTCTTCCAACTATCTCTTTTACGACTTTCATTCTCTCTTCTACTGATTTCATATGCCCTCCTATCAATGAAAAATCTTTACTGCGTCTCTCTCTTTTCTGCAGAGATCCCATACAGGAAGCACGCTTCCATTGGGATCGCCGTTCTTTATGAAATTGGTCCAGTATTCCAGCATCTGATCCGAAAGCCGGTAGTCCTCCTCTGTAAAGGGTCTCCAGCATCTGTCCAGGGTTCCGAATGTATACCAAAGCTCTGATGAGTGGAATGCCCCGGCTTCGTCTCCCGGAAGCCTGTGTGTAAAATAATATACATACGCGGATTTCCCGCACTGCCTCTCGACCTCAAAGCTGAATTTCCTGCAACCTTCATACAAGCGGGGATACGTTTCTGATCCCTGTTTCTCGTCAGAACCGATATCATTTTCGGTACTCCCGATCATGTAAGGAATCTTTTTGATCATCCCTTTCTCGATACATCCGTCAAAGCTATCCTTTAACAGTTTTCCGTCGATACATGGGCGAAACACGATCGGCCCGGTTTTTGAAAACATCCGATCCTTAAACTCCAGATATTTCTCCAGCAATTCTTCTGCCGAAATATCATACAGTTCATCGATTGTCTTCAAATGCAGAAAGTCCACAAATTCCTGCCCGATTTTTTCTGCTTCTTCTCTCGTATTCACGATTGGATATCCGCAGCAGTAACCTCCTCCGCTCTGCAGGATCGCCTTTGTGATCCGGTTTCCGGTAAGCTCTGTGGAGATCAGCGCCTGGGTACTCATGGCTCCGGCACTCTGCCCGAAAACCGTTATATTATCTCTATCTCCGCCAAAAGCCTCGATATTATCATAGATCCAGTCAAGAGCCTCGATCTGGTCATACAGGCCATAATTTCCGAAAGTTTCCTCCGGATCCTTTTCTGACAGCCCGGAATACGCCAGGAAGCCAAATACATTGCACCGATATGCGACCGTAACGAGGATCACACCTCTTTTGGCATAGGCCGCTCCGTCAAATTCCACTTCACCGCTGAAGCCGTGGTGGAAGCCTCCGCCATGGATCCACATTGCAATGGGATGCTTCCCGCCGTTCTCCGGCACCCATATGTTTAGATAAAGGCAATCTTCGCTGCAAGGATACTGATATCGGGGATCCGAATAAAACTCCTTCACATACATCCCATCTCCCTGCATCGGCTCCTGCATGGCAATTGGTGCAAAGTCGGTACAAGGCAGGATTCCATTCCATTTTTCCGGTTTTTGCGGCCTGCGGAAGCGAAGATTTCCAACTGGTGGTTTTGCATACGGAATTCCCAGGAATTTCAGATACCCGTCCTCACGGACTCCCCGGATCCTTCCATACCTTGTCTCTATCTGTGTATCCATCTCAGTCTGCGTCCTCCGACCGGAACCGCTGAATCGCCATCATGCTCCTGCAGATACCGGTAATGGCATCCGGAAGCTGCGTATCATCCTCCACAATGGTATACGGGTGACCAAGCTCTTCGGCAAGATGATAATAGAAGCCGCAGTCCAGTTGTCCCTGATCCAGGGGACAGGATACATTGTTGTCATTTCCCTTTAGATGCAGGCAGACGATCCTGTCTGCATGTCCCTTCACAAATGCAGTCAATTCATCCGGGGTCATCGCCCCATTCTTTGTCGCCCAGCAGATATCCACCTCAAGCTTTACATCCGTTTCATCCAGCAGTCTGTCGATCAGTCTCACGCCATTTTTTCGGATGTATTCGTGGTCATGTGTATGGTAATAAAGATCCAGTCCGGCATCCCTGAGCTGTTCTGCGTACTTCTTCACTTTCCCGATAATATCATCAAAATCTTCCGCCGCCGGATATGCTTCCATTGCAGCCCGGATTACAGAAAAATCTGTCCCTTCCGGGAAATATGGCATGGGTCGAGGAATCGCGATCCAATGTACGCCAAGCTCTTTGTGATAGCAGATCACCTGATCCATGCTGTCACTAAGCCTTCCGTACTGGACATGCGCCCCATTTACTTCAAGCCCAAGACGCTCCAGCGTTCCCCTCACTGTTTTTGCGTCCATTCCCTGGTAGTCTTTTCCGTTAAACCCGGCAAGCTCCACTGCGTCATAGCCGAGTGTTTTGATGACTTCTAATTTGCTTTCCATAGAAAGCGGCGACTTTGCAAGATTATAAAGCTGCGAACCTACCTTCATGACGACACTCTCCTTTCATTTGGTCTTAGCCCTTTACCGCGCCGATCGTAATACCCTTTACGTAATACTTCTGGAAAACCGGAAGCAGACACATAACAGGAAGTGCCCCGATCGTAGCGAGCGCCATCTTTAAGCTGTTTGACGGAATATTCGTGGACAATTCCACACTGTCTGTATTTTGGGACAGATATTGCGCATCCGCGAGAATCCTGTTTAAAAGCTGCTGGACGCTAAACAACTTTGAATCTGTTACGTAATAAAGACCGTTCATCCAGTCATTCCAATAACCAAGCGCGATCATTAAGCCGATGGTGCAGATAATCGGGATCGCCATGGGAAGCACAATCTTAAATAAGATCTTTACTTCCTTAGCACCATCAATACAGGCAGCTTCCTTTATCTCCTCCGGTATATTTGCCTGGAAGTAGGACCTCATAACGATCACCTGAAATGCCGAAATCATCAGTCGTGGCACGATAAGCGCCCAAATAGTATTTTTTATCTGGAACCATTGGGACCACATGATATAAGTCGGAACCGTCCCGCCGCTGAACAGCATCGTAAAGAACACAAGGAATGCAATTACAGACCGCCCCGGCAGCTTCTTGATGGATAACCCATAAGCAAGAAAGATGCTCATAAAAAGTCCCAGCGTTGTTCCTATCGCAGTAGTCAGGATCGTAACTCCATAAGACCGCAACACCATTATGTATCGTTTGACCAGGTAATCGTAAGCCTGCAGGCCGAATTCCTTGGGAATGGCATTGTATCCATTCTGCATAATGGAATTCTCCGATGAAACAGACGACATGATCATGATCACAAACGGGTAGAGGCATACGATAAGCATTATGACCATTACGATCTGAACAAATACAGGAAAGAATCCTTTCTTTTTTCCTACCATGATTACCTCCTAAAACATTGCGTCTTCCGGGCTGATCTTCTTCACCGCGAAGTTTGCAGCCAGCACGATAATAAATCCGACGATTGACTGATAGAAGCCTGCTGCGGAAGCCATTCCGACATTTCCAAGCTCCATCAAGCCTCTGTATACATAGGTGTCGATCGTATTCGTAACATCGATCAGAGAACCGGAATTCAGCGGCACCTGATAGAACAGACCGAAGTCTGAATAAAAGATCCTTCCGACTGCAAGCAGTGTCAGTGTAATGACTGTAGGCTTCAATGCCGGAACCGTAATACTCCAGAACTGACGCCATCTGCCCGCCCCGTCAATCGCAGCCGCCTCATAATATCCCTTATCGATTCCGTTGATCGTACACAGATAAAGAATGATATTGTATCCGGTATTCTTCCACAAATATACGATCACAATAATCGCCGGCCAGTATTTCGGTTCCGCATACCACGAGACTGCTGAATGTCCCAAAGGCTCAAGAATTCCCTTATTGATAAGCCCTGTCCCGCCTGCCAGAAAAGCATTTGCCAGGTATGCCACAACAATAATGGAGATCAGATACGGGAAAAGAACAACCGTCTGGTGCAGTTTAATGGCTCTTTTTCTCTTCAGCTCAGAAAGCATCAATGCAATAAAGATGGAAAATACCGTCCCGATTATGATAAACGCGATATTATAAAGCACGGTGTTCCTGGTAATGACCCACGCATCCTTCGTTGCAAAAAGGAATTCGAAATTTTTCAGCCCGATCCATTTGCTCCCGAAAATTCCCTTTTTCAAAGAATATTGCTTGAATGCCAACTGCAGACCGATCATCGGAAGATAATTATTGATCAGCAGATAAATGAGCGCCGGTGCCATCAATAAATAGATCGGAATATACCTCTTATACAGCGCAAAGCTTTTCTTTTTTTTCTGTTCTGCCTTTATACTTTTCATCGCAATCACTACCATCTGATAGAACAGGCATCCTCTCTTCCCTGCTGTGTCCGTATAATGCCGGAGGATGCCCTGTCTTTTGTTTACTTTACATTAGTTTCAGTATGCTTTACTGCCCCAGGAATTTATTCAACTGCTCCTGCTTTGCTTTGATGATCTTATCGATCCCATTATCCTTAAGCTCCTGGATCAGTTTCGGGATGTTCTCTTCCGGATCGATGGTACCCGTCTCCAGGTCGCCTCTGTATTTTGTAAGAACATTGGTACAAGCAGTAACCTCATTCAGATAATCTGAATTATCCCACGCGAAACCGAATGCCTTCGAAGATACCGCAGTCTCGTTCCACTCATTGGTCTGCTCCCAAACCTTGGGATCTGTACCGGACCATACATGTGTGATAAACTGGTTGCCCATGATCCAACCCATGCTGTAATTGTAATAGGTGCAGGTATCGGCAGTTCCAACATAATCGATAGTTCCATCGTCAAGTACCTTGTAGTGTGTTCCTTCCACACCGTTGATGATCAGGTTCGCAACGACAGGATCTGTGTACCACAGTTTAAGGAACTGCATTGCCTTCTCAGGATGCTTGGAAGATTCCGGAATGCTGAGCGTCGCGTTCATGACATTCGATGTGCAACGAAGCGGATCCATCAGCACGACATACCCCAACTCATATCCAACCTGTGCGGAACATGTCTCAACGTTTCCGGGCTTATAGGATGTCATACCAGAAAAGGTATTTCCGGCCTTGATACGGTTGTTCCAGAAATCTGTGCCGGTGGCGATATCCCTGTCGATCCAGCCGTTTGTGTACCAGGTACGTACCAGCTTGCAGAGCTTCATGTACTCGTCTGTCTCAAATACATTTGTAACCTCAGATGTCTTTCCATAATCCATCAAAACACCGAGGGAATCGGAAAGGGCATCCCATGTCCAGCTCACAAAGGTCTGTGCATTCGGTGCACCGCCAAACATATCCATATCCGGATACTTCTCAGCAACCTTTGCGTAGATATCCGTCAGGTCATAAATACTCTTGGCGTTATTCAGAGCATCAATAACCCCGCACTCTTCTGCAATATCCTTGCGATAAACAAGCATTCTGCAAAGCGCCATATCCTTCTTGGAAGGAATTGCGTACAGTTCGCCGTTAATATACGCTGCCTCCACGAACTGCTTGCCCACTGCATCGATGATCCCATCGCCATACTTGGCGATCAGGTCGTTCAGCGGATGTACAGCCTCCTGGGAAACAAGGCTTCTCAGGTTTGTCTCCGACAAGAAGCAGATATCAAGCGGATCACCGGTTCTTACCATCTGCGCTACCGTATCCTGATAAGATCCGGGGTTGATGAATGTGATATCTACATTTGCGCCGATCTTTGGCTCAATGTATTCATTGATCGCCTTCTCAACCTCATCCACACCATCCGTTACATTCGGTGACATCAGGTAAATGCTGATGGTTTCCACTTTCCCCTGATCCGCTGTGTCCTTTTTCCCGTCATCGGAGGTTTTGTCTCCTCCACAGCCGACAAGTAACGAAACTCCCAGTACCGCCGCGAGTAATGCGGCAAAAACACGTTTTTTCATATATACCCTCCTTTTCCACCCTTCTCTTTCGGGTGACTTATGATATATCCATTCTACTTTGTTTCAAATTTCTTTTCCACCATTTATCCGACGCCAATTTATCGTTTTTTCGATTTTCGTCAATTTCCCTTAAGGCAGTGTCTCTTTAACACCCCCGCATAAAACCGATATCGGATAAACAGGAAAATTGCCGCCACAACCCATGCTCCGGGAGACGCGAAGCATACAATAAGATATCGTTCCCAGTCGGGCAGGTCGATATTCAAGGCCAGCATACAGAGCAATAAACGAACTATGAATTCCAACACTCCGGCAAAAAACGGAAATACTGATTTTCCAACCCCCTGCAGGACATTCCGGTAAAGAAACAGCAATGCGAACCACCAGTACCCTGCTGCCATGAAATACAGATATGTTTTCGCCGCTCTCATAGTTTCCACTGTGATCTCATCCGTAAACATATGCAAAAGCACCGGACCAGTCAGAATATTCATGAACGCGGAAAACACGGCGCATACGGTCGTCATAATAAATGCGGATCTCACACCTCTTAACACACGGTCATAATTCCCGGCTCCTTTATTCTGGGCACAATAGGTAGCCATTGCGATTCCAAGCGTCTGAAATGTCTGTACCATCAAATTTTCCACCTTGTTTGCAGCAGAGTAAGCACTTACCACATTGACGCCGAAATCATTTACCGTCCTTTGAAGGATCACGGCTCCTACTGCCGTTACAGAAAACTGAAACGCCATAGGAAGCCCAATTCCAAACATTTCCCCCGTCATCTTCCAATCCATGCGGAAATCCTTTTTGTGAAGATGTAAGATCTTAAACTTCTTCATAATATACCCCACACACAGCGCTCCCGCCATTCCCTGGGACATGATGGTTGCATATGCTGCTCCGCTGACTCCCATTTTAAATGCGCATATAAACAGGAAATCCACTCCGATATTTACCACGGTGGCAAATATCAGAAAATACAGCGGTGTCCGGCTGTCTCCCACACTTCTTAAGATTCCCGCTGACATATTGTAAAGGATGTTGCAGCCAAGTCCTGCAAAGATAATGAAGATATATGCATAGGCATCGCTAAAAAGGTCTTCTGGCGTCTGCATCAATCTCAGGAGCGGTCCGACGCCTAAGCATGCGATCAGTGTCATTATAACCGTGACCACCAAACACCAGATGACGGAAAGCCCTACATAATGTCTCATCAGGTCAGGATCACGCGCACCAAAGGCCTGTGCCACCGGAACCGCAAAGCCGCTGGTAATACCACTGCAGAATCCAAGGATTAAAAAGCTCAGACACCCGGTCAATCCTACTGCTCCGAGTGCGTGCAGGCCAAGCGTATTGCCTACGATCATGGTATCTGCCAGATTATATACCTGTTGGAAGACATTCCCTATAAAAATCGGTATCGCAAATAGTGCAATCACCTTCCATGGTGTTCCTTTTGTCAATTCCTTCGTCATGTATCCGTCTCCTTCCGTATAACATATACTGTATTACAATCTATTTTACAGAAAAAACCTTTTGTCTCCAATAAGAAAGCCGATCATATCTTATCGCTTTTACGACTTCATTTTTATTTCTGCTTGAATTTCCTCTCCCATTAAGGTAATCTCTATATATAGTGATATTAATCCATGGTGCGGAAGCTGCAAACTTCGGATAAGAGGAACCCCTGTCACGCTTCAGCATCGGAAAGGATAGTGCAGCGTTGAAAAAGCATTCCATAAAATACTATATCATCCTTGTATTTTCCATATGGCTTGTCATATCCTTTGGCATCTCTGTTTCCGCAATGATCTTTTCCGTCCATCAGCTAAAGGAAAAGGTGGCCGAAGAGGAGAAGGCTTCCCTGAGATTCTATCAGTCCGAGGTCGACCGTGCTCTGAAGGATACCTATGTCTCGCTTTGCGACATGGTTGAGACCAACGATAGTATCCTGACCATCCAGATGGATCAGGACAGTTCTGCCTTAGCACTCAGCAAAAGCGCTTTGAGCCGTAACCTTGCCTCCCTTTCCGCAAGCCATTCCGATATTTCCTTCTTTTTTGTATACATTGAACAGGATGCATACGGAAATGAATTTTTTCTGTCCGCAACAAACGGAACGCGGCCGTCTCCTACCCTGAACAGCAGGGATGCTTTTTGCTCCCTTGTAAGGAGATCACTGGATGAAAGGGCCATCTATCCCGACAAATGGTCCATTCTGGATATTGACGGAACCAGCTACCTGGTATGCTTCACGAGGCAACGGGGCTGCTACGTGGGAAGCTGCATCAATATGAATGACCTGATCTCACGTGTACACATCTCTTCCTCCGATGAAGGTCATTCTTGTTTTGTTACTTCTGATGGATTAATCCTGACAGGCACCAGTCTGCCGGAGACCTCCCTCCCCATAAATCAGTCATCGACATCCGCTTACACCAGCAAGACCTACGACGGCATCCGATATAGCATTATAAATGTTCCCTCCTCTGCGGCTGACTTTTCTCTCGTGGCCTTGATTCCAGACGCGGTATCCCTGGTAGGCTACAGTACATTTTTAGTTGTCCTGTTCTTTGTATTTGTCATTCTATTCCTGCTGACAGCGACAATACTGCTTTATTTCAGCCACATGATTACGAAGCCGGTCAACGCGCTCTATGCCACAACCGAGGCGATCCGAGCCGGAAATCCGGACGCACGGGTCTCTTACCGGACCGCAGTGGAAGAACTTTCCACACTGGGCACTTCCTTTAATGAAATGCTGGACGAAGCGGAACGTCTGAAGATCTCATTGTATGAGCAAAAACTAAAAGAACGCCAGGCTCAGCTCGATTATCTTCAGATTCAGGTACACCCGCATTTCTTCTTAAACTGCCTGAACCTGGTATACAGCCTTGCGGAGCTGAATCGATTGGAGGATGTGAAAAAGCTTTCCATCAGCCTCTCCAAATATTTCCGGTTCCGTTTCCATAAATCCACGAGTATGATATCCTTAAGGGAAGAGCTTGATCACGTCCGAAACTACATGGATATTCAGCTCATCCGCTTTCGGAATAACCTGACCTGCAATATTTATGCGGATGATTCTCTTCTGGACGCGCTGCTGCCCCCACTTTCGATCCAGACCTTTGTGGAGAACTCCATCAAATACGCGATGAACCCGAAGAAAGGAAATGTCATCGTGATCCGCTGTGAACAACTGAACAGCCTGATGAAAGTGACCGTGCGCGACAATGGAAAAGGATATGCCTCAGACGTTCTCCCTATTCTGAATTCCGATGTGCGTTTTGATAAGAGCGATGCCACCAGCAGGATCGGGATCGTAAATGTGAAGGAACGGTTGAAGCTTCTGTACGGTGAGAATTTCTACATCAATTTTTATAATAATAACGGCAGCGTAATGGAATATGCCATACCGATCAGAAAGGAAGGAAACGACGATGCACAAGATCCTGTTAGTGGATGATGAACCGATCGCCATTGAAGCGATCATCAGCCGAATTGAAAAAGAGGCGCTGAATATCTCAAACATCGATTATACTTACGATGTAGATGATGCGCAGGAAATGCTGGAGGCCGCTTCATACGATGTCGTCATCTGCGATATCGAAATGCCTGACAAAAGCGGCATAGATCTGGTAAAATGGATCAATGCCATGGGAATCCGCACGGTCTGTGTATTTTTAACGTGCCACCCGGAGTTCAATTATGCCAAGGAGGCTATTTCCCTTGGCGTCTTTGACTATCTGGTAAAACCCATCGATAAAGAGGAACTGAACCTGGCAATCAAAAAAGCTCTGGCTGAACGAAAAAAGCAGATTTCCTCTGACCGCGCCAGAACCATCACAGGTGACATCAGCGAGAAGATCGAAATGGCAAATCAGACGGTAGACCAATCGGAGGAGGCGGTAAAGGCAGCTCGAAAATACATCCTGGAAAATATCGGTGATGAAGAGCTTGATGTAAAGGCTGTGGCTGCCCACGTGTACCTGAACCCGGATTACCTGTCCCGGTTGTTCAAGTCCTACTTAAACACCTCGGTGAAGAATTACATTGTAAGCTCAAGAATCGCCCTTGCCAGTGAGCTTCTGGTGAACACAACCCTTTCTGTCAGCAAAATTGCCATGTCCTGCGGTTACGTCCACATGGCTCACTTTTCTAAAATGTTTAAGCAAGAAACCGGGCTGACCCCAAACGAATACCGTGCAAAGTATAAAAAATAAAGAAAATAGGCTCTCGGAATCTTGAGCCTTCCGACTAAGATTCATCAGTCGGATGAACCT
>CAVGED010000085.1:0-7668 GCA_963628035.1 Paludibacteraceae bacterium
AACAGAAAGAAAGCAAAAAGTGACAATTGAGTGTTACTTTTTTAGGAAGTTAAGGTACACATTTTAGGAAAAATCCTAAAAACCCTCTTGACTTGGAGCTAACTCCAAGTTGTATAATACACTTGCCGCTATTCCGATTCCATTTGTATGGAATCGAACTATGAAGCGGAAAGTAAAGGAGGTAATCAGAATATGGCAAAAATCATACAGACAGCAGGCAGAAATGCGCTTGGAGAATTTGCCCCGGAGTTTGCACATTACAATGACGATGTGCTTTTTGGTGAGAACTGGAATAATGAGGACATTGATGTAAAGACCAGGAGCATCCTCACGGTAACAGCGCTTATGGCGCAGGGGATTACGGACTCTTCTTTAAAGTTCCATCTGCAGAACGCCAAGGATCATGGCGTGACTCAGAAGGAAATTGCCGCGATCATAACCCATGTGGGATTTTATGCGGGATGGCCGAAGGCCTGGGCTGTATTTAATCTGGCGAAGGAAGTATGGGTAGTGGATGAGGCTGATGATAAGGCAATCGATGCGAAGGCCAGACATCAGGCTTCCATGGTGTTTCCCATCGGGCAACCCAATGATGCATTTGCACAGTATTTTATCGGGCAGAGTTATCTGGCACCGATATCCACGTCCCAGGTTGGAATATTCAATGTGACCTTCGAGCCGGGCTGCCGCAATAACTGGCACATCCATCATGCGAAGGAGGGCGGCGGCCAGATACTCGTATGTGTTGCCGGACGCGGCTATTATCAGGAATGGGGCAAGGAAGCGATAGAGATGAAGCCGGGAGACTGCATCAATATTCCGGAAGGCGTGAAGCATTGGCATGGAGCCGCACCCGATAGCTGGTTCTCACATCTGGCAATTGAGGTTCCGGGCGTGAATGGCTCGAACGAGTGGCTGGAGCCGGTGGATGAAGAACAATATGGAATTTTGAAATAATAGAAATGTGGAATTTTGGAATAATAGAAGTATGAGATTTTGATGCGTATAGAATGGTCAGGAGGAAACAGGTGCTATGATGATAGAAAAG
The DNA here is from genome assembly GCA_963628035.1 of Paludibacteraceae bacterium. GTDB lineage: Bacteria > Bacillota > Clostridia > Lachnospirales > Lachnospiraceae > 14-2. The sequence continues at coordinate 1,049 of CAVGED010000085.1, forward strand.
AAGATGAAATTAAATAACGGAGCAGAGATCCCCCAGCTTGCCATGGGCACATGGCTTATTGATGATGACAAGGTGGCGGAGCCTGTCAGCACTGCGATCAGGCTGGGATACCGGCATATTGACACAGCGCAGGCGTACGGCAATGAAGCCGGAGTAGGTGAAGGTATCCGAAGAAGCGGGATCGCCCGTGATGATATTTTTATCACATCCAAGGTTGCGGCAGAGAATAAATCTTATGATTCAGCGAAGGCATCCATTGACCATACGCTGGAGCTTATGGGGCTTGATTCTATTGACATGATGATCATTCATTCTCCACAGCCATGGACGGAAGTAAACCAGTCAAAGAACAGGTATTTTGCAGAGAACAGAGAGGTCTGGAGAGCCATGGAGGATGCGGTGGCAGAGGGCAGGATAAAGACCATCGGTGTTTCCAATTTCCTGAAAGAGGATATTGATAATATCCTGGAGAGCTGCAGGATCAAGCCTGCGGTAAACCAGGTGCTCGCGCACATTTCCAACACGCCGATCGATCTGATAAGATATTGTCAGGAAAAAGGAATCGCAGTGGAGGCCTATTCACCAGTGGCTCACGGAGAGGCATTGAAGAATCCTCTGATCAGGGAGATGGCGGAGAAATACAAGGTAACGCCGGCTCAATTGTGTATCCGTTATTGCCTGCAGCTTGATCTGATCACACTCCCCAAGGCAACCAGTGAAGTGCACCTTAGGGAAAATGCAGAAGTGGATTTTGAGATCACAGATGAGGACATGCAGACACTTCTGAATTGTGAGCATATCAAGGATTACGGCGATGCCTCCTTCTTTCCGGTGTATGGTGGGAAGCTCTAAGAGGTGCGGATTATGACGATCAAAGAAGTTGCTGAGAAATATAACATCAGCCAGGACACGCTCCGTTATTACGAACGGGTAAAGATGATCCCTGAGGTACATCGTACACCCGGAGGAATCCGGGATTATCAGGAGGAAGACCTTAAGTGGCTGGAGCTTGCTCTCTGCATGAGGAATGCGGGACTTCCGGTGGAGGCGATGATTGAGTATCTTCGCCTTTTCCAGGAAGGAGATGCGACGATTCCGGCACGGCTTGAGCTTTTGCAAAACCAGATGGAGAATCTGGAGAAGCAGAAGGCGCAGCTTACTGCTACCATGGAGCATCTCGCCTATAAGATCTCCAGGTACGAGGAAGCCATGAAGACAGGTAAGTTGAGGTGGGATTGAGACAGGGCATCGTCACCGGAAGAAATCCCTTTCCTTGCTGGAGGGTGTCTTGTTGAACATTTTCTTGTACTGTTTATAGAAGCCCGAGTAGTCGGCAAAACCACAATCCATGGCGGCCTTTGTTGCAGGATCTCCGGATAAGATCTTATGGTGCGCCATGATAAGCCTTTTTTTCAGAATATATCGATGGATGGATATATTCATTTGTTCCTTGAAGGTATGGGCCAGGCACGATACCGATACATTGAGTTCCTTCGCGATATCCGCAACGGAGATAGGGTCGCCTATGTGCGCACTGATATATGCGATTGCTTTTTCGGATATGGTATAAGGAATTGTGGCAGTGCTTTCCATACTCGGATAGTCGTTTAAAATAATTTCACTCAGAAGCAGAGATAACACGGATTGCAGAACAATCGAATTGATGGATTCTGTACCGTGTTTTTCTGTTAATGCGATCATCTTATTGAACAGGAAGCGGAACTGACTGTTCATATCCAGCAATAAGATCCCCTGCATACTTTCGGATATAAGCTCCTGCAGCGCATCGATATTAAAAAACTGAAATACACAGCGGTGGTAATCCTCCTGAGAACCGGTGATCAGTAACTGGTGGTAGGTCTCACTGGGAATCAGGATCAAGGTATTGGGCTTCAATTGCGCATGGATATTCTCGGAGATGAACTTCGCCTCTCCGCCTATGAAATAGATGATCTCGTGATAGGTGTGAAATTCTTTTCCTGACCTGTCACTGACACCTTTTGCATATTTAAAAGTAATCTGATCATTCTTTATATATCTTGGGCTGAAGTCTGGCATGTTGTTTTTCCCTGTAATGTTTCTAGCTTTCCACCGTACCTGCTGCGTATCAAGCATAACACAAGATTTGCAGAATAGTCAATATAGTATGCAAAAAAAGCTATGTAAATTGATAAAATATCATAATACAATTATCTTAACATTTGAAATCGAGCTGAGTTGAAAGGAGAGAATCGATGCGAGAACAAATTATTCAACAGGTTCTGGAACGCAAGATAATTGCCATTGTGCGTGGTGTCTACGGAGAGGATTGCCGGAAGCTGGCGCAGGCACTTTATGACGGCGGGATTGAATTGATGGAGGTGACCTTTGATCAGAGTAAGCCGGAACGCCTGGCGCAGACCTCGGATACGGTTAAGCTGCTGCGGGAGCAGATGGGCGACAAGATGGCGATCGGAGCCGGAACGGTTACTTCCTTGGAGATGCTGAAGCTGGCGAAGGATGCGGGCGCCCAGTTTATTGTTTCGCCGGATACCAATGAAGAGGTAATTAAAGCAACCGTAGCAGCGGGAATGGTATCCATGCCGGGGGCCATGACACCTTCCGAGATCATGAAGGCTCACAAGTACGGCGCAGATTTTGTGAAAATATTCCCGGTAGGAAGCCTTGGAGCAGCTTATGTGAAGGCAGTATGTGCGCCGATCAATCATATCCGTCTTCTGGCGGTCGGCGGTGTGAATGAAAAGAACATCCAAGAGTTCCTTGCGGCCGGTGCAGTAGGGGCAGGCGTAGGCGGAAATCTGGTCAATAAGCAGTGGATAGCAGCAGGAGAATTTGAAAAAATAACAGCGCTTGCGAGAGCGTATACACAATATGGAGGAAAAGAAAATGTCTAAGAGAATTGTCACATTTGGAGAGATCATGCTCCGCTTAAACCCGGAGGGATATACACGTTTTGTACAGGCAGACCGATTCGAGGCAAGTTATGCCGGGGGAGAGGCCAATGTGGCGGTATCCCTGGCAAATTATGGGATGGACGCCGCCTTCGTAAGCAAGGTCCCGGCTCATGAGATCGGACAGGGTGCGGTCAATGCGCTGCGTAAGTACGGGGTGGACACAAGCTGTATGCTGCGAGGCGGCGAGCGCCTGGGTATTTACTTCGTAGAGAAGGGAGCATCCCAGCGGGCATCCAAGGTGATCTATGACCGCGCCAATTCTGCAGTTGCATTGTCAACGGCGGAAGAATATGACTGGGATCAGATATTTGAAGGCGCTGACTGGTTCCACTGGACCGGCATCACACCGGCTCTGGGCGGCGAGCTTCCCCAGATCTGCCTGGCGGCCTGCAAGGCAGCTAAGAATCGTGGCGTGAAAATATCCTGTGACCTGAATTACCGGAAGAAGCTGTGGTCTACTGAGGAAGCGGGCAAGATCATGTCAGAGCTGATGCCATACGTGGATGTCTGTATTGCAAATGAAGAGGATGCCAAGGATGTCTTTGGGATTGAAGCAGAGAACACCGACATCAATGCGGGAAAGCTGGATCATTCCGGCTATATCTCTGTGGCAAAGCAACTGTGTGACCGCTTCGGATTTGAGAAAGTAGCGATTACGCTTCGCGGGTCTATTTCGGCCAATGACAATGATTGGGCAGCGATGCTTTATACCGATGGAGAAGCCTATTTTTCCCCGACATACCGGATTCACATTGTGGACCGTGTAGGGGGAGGCGACAGCTTTGGCAGTGGTCTGATCTATGCGCTGCTTTCTGGAAAATCAGCCCAGGACAGCATTAATTTCGCCGTTGCGGCCTCCTGTCTGAAGCATACCATTGAGCAGGATTTCAATCTGGTAAGTGTTCAGGAGGTTGAATCGCTGGCTAAGGGGAATGCATCCGGGAGAGTACAGCGGTGATTTGCATCTGTCCCGGTAGTTGAACCTTCCATTTCCGTATCACCGATTTTCGGTGGAAACATATGATATGGAAAAGAGCGTTGGAGTAATTATAAAATGTATGTAAGACAGGCAGACTATGGACCCAATCCATACGTGACCAATGTGGAACAAATGGCCATGGCAAATGGGAATTTCCGCACCGCAATATGGACGGGTGAGCACGGGCAGATGACGCTCATGTGTATCCCGCCATGCGGAGATATCGGACTGGAGATGCATGCCGATGTAGATCAGATGATCCAGGTGGAGCATGGAAGCGGTATGGTAAGTATGGGGAGAACTCAGTGCAGACAGGATTTTCAGGAGAACCTGTGCAGAGGAGACGTTGTCTTTGTGCCTGCGGGAACCTGGCATAATGTGATGAATACCGGGAGATGCCCGCTGAGGCTGTCATCCGTATATGCGCCGCCGAATCACGCAAGGGGAACGGTACATCGGACCAAGGCAGAGGCGGAGAAGGAAGAATATTGACGGAAATTCACAAGTGTGTCCGGCACAAAACCGAAGCATAGAACATCCCGTCCTTTGCTTCAAACCGGCAGACGCCGTTGTACTGTGCCACAATGCTCCTTACGGACCTGGTACCCAGACCCATACCCTTGTGTTTGGTTGAGATGAGGTCGCCGTCGTTTGTCTGCCGGAGTGTTCCGGTGAAGGTGTTGTCCACCGTAATACAGAGTGAACCGCCGTCAGTGCTTGCCCGGACAATGATCTTCTTGTCCTCTGCACTTTCGGCTTTGCAGGCGTCGAGTGCATTTTCAAGCAGGTTGCCGAACAAAACGGAAATGTCCGTCTCCGATACGGCGGTATCATTCGGAATCTCGGCCTTCACAATATAGTCGATCCTGCTGTTCTTTGCCTGCTGTGCGAAATAGAGCAGCACGGCATTGGCGGCGGTGTTTTCACAGAAGCAGATGAGTGAATCGTCCGGCAGGCTTGCACCGTATTGGCTCAGATACTCACTGAGCGCGGGCAGATCTCCGTTATTCAGATACTCCTGCATCAGGGCGATATGATGGCGCACATCGTGCTTGGCCCGGCGGGCCTCGGTGATCTTCTCCTGCAGATTGTCATACTGCATAGCCTGCATGGTGAGCTGATGATGTCGTTCCTTCAGCTCCAGTGTGTTGTTCTGCTCAAGCACCAGACGTGTGACTACGTAGTAGATCAGAATGGCCCCCACATTGACGACGAACAGGAAAAGTGTATTTTTCGGGCGCAGGGCGATCTCAAGGCTGGAGCGTGAGATGTTCCCGTAAAACGCATAGTACCACATCACATAGAAGGTTGCAGGGATCAGCCACAGGTATCGCCACTCAAAGCCGGACGGCTCCTTCTCCACAGCCGGCGTGTATACCGTCTTCATATAGAGAAACAGCGGAACGGAAAGGATCGCCTCTACGATAAAAAGCATGAGTGAGAACGACCAGCGGTAGCTCTGCACCGCAAGCGTGGGAAAGAGCAGCCCTTCCGCTGTTTTCGCCGAAATAACCGCAAGGTTTGCGATGTTGGAGATCATAAGCAGCGTGAAAAAGGTCTTGCCGAAATGCTTTTTGACGGCAAGAAAGTAAAAGGCCGCATACAGCACCGTGCTGACGGCACTGATCTTTCCGGCATCGTTACCGTTTGAAAACGCCGCCCATGCGCCCAGCAGGAGCTGAAGAGCAGTCACAAGGCCGATCAAAACGCCGGTGACTGTTCCTGAAAAACGCAGGCTTCGGCGGAACGGATATATCGCCAACACGAGGAACGGAAGAAAATTCAGCAGTGAATAAACGGCGACCTCTGCAATTCTGTAAATGGGCGGCATTATCTCTCGCCTCCTTTTCTCAGGATTTCAAACCGAAATGTGGAATATGCCTCTAAAACCTCTTTTGCCTTGCGGCGGCTGATGGGAATGCTGCGCCCGTCGCTCATGGTAAAGGTGTCACCGGTTTGTGCGGTCACCTCGTAGAAGTTCACGATGATCCCCTTGGAAGGACTGAAAAAATACGGGTACGCACATAACAGCGGTTCTATTTCCGAAAGCGAGGCGCGCACGACGGTATCGTCATTGTGCTTGCAGTGGAGCGTTACCCTGTGTGAGGCAAAGTCCACATAGATAATATTGCGGAGTCGGACGCTTGTGCCGTCGGGCAGCTTTGCCGTCCGCATTTTCTCTATTTCTGCAAGGTCGATCCGGTCAAGCATGGCTTTCAATCTGTCGCGGCCGAAGGGCTTGTGCAGGTAATAGCATGCGTTCACCTCATAGCTCTCACTGGCAAATTCATTGCTTGTCGTACTGAACACGATGCGCACATCCCGGTCGGTTTTGCGTATCTCGCGGGCAACATCCATGCCGGTAAGCCTGTCCATGAAGATATCTAAAATGATAAGGTCAAATGCCCCCGGTTTCCACGCGAACAGAAACTCCTCCCCGCTTGGAAAGCCGATAATCTCAGAAGAATCTCCCAGCAATTCATTCAAATAAGCATGCAGGCGATTATATATTTGTATATCGTCGTCAACAATTGCGATCCTCAAATCAGAACTCCTTTGTATTAAAAACAGTCAAATATTTTCCGTCCCAGTATATTACAAATTTCAAAAAAAACAAGGAATATCGGCTGAAATTCAGGGTTGTTTCATGAAGATATTTTAAAAGTCTAAAAAGATCAGATTTCATC
>CAVGED010000086.1:0-56084 GCA_963628035.1 Paludibacteraceae bacterium
GCCAAGATGCTTCAGGAAGTGTTCCGGTTTCTTCACGAAGCGGAATAACAGATAATTTACTGCCGACGCTCTTCGCATTTCAAAAGCTGTGGTTGTTAGCCGCAAATCAGGAAAGTTCGAATGCTTTATCGGACGAATCGGCATACTGTATGCGGGAAAAGCATCGCCAAAGCGATGCTTTTCCCGCAGTATATTCAATTAAATATATTCTAAAGGCAATGCAATCAGGTTCTCTCTCAAAAACAGCTTTTTATCATACAGGCAAATAAGAGCGCCCATACCTCTTTTCTTGTCGGGTACACCGTCAAGCACATCAAATTCCGATGCCATATCCGCCTTAGGGGTTGCGGACATCTTGATCTCAATGGGATATAAAATGCCATCCTCCTGAAGGATCAGATCGATCTCGCCGTCCACCTCGATTTCTTCACCGTTTTCCTTCTTCTTTTTCTTGTCTTTCCCGTTATAATAGAAAACATTGAAGTCGTACTCAAGCCCCTCGTTGGAATAGGATTTTAGAATTTCGTTTATGACGAAGGTTTCAAACATAGCCCCCGCCATAGCACCGTTCTTCAAAGTGTCGGGTGTCAGCCATCTTGTCAGGTAGCAGCAAAGTCCGGTATCCCGAAAATACAGTTTGGGCGTCCGAATGGCACGGTTAAGAGCGCTGGAGGTATAGGGCTTCAGAATGTAGATAATGCCACTCTTTTCAAGAATGGATATCCATTCCTTTACGGTGATTTCCGACACCCCGATTTCGGATGAGATGTTTGCATAATTGATTACCTGTCCGGTGCGGGCGGCAACACAGGTTAGGAATTTTACAAAGGTCAAGTGGTTTTTGGCCTTTATCAGCTTGTTTACATCCCGTTCCAAATAGGTCTTCACATAAGACTGGTAAAAATCCACCCATTCCCGTTCGGGATTGGCGTACAGTTCGGGATAACTGCCGCGATGAATGGTTTCCCACAAACCTTGACAATACTCCTTCAGTGACTTTTCCCGTTCTCGTATATAGGCCTCCGTGGGTATAAAATGCCTGTCAAATGAAATGCCCTTGATTTCGCGCAAGGAAAGCCCTTCCAATTCCACGACCGAAACTCTTCCGGCAAGCGACTCACTTACACCTTCCATCAACTGCAGCTTCTGTGAACCGGTTAAGTAAAAATTACCGTACTTATCTGTATTGTCTAAGATGATCTTCAGCTTATTAAAGATGGAGGGACATTTTTGAACTTCATCTATCATCAAAGGGCAGGGGTTGTTGAGTAAAAACAGGTTCATATCCTCTTCGACCTGTGCCAGCAGTAAATCATCGTCAAAGGTCACTTGGTTGACATTACTGAACAGATGCTTATACAAAGTAGATTTACCGACCTGTCTGGATCCGGTCAATAAAATCGCCTTACTGTTTTTGGATCTGCGCTCAACGACATTTTCAATATGTCTTTTTATAGAATACATAGCAGGCTCCTTTCTCGGCTAATCAAAAGTTACACTTTATTATAGTCATTTTATGCCGATATGTCAAGTAGAATGTGGCGGATTTCTTTTGCTCACATAGTAGTATTTACTTCACGGATTATAAAACTCATTGCTATACCGATGTTGAAGTGAACGGCTATATGAATCGCACATCTGATTCGTTGACCGTGTTGGTTAATATCAACGGTATGAAATTTATATTCTGAGTTCGCAAACGAGTACAAGCCGCAGCGGATCGTTTCGCTGCGGCTTGTATGCCATTCAGGTGTGTTTTCTTTTGTGATGCTATCAGTATATTTTCGTTATGCAGTAGACATCGTCCGGTTCGTAAACGCTTTGCAGCTCACAGAAGCCGTAAAGCCTGTTGCCGTTAGCCGTGCTTGCCATATCAGAGGTTATATCCGTATTCCGCCAGCAGCCGTCAACATACACACGGTTCCAGGTATGCCGCACCGTACTGTCTTCATAAGCTATGCCGTCAACGGCATAGCAGGGGATGTTCTGACTGCGGCAGAATGCGGCGAACAGATGGGAGAAATCAAAGCAAAGGCCTTTCTTGGTTTGCAGCGTTTTTCGGATATCGAAATACTGGACAAGAGGATCACAGTCATGGTCGTATGTAAAGTTTGCTACGATCCAACTGTGGAACGCCTGTACCTTTTCCGCATCCGTATCACAGCCCGCACAAATTTCTTCGGCAAGGGCTTCTGTTTGTGTATCCCACAGGGTTGCGCCGCCGTTGATAAAATACGGGGCTTCCGGCTTACAAACGAAATTGTATGCGAAAAGCAGAGCTATGGCAATCAGTGCTGCCACCGTCAATACCCATATTTTCGTCACAAGACCGTCCTTGCGGGTGGCTTTGACGAAAACCCCGAAATACAGCACCTCAAACAAAAGCGAGAGCATGGTGGGCAACAGAAGCATCCTGCGGCACTCCAACGCATATACCATATCCGCAAGAAGCACGAGAAACAGAGTGACGAAAATAATGGCTCTCATACTTTTTGAACGCACATTACTAAGCAAGAAGAATGTCGGCAGCACTGAGAGCAAATAAAAGGTCAGCAGCATAGGCGAAAGCACGAGAAAGTCCTTCAAGTACAGACCGAGTAGCAGATTATATGTAAGTGCGGCGGCAAAGAAAATGATTCTTGATTTTGCATTGGTTCCGGATGATTTTTTAGTCTTCATTTCAAAAACTCCTTATGTACGAAAATTCTTTGAAACGAAGAAGCGGCAGTACGGGGAATCTTCCCTGTACTGCCACAAGTAAAGACTATGTATCGACCGTTTATAAGAAAACAACAAACCCGAACGTTTCACCGATTGGTAAAAGGTTCGGGTTTGAATGCTTTGGTGCGGAGAAGCACAGAAGAACCCGACAGCCCCGGCAGGGACCGAATATCCGGGCGTGTTCGGCGTGGACGAATTTTGCCAGAACATTGCCGACGGCGCCTACGGCGAAAACCTGAAAAACCTTGGGCTTACCGGTGACCTGCTCTTTACAAAAGGCAGCATCGGCCAGACGTGGAACGGCATATACGGCGAGGACGGCATAGGCGGCTGGAACTTTGCCTATGACATCTTCAAGACCCTGGGCGAAAAATCCGCCGACAACAACGTGGTGCTGGGCGGCCTGAGAGACTGGTTCAGCAATAAGGTCAAGAATTTCTATGCGGGCCAATAAGGGTGAAGGGAGAAAAACGCTATGAATTTTACACTATCGTATCTTGAAATAGACAGGCTCGGCGAGCTTGAAGGGCTGAAAGCCAACGCCGTCTCGCCCATGCATGACCTTGCACCCGTTATCAGCGAAATGCAGAGAAGCCTTGACCCGCAGGTTTTGGAGAAGTTGGACGATCTGCTTTCCGAACAAAAACTGATCACAAACGAAAACGGCAATATAAAAGTTGTACCGGGAATGCACGGATTTCTGAAAGCGCTGTTTGCACCCGAAAAATGCTTTCATACACGCATGAACGAGCCGGGCGGATGTTCTGCTACTTACTACATCCCGTTTGACGGAGCGTGGGTAAGGCTGGATGCCATAAGAGGGCAGTTGAAAATTGCCTTACCGCTGCCGGAAAATGCTGTAGACATATGCCTTGCCGCCGATGTGCGGGCGACATTAAAGGGCGAAAACATCAGATTGCTTGCGGAGCGGCGCGAGACGGAGACCATACATAGCGCAGTCATTATGAACGACGACAAAGGCTACGCATTTATCGGCAGTGTGATCGATAAAAGCGAGCATAGCTGTACGGAATACATTCATTCCTTCGCGAAAACGGATGAAAATATCGCTTGGATCGCCGATATGATTTCCGGCAAGCGTGAGTTTGTCCTGCCGGAGAGTGAGACGACTGAACAAGCCGACAAGCCGAAAAAACATTCCTATAAAAATGCTCTGAAAGGCTTTCTGATCGGTCTTGCAGTTAATGCGACCGTCGCCGTGATCCTGCTCGTTCTGCGGGCGATACTGTGAGGTGGAACATATGAAACTGAGAAATGTAATATCCAATGCTTTTGACTCTATAATAAGCTCCTACGAGGGCAAACGCTTTTGGCCGAGCTTGATTTTGAGGCTCATAATGGCGTTCGCTTCAGCGGTGATAACGGCAGTGTTCGCAAATACGCTGTTTTCAAAAAGCAGCATGGTAAATCAGATCTTCGCCGCCCTGTTCTTCTATTTTTTGATGGTGTCGGTCAGCAAGCTGATAACCGAAATAAAGCGCGGCGGGTTTGGCGGCAGACTGAAGATCACACTCTGCAATATGGTGAAGCTGAAGCCTCCGGCACTGTGGTTTTTCATAGCGGCAGTTGTCATCGCACTGTTCCTTCCGTATGCGTTTGTGCTGTCGCTGGCATTGCTTCTGTTCTGCTCGGCGCTGTCAGGCGAGAATTCGCTGTTCCTCGGCATGAAGAACGCCGTGACTAAGGGGAAGAACCCCGAGCGAAACGGCAAGGGACTTGTAGCCTTTACAAGCGGTCTTATCGCCTGCGGATTGATTGTCAGCATCCTTGCAAACCTCGGTGTGCCCACACTTTACGGTGTGATCGATGGCAGCAATCCGAAGAGCAATATCACGCAGACGGATTCGTCGCAGCCAAACAACACCACGCAGACCGATCAGGGTGACAAGGGCGACAGCTCTAATACGAATACTCCGTCAGATACCGATAATGTATCCGACAATACGACATCAAAGCCGAACAACAATGAGGTTATCGTAAGCCGCGACACGAATATTACGGAAGCCGCGCAAATGCTTACCGACAAGCTCATCGAGTACGCCGGAAATGACAGAAATTCCTTTGAAAAGCTGTTCCGCAACACGGAAAGCTCGGTAATAGACCAGTATTATAACACTTCTTATGACACCTTTAAGGAGTACGGAAAGAGCTTGATCGCTATAGCGGCACAGGACGATTACGCCGATTACGTTTGGTTCACGGCATTGTATTATCGGATTCCAGATGGGTATCCGGCGGAAAAGGAACAGTCGGTATATCTCTCAACGATTATGAGCCGCGGTGACGACGGTTGGAAGCTTGAATGGAACGATGACGCTCGCTCGCGCCTGCAATCGTATTACGATGACGCCGGATTTTCCTATTACGGTCTTGAGGCAAGGGATACGGGTTACGCATGGGCTAAATTCTTCATCCCGTTTGATCTCAATAACACGGTGATATTCTATGACGGCGCCGTGATGTGCAAGGTAACAGAAATGTATATGGACATAAACAATAATGTTCAAATTACACTTTATATATCCAACGGCACAGACAAGGATATCGGATTAACGAATGTTGATGTCACGGTGGCTGACAGTGACAGACAGCTTTTCAGCAAGAGTTTTGATATGGATCTGTTCATTGGAAAAAGCAATGTTTCCATTTACACCCTGACGATACCGTCGGAGGAGCTCGGCTTTACCACGTGGAGCAGTCCGAAGATTACGGATTTTAAGTTCAGCTACAATGATCTGGATTATTGAGGATATGAGAAAAAACATCATCTGGAAATCATAACATAAAATCCCTCTTTTACACGATCAGTAAGCATCATCTGTAAAAGAGGGATTTTTATCGCATTGACAAGCACATGATAAATAAGTATAATAAAACCCATTAAAATTGGGAGAAAACGCATGCATGAAATAGACGTATCACAATTAAAAGAAATGCCGAAAGAGTCTTATGTTTTTATCGATATCAGAGATGCAGGAAGCGTTCTTTACGGAGTGATTCCGGGAGCTGTGAATATCCCGGCAGAAGAACTGGAAAGGAATGCAGAAGCATGTCTGGAGAAGATTGATAAGGCAAAAAAGCTGATCATATATTGTCAGAGAGGGCGGGAGTCTGTCCGGGTGGCGGAGCTGCTTGAGCGGTATGACAGAGAATGTTATAGCCTTAAGGGCGGATATAATGCTTATTTAATGTCTCAAATTGCCAGTGATGGAGCAGTTGATCATCAAAAGCAGGAGAAGGCGGAAAACAGCATTCGCAAAAAATTTCATAAGCAATTATTCTCGCCTTTTGCCAAGGCTTGTAAGACATACCAGCTGATAAATGAGGGAGATCATATCGCAGTTTGCATCTCAGGCGGGAAAGATTCCATGCTGATGGCGAAGCTGTTCCAGGAGATAAGAAAGCATCGCAAGGTGCATTTTGAACTGACATTTCTGGTTATGGATCCCGGATACAACAAGGAAAACCGTGCCTTGATTGAAAGTAATGCGAAACAGCTTGGAATACCCATAACCATTTTTGAAAGTGACATTTTTGATGCGGTAGATACCGTGGAGAAAAGCCCTTGTTATCTGTGCGCCAGAATGCGTCGGGGGCATTTGTACAGTAAGGCAAAGGAGCTTGGCTGTAATAAGATCGCACTTGGACATCACTATGACGATGTGATAGAGACAATTCTTATGGGGATGCTTCACGGCGGACAGATACAGACGATGATGCCAAAGCTTCACAGCACCAATTTTGAAGGAATGGAGCTGATCAGGCCGCTGTATTTAATCCGGGAAGAGGATATCTGTAAATGGCGGGATTACAATGAACTGCATTTCCTGCAATGCGCCTGCCATTTCACAGAAACCTGCAGCACCTGTCATGAGGATGGGACGACTTCATCCAAGCGACTTGAAACAAAAAAGCTGATTGCGATGTTAAAAGAAACAAATCCATATGTAGAAAGCAATATTTTTAAAAGTGTTGAGAATGTCAACCTGAATACGATCATCGCATACAAGAAGGATGGAGAACGCCACTGCTTCCTGGATGAATATGAATTAAGTACCGGGGGAAACATGTGAGGACTATCATTTCAAAACGTAACATCCCGGCATCGGTTGAAGCATGCGAAGATCTCCTGCCTTCTGGGACGGGCCAGGTTGGAGGGCAGGTAGGAGGAGTCGGAGAGAGAGGCAAGGCCCTTCTTCTCTAACTGCTGTTCTAAGAGATCTACCACCTCGGTCAGGGTGCGGCCGTTTCGGAAGTAGTGCTTCGCGGCGCAGGTCAGAAGATAAGCCAGGGCGGAGAGCTGTTCGGTGTCTGAAAGCTGCTCTAAGTAGCGCAGATCCACGGTGGTGCGGTTGATCTGGATGCTGTCCTTCCCCATGACTTTCATCTTGATCCGGTCATTGTCTGTAAGGCTGCGGTCAGCCTTAGGGCAGCGGTTGTAGTTCGGAGTCTTATAGATGAGATCTTCTGTGTGCAGCGCTTTAAAGCCGGCGGCAGCCTGCTTTGCTTTGGCGGTGATATCGTAGGGCACGTAGTCCTTCATCTGGATCACGGTGTCCGCCACATGAAAATATGCACCGGAGCTTCCCGCAACGATGATGGAGGAGATGCCGGATTGCTCATAGAGAGCCTGTACTCTGCTGATAAAGGGGGTAATGGGCTCTTCTTTATCGGAGATCACGCTCTGCATGAGCTGGTCGCGGATCATGAAGTTAGTGGCGGAGGTATCCTCATCGATGAGGAATAGCCGGGTGCCGGCCTCCATGCTCTCGACAACATTGGCCGCCTGGGAGGTGCTGCCGCTGGCATCCTGGGTGGAGAAGGAGACCGTGTCCTTCTTTCCGGGGAGATTTCGGATGAACAGGGAGATATCCGTGTTGCTGATGTAGCGGGAATCCTCGGCCCGCAGCTTGAAGGCAGTGTCATCGGTGATGACGTACTCCCGGCCATCCCCGGCGATGTGGTTATAGACACCCATCTCCAGTGCATTTAAGAGAGTGGACTTGCCGTGGAAGCCGCCGCCCACGATCAGGGTGATGCCGTTTCGGATCCCCATGCCGGTGAGAGGGCCGCGGTGTGGCAGCTGCAAGGTAACCTCCATGGACTTTGGGCTCTGAAAGGGGACTGCGTCCCGCAGGGGCTGGTGGGAGACACCGGACATCCGGGGCAGGACGGCGCCGTTGGCCACGAAGGCGGAAAGATTCAGGCGCTTTAACTCCTGCCGGATAAACTGCTGATCCTCACAGAGTGCTTCTATCGTTTCCAACTCCTGCCTGCGCAGGTTACGGCAAATGAGGCTTCGTTCCACGCAGTCCGGGAGAAAATCAAACAGAATCTTTATAAGCTCCGGGGAATTGATGGTGCGTCCGTTGGCCGGAAAGCCGATCTCCAGGCGGAAGGTGATGCTGCCATTGGCCGGATTCAGCTCGCAGCAGGAACGTTCTAAGATCTCCTGGCCGCACTGGCTCACAAACAACAGGCCGCTCTTACCGGAGCCTCCGGCTCTTCCGCTTACCTCCCGGAGCTTTCTGCCGAACTGCCGGGTCAGGTAATCCTGGAGGGCGATCCGCTTGGGTGTCGTGTCGTAGAGATGGGGCGGAAAGCCGGCCGTTTTACCATCGATCTCCACGTGTACCTTGGAGGGGGAGGCAAAAGGATCTCCCTGTACATGGTCGATGGACAGAATATAGCTGTCAAAACGGTAGCTGCCGGCCACGGACTTATAGGCCGGGTAGCTCTTGTGGTTGATGTTCAGTAAGGCGGTTCTTAATTGCTGTGCGTTGTTCATGGCGTTCTCCTCGATGATTTGTTGCAGGTGTATACAGTTGTTACCTGCTTTATTTTACAGTTTCTATCTGCTTTATTTTTGTATTTACTTTAACATCTTTTTACGATAGAATTATAAGCATAAATTCAGGTTTTGTAAATGGAGAGAATGAAAATGACGAAGAAAGAGATCAGCGAACTGAAGAAGCTATACAATAAGGACGGCGGCTGCATCACCAGGATCTGCGGCTGCTATGTAGGCGGGGAGAAGGACAAGATCACCACTTTTAAGGAAGCGTTTTATTCCCTGCAGGAAGAGGATACATATAAATATTATGAGATTTTTAAAAAGACGCTGTCCGGCACCCTGGGGCGGAATCTCATCAATCTGGAGTTCCCGCTGGAGCAGGAGTATGAAGGCGGTACCCAGGAATTCCTGCTGCGCCTTCGGAACAGTGAACTGAAGGATGATGCCCTGCTGGACGAGTTTTACGACCGGGTGATCCAGTATTATTACTGTGTGGGGAATTACCTGATCCTTCTGATCCATACAGCCTACGATGTGCCCGGCGTGACCAACGACGGGATCGGCATGGAGGATGCATCGGACGAGGTATTTTCCTATCTGCTGTGTTCCATCTGTCCGGTGAACCTCTCGAAGCCGGGGCTTTCTTATCACCCGGAGAGCAATCTGTTCCAGAACTGTAATCGCGACTGGCTGGTGGATCTTCCTGAGATCGGCTTCCTGTTTCCGGCCTTCAACGATCGGAGTACGGATATCCACAGCACCTTATATTATACGAAAAATGCCGATGAACTCCACGAGGAGTTTGTAGATTCCGTTCTGGGCGCAGTGCCACCGATTCCGGTCAGCAGCCAGAAGGAGATGTTTCAGGCGCTCATAGAGGAGACGCTGGGTGAGAAGCGGGAATATGAGACCATCATGAGCATCCAGGAGAATGTGCAGGAGAAGATCGAGGAGAGCAAGGACAATCCAGAGCCATTGACCCTGGGGAAGAAGGACGTGGAGCGGATCTTTGCCGAGAGCGGTGTGAAGGAAGAGCAGCTGCAGCAGTTTAATGAGGTTTACGATAAGGTACTTCCCAAGGAGGTGCCGTTGGTGGCGGCGAATGTGGTGAATGCGCGTCGGTTCGAGGTGAAGACCCCCAACATCACCGTCCAGGTGAAGCCGGAGTTCACTCATCTTCTGGAGACCAAGCTGATCGACGGGCGCAACTGTCTGGTGATCGCCATCGAGGATCGGGTGGCAGTGAATGGGATTCCGCTGTATGACGATGGAGAGGACGCTGCAGGAGACGAGGAAGAGTAAAACTTAGCGGAAAATTAATAAAAAAATACATAAATCCTTATTTTATGCGAAGAGAAGCGTGTTATACTTATAGTGTGATTTTGAGCACGGAGATTGGAGGCGAATGATATGCGGAGCAGGAGAAGAAGCGGACGGCAGCAGTATATCACACGGAGAATTCAGATAATCGGCGCTGCGGTGGCGGCGGTGCTGGTGATCTTGTTTTTGTGTATGTCTTTTTACTTCAGAAATCATTTCTACTTTCACACGCAGATCAATGGTCTGAAGGTGGGAGGAATGACGGCGGAGAAGGCGGAGGAGAAAATCGCGAAGGAAGTGGGCGATTATCTGCTGACCATCTTCGACCGGGATGGGAATAAGTATCATATTATGGGCCGCGACATTGACGGTGTGTATGTGCCGGACGGTTCTCTGAAGAAGGCGCTTAAGAAGCAGAACATGTTCGCCTGGATTCCCTCTGTTTTTAAGAAAAATCAGATCGACGTGGAGACGCCGATGACTTACGATAAGAGCAAGCTGGAAGCGGCGGTAGCAGCGCTTTCCTGCTTCAAGGAGGAGAATATCGTGCCGCCGGTGAGCGCGAAGATCGAGCGGAGGGGCGATTCCTTTGTGATCGTGCCGGAGGAGCCGGGGACCCAACTGATCCGTGAGAAGGTGATCGAGCTTGTGGGTCAGACGGTGACGGCGGGGGAGGGAACGCTCACCTTGCCGGATGATGTCTATGTGGCACCGGAGGCGGTCAGCGACAGTCCGGCTGTGGTGAAGGCCATGGCGAATATCGAGAATTGTCTGAAGGCCGGGATCGTATACAAGATCGCAGACTACGACGAGAAGCTTACGAAGAAGGAGATCCTTCCGATGATCGAGATCGGGGAGGATTTCTCGGTAACCTTAAATGAGAAGAAGGTGACGGATTACGTTCAGAAGCTGGCCAGTAAGTATAATACATATGGCGACGAGCGGCAGTTTAAGACGTCATCGGGGGACACCGTCACCATAGGCGGCGGCGACTACGGCTGGGTTATCAACAAGCCCAAGGAGGCGGAGCAGCTTATCGCAGATGTGCTGTCCGGCCAGACCGTCACCAGGGAGCCGGTGTATTCCCAGCGGGCCAAGGTGGAGGGCTTTGACGATATTGGAACAACATACGTGGAGATCGACTATACGAAGCAGCATATGTGGTATTATGAGGAGGGACAGTTGGTTCTGGAGTCTGATATCGTGACAGGAAATATCTCCAAGGGGAACGGTTCCCCGGACGGTATCTTCAAGATCGTCTACAAGCAGAGCCCGGCGGTCCTAAAGGGCGAGGATTATGAGTCCAATGTCACATATTTCCTGCCATTTGCCTACAATGTGGGCTTTCATGATGCGTCCTGGCGGACCAACTTCGGCGGAACGTATTACAAGACCGGCGGCTCCCACGGCTGCGTGAATATGCCGGGCAATGCCGCCAAGGAGCTGTACAGCAAGATTCAGGTGGATACACCGGTGGTGGCGTACTACCGGGAGAAGGTGGAGCTGACAGCAGAGAACTGCCGGATCGCGAATGCATACTCGTACACAAAGGAACCGTAGGTTGAACGCTTACTCCACCCGCCCCACGCTCTCCCGGACAATAAGCCTTCCCTGGAGCGTGATCTGCTGGTTGCTGCGGTAGAAGTTATTATGGATCTTCTTGCTCAGCAGATCCCATGCTATCATACAGACTTCATCCGCGTTTACCCCGATACTGGAGAGCGACGTTTCCATATATGGGGCAACGCTGATGTTGTCCATCCCAATGATGGAGAAATCCTCCGGTATGCGATAACCCTGCTCTTTTAATTCTTTGATAGCACCCAGGGCGATATTGTCATAGGCGCAGATGATGGCGGTGCAGTCCGCTTCCCGTTCCAACAGTTGGCTTGCGCCATCCACACCTGCCCTCTCGAAGCGGTACTGGCTCTCGATCACATAAGGACAATCCAGACCTACGCTTTCCATTGCGTCCTGAAAATGTATGGACTTGCTTGTGGTGAGATGCTCTCCGATAAAGGCAATCTCCTTATGTCCGTAATCCTTTAGGAGCTGCACTGCTTCAAAGATCGCAGATTTCGAATCAATCCGAATGTTGTCCACGGAAGCGTCCGCTGTTGAAAAAAGAGAAACGATCGGCGTATTGTATCCTTTCTTCCATCGGCAACGCATATCAAATACGATGATCCCGTCCACCTTCAGATAAGAGGTAAAATATTCCACCAGCTCCGCCTGCTTCTGGACA
The DNA here is from genome assembly GCA_963628035.1 of Paludibacteraceae bacterium. Lineage (GTDB taxonomy): Bacteria > Bacillota > Clostridia > Lachnospirales > Lachnospiraceae > 14-2. The sequence goes on from CAVGED010000086.1 coordinate 12,102, forward strand.
TTGAAGTGGTCTGCGGAAACGATGACGATGCAATTCTGCGCTTCGATGACCTTCTGAAGCTGTTCTACAAAGCTCGCGTAATAGCCGCTGGCAAGCTCCGGAGCGATGATGGCGATGATCTTCTTCGCATGCTTTCCCTTATAGAATTTTCCGTAACAGCCATACTGCTTTGCAATGTCAAAAATATACTTTTTTGTATCCGGACTGATATCGTCTGCATTGGCGAATGCCTTTGAAACAGTGGACACCGATACATTTGCAAGCTTTGCTAATTCGCGCATTGTCATACGAAGAGTACCTCCTGAAAACCATTTTTATTTTAGTATACCTGTTTCCCGAAACATGTCAATGAAAATTACGAAAAAGTTTCGCTCTCTGTTTTGTTGAAATCAGTTTCGAGTCGTGCTATGATTCGCGAGAAAGAGAGGTTTGAAAAAATGGAAAGCGAAAAGATACAAATGGAAAATGGAAAGATACAAGTGGAAAACGAAACGTCACCTGCATTGAAACGGAGCAGGTTCATGTACATATGCGAGGCAGCACTGGAATACCTGATCGCAATCCTTGTTTCGGGATCCTTTCTGGCGACACTGACCAAGTCCCTGGGCATGTCGGACAGCCTTACGGGAGTGCTGTCCTCTGTGATTTCGCTGGGGTGCCTGTTCCAGCTGCTGTCCGCGGTTTATCGCCGGCAGCAAGTGAAGCGCTTTGTTATAATACTCAGTGTTTTCAATCAACTGCTGTTTATGTTGCTGTATGTGATCCCTCTGGCCGGAGGTGGGAAGCAGCTTAAGATCGTGGCCTTTACCGTGGTGATCATTCTGGCGTATCTTTTGTATAATATTGCGCATCCGAAGAAGATCAGCTGGCTGATGGCGTTGGTTGAGGATGGACACAGAGGAAGATTTACGGCAAATAAAGAAATTGTTTCGTTGGTCATCGGAATGGCCTTCTCCTTTTCTATGGGAGTTGTGGTAGATTACTTTTCGGACCGAAATGAGATACGGACAGCGTTTGCATTGTCTGCGGGGGTCATATTTGTACTGATGATTCTGCATACCGTAACAATGATGCTGGCGGTAGAGAGAACAGCGGAGCATACAGAAACTGTGGAATCCGGAGAACCAGTGGAACGCAGAGGCTTCCGGGAGAATCTTCAGGATGTTTTAAATAATAAAAATGTCGTAAAGATATCCATGGTTTTTGTCTTATACAATATCACTACATATCTTGCGCTGCCTTTTTACGGGACATATCAGATTCATGAGCTGGGGTTCAGCTTAAAGCTGGTATCGGCGTTTACCATGCTGGGCAGCATTGTGAGGATCCTCGTTTCCAGATTCTGGGGAAGCTATGCGGATAAGCGCTCCTTCGCGGAGATGGTGGAGAAATGCCTGTTGATACTGGGGGTCGGATATCTCTGTGCGGCCTTTGCGATTCCGGCAAATGGAAGGGCCATGTTTGCCGGTTACTATATCTGTCACGGTGTAGCCCAAGGCGGGATAAACAGTGCCCTGATCAATCTCATCTTTGATTATGTAACCCCGGACAAGCGGGCGGATTCTCTGGCTATCTGCCAGGCAGGCGCAGGCATCGCGGGATTCTTAACGACACTGGCGGTCAGTCCGCTGGTCTCGGCGATTCAGCAAAACGGAAATACGCTTTGGGGATTGCCGATATACGCACAGCAGGTGCTTTCTGCGGCAGCGCTTATCCTTACGGTGTTGACGGTTGTGTTTGTACGACGCAGGGTGATACTCCCGGAAGAAGGGAAATCTATTTGACGCGCGTCAAATAAAAGTATATAATTATAGTGCTTTCGAACAATACAAATTTGGAGGTGCTAGAAATGAGGCAGAAGGTAATTGTTGAGAAGCAGGATCTCACATATCTCAAATGGTCACATGCAAGGAATTCCAGCGGCACAGCCGGAACATTTTTAAAGTCCCAGTCCGTGGTGTCCGGAGAGAAAATATATTATAAGTTATCCAACTTTGATAGTGAAAAGGGAATCATTGGTCATGAATGCGTGAATGAGATCATTGTAGACCGCCTACTTACCATCTTAGGGGTAGAGCATTTGGAATATCAGCTTATTCATGCAGATATTGCGATGGATGGAAAAGTTTTTGATACATGGCTGTGCGCATCAAAGGATTTTAAGAGGCGTGGAGAAACGAAATCTGCATTGGATAATTATTATCAAATTAATAAAAAAGAGGGCGAATCCCGTTATGAGTTTTGCGTGAATAATGGTTGGAAAAAGTATATAGATACTATGCTGGTGGTTGATTATTTGATATTAAACAGAGATCGACATGGTGCGAATATAGAGGTACTTCGAAATGGACGAAAACATACGATGAGGATTGCACCATTATTTGATCACGGTTTGTCTTTCTTGTGTTCCTGTTATAGCGAAGAGGAAATAGAGCGGTTTGACATATTGGCAGATAAACCATGTCAGAATTTTATCGGCAGTCGTTCTACTTTTGATAATCTGGGTCTTGTTGCAGATAAAGATACGGTTTTTCAATCAGCACTGAAGCCGCAGGATAAAGAGATATTGTGTGCAGATTTATCATCCGTATTATCGGAAAAGCATTTGGATAAGATATGGGATATGCTTTGGGCGAGGTGGTGTGAATATGAAAAGTTATGCAATTTATGATGAAGAACTGAATAGAACATCTGCAATTGGCTACCTGTTTTATTACGAAAAGGGAGAAAGCTTTATAATTGAATTGTGTCATGACTTAGATGAATGGGATGCGCCACTTTTGTTTCAGGGATTAGTGAGAAAAGGAATATATACCGTTTCGCGGGACATTAGCCTTATGTGGGTTAGAGAAAGAGTAATTCCGAGTGGAAGACAAAATATTGGCAGTATTCTAAAAAAATATAAGCTGAAAGAATACAGTGAGATGGCTTTGCTTAGTCTGTCGAAGGGAAGATGCTCTCAGGATGGCTGTTATATTACGGAGGTGTCAGAAGAAGAGATTCCGAAATACATTAAGGAAAGAATACGGAAGAATGTATGGGAATGTTTTCCGACGGAGGGTAAGCAACTTATATGCATGTTTCATGACAATACCGTGAGAATGGTAGATCTTGAAAAGCTTGTTGAAAAGAATAAGGACATTGCCCATGTTTTGAAGAACAGAGAATTACTTGACAGTGTAAAAGTGGGTATTGGTGGATACAGTGTTTCCTTTAATGAATCCATTGAAATACCGACTTCTGATTTGAGGGCAACCGGATTGTTGCTGCCCTTGACAGCAAATGATTTTTATGGTTTTGTACGCAGAAATGTTGTGGATGCAACCAGAGCATGTGATATACTGCAATGCTCAAGGCAGAATTTATCCCATTTGGTGAAGGAAGGAAAGATTTTTCCAATCATCCATGGAACAAAAGAAAATTTGTATATAAAGGGCGACCTCGAAAGAGTTATGAATGAGTAGGGAAAGAAGCATAACGATTCTTTCCCTGTCACATCCTGTTGCACTTATTGTGCGGATTCCTTTCCTTCACTCTCCAGTTTCAGCATCTCCTCGATCATGCCAAGCACCGCCTCGTGCTCCGGTTCCCCACAGGTGCTGTATACGTTTCTGCATTTTACGTCGTTCAGACGCGTCCAGATGGCATTTTTGGTATGATAAGCCATCTGCGCATGCAGCAGCATATCCTGGATCCGCTTTTTCGCACCACGGTTGTCATAAAGCAGACTTCCTTCTCCCGATAAAACGATCTCAATATTGGCACCGACCGGGATATCCTCAAGCTGTATCGTTGCTGTCGCACAGGTCTCATCATACACAGTCTCAACCGTCAATTCTTCTCCATCAACCATGGCCTTCACATACTCCGGCTGTAAGAAACCGCGGAACCGGATGGCCCAGCTTCTCTTCGCAGGAAGAAGCGATGCCTGTCCCTTTGCAGCGCAAAGCTTCAGAGTCGGCTGCGCACCCCAGGAGAATTCCATCCTTGTTTTAGCATATTCTCCTTCCCGGTATCCGCTGCCGTCACCGGCATCCTCGTACAGCTCGAACTGACCGTCTGCACCGGCAAACACGAACAACTCCATATCCGCTTTCCGTCCCATGCTGTTATCCCCATCGTACTTCTCCATGGGGACGATGGCCCCCGCCTTGGCAAAGACAGGCATCTGCTCCAGACTGCGGTATACCTCCATCTCCTGATCACCCCGGTACACCAAACCGTTGAAAGCATCGATCCACGCACCCTCCGGCAGCCAGACCTTCGTCTTCCCCAAACGCGTACAGTCATCGTTCGGCTCTGTGATCGGGCTTACGATCAGCTGACTGCCAAACCAGTACTGATTCCGGCATTGATATGCCGCATCCTTCTCTGGATGGGAATAATACATCGGCAGGATCATCGGGATCAGTTCTTTATGATTGCGGTAGTTCATCGTATAAATATAGGGGAACAGACGGTGCCGCAGGCGCAGCCAGTCCTTCTCAATCTCCGCTTCATACGGGAACAGGTTCCAGGGTTCCTTCCCGGAAAAAAGATTTTTGCTGGAATGCAGCCGGTTGATGGGAGAGAAAACACCCAGCTGTATCCAACGGATCGTCAATTCATCGTCACGGAAGCCCAACATATGTCCGCCAATGTCATGGCTCCACCAGCTGTACCCTGCATTGGAAGCGTTTGCTGTGAAGTACGGCTGAAAATCCAGGGATTTCCAGGTAACTATCGTATCGCCGGAGAAGCCGACCGGATAACGGTGCGCTCCGATTCCAGAGTAACGTGAGAAGAACATGGGCCGCTTTCCGTTACGGCTGATATCCAGGATATGCAGGTGGTTCAGCAGCCACAGCGGATCCATCTCTTCCAAGGGACTCACCGGATGATCCTCGTCATGAACCCACCAGTAATCGGTTCCCTGCTGCCAGTCCATCCACCAGAAGTCAACCCCGTCTTCCTCGTAAGGGTGATGGAGAATATCAAAATATTTTTCCATAAATTCGGGATTCAGGCAATCGAACTTCACCAGCTTACGGCTCTTTGGATCGATGCCGCAGGCCTCAGCCATCTCCTCATACATGGCTTCATTACAGCCTACGCCCTGTGCCGGATGCAGGTTCAGCGCCGTCCTCAGATTATGCTCCTTCAGGAAATGTAAAAAGGCCTTGTAATCCGGGAATAATTCCTTATTCCAGGTGTATCCGGTCCAGCCGGGATTATAACGTGGCGAATCGATGCGATTCTCAGGAATATCTTCCACGGTATGCCAGTCCATATCCACAACAGCAACGGAAAACGGAACCTTCTCCCGCTCGAAGCGTTCCATCAGCCCACTGTATTCCTGCTGGGTATAGGCATAATAACGGCTCCACCAGTTGCCAAGAGCATAATCCGGCAGCAGCGGCGGTGCACCTGTGATCCGATAGAAGTCCTTCAGGCAGTCCAGATACGCATGTCCATATCCGAAAAAGTAAGTATCCTGTATGCCATCCCTGCGTGTCCCAAACCAGCCATCCTCTGTCAATACGAGCCGCCTGCTGTCATCGATCACGGTATACCCGTTCCTGGAGATCACACCGCCCTCAAGGGGAACTGCTCCATTTGCTCCGTCCAACGTACATGCGGTGCCTTTTAATTGGTCTACGGTCTCTCCAAAGTGCCACAGTGCACCTGGAAAGTTCTTCAGCCGGACGCTCAGTGTCTCGGCCGCAAAAGGTTCATTTTCTCTATATTCCAATACGAGATCAGGGGTGTCGATTCTGACGCTGCCATCTTCGATAACGGCAGTGTACGGGCTTTTATCAAGATCGCGGTAAAAAAAGCTCTGTGTCGCGCGGTCTTCAAAGATTCCTTCCTCGTCATACTCCATACGGATCAGTCTGGCGGTAAGCACCGTGAAACGATATTTGCTGCCCTGCACAATATTTTCTGTCAGGGCCTTTCCTCTTGTTTCCCATTGGAAACGGTTTTTTGTCATGATTATACTCCTCCTTAGATTTATCTCTGCTTAAGAGTATAACAAAAAAGTAAGTTGCAGACAATGCTACAGCTTAATTTTTTCAGAAACTCTCATCTAAAAAATTTCACCCTGATTTCCTTCAACTTTTTAATGCGAAACCCGGCAAAATGTGGTATACTTTCGTTCATAGGGAACACCTATTTTACGCTAACGTGCAGGAATGAAGACCGTTATGCGTATACGTGACCAGGGAGGAAGAATGATGATTGATATTTTAAGAGATCCAGATGATATCCGCATTATTTGTGAAAATGAGAACTTGGATGCGGAGGTCAGAACAGAAGTAAGAGACAGAAAATTATATGTGTGGCTGAAAGCCTTCCATAGCAATCCGAAATATATCTGTATGCGGTGGAACTACCGGACACAGGAACAGGTGCGGATCATGGGCGATAAATGGGAGCGTTCCTATGGAGACATGGAATGGCATTCCCTAAACGGGGAGATCTTCATGCCATGGTATTTCCTTGCCAATAACGGAGAGGAAACCACAGGCTGCGGCGTTATGGTGCAGCCGAATAGTATGGTCTGCTTTCAATGCGATGCTTCCGGCGTGACGGCATGGCTTGATGTGCGAAGCGGCGGTCATGGTGTGAGACTTGGTGGGCGAGAGCTGCTCTGCGGTATTATTGTATGTGAGCATTATAAGGGGATATCAGCTTTTGCGGCGGCCAAAGCATTCTGTAAGGTGATGTCGCCGAATCCAAAGCTGCCGAAGGAGCCGGTCTACGGAAGCAACAACTGGTATTATGCTTATGGCAAGAGCAGCAGAGAAGAGATTCTGGAGGATGCAAGCGTAATTGCGGAACTTGCAGGGGATAATTCCAACAGGCCGTATATGGTTATTGATGATGGCTGGTCGGTGAACAGCTGTGCCGGCCCATGGAGACCGAATGAAAAGTATGGCGACATGAAATCTCTTGCAGAGGAATTTAAGGCAATGGGGGTTCGCCCTGGAATATGGTTCCGTCCGCTGCATGATATGGAGGCCTATGAGGAGCATCCGGAATGGCGTTTCCATAAAGGAACGGAAGGGCAGACAGTATCGTTTTTAGACCCATCACACCCGGAGGTGAAGGCATACTTGCGTGGGGAAGTGCAGAAGATTAAGGAATGGGGCTATGAGCTGATCAAGCATGATTTCTCCACCTATGATGTGTTTGATCGTTTTGGGTTTGATTTAAACGGAAAGCTTGCTGTTTCCGATGACTGGACATTCTATGATGATACGAAGACCAGTGCGGAGATCATGCTTGATTTCTACAGGCTCCTCCGGGAGGAAGCGGGTGATATGGTGATCATCGGCTGCAATACCCTGTCGCATCTGAGCGCCGGTATCTTTGAGGTCAACCGTACCGGAGATGATACCAGCGGCAGAAACTGGAGCCGGACAAGAGCAATAGGCGTCAATACACTTGCTTTCCGGCTGTGTCAGAACAATGCCTTCTACAAGGTGGATGCAGACTGTGTCGGCATCCTGGGGGATAGGATCGACTGGAAGCTGAACCGTCAGTGGCTGGAGCTACTGGCGAAGAGCGGTTCTCCGCTTTTCGTATCGGCTCAGCCGTCCGCATTGACCGAAGAGATGAAGAAGGACTTAAAGGAGGCCTTTGCGATAAATTCGATTCAGCAAAACGAGGCGGAACCTTTGGACTGGCTTTATAATAATCAGCCGCAAAGGTGGATGATTGACGGAAAAGCATATGAATTTGATTTTGTCATGGATGGCTATCCTACGCTGCTTAGTAACCGGATACAGGAATACTAAATGTGATAAATAAATATTTCGGATACCTAAGTGGTCCCTACCGGCTCTCCCAACGTCCGCTGGCACCGCAGGGCAGGATCAGTCCGCTTTCGGACACGGGCAGGCCAATCTCCTGGGCGTCCACATTCCCGCGGAAGCTCTTAAGTTCCGTGCCGAGCATGTAAGCAAGCACCGCAGGCTGCAGGCCGGTGGTGTAGGAGTTGATCAGGAAGAACAGCGGGCTCTCGGATAACAACTGTGCGCACAGCTTGACGAGGGGGTGGATGGCCTCCTCGATCTTCCAGATCTCGCCCTTGGGACCGCGCCCGTAGGAGGGCGGATCCATGATGATGGCATCGTAATGATTGCCACGACGTATCTCACGTTCCACGAATTTCACGCAGTCGTCCACGATCCAGCGGATGGGAGCCTCTCCCAGCCCGGAGGAGACTGCGTTTTCCTTTGCCCAGGTCACCATGCCCTTGGAGGCATCCACGTGGGTGACAGAGGCGCCTGCTGCAGCCGCCGCCAGGGTAGCTCCGCCGGTGTAGGCGAAGAGGTTCAGCACCTTGATGGGACGGTTGGCCTTTCGGATTTTCTCGCCAAACCAGTCCCAGTTCACGGCCTGTTCGGGAAACAGACCGGTATGCTTGAAGCTGAAGGGCTTCAGGTTGAAGCGGAGGGAGCCGTAACGGATCTGCCACTGCTGTGGCAGATCGAAGAATTCCCATTCGCCGCCGCCCTTGCTGCTGCGGTGGTAGTGGCCGTTTGGTTTTCTCCAGCCTTTTGCTGTCTTGGGTGTATCCCAGATCACCTGGGGATCCGGGCGTACCAGGAGGTAACTGCCCCAGCGCTCCAGCTTCTCGCCCTTGGAGCAATCTATCACTTCATAATCATTCCATTTATCTGCAATCCACATAGTTTTATTACCTTTCCTACTTGTCTTTGAATAATATAAGGCTTTCCCGGGAATATGTCAATTCCTTTGGAAAACATTGCGGGATTCCTTTGGGAAACTTTGGCGGAGGACCTTTTAGAACTCCGAGCTTCGGTATATCTTCATAATGTCATTGAGCATATCCATGTGATTGAAGTCTTTGTTGTAGATGATCCGTGTTTCACGCACCATGCTCAGGTTCTCGATCGGCAGCGCGGTGAGCTTGCCCTTCTTCAGTTCATCCATGCACGCGCTCTTCGGCAGTATCGACACGCCAAGATTCTTACGGATAAGATCCTTGATGGTTGCAATGTTGTCAACTTCCAATGTTATATCGAAGTCAGCGACCGATACGTTGTTGCTTTCAAGCGTCGACTCAAAGAGTATCCGTGTTGCGGAAGAAGGTGTACGGAGTATCATCTTCTGCTTCTTCAGACTGCCGAGGGTGACAACCCCCTTCTTGGCCAGGGGGTTGCTGTTGGACATGATGCACATGAGGTAGTCCGTGTCCAGCATCATGGACGAAAAGCGCGAATTATTAAGCGCACCATCGACAATTGCGATATCGATCTCGTAATTTTCCAGCATATCATAAAGATTATTTATGGTATCAGTAAAAAGTATTATCTTAATATCGTTTTTCATGTTGCTGTAGCGTGCAAGAGAAGCTGCGGTAAGGTTGCTCTCTGACGTGTGCGTGATACCGACTCTCAGCACGGACAGATGCTTCTCGGAGTTCGCAAGTTCCAGGTGCATCTTCTCATTGAGAGACTTAAGCCGCCGTGCGTATTTTACAACGATTTCGCCCTGAGGAGTAAGCTTTAATCCGGTTTTCCCGCGCACGAAGAGCGGTGCGCCGACCTCCGCCTCAAGAAGCTTTATGTGGTGGCTCACCGCAGGCTGTGTCATGGAGAGCGCTTCGGCTGCGCGTGTGAAGTTCTGGTACTCAACAACTGCAAGAAGAGTTTCAATTTTATTGCCTATCATGTCATCACCATTACAAAAATTTATGCAAGTTAAAAATATTATAATTTGCTTTTATTGTGACTTAAGTATACCATATGCTCATTGACCGTTCAAGAGCGAACGGTACATTTTTTTGAAAGGCAGGATAGTATGATTCCTACGATTTATGAAAAACTGAATATCACATCTGCGGTATCACAGATCATCATATCCATCGCGCTTATGCTCATCTGCGGCTTTCTCATGACGCGCGTCACGAAGAAGCTGCGGCTGCCGAATGTCACGGCGTACATCGTTGCAGGCATACTGTTAGGTCCGTTCTGTCTGCACCTTGTTCCGAGAAACATCATAAGCGGAATGGATTTCATTGCGGATATCGCGCTGGCATTTATTGCATTCAGTACAGGTGAATATTTCAAGGTGGATACGTTGAAAAAGAGCGGGCCCAAAGTGCTTGTCATAACGGTATTCGAAGCCTTGCTCGCTTCGGCTGTGGTTTTTGCCGTGACGTATGGCATACTTGGACTGGAGCTGAATTTCTCCATCGTGCTTGCGGCACTTGCCTCAGCTACAGCGCCCGCTTCCACGGTCATGACCATTCGCCAGACCCATGCAAAGGGGGATTTCGTCGATACGCTCCTACAGGTTGTTGCGCTTGATGATATTGTCGGACTTATTGCGTATTCCATAGCGATTTCTGTCGCGCTCACATCCGTTACGGGTTCGTTCAGTGCGGGGAACGTAATAAAACCGATCATAACAAACATAGCTGTTTTTGCGCTGGGCAGTCTGTTTGGCGTTATACTCAAGCTGCTTCTTCAGAAGCGCTCAACCGATAACCGTCTTATCGTTTCGGTTGCATTGCTCTTTGCGTTTTGCGGTATATGCACGCTGTTTGACGTGTCTCCGCTGCTCGGCTGTATGTCGATGGGCATGGTGTACATCAATCTGACAAACGACGAAAGGCTGTTCAAGCAGCTCAACTACTTTTCGCCGCCGATCCTGCTGCTGTTCTTTGTCCGTTCCGGGTTGAACTTCGACCTTGGCGCACTTGTAAATACATCAGGTTCCGTCGGTGCAGTATCGCTTCTGACTGTCGGCGTTGTCTATTTCTTTACACGTATCATCGGCAAATATGCAGGAGCATTTCTCGGATGTCTGATAACGAAGAAGAGCAAGCTTGTCCGCAATTATCTCGGTCTTGCGCTGATCCCGCAGGCGGGTGTCGCCATCGGGCTTGCTGCGATGGGGGCGAGAACCATAGGCGGCGAGACCGGGCGTGCGCTTGAAACGATCATACTTGCGTCAAGTGTTCTGTACGAGCTGATAGGTCCGGCATGTGCGAAGCTGTCGCTGTATCTTTCAAAATCGTACTCGACAAAACTTGAGGACATCGTACCGGAGCCTGAGGTCACACCGGACGGAAAGCAGAAGACAGAAGTGGAGCTTCTCATTGAACGTATTAATGCGATACAGTCATCTCTTCCGAAACACGATGATCCGTACTATGAAGACGAAGATGCATTTTCGGAGGCTGCGGAGGAACATTTCAACATGATAAACGCTGCACTTCCGAACAGACAAAGAAGGAGGAATAAACGCGTATGGATATCTTATCAATAAAGGCCGGCATGGACCCGATAGCAAATCTTCTGGGAGACTGGTCCAGAGAACTTAACACGTATTCTGTCATATTCCGCATTGCGCTGATCGTTGTGCTTGCGTCCGTTATCGGCTGCGAACGTTCCAGCAAGCGCCATTCGGCGGGGCTGCGCACGTTTATACTCATCTCATTTGCATCTACCACGGCGATGATACTGGATCTGTTTCTGATGCAGGAATATTCCTTCGGGCTTCCGCTTCTCTCGGCAGCAACCCTTGCAGCGGCGGCACTGGTCAGCGTCAATTCGATCCTTTTTAGTTCGCGCAGTCAGATAAAGGGCCTCACGACTTCGGCGGGGCTGTGGGTCTGCAGTATTCTTGGCTTCACCGTCGGCGCGGGGCTGTACACGCTGACGCTCATTGTGTTTGTGTTTCTTCTCTGCATTCTCGCATGCTTTCCGTCGTTTGAAATGTACCTCAAGAACCGTTCCAACCACTTCGAGATACATCTTGAACTGAAAAGCAGTGAATATCTGAGAGATTTCGTTACCGTCAGCCGTAAGCTCGGACTTCGCATCGACGATATCGAAGCGAACCAGGCATATGTCGGTTCGGGGCTGAGTGTCTATACGATCACGTTCACGACCTGCAGCCCTGAGCTGAAGAAATACAAGACACACAAAGAAACCGTCGAAGCACTTAGTTCGCTGGATTATATCTATTATATAGAAGAGATGCGATAAGGTAAGGCGCGCATTGGAAAGGAGCGGCAGCCGGTAACAAACCGGTCGCCGCTCCTGTTGGGATGAGTTCACGTGCGTATGACGTATGTATCTCCTGCTCCTCCGGTATCTCCTACTCTTCCGGGGAGAAGTCATCCTTTCCTGCGCCGCACACCGGACATACCCAGTCCTCCGGCAGGTCTTCGAAGGCGGTGCCGGGATCGATTCCGTTATCCGGATCCCCCTCGGCCGGATCATAAATATAACCACATACATCACAAACATATTTCTTCATAGCTGTACCTCCTCTAAATAGGTAATGTTTTTCTGTTGTCTATACCATAGCACAAAAATGGCGGAAATGATATGGATTGTCGGAAACGTTGGCGGAATATAAACACGGGGTGTGATAAATAAATGAAGTGCAGTCTACATAAAAAATGATTGAATCCCTGTCTATTTTATGCTACGATATTTAATAATGAATGAACCACCAAAGAATGGACAATCGTGCATGGAGGGCAGGAATGACAGAAGCCATGAAGAACAGAAGTTGGAAGAGATGGAAGCTGTGCGCAGGCATATTATTGCTATGCGCTGTTCTTGGTGTGTCTATTTATTATGGCGTGACGGTCAGCAATGCCGCCACGATCACGGTTGGAACCGTTGCAACGAACAGCAGTCCTCTGAGTGTTCGGAAGGGACCCGGAACAAGCTATACCAAGATCGGTTCGCTGACGAAGGGAAGCCAGGTTACCATTATAGGAGAGGAAGGCGACTGGTATAAAATCCTGTTCGGAAGCGGGGAGGGCTATGTATCCAAGACATACATTTCCGATGTTCATACCGTGGAAGAGAATCCCCCGGATGAGAATTACATTCAATGGCTGGTGGATCAGGGATTTCCCACAAGCTATGCGGAGAAGCTGGCGGTTTTACATAGTAAGTATCCGAACTGGAAGTTTGAGCCGGTGCTCACCGGGCTGGATTGGAATACTGTGATTGAGAAGGAAAGTGTACTTCCTATTAATATGGTATATACTACAGCCAACGATGCTCAGAAGTCTACGGTTTCCGGAGCATATAACTGGGCTACCAACACATGGACGATCCTGGATGGAACCAGTTGGGTAGCAGCTTCGTCAGGAATGATTTCCTATTGTATGGATCCCAGGAATTTTCTGGATGAGACGAATATCTTTCAATTTGAAACACTGCAGTATGCGGACTATCAGAATGTGAACGATGTAAAGAGCGTCCTTTCGGGGACATTTATGTCAGGCGACCTGCGGGATGACAGCAGCCGTACTTATGCTGATACATTCATGGAGGCGGGGAAAAGCGCCAACGTCAATCCGACCCACCTGGCAACCCGATGCAGGCAGGAACAAGGAATCAACGGGACGAGTCCGCTGATCAGCGGAACTTATTCCGGGTATGAAGGACTTTATAATTACTTTAATATAGGGGCATACGGAACTCCGGTTTCCGTACTCTATGAGAGAGGATTGACCACCGCCAGGAAAAACGGATGGACCAGCGTATATAAGGCCATCGTAGGCGGAGCTTCCTATCTGGCAGACAGATACATAAATTTGGGACAAAATACCTTATATTTTCAAAAATTCAATGTGGTGAATTCTTACAGCGGCTTATATGGACATCAGTATATGGCCAATGTTCAGGCGGCTATCAGCGAAGGAAGGACGATGGGTAAGGGGTATGCGGATAAAACCCAGGCATTTGTATTCCGGATCCCGGTGTATAAGAATATGCCGTCCGCTGTCTGCGAGCTTCCGAATAATGGAAATCCCAACAACTGGCTGAAAAGCCTGACCGTTGGCGGATATAATCTGACGCCTTCCTTCAGCGGCGCTACCACAGAGTATTCCTTGATTGTGGATCAGGAAACGGCTACGGTTGCCGTGGAGGCCAGTCCGGTGGTTTCGACTTCAAGCATTAGCGGCACAGGAAATGTTAGTCTTGATTATGGAAACAACACGGTGAAGATTACTTGCAAAGCGCAGAATGGCTCCACCAGAGAGTATACCATCAACATCGTGCGCCAGGGCAGTAAACCGGTAGCAAAAGGGGATATCAATGGGGACGGAACGATATCCTTGGCGGATATTGTGGCAATCAAGCGTCATATTTTGGGGTTTGAGCTTTTGACGGATGACAAGTTCAAAGCAGCGGATATAGATGACAGCGGAAGCATTAGCCTGGCAGATTATGTAAAAGTGAAGCGTCATATCCTTGGTTTTGAATTGATTAAATAGTGGAGGTGTGGCATGAAGACGATGAAGAGAAAAATGATAGGTGTTCTAATATTGGCCGCTTTAACGGTATTTATGAGCAGCAGTATAGATCTGAGAGCGGCAGGCGGAAGTTCGACAATAGGGTTATCCGCCTCTTCCGTGAACATTGGCGATACAGTGACGGCCACCTTGAGGGTGAAGTCAGATGTGTATGCCTCCTTTACGATGCATTTGAAGTATGATAGCAGCTTACTGGAATATACCGGTTCTAATAAAAGCGGAGATTGCAATGGCAGTGGCGGATTACTGATGATCTTGTCCGAGGTGGAAGCAGGTGGAAGCTATTCTATTAATATCAGCTTTAAAGCACTCGCACCGGGGAATGCCACTATAGCGGCATCCGTATTGGAAGCTATTGATATGAATACTACAGAAAGCATTAGTATCAGCGGCTGCAGTGCCACGGTTACCGTCAAGAACGCAGCTACCGAAGAACCGTCTAACCCTGGCGGAAACGATACCCCAGGCGGCAACACTACGCCCGCCAAATCCTCTGACAACTCCCTGAAATCATTGACGATTTCTCCGGGAACACTGTCACCGTCCTTTAAGTATTCCACCACCAAATACACTGCGACGGTAGCGTCGAATGTCACCAGTGTTGCGGTTGACGCCCAGGTGTCCAATTCGAAGGCCACGGTAGAATCCGTCACGGGAAATACCGATCTGAAGGTGGGCGAGAATACCATCAAAATCACGGTAAAGGCGGAAAACGGAACAATAGCTGTATACACGATCACCGTAACCCGAAGCGCCGGCACGGCGGAGAATCCGGGAGAGACACCGACGCCGCCCACAGAAGAGCCGGAGGACAAAGATATTGTCATTGACGGCGCTTCCTATACCGTCAGTGATAAGCTGCCGGATCAGATATTGCCGGAGGAGTTCACCAAGGGCAGCGTAACTTATAATGGAAAAGAAGTGGAGGCGTATTCCTTCCCCTATCAGAATCTGCGGCTTCTCTATCTGACCCCGTCAGAGAGCAGTTCTGCGGCAAGCGGCTTCTATTTCTATAATGAGGAACAAAAGCAGTTCTTTCCATATATAAATATCACGGTGGGACAGATTTATATTCTGGTGCTTCCCACAAGCTACAATACCGGGCTTCTTCCCGATGGCTATCAGGAGACGGAAGTTACCATGGGATCGCACACGGTAAGCGCCTATCAGTTGACCACAGCTTCTGCGGCGGCGGAAGACACGGATGGACAGAAGGCGAATGAGTTCTATCTGATATACGGTGTGGACAAGGACGGAACCCCCGGCTGGTATCAGTATGATGCCGGCAACATGAGCGCACAGCGCTTCAACGAGGCTGCTTATGCAGCGGGTGCAGGAGCTTCGAAGGACGCTTCCAAGTACATTGATGCCTACAACGGACTTCTGGACAAGTACAATCTTGAAAAGAACAGGGACAGAATCATCATGGCTGCGCTGATCTTTGCATTGGTGGTTGCCATCATAGTTATTGTCAACATCCTCATCTTCGGTCACAAGGGCAAGGGTGGAAGACAGGACGAAGATGTTGATTATGTTGATCTTGATGACCTGTAATGAAAGTATACAATACACTAACAGTTTTGATTTATCATAGAACAGCGGCTCCGGCATAGTGGGTTTCCCTGCACGGACATTTTAGCAACGGCGCTTTTAGCGAAGATGAAATCCAGCTCTTACGAAGACTTAGACGTGAGGGCCACACCCCGAATGTCTTAGTCGGAGTTAGAGATTAGTTCATCGGCGCGTTGCCGTCAGTCCGGGTGGGGAAACCCATGAGCCGGAGCCGCGTCCTATTATTATTTTCAAATTGTACTAAAAAAAATACAATTCATGAAAAAAAGTTCTTGCAATCCCCAAAAATCTCATGTATACTAATACGTGCTGTGGCATTGATAGCTATGAAGCGTGAGGTTGCTGCCCACGTGGCAGGTTTTTCCGTGGAGCGAATGTCAAGTTAGGAAACTGGCGACAAGTCACTGTACTCAAACAAATGTCTACCGATAGTGTAGAAACGACGTGTGAGAATCTATAAGATACACACGGGAGAGTGTACAGTCACCGCTTGTCGTACTGCTATTAGAGTGCGAAAAGGAGGCGACTTTTTTTATGGCAAGTCAAGTAATGAGAATCACACTGAAGGCATATGACCATCAGCTGGTGGATGCATCTGCGAAGAAGATCATCGAAACTGTCAAGAAGAATGGATCACAGGTGAGCGGACCGGTACCCCTTCCTACTAAGAAGGAAGTAGTTACCATCTTGAGAGCTGTTCACAAGTATAAGGATTCCAGAGAGCAGTTCGAGCAGAGAACCCACAAGAGACTCATCGATATCATTGCACCGACCCAGAAGACGGTTGACGCATTATCCAGACTGGAAATGCCCGCAGGTGTGTACATTGATATCAAAATGAAAACAAAGTAATCCTTTCATTAAGGAAAAATCCGGAACATCCAACTGTTCTAGGATGAACGGTTCCGCTGCCCCCAGTGAACTGGGTATGAAGCGTTCCGCTGTAGAAAAACAGGAGGTAAAGAAAGAATGAAGAAAGCGATCTTAGCTACAAAAGTCGGAATGACTCAAATCTTCAATGCAGACGGCGTTCTGACGCCGGTTACTGTATTACAGGCTGGTCCATGCGTGGTTACACAGATCAAAACCGTAGAAAACGATGGATACAGCGCAGTGCAGGTTGGTTTTGTTGACAAGAAGGAAAAGATTGTGAACAAGGACGCTGCCGGCAAGAAAGAAATCCGTAACAGACACGGTGTGAACAAGGCCGAGAAAGGACATTTTGCAAAGGCAGGCGTTTCCTGCAAGCGTTATGTCCGGGAGTTCAAGTTCGAGAACGCAGCTGATTATAAGCTTGCGGATGAGATCAAGGCTGACATCTTCGCAGAAGGCGACAAGATAGATGCAACCGCAATCTCTAAGGGTAAAGGATTCCAAGGCGCTATCAAGAGACATGGACAGTCCAGAGGACCCATGGCTCACGGCTCGAAATTCCATCGTCACGCTGGTTCCAATGGCGCATGCTCCAGCCCCAGCAAGGTGTTCAAGGGCAAGAAGATGCCGGGACACATGGGCTACAAGCGGATCACCATCCAGAATCTGGAGGTTGTCAGAGTAGACGCTGAGAACAATTTGCTGTTGGTTAAGGGTGCAGTACCCGGACCCAAGAAATCTTTAGTGACAATCAAGGAATCAGTCAAAGTCGCAAGATAGTGCTGATTAGGAAAGGAGGAACTTAACGATGGCTAACGTAGCTGTTTATAATATGGAAGGCAAAGAAGTTGGAAGCCTTGAACTGAACGACGCAGTGTTTGGCGCGAAGATCAACGAGCACCTGGTGCATATGGCCGTAGTTCAGCAGTTGGCAAACAACCGTCAGGGAACGCAGAAGGCAAAGACACGTTCCGAAGTCAGCGGCGGTGGAAGAAAGCCCTGGAGGCAGAAGGGAACCGGACATGCAAGACAGGGTTCTATCCGTGCTCCGCAATGGACAGGCGGCGGAGTTGTATTTGCTCCGGTACCGCGTGACTACAGCTTCAAGCTGAATAAGAAGGAGAAGAGAGCGGCTCTTAAGTCAGCCCTCACATCCAAAGTGAATGACAACAAGTTCATTGTACTTGATGAGCTGAAGCTGGATGAGATCAAGACAAAGAAATTCCAGGAGGTCTTAAACAACCTGAAGGTTGAGAAGGCTCTGGTTGTCCTGAATGACAATGATCAGAATGTAGTAATGTCCGCCAAGAACATTCCGGCTGTCAAGACTGCACTGACCAACACCATCAACGTATATGATATCTTAAAATATGATACAGTAGTAGTTACCAAGGCTGCTGTAGCAACCATCGAGGAGGTGTATGCATAATGGCAAACATTCAATATTATGATGTAATCCTCAAACCGGTGATCACGGAGAAAAGCATGGGCATCATGGCTGAAAAGAAATACACATTTCTTGTTCATCCGGAAGCAAACAAGACCATGATCAAGGAAGCTGTCGAGAAGATGTTCGAAGGCGCTAAGGTCAAGAGCGTCAACACCATGAACATCGACGGTAAGAAAAAGCGGCGCGGTATGGTTGTCGGAAAAACAGCCAAGACCAAGAAGGCCATTGTTCAGCTGACAGAAGACAGCAAGGATATTGAGATTTTTGCTGGTCTGTAAGTCGGACGGAACACACTATGTGTCAGAAAAGACACGATAATTAAAACGCATTGAAAGGAGAACAACAATGGGAATCAAGACATATAACCCATATACACCTTCCAGAAGGCATATGACCGGTTCTGATTTTTCTGAGATTACCAAGGTAACACCGGAGAAGTCCCTGCTGGTTTCCCTGAAGAAGAATTCTGGTCGTAACAATCAGGGTAAGATCACTGTTCGGCATCGCGGAGGCGGCGTCAGAAGAAAATACAGAATTATTGATTTCAAGCGGAACAAGAAGGATGGAATCCTCGCAACTGTTATCGGAATCGAGTATGATCCGAATCGTTCGGCAAACATCGCTCTGATCTGCTATGCAGACGGCGAGAAGGCTTACATTCTGGCTCCGGAAGGTCTGACGGACGGCATGAAGGTCATGAACGGACCGGAAGCTGAAGTAAGAGTCGGCAACTGCCTGCCGCTGGATAAGATCCCGGTTGGTACGCAGGTACACAATATTGAGCTGTATCCCGGCAAGGGCGGCCAGCTGGTTCGTGCAGCAGGAAACAGCGCACAGCTGATGGCGAAGGAAGGCAAGTATGCAACCTTAAGACTTCCCTCCGGAGAGATGAGAATGGTTCCGATCATCTGCCGTGCAACCATTGGTGTTGTAGGCAACGGTGAGCACAACCTGATCAATGTTGGTAAGGCAGGACGTAAGCGTCACATGGGTATCCGTCCGACGGTACGTGGTTCGGTTATGAACCCCAATGACCATCCACACGGTGGTGGTGAAGGTAAGACCGGAATCGGTCGTCCGGGTCCATGCACACCTTGGGGCAAGCCTGCTCTTGGATTGAAGACAAGGAAGAAGAACAAACAATCTAACAAGCTTATCGTGAGAAGACGCGACGGTAAGGCATTGAAATAAGGAGGATAACATTTATGGCTCGTTCACTGAAAAAAGGACCATTCGCAGACGCAAGTCTGCTGAAAAAAGTAGACGCCATGAACGCAGCGGGCAACAAGCAGGTCATCAAGACCTGGTCCCGCCGTTCCACAATCTTTCCACAGTTTGTAGGACATACGTTTGCTGTTCATGATGGAAGAAAACATGTGCCTGTATATGTGACAGAGGATATGGTTGGACACAAGCTGGGTGAGTTTGTTGTCACCAGAACCTACCGGGGACATGGAAAAGACGAGAAGAAATCAAAGGTTCGTTAATCTAAGAAAGTGAAAGGAGGTTTCATCCATGGCTAAGGGACATAGAAGTCAGATCAAGAGAGAAAGAAATGCACAGAAAGATACCAGGCCGTCCGCAAAGCTGTCTTACGCTCGGATATCCGTTCAGAAGGCATGCTTCGTGCTGGATGCGATCCGTGGAAAAGACGTTCAGACAGCGCTTGGAATCCTGGCATACAATCCGAGATACGCATCAGGCGTGATAGAGAAGTTATTGAAGTCTGCTATCGCCAACGCAGAGAACAACAATGGCATGAACGCAGATAACCTTTATGTGGAAGAGTGTTACGCAAATAAAGGACCTACGATGAAAAGAATCAGACCGAGGGCACAGGGCAGGGCATACAGGATCGAGAAGAGAATGAGCCATATTACAATTGTGCTGAATGAGAGATAGGAGGGCAAACATGGGACAGAAAGTGAATCCTCATGGCTTAAGAGTAGGTGTAATCAAGGATTGGGATTCTAAATGGTATGCAGAGGGTGAGTTTGCAGACTATTTAGTAGAAGATTACAATATCAGAGAGTTTTTGAAGAAAAAATTATACAGCGCCGGTGTTTCCAAGATTGAGATCGAGCGCGCATCCGACCGTGTGAAGGTTGTTCTTTACACAGCTAAGCCGGGTGTTGTCATCGGAAAAGGCGGAGCGGAGATCGAGAAGGTGAAGGCTGAGCTTCAGAAGTACACAGACAAGAAGCTGGTGGTTGACATCAAGGAGATCAAGCGGCCGGATCGCGATGCACAGCTTGTAGCGGAGAATATCGCACAGCAGTTGGAGAATCGTGTGTCTTTCCGTAGGGCAATGAAGTCCTGCATGTCCAGGAGTATGAAGGCGGGAGCTCTGGGAATCAAGAGTGCCGTTTCCGGACGTCTTGGCGGTGCAGATATCGCCCGGACAGAATTTTACAGCGAGGGAACTATCCCACTTCAGACATTAAGAGCAGATATCGATTATGGTTTTGCCGAAGCAGATACCACCTACGGCAAGGTTGGCGTTAAGGTGTGGATCTACAATGGCGAAGTTCTTCCCAAAAAGGCGGCAAAGGAAGGGAGCGATAAATAATGTTAATGCCAAAAAGAGTAAAACGTCGTAAACAGTTCCGTGGTTCTATGGCTGGAAAGGCGTTGAGAGGAAATAAGATTACAAATGGTGAGTTCGGTATTGTTGCAATGGAGCCATGCTGGATCAAGTCCAACCAGATCGAGGCGGCCCGTGTCGCAATGACCCGTTACATCAAGCGTGGTGGTAAGGTATGGATCAAGATCTTCCCGGACAAACCGGTAACAACGAAGCCGGCTGAGACCCGTATGGGTTCCGGTAAAGGAACCTTGGAGTACTGGGTGGCAGTTGTAAAGCCGGGCCGTGTGATGTTCGAGATCTCCGGCGTAACAGAGGATGTAGCCCGTGAGGCGCTGCGTCTTGCTACACACAAATTACCCTGTAAGTGCAAAGTAGTTTCGCGTGCAGACTTAGAAGGCGGTGAATCAAATGAAGAGTAATAAATATGTAGAGGATTTAAAGACCAAATCTGCAGCTGAGCTTAACGAATCGTTAGTTGCGGCAAAGAAAGAACTTTTCAATTTAAGATTCCAGAATGCGACCAATCAGTTAGATAATACCGGAAGGATCAAAGAGGTAAGAAGGAATATCGCAAGGATTCAGACGGTTATTACTGAGAAGGCTAACGCTGCGGAATAATCCTACAGAGAGGAGCAAACAATCGTGGAGAGAAATCTTAGAAAAATGCGTACCGGCAAGGTTGTAAGCGATAAGATGGATAAGACCATTGTGGTAGCTGTCCAGGACAACGTGAGACATCCTCTGTACAGCAAGATCGTTAAGAAGACTTATAAATTAAAAGCACATGACGAGAACAACGAGTGCAAGATCGGTGATACCGTCAGAGTAATGGAAACAAGGCCTTTATCCAAGGATAAGAGATGGAGACTTGTGGAAATCGTTGAGAGAGCAAAATAAAGGAGGCTACCGGCATGATTCAACAGGAAAGCAGGCTGAAGGTCGCTGATAACACCGGAGCAAAGGAGCTCCTCTGCATTCGTGTTATGGGCGGTTCTACCAGAAGATATGCAAACATTGGTGATATTATCACAGCTACGGTCAAAGATGCAACGCCAGGCGGTGTTGTAAAGAAGGGCGATGTAGTCAAGGCTGTAGTAGTTCGCTCCGTAAAGGGCGCACGCCGTAAGGACGGTTCTTATATCAAATTTGATGAAAATGCGGCTGTTATCGTGAAAGACGACAAGACACCCAGGGGAACCCGTATCTTTGGACCGGTTGCCAGGGAGCTCCGGGAGAAGCAGTTCATGAAAATTGTTTCCCTGGCCCCTGAAGTATTATAGGAGGTAGGTCATGGCAACATTAAAGATCAAGAAAGGCGACGTCGTGAAGGTGATCGCCGGAAAAGAAAAGGATAAAGAAGGTAAGGTCATTACTGTAGACAAGGAAAAGAATACGGTAGTTGTGGAAGGGATCAACATGATCACGAAGCACACAAAGCCCAGCATGGCTAACCAGCAGGGCGGCATTGTTCACCAGGAAGGCCCCATTTCTATTTCCAACGTGATGTACGTTCATAAGGGAAAAGCCACAAGAGTTGGCTTCAAGATGGACGGCGACAAGAAAGTACGTTTTGCCAAATCCACTGGCGAAGTGATCGATTAATCTTAAGAGAGGAGGTCCATCAAGTTGAGTAGATTAAAGGAAACATATCAAAATGAGATCGTACCGGCTATGATCAAAAAATTTGAGTATAAAAATGTGATGCAGGTACCGAAGCTTGAAAAGGTTGTCGTCAACATGGGCGTCGGTGAGGCGAAAGAGAATGCCAAGCTTTTAGAGGCTGCCATGAAGGATCTGGAGACCATCACCGGACAGAAGGCCATTGTTACTAAGGCTAAGAAGTCTATTGCAAACTTCAAGATTCGTGAGGGTATGGCCATTGGCTGTAAGGTTACGTTGAGAGGCGAGAAGATGTATGAGTTCGTTGACCGTCTTATCAACCTGGCTCTGCCCCGTGTGCGTGACTTCCGCGGCGTTAACCCCAATGCCTTCGATGGAAGAGGAAATTATGCCCTTGGTATCAAGGAGCAGCTGATCTTCCCGGAAATCGAGTATGACAAGGTTGACAAGGTGCGCGGTATGGACATTATCTTTGTTACCACCGCGAAGACGGACGAAGAAGCACGTGAATTATTGACTCAGTTCAATATGCCATTTGCAAAATAATAGGAGGGAATTTCAATGGCAAAAACATCTATGAAGATTAAACAGCAGCGCAAGCAGAAATTCTCTACCAGAGAATATAACCGTTGCAAAATTTGTGGGCGTCCACATGCTTATTTAAGAAAATACGGAATCTGCAGAATCTGCTTCCGCGAGTTAGCATACAAGGGACAGATCCCTGGCGTCAAGAAGGCTTCTTGGTAGGCCGAAAGCAACTTCCTTTAAAAAGAGAGAATAGGAGGAACGAAATAACATGACTATAAGTGATCCGATTGCAGATATGCTTACAAGAATCCGTAATGCAAATACTGCGAAGCATGACACCGTAGATGTACCGGCATCCAAGATGAAGAACTCTATTGCAGAGATCCTCTACACGGAAGGCTACATCGAGAAGTATGAAATCATTGAAGATGGCAACTTCAAAACAATCCGTATTACCTTAAAATACGGCAAAGATAAAAATGAGAAGATCATTACAGGACTTAAGAGGATTTCCAAGCCGGGCCTTCGTGTATACGCGGGCAAGGAGGATATTCCGAAGGTGCTTGGCGGATTAGGGATTGCGATCCTTTCCACCAACCAGGGCGTTGTAACTGACAAAGAAGCAAGAAAATTAGCTGTAGGCGGAGAAGTT
Organism: Paludibacteraceae bacterium; assembly: GCA_963628035.1. Lineage (GTDB taxonomy): Bacteria > Bacillota > Clostridia > Lachnospirales > Lachnospiraceae > 14-2. The sequence continues at coordinate 35,689 of CAVGED010000086.1, forward strand.
CTTGCCTACGTATGGTAGGAGGTACGGGCATGTCACGTATAGGAAGAATGCCAATCGCTATTCCGGCAGGCGTAACTGTAGAGATAGCAGAAAATAATCATGTGACTGTAAAAGGTCCTAAGGGAACGCTGGAAAGAACGCTTCCCGCTGAAATGGAGATCAAGAAGGAGGGCGAGGAGATCCTCGTCGCGAGACCGAATGATCTGAAGAAGATGAAATCCCTGCATGGATTGACAAGAACACTGATCAACAATATGGTTATCGGTGTTACCCAGGGCTACACCAAGGAACTGGAAGTAAACGGCGTTGGTTACCGTGCTTCCAAGGCTGGTAAGGTGCTGACCCTGAACCTGGGTTATTCACATCCGGTGGATATGGAAGATCCGGAAGGACTGGAATCCAAGGTAGATGGCAACAAGATCATCGTTTCCGGTATCGACAAAGAAAAAGTTGGCCAGTACGCGGCTGAAATCAGAGATAAGAGAAGACCTGAACCTTACAAAGGAAAGGGTATCAAGTATGCTGATGAGGTTATCCGTCGTAAAGTTGGTAAGACTGGTAAGAAATAATGAAAGGGTGTGACAGGAATGATTAGTAAGAAGTCAAGAACAGAAGTTCGTTTGAACAAGCATAGAAGAATGCGCAATCATCTCAGCGGAACCGCTGAGAGACCTCGTCTGGCTGTATTCCGTAGCAATGATCATATGTATGCTCAGATCATTGATGATACAGTTGGAAATACTCTAGTCTCTGCCTCTACCCTTCAGAAGGATGTAAAGGCAGAACTGGAAAAGACAAACAACGTTGAAGCAGCGGCATATCTTGGTACTGTGATCGCAAAGAAGGCGCTGGAAAAGGGTATCACAACGGTTGTCTTTGACAGAGGCGGCTTCATATATCAGGGCAAGATCAAGGCTTTAGCTGATGCAGCAAGAGAGGCCGGGTTGGAATTCTAGGATTCCGCTATTAAAGGAGGAAACAATACATGAAACGTACAATTATTGATGCTAGTCAATTAGAGTTAAATGAAAAAGTGGTATCAATTAAGCGTGTTACGAAGGTTGTAAAAGGTGGACGTAACATGCGTTTCACAGCTCTTGTTGTTGTTGGTGACGGTAACGGCCATGTAGGCGCTGGCCTTGGAAAGGCTGCAGAAATACCGGAAGCTATCCGCAAAGGCAAAGAAGACGCAATGAAGAAACTCATCACCGTAAAGCTGGACGACAACAACAGTATTACGCATGATACTATCGGAAAGCATACAGGAGCATCCGTATTGCTGAAGAGAGCTCCGGAAGGTACCGGTGTGATCGCCGGCGGTCCTGCACGTAATGTGTGTGAGATGGCAGGTATCAAGAACATCCGTACAAAGTCTCTGGGCTCCAACAACAAGCAGAACGTAGTACTTGCTACGATCGAAGCTCTGAGTCAGTTGAAATCCCCGGAAGAAGTAGCAAAACTTCGCGGTAAATCTGTGGAAGAGATACTGGGTTAAGGAGGGAAACTAAAATGGCAGAGAAATTAAAGATCACGCTTGTGAAGTCTACCATCGGCGCCGTGCCAAAGCACAAGAAAACTGTGGAGGCGTTAGGCTTGAACAAGATGCACAAGACCGTTGAACTGCCGGATAATGCAGCGACCAGAGGCATGATCCAGCAGGTGAGACATTTGGTGAAAGTAGAAGAAATCTAAGAAAAAGTGTAAGGAGGTGTCATGATGGACTTATCAAATTTACAGCCGGCAGAAGGCTCAAAGCATAGTGATAACTTCAGAAGAGGACGTGGACACGGTTCGGGAAATGGCAAGACCGCTGGTAAGGGTCACAAGGGACAGAAGGCTCGTTCCGGTGCTCCAAGACCGGGTTTTGAAGGCGGCCAGATGCCATTGTACAGAAGAATACCCAAGAGAGGATTTACAAACAGAAATTCCAAGACAATCGTTGGAATCAATGTTTCCGCTCTGGAAGTATTTGATAATGATGCAGTAGTAACTGTTGAAGCTTTACTCGAACAGGGAATCGTGAAGAATCCCAGAGACGGCGTAAAGATTCTTGGAAACGGCGAACTTACTAAGAAACTCACTGTACAGGTAAATGCCTTCAGTGCAGGCGCGAAAGAAAAGATTGAGGCTCTTGGTGGAAAAGCAGAGGTGATCTAATGCTGAAAACACTGCGTAATGCATTTAAAGTTAAGGATATCCGCACACGGATTATTTTTACATTTTTTATGCTGATCATCATCCGAATCGGTTGTCAGATTCCGATTCCGGGTGTGAACAGAGAATTGATTGAAAGCTGGTTTACGAGCCAGGGAACAGACGCGTTTAACTTCTTTGACGCCATTACCGGTGGTTCCTTCCTGCAGATGTCGATATTCGCGCTGAACATTACGCCCTATATCACATCCTCCATTATCATGCAGCTTCTGACCATTGCGATTCCGAAGCTGGAGGATATGCAGAAGGAAGGCGAAGATGGAAGAAAGAAGATCGCTGCAATCACCCGTTACGTAACGGTAATCCTTGCATTGATCGAATCCATCGCCATGGCCATAGGCTTTGGCCGCAGCGGTTACCTGACCACGTATAATTTCGTGACAGTGCTTACCGTTGTGGTTACACTGACAGCCGGTTCTGCTGTACTGATGTGGATCGGTGAACGGATCACGGAGAAGGGTGTCGGAAACGGTATCTCGATCGTACTGACGATCAATATCATCTCACGTATCCCGGATGATCTGATGACACTGTATCAGCAGTTTATTGCAAGCACAGGCAATGTCGGTAAGAAAATACTGGCAACGGCCATTATATTGGCGATCATCGTGTTCATGGTGGTATTTGTGGTATTACTTCAGGATGGCGAGCGCAGGATTCCGGTGCAGTACTCCAAGAAGATCCAGGGAAGAAAGCAGGTGGGCGGACAGTCCACACACATTCCCCTGAAGGTGAATACAGCCGGCGTTATTCCGGTTATCTTCGCACAGTCCCTGATGCAGTTCCCGGTGGTCATTGCGACGCTTCTGGGAAAAGGAAATGGGACAGGGGTCGGAAGCAAGATCCTTCACGGATTATCCCAGCAGTATTGGTGTAATCCAAAGCAGCCAATCTACAGTATTGGTTTGATCGTATATATCATACTGATCATAGCATTTGCTTATTTTTACACGTCCATTACCTTCAATCCGTTGGAGATTGCCAACAACATGAAGAAGCAGGGCGGATTTATCCCAGGTATCCGGCCAGGTAAGCCAACCAGTGATTACCTGAACCAGATTCTGAATTATATTGTGCTCATCGGTGCGGTTGCATTGGTAATTGTTGCCTTTGTTCCAATCTTCTTTAATGGAATATTCGGAGCGAATGTTTCCTTCGGCGGAACCTCCATCATCATTATCGTGGGAGTTATCATCGAGACATTGAAGCAGATCGAATCACAGATGCGTGTACGCTATTATAAGGGATTTTTGAACGACTAATGTGTACTGTGGGGGAGCGCCGGCGTGCGCTTCCCCCGGTGCACTACTGTTGTTTATGGCGCAGACTAAACTGTTGCGCGGTTAACAATAATTGAGCACAGGAGGATTTATGGAATGAAGATCATCATGTTGGGAGCTCCGGGAGCGGGAAAAGGAACACAGGCGAAGAAAATCGCCGAGAAATATGGCGTTCCCCATATCTCTACCGGAGACATATTCCGTGCGAATATCAAGAACGGAACAGAATTAGGAAAGAAAGCTAAGACATACATGGATCAGGGACTTCTGGTACCGGATGAGTTGGTGGTAGAGCTGGTGGCAGACCGGATCACGCAGGATGACTGCGCGAAGGGTTTTGTGCTGGATGGCTTCCCCAGAACCATTCCCCAGGCAGAGGCGTTGGACGCAGCTCTTGAGAAGATGGGTACATCTATGGATTATGCCATCGATGTGGATGTTCCCGATGAGAACATCATCAACCGCATGAGCGGACGTCGTGCTTGCCTGGATTGCGGAGCGACATATCACATTGTGACCATTCCCACCAAGGTGGATGGGATCTGCGATACATGCGGCAGCAAGGTGGTGCTGCGTGAGGATGACAAGCCGGAGACCGTACAGAAGCGTCTGGAGGTATATCATGCCCAGACACAGCCGCTGATCGAGTATTACAAGAAACAGAATGTATTAAGAACCGTAGATGGAACACAGCCAATGGATGAAGTTTTTGAAGCCATTGTAGATATTTTGGGAGCGTAGAAATGTCAGTATCAATCAAATCTGCCAGAGAGATCGAATTAATGCGTGCTGCCGGCAAGATCCTGGCGAAGGTGCACGAGAATCTTGGCAGGGAATTAAAACCGGGAATGTCAACCTGGGAGGTAGATAAACTGGGCGAGGAGATGATCCGAAGCTACGGATGTATCCCTTCCTTTAAGAATTACAACGGTTATCCCGCTTCCGTATGCGTATCGGTGAATGATGAAGTGGTTCATGGGATTCCCACCAAGAAGCGGCTTCTCCATCCCGGTGACATCGTGAGCCTGGATATCGGGGTTATCTATAAGGGATATCACTCGGATGCAGCCAGGACACACGGAATTGAAGAGATTTCAAAGGAAGCATCATTGCTGATTGAGAGAACCAGACAGAGCTTTTTTGAAGGCATCAAGTACGCGAGAGAAGGAAATCATCTGCATGAGATTTCAAATGCCATCGGAACCTACGCAGAGAGCTTTGGATATGGTGTGGTGCGTGATCTTGTGGGGCATGGAGTTGGCTCCAAGCTTCATGAAGATCCTCAGATTCCCAATTATGTCCAGCGCAGCAGAGGCCTTCGGCTTCGCGCGGGAATGACCCTGGCCATTGAGCCGATGATCAATATCGGCCGCTATGATGTAGAATGGCTGGACGACGACTGGACAGTTGTGACGGAGGATGGCTCTCTGTCAGCACATTATGAGAATACGATCTTGATTACTTCCGGGGAACCGGAGATCCTGACGCTGACTGAGTCTGAGCTGAGTCAGGGAATCGTCAGTTGTTCTTAAGCGGGAGGCCGTAGATGAGAGGACAACTGGCAATATCAAGATCCGGTCATGACAACGGCAGAATCTATGTGATATTGAAGGAAGAAGCAGACAATGTGTATCTGGCGGACGGGAAGATCCGATTCCTGGAGAAGCCGAAAAAGAAGAATAAAAAGCACATTCAGGTTATCAAAAGGCTTCCTGAAAATGTCATGGAGCTGCTGCCGCAGGACAGAGAATTTGGAAACGAAGAAATAAAAAGGGCCATCAAGCTATATCAAAAAGCAAGTGACGAGGAGGTTTAGTGCATGTCAAAAGCAGATGTGATCGAAGTAGAGGGAAAAGTGGTTGAGAAGCTGCCCAACGCCATGTTCCAGGTGGAGCTGGAGAACGGCCACCAGGTACTGGCACATATCAGCGGGAAGCTGCGTATGAATTTCATCCGTATCCTGCCGGGCGACAAGGTTACCATTGAGTTGTCTCCCTACGATCTGACTAAGGGCAGGATTATCTGGAGAGATAAATAAGAAAATGCTTGCATTTCAAGGGTCGAGGTGCTATAATGGTAAGCGACCTTTGTGTTCGGACACTATTTTTGTGCCCATTTTTAGGAAAGGAGGAACTCACAATGAAGGTAAGATCTTCTGTTAAGCCGATTTGCGAAAAATGCAAAGTTATCAAGAGAAAAGGAAGCATCCGGATTATCTGTGAGAATCCGAAGCACAAGCAGAGACAGGGCTAGAGCACTTAGTGATGCTTGTGTAACAAATTATGTGCGGCTGTAGTGAAACACCTGGCCAGGTTGTTTTACTATTCATAATAGACAGCACCACATGGCTGTTTTCGTCCTTTTTACCGAGAAGGACACCAATGCATGTGGATTCCTAAGAAGAATATCAGAAGAAGAGAAGTGTATGCACACATTTCAGGGCGTGCAACCGCAGCTGTATGCATTTGTCTTCGGAGTAAAGTGGTCCGCCAGGTTGCAGGCAGATCAGAAGAACAGCTAACAGGCCGGAAGGCTTAGAATTCAATGGAGGTGTACAACACACATGGCTCGTATCGCAGGTGTAGATTTACCAAGAGAAAAACGTGTTGAGATCGGACTTACCTATATCTATGGCATTGGCAGAGTAAGCGCCAACCGTATCCTTGCGGAAGCAAAGGTGAATCCGGATACACGTGTCAGAGATCTGACAGACGAAGAAGTAAAGCGGATCAGCGCGGTCATCGACGAATCCCAGATGGTGGAAGGTGATCTGAGAAGAGAAGTTGCGCTGAATATCAAGAGATTACAGGAAATCGGATGCTATCGTGGAATCCGCCACAGGAAGGGTCTGCCGGTTCGTGGTCAGAATACCAAGAACAATGCAAGAACCAGAAAAGGTCCGAAGAGAACAGTAGCTAATAAAAAGAAATAAGCAGAAAGTAGGTTAGTTTAGATATGGCTAAAAAAGTTACAAAAAAAGTGACAAAAAAGCGTGTTAGAAAAAACGTTGAACGCGGACAGGCACATATTCAGTCATCTTTTAATAATACGATCGTAACCATCACAGACGCAGAAGGAAACGCTCTGTCCTGGTCAAGTGCCGGTTCCCTGGGATTCAGAGGTTCAAGGAAATCTACTCCCTATGCTGCGCAGATGGCAGCAGAAACTGCTACAAAGGCAGCTCTTGTACATGGTTTGAAGACAGTAGACGTTATGGTAAAAGGACCAGGTTCAGGAAGAGAGGCAGCAATCCGCGCACTGCAGGCTTGTGGTCTTGAAGTAACCAGCATCAGCGATGTTACTCCGGTACCTCACAATGGATGTCGTCCACCAAAGCGCAGAAGAGTTTAATCAGGAGGTATTGATAAGATGGCAGTAAATAGAGTTCCAGTTCTGAAAAGATGCAGATCCCTGGGTCTGGATCCGGTTTATTTGGGAATAGACAAGAAGTCCAGACGGCAGTTGAAGAGAGCAAACCGCAAAGTATCTGAGTATGGACTTCAGTTGAGAGAAAAGCAGAAAGCAAAATTCATCTATGGTGTTTTGGAAAAGCCTTTCCATAACTATTATCTGAAGGCTGACAGAATGAAGGGCATGACCGGTGAGAACCTTATGGTCATTCTTGAGAGCCGCCTGGATAACGTAGTATTCCGTTTAGGCTTTGCCCGCACCAGAAAAGAAGCAAGACAGATCGTTGATCATAAGCATGTGCTGGTGAACGGTAAGCAGGTGAATATTCCTTCTTATCTGGTAAAGGCCGGCGATACCATCGAGATCAAGGAGAAGTGCAAAGGATCCCAGAGATATAAGGATATCTTAGAGGTTACAGGAGGAAGACTGGTGCCGGAATGGTTGGAGGCAGATGCTGAGAACCTGAAGGGAACCGTGAAGGAATTGCCGAACAGAGAAGTCATTGATGTTCCTGTAAACGAGATGCTGATCGTCGAGTTATATTCCAAATAATAAGGCGCAGGCAAAGATTACCCGAAAAGGAGGGACTTGTGCATGTTCGATTTTGAAAAACCGAAAATTGAGATTGCTGAAATTTCAGAAGATAAGAAATACGGCCGATTTGTTGTGGAACCGCTGGAAAGAGGGTATGGTACGACCCTTGGCAATTCGTTACGGAGGATTATGTTGTCTTCCCTGCCGGGCGCAGCAGTTACCCAGGTAAAAATCGATGGTGTTTTACATGAGTTCAGTTCTATTCCCGGAGTAAAGGAAGATGTTACGGAAATCATCATGAACATCAAGAATCTGGCGTTGAAAAACACCAGTCCTACAAATGAGCCTAAGGTCGCTTATATCGAGTTTGAGGGCGAAGGCGTTGTGACAGCAGGTGATATTCAGGTAGATCCGGATATCCAGATCCTGAATCCGGAGTTGGTTATCGCTACGTTAAACGGCGGCGTAGATTCCAAGCTTTATATGGAGCTGACAATCAACAGAGGCCGTGGCTATGTAAGTGCAGACCGGAATAAAGGTGAGGATGTTCCCATTGGCGTGATCGCCATTGACTCCATCTATACACCGGTTGAGCGTGTGAATCTCTCTATCGAGAACACGCGTGTAGGTCAGATTACCGACTATGATAAGCTTACCCTGGATGTATACACCAACGGAACCCTGGAGCCGGATGAGGCTGTAAGCCTTGCGGCAAAGGTATTGAGCGAGCACCTGAATCTTTTCATTGATCTTTCCGAGAATGCGAAGACCGCAGAGGTCATGATCGAGAAGGAAGACAATGCCAAGGAAAAGGTTCTGGAAATGAATATTGACGAACTGGAGTTATCCGTTCGCTCCTACAACTGCTTGAAGAGAGCAGGAATCAACACGGTTGAGGAGCTGTGCAACCGCACATCGGAGGACATGATGAAGGTTCGTAACCTGGGACGCAAATCTCTGGAAGAAGTATTAGCTAAGCTGAAAGAGCTTGGGTTACAACTAAGCCCAGGCGAGGAATAAAATTCCTCACCTGGGCGCTACCCTCCGAACTACTAACGTTCGGAGGGGAACCCGTATTATGATTAAGACTCATACGACAGGGCAGATAAGTCCAATGTGCGCGGCCCTGCTTGACTCATGAGTGGACACCTGCCGCAGTTGTCTACGGCCACAATAACGATATTCGGTGAGTAAGCCCGATGTGCATGGCCGGATATCCCACAAATGGAGGAAAATAAAATGGCAATGTATCGTAAGTTAGGAAGAACATCCGATCAGAGAAAGGCACTGATTCGGAACCAGGTAACTGCTCTGCTGTATAACGGCAAGATCAGAACCACAGAAGCAAAGGCGAAGGAGATCCGCAAGGTAGCGGAGGGACTTATCGCTCTGGCTGTGAAGGAAAGAGATAACTATGAAGAAGTTACCGTAACAGCAAAGGTTCCGCGTAAGGATAAGGATGGCAAGCGCGTGAAGGAAGTAGTAGACGGCAAGAAGGTTACCGTATACGACGAAGTGGAGAAGAAGATCAAGAAGGATAAGCCCTCTCGTCTCCATGCAAGAAGGCAGATGCTGAAGGTTCTCTATCCGGTGAAGGAAGTTCCCGCGGAGGCTGCCGGCAAGAAGCGCGCTACCAAGGAGATCGATCTGACGGATAAGCTGTTCACTGAAATCGCTCCCAAGTATGCAGACCGTAATGGTGGTTACACCAGAATCGTGAAGATCGGTCAGCGGAAGGGCGATGGAGCGCTGGAAGTAATCCTTGAGTTAGTGTAAGGAATAGTAACAGGTAAAGCAAATACCAGTGCATATTTGAAATGTATGTGCTGGTATTTTTTAAATGTTGGTAACTACAGAGAGGAGAAATGAAAAATGAAACGTTCGGAAATCAATCAGGTTATCAGAGAAATGGAACAACTGATCAAAGAGCATGGCTTTGAGATCCCGCCCTTCTGCAAGTGGACACCGGAAGAGTGGCAGGAAAAAGGCGCGGAATACCAGGAAATCCGTGACAACATGCTGGGGTGGGATATCACGGATTACGGCTTAGGCGATTTCGCCAAGGTTGGATTCGCACTGATCACCCTGCGGAATGGCAACTTAAAGAACGAGAAGTATACCAAGACTTATGCGGAGAAGCTGCTGATGATCAAGGAAGGCCAGCACTCTCCCATGCATTTCCATTGGAATAAGATGGAGGATATCATCAACCGCGGTGGCGGCACTGTGCTGATCAAGGTGTACAATTCCACCAAGGATGAAGATCTGGCAGATACAGATGTGACCGTGAACTGTGACGGACGTGAGTTCGTAGTGAAGGCCGGAACCCAGATCGAGTTAAAGCCCGGCGAGAGCATTACGATCTATCCGTACATGTATCATGACTTTGACGTGAAGCCGGGAACCGGAGATGTACTGCTGGGCGAGGTGTCCATGTGCAACGATGATAACACGGACAACCGCTTCTACGAGCAGGTAGGCCGCTTCCCCAAGATCGAGGAGGACGAAGCACCGTACCGTCTGCTGTGCAACGAGTATCCGGAAGTAAAATAAGGATTTGTATTTTATAATATAATGTTTTTGGGGATAGTGAGGATTGACCTCACTATCCTCCTGTTTTTATTTGGTCTGCTTATAATAGAACATTTTCGAAATTAATTGATTTTATTCGCCCCGTGGAATATAATATATACAAAACTTCTTATGATGGAGGTGTATTATGGATTTTATGACTGCAAGTGAAGCAGCAAAAAAATGGAACATTTCTCAAAGACGAGTTCAGATTCTTTGCGTAGAAAATAGAATAGAAGGAGTTTTTAAGTTGGGTGATAACTGGGCTATCCCTGAAACAGCAGAAAAGCCTGTTGATAAAAGACTTAAAAACAACAAAAAGGGTGATAAAAATGAATGTAATTGATTTATTTTGCGGTTGTGGCGGTTTTTCAAAAGGATTCCATCAGGCGGGATTTAATATTGTGTATGGCATTGATAATTGGAAAGATGCGACTGTTACATATAAACATAACTTCCCTACAGCGGTGATTAGTAATGAAGATATTACTAGTATTCGTGGTAAAGACATTTTAGGATCAACCGGGTTGAGTGCCAATGATATTGATGTTATCATCGGAGGACCGCCCTGTCAGGGATTCTCTCTTTCAGGAAAGCGTATGCTTGAAGATCCTCGAAACCGATTGTATAAATCATTTGTTGATATCGTAGCCGACCTACTTCCACCGGTCTTTGTAATGGAAAATGTACCGGGACTAATCCGATTGTTTAACGGAAAGGTTAAAGATGAAGTAATTAGTGACTTTTCTGAGTTGGGTTATGATGTTCAAATGAAATTGCTAATGGCGGACAGATTTGGTGTTCCTCAGCAAAGGCAACGCGTTTTCTTTGCTGGTATAAACAAAGAAAAAATTTTGAATACTAAAGAGTTTGTTTTTCCGGAGGAAACCTATGGGGAAGGTACTAATAAGCCATTGGTAACTTGCAAAGATGCCATTTCAGACTTGGATTTTATTCCTGATGACTGTGTTGTTGGAGAATGTGTGGATTATCAAATTCCTCCTCAGTGTGAATATCAGTCGTTAATGAGAAAAAACAGTACAAAAGTATTGAATCATTCTGCAACACTGCATACAGAAAAAACGAAAAGCATTATCGCGATGGTTCCTGACGGCGGAAATTACAAAGACTTGCCACAGGAGTTATGGAATACTCGTAAAGTGAATATTGCCTGGACAAGAATGAACAGCAGCAAGCCCTGTTTCACTATTGATACAGGTCATAACCATCACTTCCATTATAAAGAAAACAGAGTACCTACGGTTCGGGAATCAGCACGTATTCAATCTTTCCCGGATGATTTTGAGTTTATTGGCATTAAAACAAGTCAGTTACGTCAGGTGGGCAATGCTGTTCCTCCCTTGTTAGCTCAGGCTATAGCAGAGCAAGTTAAGGAAATCATTAGAAAGGGGTAATTGTATGTACGATTATACCAATCAATACAGATGTACTATAATTCGTGGCAAGTCGCAAAAAGAAATGGATGACCTTCTTCCGGCATATGCGAAAGTTATCGATGAGGTCTGTCCTTGCCCGGCAGATGAATTTGAGGTGTTGTTTAACAATGCTTTCCAAAATTATCTTCCTGAATCGGATCGCATAAAGAAGACATTAGATAATCATCGAACTGAAATTTCCGGCAAGTTGTTTGGAATGTATTATTTTGCTGAGGACGGCAGAGTATATGAATCTGAAAGAACCCAAAAGTTTCTGTCTGATAATGACCAGCCTGCATTTTTCAAAGATATATGCTATAAAATGCAATTTCCAAACGGAACACAGAAAGTAAGCTCTACTGTTATGGAACGAGTAAAAAATGGTATTTGTGTGCGTCCGAATGCTTTTTTAATGAAACTTTTGCTTATTGCAAAAAACGCTAAAGTTAATATAACGAAACGAGAAATAGGATACTATGTTCTCAATTCCCTTGATGTTCTGCAAGGAAAAGCCACTCCCGATGAAGTTCTTGAAGCAATTATACAAGATCAGAAAGCAGGGATAGAGAGGTACATTACTGTTCCGGGCAAGGCAAAGTCGTATTGCTGGCAACATATAAATGAGCAAATGAACTATCTTGAATTGGCTAATTTAATTCGTTATGTCGATGATAAGCGAGTTGTTTTGAATCCGAATGAAATGGAAACAATAGAGCTTTTTGCTGCTGACTGGAATAAAAAACCGGAGTTTGATGTGTACTCTTATGACTTAAGTACGGTTGAAAACAGAAAAAAATTCCAATTTGCTTGGGATGAATATTTCTCTCACATTTCTGTTTGCGCAGACAGATTTGAAACTTCTGCAGCAGCACTTGTTGTTGATCTTGAAGAAACCGAAAAGTCTGAAAAGCAAAAAGAAAAAACCGCCACAAATCATACAGAGTTTGGCGATGAGGGCGAAAACATCGTATATGAATACGAGAAAAGGCGTGTTGCTTCATTTAATCAGAGGCTTGCCAATAAGGTGCTTTCTTTGGGTAAGACCAGGGGGTTGGGATATGACATTCAGTCAGTAATTGCAGAGCCAGGTGATAAGGCGGAGTTTGTCAAGTATATAGAGGTTAAATCCACAAAACGATTAACTTGTCCTGATGTAAATGATACATTATGGGTAGATACCTTGAATATAACAAGAAATGAATGGATTGCAGCACAGCAGCACGGTGCATTTTATTCGATTTTTCGGTTGTATTTTACACGTGACGGAATAGTAATGTTTGTCCTTGCAAATGTATCTGAAAAATTAAAAGATGGTCGGATGTCAGCCGTTCCTATGACCTATCGTGTTGATTTTAGCAGTTCTTCTGTTGATGCGGTTATAAAACCGCAAATTTCTTGAGGAGGATGGATATGTATAAAGTGGTTTCTCTTTTTTCAGGGTGCGGTGGAGCTGATCTGGGAATTGTCGGAGGATTTGAGTTTAACGGAATAAAATACGACAAGCATCCGTTTTCACTGGTTTATGCATTGGATATTGACAACAAAGCATTGAATACTCACAGACTCAACATTGATTGTGACAATGTAGTGTGCGGAGATATTTGTGAAATTGATATTAAGGATATACCTGACCATGATGTGTTGGTTGGTGGTTTTCCTTGTCAGTCTTTCAGTACGGTAAATCCGACAAAGGATCCTTTTGATGACAGAGCAAATCTTTATAAGCAAATGGTTAGAGTTGCAAAAGAAAAGCAACCAAAAATTTTTATTGCTGAAAATGTAAAGGGGCTTTTAACCCTGCATAACGGTTCAATTATCGCTAAAGTAATGAAAGCATTTGAAGAAGCTGGTTATGTGGTGAAAAAGCAGCTCATTCGGTGTGCGGACTATGGTGTTCCGCAAAAAAGAGAAAGAGTGATAATTGTAGGTATACGCAAAGATATTACGAGGGAATACATATATCCAGATGCTCCTAATGTGAACAACTGGGTACCGTTGGCCGTTGCTGTTCCGAAACTGGCGATTGAGGATAAAAAGTATTATTTTTCACAACGAGCAGTTTTGGGAATGAAAAACGCAAAGAATAATATGAAGCGGGGATTGGCGCAGAGTTTAGATGAACCGTCATTGACCGTTACAAGCCATTTGGCAAAGGTTAGCCTTAATTCGCGTGATCCGGTATTGCTCGTCGACCCTGAAAAAGAATTATATCGTCGTTTCACTCCGAGAGAGGCTGCGAGAATACAATCTTTTCCTGATACTTTCGAGTTCGCTGGTTCGGAAACTGACGCTTACAGGCAAATCGGAAATGCAATTCCTCCGGTAATGTTTTGGTATATTGCAAAAAGTATACTTCCCATACTTGAACAATAAATACAGATATTTATGGATAAATCGAGTAGGAGAAGGTTAGTCGCCGCCTCTTACTCGATCTATTAATTTTATGCGTGATGGTTATGAAACCGGGATCGGATCACCGATTCACTGGTTTGTGGAATAATTAAATAGGCGATTGTATTGTCTCTCGAGTTAATTAATCATTCGGAACTTCCTCAATGGTATTATAAATCTTTATATCGGACATGTATTTGTCCACTTCTGGGAGTGTCTCCATATATTTGCCGTCTATGTACAGATCGTAGCCGCCATTCGGATTCACAATCAGATATGAATTGTTGGGCAAAGCAGGTAAAATCTCTCCGTTAGGGTCAAGAGCATCTTTTAGAACATCTGGCGACATATAATGAGGCTCGAATATGAAAAGGATGGAAAAAGTATATAGGCCCGTAATCAAAACCAGACATAATATCTGGATCCAATTCAATTTTCTTGTGGGATTCGCCTTTATCATTTGAAATCGTTGTATCAATACCGAATCGCGCGGCTTGATGGAGAAGACTCGTTTCTTTTGCTCAATAGCGTCGGAAGTTTCCGGCGATGTCATGCAATTTGAAAATGGGTTATGCACGGAAGATATTTCATAACATGGCCATTCCGCATGCTCTGGCGTATTTTCCGGCGTAACATCTGACTTTGCGATATTGATTAGGCACTGCAAGTATTCGTGGCGGTACTGCTTGTCTGTTGAGCGGATAATGTGGGAGTCAACGCGCATTTCCAGGAGTGTTTCAAAGGAATCCTCCAAAAGGTGGACAAAGGGATTCCACCAGTAGGCAATGCGCAACAGCTTCAGCAATAGCTTTTGCCACAGGTCGCCGTGGAAGTAATGGGCGGCCTCATGACTTAATACATAATATAATTCCCTGTCCGTAAGCGGCAGATGCGTCGGTATGTGTATGATCGGTTTTAACAGACCATGTATCATGGGAATGGATTCTTGTTCGGTAAGGCAGACACGAAAATGGTTTTTGCGCCTGCGTTCTTTGCATATTTTCTGGATAGTAGAGAAGTAAGGCTCTTGTGTGGTAACGTCTTTGCTACTAAGCAGAAAACTGCGTGAATATTCAGTATAAGAACGAATCAACCGGATAACTCCGATGATAACTCCTGCGATCCATACCGCCAGAAGTATGCGCCATATGGAAATCTGGAACCCCCGTATTGTAAAAAGCGGACTTTTTACAAATATGAGAAATCTGGAAATCCATTCCGGAAGGAGTATGTTCCGGCTTATTGGCAGCTCCAATGGGAAGAGAAAGCGCAGCACTGTGATTGCCAGAAAAAGTGTAAGCAGCTTGTTCCCAATACGGATCATAAAATCTGTATTCCGAAAGACGAAATACAGGATAATGAGCATGATGTTGCTGAACAGTACAGACATCAAAACGGAGGAAAGTGAAAAATGCATTCTGAAACCTTCTTTCGTAGAAACTAAACTTAGTGCATTTGAGTTTTTGTATAACCCACGAATAAAATCACATGGTTTTCTTGTATTCTTCCAGCAGTTGTTCCAACTCTTGAATTTCCTGCAATTTCTTCTTATTATCCTTCTCTGTTTTCAGCATCGCCATGACGAAAGATGGAGCGGAGAACTCTACCTGTGTTTGTCGCAATTCCGCGGTGACCTGAGAAGCGGCAAATTCCTCCCGAGTCATAGTGGGGCGGAAGCGTCGTGCTAATACCTTCCCGCTGTACGTAATGTCGGAGATTTCGATAAGGTTTTCCTTCAGTAGCTTCCTAAGCGGCGGCTGGACGACATTCACGGAGAAGTCATCTCTGGCTTCTGCAATTTCCACTGCCGTCATAGGAACGCCAGCGTTCCAGAGGATATTTAAAATTTCCATATCGCGATTCGTGGAATTCCAATAAGTCTTTTTGGAGTACATGGTATTACCTGCTTTCTAAAAGTGTATCTTTAGTTACTATTCATAGTAACTACCTTTAAACTAATATAAAAATAGCACTAAATTCGGGAGATGTCAACAGAAGAAAAAATACTTGACAATTAAACTAGGGCTGTGTTAAAGTCACATTGTAACTAAATCACAATATTAAACAGAGAGGAAGGCTTAATTCATGCTTTATTAGCCAGGAAGATAAATAATCCGGATGAGAGATTGCGAGGTGAGTCCGTTGGGAATGTAGTTGGTTATGAATGGAACACGCACAATTAGTGTGCAACGTAATGTTATGTAAGGATGTAATTGAACCAATGAGATGATTAATGCGAAAAATACGAGGAGAATGAATATGAAGAAAACTACAAAATCTTTTAAGGCGATGGCGATAGGTTTATGTTTTGCAATGATGCTTGGTATAATGGGAAACCATATGCTTGTGCGGGCGGAGGATAATTATGTTTCGGAATGTGGGCATGTGCATGGTACAGATGAGATTTGTGGTGACATAGGAACCTATGCATTAACCAGTAATTCTTCTGCATGTTTGATTTATATTGCAATGCAGGAGATTGGCTATCATGAGAAGGCGAGCAATAGCCAATTGGATGATCCCACTGCGAATTCTGGAAGCGCTAATTTTACAAAATATGGCGCATGGTATGGCTTACAGGATCAGTGGTGTCATATGTTTGTATCTTGGTGCGCAAATCGAGCAAAAATAAATACGGGTGTTATTCCTAAAAAAGCGTTGACAGAAGACGGAATGAATTTTTTTAAGAATAACGGACGGTTTAAATATAGTAAGCAGTATGGTGGAACGTATACCCCCAAAAGAGGAGATATTATCTATTTTGGTGTAAGTACTACTGACACAAATCATGTTGGAATAATAGAATCTGTAGTAGGAAACACCATACATACGATAGAAGGAAATGCAAGTGACCAGGTTATGAGAAGAACATACAGCACGTCAAATTCAACAATTGTAGGATATGGTACTCCGGCTTATGGTTCGTCTTCCCACAACTTAGTTGCATATGGAAGCATGTACAAGTGTTCAAATTGTGGAATGATTACGAGCGGGTCGGAGATCTCAAATATAGAGGATAATGAATAATTTGTGTTTTGAAGAGAAGAAGTATGGGGGTGCTTTATTTGGTATAATGTATATGGGTAATACTACAATATAGAAACATTGGGAATAGTTGGATATTTTTAAAAATATCCAACTATTCCCATAGAGATATTGCCAAAAGTGCTGATAGGAAGTAAAATAAGTGCAAAAAGGTAGTGGTAGGGAGGAGATACTATGAAGAAAAGAATGCTGATTGTTTTTTTATCACTCGTATGTTGCTTGGCAGGATGTGGAGCAGAATCCGGAAAATCCGGTAATCCACAAGTGCCAGCGGCAGAGGGGGATACTGAAAATGCAGGGAAGCAATCCACAGAGAGCGAGGAGCAGCATGCATATTTGCCGGAAAATTTTTTTAATAATTGGGTAAATCGAAATGAGTCTGCTGTTGGCGAAAACTGCCTGACGAATTTATGCTTAGACTCTTTTTATGACAGTCCGGAAAATGTTGATTTATATCGCTTGTTTAGCAGCGGATTTGGAATTGAAGTAACGGAGGAAGATAGAGAATTTTTGAAAACACAGGGAGAGCAATATGATTTGGATATTGCAAAAATACCAGGAGAAAAGATAAATGAGATATTGCAGCAGTATTTTGATATATCGTTCGAAGAGACAAATAAGATTGGATTGGACAAGTTTTGCTATAGAGAGGAGACAGACACCTATTATACAGTTGCAAATGGCGTTCCAATAGTGAATTTGGAAAAGCAATATGTTGATGAAAACGGAAACATTAACGTCCTATATACTCGTGGGGAAACAGAAAATGAGAAACGGATTGCAGTAATAAAGCTAAAGGGAAATCGTTTTGTTTTTATGTCAAATAAACCACATAACAGTTGACAATGGAATGGATACTGTGTTAAAGCCGTGCTGTGACTAAGTTACGATATTAACAACCAAGAAATGGTGCACGTTGGGAATATCGTGCATGAGAAGAGAAAAATCAGGAGGAGAAAAAGATGATTTATCATGGAAGCAAAAATGGTGCTTGTGGATATCTACATGTTTACTCCGATTTTGAGATATGGCGGGGGAAACTAAAAATTATTTCTGCAGGCGCATGAGCCGAGACATGGGGAATGGGTCATGCGCTGGTTAACAAAAAACTACAAAGAATGAGCCAGTAGTCGGCAGAAATAATTTCCATAGGGCAGGATCCGGCAAAAGAACTAAGCTGACACTCTGGATATGGACAGGCAGGACGAAGGAAGTTAGGATCTTGTGGAAGGCGATCCTGGTAAAAATGGGGTACTGCCGTAGATGGGGGCATACACAAGGCCATGTAAAACGGAAAATGAGAGATGTTTTATTTCGTATGCCCTAAACCAGCTATTTTCGTACCAGATACAGAGAAATGTCCATCCCTATGGCTCATTCACCTGAGATATGAAACTAAGAATTCCTTGAAAAATAAGGAAAAAACACTTGATTATATGAGGAGGTTATGATTATGAGTAAAACCATACAAAAAGTATTAGCAGTCGTAGTAGTTGTTGCAGTCACATTTTTTTCATTTGGAGCGCCAAGTTTAGCCGCAAGTTCATTATATTCTTTTACGATGAACTATCGCGTGGTTGATGGAAAAAGTAATGGTGAATTTCATACTTTGAATAAGGGAACTGTCTATATTGACGGTTCGCATGTTGTATATTCTCATGATCCAGGTGCTACTTCATACAACGACATTTATTATTGTTTAATAAGAGATAGACTTGGACCTAACGTTAAATGTGGTTCGGTTTCGTTTCCCTATTCGAAATCTCCGTCGGGTAAACTAGGGACTGCGGATAAAGATTCTTCCAAATACTACTTACAAATCTTCAAAATAGAAGATGATGGACACAATATGAGGGGTGCTGGTACAATTTATAATTAGAAAATAAATGTAACCAAGAACTTTTTCTAAATATGAAATGCAAAATACTATAATATAAAAGAGACTATTTCTAAAATGGGTGTTTCATATCAGATATTGCTGCTTGAAGGAAGTGGCTAATCTATGTCTTTGTGAAATTTGTCATTTTAATAGTCTCTTTTTAGGAGACGAGCTATGGTTATTGATTTTGATATGTTAACTGTAATAATTGGAACATTTATTTATATTGTAATTTGTTTTTTGATTTATAAAAAGCACAAGAACGAAAAAATATTTTATGTATTCAGTACAATTATGTTTGTTTATTTTATGCAGGTTGCACAAAATTGACATTATTTCCTATTATTATGATTGGGCTACCATCAAATATTGCAAATAGCATAAATTATATACCGTTTAGAGGTGGCATTAATAGGGCAGACATATTGAATATCATAATGACCATTCCGCTGGGGATTGGTATGCCTTTTGTTACAAATATAAAAAACATAAAAAAAGTATGATACTTGGGTTAAGCGTTGGCTTAGTTATTGAAACGATACAATATTTGGAAACATTTTTAACAAATGGCTATACCTATAGAATTATTGATATAAATGATGTTATCTTTAATTTTGCAGGAACTGTTTTGGGATTTTTGGCATTATATGCTTTCTCTCGTATATTTTTGAAACTAAATGAAGCAACATTAACTGCTTTTTGGAAATACGTGTATAAAATATGTTATTCTATTAGCCTAAAATAGGCCATTGTTTTTCACATGGGAGAAATCATGGCGCTGGAATATTTGATTTGGAGGTACACCGCATGATTGTCTTTGATGTGCTGTCATGGAATTCTATTATTGGGAATAAAGGCGACAAGATGCATCTCTTTTTTGTGAGACAGGCTACTCAAAAGCATGAGTTGTTTTTGCACTCGCACCAGCAGTCAAGACCACCCGACTTAGTCGGTGGTCTTGTTCTGCCCCTATAAAGCGTTATTATCTGCTTGTGCCTGGAATTCTACTAATTGCATTACATCCTAAGTTACCCTTAAAAGGGCATTCCCGGTGCTTCCTTATTCCGGCGCATTCCCATAAAAACTTGACATGTTAAATTACAACATGATAAAATTATATTGTAATTAAATTGCAGCGATAAAGATTGCCATTAGAAAGCCATAATTGGCAAAAGCGGGGGAAGAATCATGAAGAAGAGAATCACATGCATAGTTCTTGTATTCGTAATGCTAGCGCTTTCTTTGACCGGGTGTGGGCAACTAAAGATTCAGGATGGCAAGATTGTCGTATTGCCGCCAGTCAGGGTGGGAAAAAGAATCACTTGATAAAGTATACCTTAGATGTAGACTATGATTTCAAATCAACCTTCGCGGAAGCTGATTTTGTTGCGCATGTGAGAATCGGAAACTGGCTTTCGGAGAAGAAGGAAGGAAAGTCAACCCGCTACAAAGCGGAGATCATCAAGTGCTATAAAGGAGATATGGCGGGGAAATTTACTTTGGTGCAATCGGGTAGCTCGTGGTATACGATGCCAGATTATCCATTGTTCACATATGGAAATGAGTTTTTGGTTTTCTGCAAGCAGTACGAGAATAAGAAGAATACATACTATATTATAGGTTCTTTTGTGACGA
>CAVGED010000087.1:0-6009 GCA_963628035.1 Paludibacteraceae bacterium
AGCATTTTTACTCTAACTTTTTTTGTTGATTTCGTTACAAGGCTGAACTGTTACTTTTTTTCTTAGCAGTTCAGCCATCGCGTATATCACGGGCTGAACTGTTACTTTTTTCCTACACCACCATAATAATACCGCCATCGCTGGCATACATGCTGCTGATCCCGGCGGTATTCACTACAAAGATATCCTTAAACCGGGCCATGCTCTGAATCTTCTCCACCAGAGCTACGGCTCGTTTGGGACAATTACAGTGCGCGATTGCCAGGATCCGATTCTCGCAATCCTGCACCCTGTCAAGCATAACCCGTATCATCTTGTCCAACGCCCGGCTCACGCCCCTGGTCTGATCCAACTGACAGATATCCCCCTCGTCCGTAGATCCCATCACCGGCTTGATATTCAAAGCACTGGCCACAAAGGCCTTCAGATTGCTGAGGCGGCCGTTCTTACGAAGCGCCTCCAGAGACTCCAGCACAAAATATGTGTCCATCTCGGCAATATACGCATCCACCGCATCAATCACTTTCTCAAACGACATCCCGGCTTCCTCGCACTCCTGGATCTTCATGGCAATAAGCGTCTCACCCACCGACGCAGACTTGGAATCAAACACATGGATCAGCTTCTCGCCGTTTTCTTCTATATACAGGTTCTTCCCCAATTCAGCGCTGTTATAAGAACCACTGAGCTTCGCGGACAGAGTCACTGCATAGATATGATCTGCCTGGCAGTCATAAGCCCTCATGTAACGCTCCGGCGACGGACAGGTGGACTTAGGGCAATTGGGACTTGCCGCCACCTTCTTCAGAAAATCCTGCTGATCAAAGGTATCGTCATCTACGATGTGATAGTCATCTACAAAAATCTCCAGAGGCACATTCTCAAAACGGCCATCCTTCCTAAGCTTCTCCGGCAGCTCTCCGCAGCTGTCAACCACAATCTTATAACTCATATCCATCCTCCTTAAATATCCATGTCCCAAAAGACACTGTTACACATTTGGCCGTTAGAAGTTCACCGTAATTACGAAAAACTCCGGGGATTCCATGTAATAAACATTTTGAATCCTGCGGCAGTAATCCGCAATCTTCTCCTGTGTGATAAAATAATCCTTCACCTTCTCGCATAATTCTGCACTGGCACACTTTATAGAGACAGACCCGCTTCCATCCTCCCACGCCGCGCGCAGCACTGCACCGATAGCCTCCGGATCCCAGCTCTCGAAATACCTTCCTTCCCGCACATAGTAATTGTTTTCCATAGAACTGCACACGGGAAGCGATATTTGCCGATCCGCCCGATAGAAGTTTGCAGCCTCCGCATCCGTCATACACAGAAAATTGTAATTGACAAACTTTCCCTGCTCACCGTTCCCCGCCATATGATACGCACCATTTCCCCAGGTGGTATCCATGTAATAGTATGCGCCGTCAAGCTTCACCAGATTCCAGGCGTGAAGCCCGCCGCCTGCACCATCGCTGGCCTCACCGGTTACAATGGCGGAAGCGATACCAAGCTGCCGCAGCAGGTACTGGGTGGCACAGGCATAGCCCTGGCAGACCGTCTGCCGATTCAGAAAAACGCTGAGGATATTCTGACTGTCGGACGCTTCCTCTACATAATCCACCTGCCGGATGAGCGTTTCAAATACATACTTTGCCTTCTCATAGTCAGATGCCGACGGAGAGCTTCCTGCCAGCCATTCCGCCGCCACAGCATCCACCTGGCGCTGTTTCTCCTCCATCTCCGGCTTTGTCATGGTATAGTTCGGGGCAAAATCCAGTCCTACCAGCTCTGTCCCCTTGGTATAACGGGTGAAAGCGTAGCCCTCTACCCAGAAAAGCTCCCCGTGGTCGCTGGTCAATGCCGCATATGCCTTCTTCATAAGCTTCGTGTCCCGGATATCCAGAGCCACCTTTTCCTCGTAATTTAAGATTGCAGAGAGCATCTTGTCATAGGTCTGCTGCCCTTCCTCGCTTAGCTGCTCATAGGCATACCGCTCCGTCACCGTCTGTTCCTGACGCTTAGCTGAGTCACCGGATTGTTCTCCCATGGAAGCGGCAGATTGTTCTCCGACAGATACGTCTATATCAGAATCGCCTGTATCCGAATTATCTATACCGTAATTGCCTGTACCGAAGATATCGAATATCGTGTCCTTTGCCTTTTCAGAAACAATCTCCAAGCCCTTCACCGCCCGCTGCCATGTGTCGGAAGGCTGCTCACATCCCGCGAAAAGAGCCATGCTCAAAAGACATACAACCAGAATCCTATTTAATTTCCGATGATGTTCTCTCATAATGCCTCCCTTCCATGTTATACAATGCTCTTCCTATGCCATGAAAAACTGCGTGATCAGCTCCGTGATTCCAGCCTGATCCTCCACCCCCATGGTTTCCACTGCAGAGTGCATCGCCAGAAGCGGCACTCCGATATCCACCGTGGGAACCGGAATGATCGTGGATGCCACTGTTCCCAGAGTTCCGCCGCCCACCAGATCTGAGCGGTTTACAAACTTCTGGTACGGAATATTCTTCTCCAGACATATCTGCTCAACCACCGCCACCGCTTCGCAGTCGGTTGCATACGACTGCGCACAGGCCTCCTTGATGCAGAAGCCACCATTCAGCACAGGACGATTTACAATATCCATCTTATTCAGATAATTGGGGTGTGTGCCCTGGGCCACATCTACAGACAGCATCATGGAATCGTAGATCATCTCCTTCACACGGGTACTCGTCATACCAAAGCATTCGCATATCTTCTCCATCAGATTCCGCAAAAACAGAGATGCCGCCCCCTGCTTGCTACGATTTCCCACTTCCTCGTGGTCAAACAGCGCAATGAGATTACAGCCGTCCTCCCTGCTTCCTGCTATGATCGCAGATATAAGCACCTGGACAGAGGTGAGGTTGTCAAGTCTTGGGGATACCAGCAGATCATCGCTAAGCCCCACAAGCTGTGGCTGTTCCAGACACTTGATCCACAGCTCGTAATCCAGAATGTCTTCCTTCGCCACTGCCAATTCTCCTGCCAGAAATTCCAGAAATGCATGTTCCTCTTCCAAACCTTTTCGTATTGTACCAACAATAGGCAATAGATCCGTCTGCCGATTCAGCTCCACGCCCTTGTTGACCTCCCGGTTCAAATGGATCGCCAGGTTGGGGATCACCATCAACGGACGCTCCACATCGATCAGACGCATATCCGGGTGCAGCATGTCCTTACTCCTCACTGCAACCCGCCCGCTGATGGAGAGCGGACGATCCAGCCAGGTATTCAGAATTGGACCACCATACACCTCCACATTGATCTGGGCGTATCCCGCCGCCTTCACATCGGGATTGGGCTTAATACGCAGGCAGGGATAATCCGTATGTGCCGCCGCAATGCGGAAATTGCTATGCTCCGACATACTGCTTCCTATGGTAAAAGCAAACAATGATGTATCATGATGATTTACATAATATTTTCCTTCCGTCGCCAGCGTCCATCCCTTTTGAAACTTCAGTTCCTCGAACCCCGCCTCGTCAAGCTGCCGTTTCGCTTCTGCCACAGTCAGGGGCGCGCTGGTGCCGGCCTTTAACATCGTCATTAATTTCTTTATTTCTGCTTGTTTGTCCATGATAAATACCTCCTATTGTATATCTGTCGCTGCACTGGCAGTCGTTTTTCTTCCGTTCACCTGGACATTGCTCTTTCTATGATAAAGAGTATACTATATCCGCTTTCTTTTTTCGAGTATTTCTGAAAAAATTTAGCGTTTTTCATACAAAGTTGTCTTTCATTCCCTTTTCTGGTATAATCCTTCTTATAATGAATGACGAGTTGGATCGTGATGAAATCACGATTAATATCTTCAAAGGAGCTTTAAATGATCGCGTTATCCCTGGTTGACATCAAAGATTTTATGAACAAGCTGCTCTGCACGGATCTCTTTGACCACTTTCTGCTGTCGGAAGCCACTATTAACACCTTCGCCAGCTACACCATCGACGGCCACCTGAACCCGGATTTTTACAGCCTGGAGGACGAGGCCTACGAGATTCTTGCCCAGACTGCCATTGCGCCCTTCGCACTGCTTCGCCCCATCTGCTTTCAGTTGATCAAGGGCAACCGCACTCCGCTGGGCTTCAAGTTCGTATTTCAGCTCTCCCCGGAAAATCAGCGGCGCACTCTGGAGCGTTCCGGCTGTGCCTTTTCGCAGGAGGACATCACCGGCATGTTTCTGAATCTCAGATACCAGGACCAGAAGCTGACCTGCACCACCGGGATTTCCTACCGCACCTTCACCATGGATAAGTCTCTGGAGCAGGAATGGGATCGGCTTATCTCCGTGTTTCTGCGGAATCATCAGATTCCCTACGAGGCATTGTAGCAATCTGCCGCGTTAAGGTACTGCCAATTTTCCAAATTTAATGAATTTTTTCTTTACTTTTTGAAATGCGTGTGCTATGCTATGCCTAGTTGCAATGGTGCAACATATATATTTATTTTTGGAGGTACTGACATGCAAGGTACAGTAAAATGGTTTAACAACCAAAAGGGATATGGTTTCATTTCTGATGAGACAGGAAACGATGTATTCGTTCACTACTCTGGCTTAAACATGGACGGTTTCAAGTCCCTGGAAGAAGGCGCCAAGGTAGAGTTCGACGTAACCGAGGGTTCCAAGGGACCACAGGCAGTAAACGTAACCATCATCCGCTAATTTAATCTGAAAGTTTAACAATGTACCTGTGTCTCTAATATAGAATTTCGATTTTTTATTAAGATATGAGATATTGATGAACCGTAATTGATTAAATAACAGGACGCCGTCGGGGATTGTATATTTCCCTCGCGGGTAACAGGACGCCGCCTGGAATTGCATATTTCCCCCGCAGACTGAACGACAGTCTGCTTCGGGAAACACGCAATTCCAGGCGGCTGTTCTTGTTTAAGGAATATGCAATCCCGGGCGGCTGGTCTTGTTTAAGGAATATGCAATCCATGGCGGCTGGTCTTGTTTAAGGAAGTATGCAATTCCAGGCGGCTGTTTTCGCTTAGGGAAGCATGCAATCCCAGGCGACTGGTCTTCTATCCTAGAAAAACTTGCTCCATCCCTTTTCGTCGTCTGTTGGCACATCTGGATTCTCAGGATTGCTTGGGTTATCCTCATTTGGGGAACTTGGATTATTTTTATCCGTATTATTCGAATCCGGCTTCTTGTCAGGATCGTCACCAACTGTTAAGCCGTCGTTGGCGTTGTTTTTGGAATCAGAGTCCTTATTTGCGTTGGAATCTTTATTTTCATTTATAACATCATTAAAATCTATGCTGTCTCCAGCTTCCCCACTTGGATCAACCTGCAGACCATTTTCGGAATTATTGTCCGGATCCTTCTTATCACCTGAACCATTATCTCCCTGAACCGTATTGTTGCCACCTTGATTTCCACCGTCGGAACTCTTACAGCCTTTCGCCAGGCAAATAATCAATATGATTGCGGCCACCAATACCGCAATAATTACTGCAAATACAATTGTTTCCTTCTTCTTTGACATAACTCCTCCTGTAACGGTGCGGTGCGCACCTTTCATTTGTTTTGTAATGCATCTTGCTACTATTGTACCATCTTTGTTATTGGTAGACAAGGTATTCTTTTTAAAGAGATTCCAAGGCCTGCTGTTGCTTCCGCTTGTATTGTCTGAGCAACCGCTCATGTTCCAGGTCCGGTCAGCTTCATTTTCTATGCTGTCCTTCAGATAACGGAGCACATGTGCAAGACACTCCTGATGATCTGTACCATAATGGAAAAAGTTCTTTTCGTGATCATGGACAAGGCTCCCCTGGTAGTCTTCAACCGGTGTACCTTTTACTCCTTCATGCCTTTGGATATGTTGAGTTTGCCATCGGTCAGATCAGAGAGGAATTTTCTGCTCTTATCAATGGAAGTACAGCACTCGTTAAGTCATCAACCACCACTTCAAGTGGTGGTTTGATATTAGCCCTCATAAGGGCTAT
>CAVGED010000088.1:0-45736 GCA_963628035.1 Paludibacteraceae bacterium
ATAATAGGCCGGCCTGGCCTAACCATGTTATTTTCATTGCGTTCTCCTCGTAAATGTAATTGCTCATAGACTTTTCACTCACCAGCGTATTTTCTGATACATTCAGGATAATCACCGGATATCAGCATTGCTCGATCACACAGGTATGTTTTCGCTTCCCCGCCGGTGCATCCTTGTCATAGTTGATTCCCACAAGCAGGATCTCCCCGCCATAATCCTTGATGGCGTCAGGATAATGCTTATCTCTGATCTGCTCGATCGCTCCCTCGGCCGACTTGTTCCACTTCAACTCGATCACCAGCGCCGGAAGCGGTGAATCCTTCTTCGGCAGGTATACGATATCCGCATAGCCGACACCGGCAGGCAGCTCCTCAAACTTCAGATATTCATCCGCATAGCTGAAATACGCACGCTTGATCACGCTGCGCAGTGCCTGTTCATTATTATAGTATAACGGCGCCTCTTCTCCGTGAATCTTCTCGATCTGTGCAGCCACCGCGTCGGCATTTCGGTGAACCGTATCATAAATAAGCTGGTCGCTTTCACGTACACGCCGGATCGTCTCGTCACGTTTGGTTTCCCGTATAGAGTTAGCGAATTCCATACGAATCTCCTGATTCGGGATACGTACCCTCCCGCTTTCTTCATCGTAAGCCAGATAGCCAAGATGAACCAACAGTGTCAACACGTCATCCCTGTTTCGGAAAGTAACAAGATCGTTGGCAAATGCTTTGGTATTCACGCTCACCTCTACACCGCCGATGAGCTCTGTGATCGTCCTGGATAAACCGTCAAAATTCAGGCTGATATATCCCATAAGGCTCTCTGCTGCTGAGGTTTGTGTCCAATAGGAATCAAAATCATCGTTACGGATCGCCTCCATAACAGAATTGGGATTGTATACCGATTCCACGTTGCGGAATGCATAGCCGTCATACCAGTGTTTCATCATCGCAAAATCAGCATTGTAATCCTGACAAAGCTTTTTTACTTCATCCTCCAAAAAACCGACATATGGGCCGAATTTTCCAGGCTTGACCATGGTATATTCTTTAAAATCCGATATGGCCGATTGTGAACCATCCTTCTTAATAGGAAGAATGCCGGTCATATAGACTGCTGCAAACACTTTATCGGTTATGCCACTGTTTTTAAATAAGGAACGCAGAAACTCCAGATATTCCCGCTGTATTTCAGGCTGATCCTTTGCTTCCCGAATAGGTGCATCCCATTCGTCAATGATCATGACGATTTGATTTCCTGCCAGTTCTACCGCATTGCTCAGCGTATCAAAAAAAGCCTCGCACACCTTCAAGCCGGGATATGCCATTGTCAGCTCTTGTGTTACATTTCTTTTGATAAACGAAACAATATCTGCCTTATCTGTCGCCCCAATAACGGCAGTCATATCCAGATAGATCACATCATATTTATTCAGATGTTCTCGATAGCTCTTATCCCGTGCGATTTCAAGATCATCAAACAGCACTGATGAATCACAGGTTTTATCATAATAAGCGCACATCATCTGTGCTGCAAAGGATTTTCCGAAACGTCGTGGTCTGCTGATACAACTCAGCTTCTGCTTTGTCCTGATCGTATCGTTGATCAGCCGGATCAATCCAGACTTATCCACATACCGGCTGTTTCTTACCGTCTCAAACCCACTGTTACCGGGATTCAGATAATTTCCCATAGGAACTGCACCTCCTGTTTATTTTCTTAAGTATAACGGATTTTTCATGAAAATACAACTTTTGTTTTATAAGTAACAAACCCGGGATATAGCGGGAATCCCCGGAACATACTATACAAACTTCAAAGTAAATTGAAGTTTATTTGAAGTGAGTTTGAAGTAATCAGGCACATAAGGTTTCAGAGATTGCAGAATATAAGGGAGAGGCCTCATGAAGCCTCTCCCTTAGTTTTTATAAAATCGCTATTATCCGTTTCTGCGTTTTCTACCTCTCAGCACAACCAGTGCGCTCAGTGCTCCCAGAGCGCATACAGCAGACAGGAGGATCCACACAGCGATCGGGGTGCTGTCTCCGGTGCGCGCATTGTCGGGATTGAGCTTTGCAATCACCTCGGTGCGCAGCTCCTTGCCGCAGACCGTACAGGTGAAGGTCTTCACACCTTCAGCGGAAGTCGTAGGCTCGGTAGTTACCACGCCGTCATCGCTGGTGTGCTCCGTGTTTACCTTGAAGGTGACCGTGGTGACATTGCCGAAGCGGTCGGTAGCCACCAGGGTTTGCTCGCCCTCCTTGGCGGCAACGGTCAGCTTGCCGCTGTCCGTCATAGCTACTATCTCACCGTTGAGCTTGACGCTCTCCAGGTTGACATCGGTGATGGTGATCTCCACGGACTGGCAGTAGGTCTTGCCGTTTTCCACACCCTTCACCACGGGCGCTTCGCTGTCGATGAGCTTGCTGCCCTCCTTGGTACGGGTGTCGGTCTTGCCGCAATCGTGATCGCAGGCAGCGGTTTCGGTGCCGTCGGCGTCATAGGTGGCGTCGTTGTTGTACACATAATTGGTGTACTTGTGGCCCAGAGGATTACCATCGGAATAGGTGTCGCTGGTGCTGCGGACATCGCAGCGGGTGCAGTCGTAATAGTACTCTTCAGGATCGGTGCAGGTGGCCGCAGTCTTCAAATGATCCTTATCGGGCAGTTTCTCGGTAAAGTCATGACCCAGAGGATTACCGTTGGAGAAGTACTTGTCGGTGCTGTGCTCGTCGCAACGTGAGCAGTCGTAGAAGTACTCCGCAGCCTTGGTGCAGTTAGCGGCGCTCTTCAGGTGGGCATCGTTCACGACCTCCTCGGTGAAGTCATGGCCCAGAGGATTGCCGTTGACAAAGGTCTTGTTGGTGTTGTGGTCGTCGCAACGGGAGCAGGTATAAACATACTCAGCGCCCTTGGTGCAGGTGGCCGCGTTCTTCAGGTGCGCCACGTCCACCACCTCGCGGGTGTAGTTGTGACCCAGAGGATTACCAGCGGAATAGGTGTCGCTGGTGCTGCGGACATTGCAGCGGGTGCAGTCGTAATAGTATACGGCGGCCTCGGTGCAGGTGGCCGCGTTCTTCAGGTGGGCATCGTCGGCCAGCTTCTCGGTGAAGTCATGGCCCAGGGAGGTACCATCGGTGAAGAACTTATCCGTGCTGTGCTCGTCGCAGCGGGTGCAATCGTAGTAGTACTCCGCAGCTTTGGTGCAGGTGGCCGCGGCCTTCAGGTGCGCCGCGTCGGCAATCTTCTCGGTGAAGTCATGATCCAGCTTATCCAGCAGGAAGGTCTTGTTGCTGTCGTAAGCCTTGGAAGAATCCATCTCACCGTTCTTATCGGCAAAGTACTTGCCGCAGTCGGCACAGTGCCAATAGGCCAGATTGCCGCCCACGGTGCAGGTGGCCGCCTTGGCTTCTGTCTTGTCGGCGATGACATGGTTATTGGGGTCCTTATCCGCTAGCTTGTAGTTGCAGGTTTTGCACTTGGACTCGGACACGCAGGTGGCTTCGTTGCCGGAGTGGGCCTGGTGGGCCGTCTCCTGGGTGCAGCCATCGCGCTTGCAGACCTGCCAGTGGCCGGTGGCGTCGCTCTTATAGGGCTGGCCCTCGTAGTCGTGGCCCAGGGCATCCTTCAGGAAAGTCTTGTTGTTGGCATAAGCGGTGGTAGAATCCAGCTTGCCGTCCTTATCGGCGTAGTAGTTGCCGCAGTCGGCGCAGTACCAATAAGCCTCGTTGCCGCCCACTTCGCAGGTGGCTGCCACGGCGGCCGTCTTCTTGGCGTTCTTATGGGTCAGGGCCGGGATGACGAACTTGTCGGCGTCGTCATAGAGTTCCTTGTCGTCGGCCTCGCCGCTGTAATACTTATCGCAGGCGGCGCAGTAATAATAT
The DNA here is from genome assembly GCA_963628035.1 of Paludibacteraceae bacterium. GTDB lineage: Bacteria > Bacillota > Clostridia > Lachnospirales > Lachnospiraceae > 14-2. Next base: position 3,888 of record CAVGED010000088.1, read on the forward strand.
GCCTTGTTGCCATTAGCGCCGCAGGTGGGAGCCTTGGCGGCCGTGTACTTTTGCTCGCCGGTGTGGTTGTGTACGTCGAAGTTGCCATACTCGGCGGCGCAGACGGTACACACAGCCTTCTTATTGCAGGTGGCGGGGGTGTCCGTCTCGTGGGCGGTCCGCTCCTCTGCGGTGCAGCCGGGCACGGTGCAGGTACGGTAGTGCTCCGTATCGCTGTGCTGCCAGTTGCCCCAATCATGTTCTGCGGGATGGGTAATTTCAAAGGTCCAGGTATCCGCAGTCAGACTGTCGATGGGCATGAAGTTGCCCTTGCCGGTGCCGTCGCCTAAGATGCGCACACAAACCTTATAAATGCCGGGATTCGTGGGCTCTGCGACCTCTTCGTCGTTCATCTTATAGACCACAGTGAGGTTACTGCCGCCCAGGGTCATGGGGGCGTTGACCGTGATGTCAGCCGCCTTGGCAGTGCCGTCCCAAACCAGGTTTGTGGGGGCCTTGAAGGTGAAGTCGGTGGCCTGGGCCTTTCTCTTAATGATGAGCCATTCAATGGTGGTGCTGGTGGGCTCGGTGGTCCACTTGTAGCCGTCCTTTAGGGTCAGGGTCACGGAGTATTTGCCCGCGTTGGTGGCTTTAATGTCGCCATCGATGTCATAGCCCTCTCCCGGCACAAACAAAGTCTTCACGGTGCCGTCATAGTTGTATTTCAGGTCGGGCTCAGGGAAGTCCACAGGCTTCAGGTATCTGGGCACTTCCACCTCGGTGGCTTCAGATGCATACGCGGTGTCGGTGGCCTTGATGCGCACATAGTAGGTACCCTCGGCACCCACGGTGGTGGCGGTGTCGGAGCAGGGGTTCCACTCGGTGCTCTCAGGATCGGTGCTCCACTCCATGGCGGTGGTGGTTCCGCTAATCTGACCGTCCTTGGCGGTCCAGCCGGTGGGGGACACGCCCTGGAGGCCGGTGGGGGCATCGGGCTGACCCTTCTTCGTGGCATCGGGCAGGGTCAGGGTCACATCGGCGCTGGGTGTGCCGGAAATGGTGATCTGGCCGAGGCTATCATGGGTGACGGTGATGCCATTCTGGGTGAAGCCGTACCCCTCGGGGAAGTAGTAGCCGTCGCTGGCTTTTACGACCACATCGGTCATGGCGGAGCCTGCGGCCTTGAGAATGTTCTGGCTCAGTTTGCCGTCGGAGGTCATGCCCTTGCCCAGGGTGATATCCACGGTGTAGGCCTGGGCGATGATATAGAGCTGGCTATTCTTGTCATCCAGCTTCACATCGTAGCCCTTGTCGCTGGTGAAGTAGTCCGTGTTGCCCGCGTCGCTGGTGATATAGACGGGGACGATGGTTTCACCCTGGAGGGTATCCTTCTCGGTGGTGACACCGATGGTGGAGCCAGCGGAGAGACCCGCCACGGAGGGGAGCTTGCTCCCATTAGCCAGGTACAGGTTGTTTGCACTCTCGCCCACCTTGTTGCCGGAAATGTTCATCTTGCTGGACAGGTCGTTGACCCAGCCGTCCTGCGTATAGGTGGTGTAGACATTGGAGTACAGGCCGCCGCCATTGGTGGTGGCGGTATTGCCGGTGATGTCGGTGTCGCTCATCTTGAACGCACCGACTGTGTATATACCGCCGCCCAGATCCGCGCTGTTATCGGTGATGGTAGCGTTCTGGATGACAGCGGGATACCAGCTTTCAATCCGAGTGTTTCCTTTATACTTGGGCGAGGCGAGGTACAGACCACCGCCGTTGCCGGTGGCGGTGTTGCCGGTGATGGGGGTTCCATCAATGGTGAGGACGCAGTAACTCGTGTACAGGCCGCCGCCATTGGTGGCGGTGTTGCCGGTGATAGAGCCGCCGTTGATGGTGATGGTGCTGCGCAGGCCATATACGCCGCCGCCGTTGCCAATACCACTGGTGGAATTGGTCTTGGTGCTGCAGCCGGTGATGGAACCTGCGTTCATGAGGAAGGTGCCGTCCGCCACATACACACCGCCGCCGTTGCCGCCGGTAGCCGTGCAGCCGGTGATGGTGCCGCCGTTCATGACGAAGGTGCCCTTCACATAGGCGCCGCCGCCGTAGCGGTAGTCAGAGGAGCTGTAGGAAGACGAATCAGCCTTGAAATTGCTGAGGCTGCCGCGCCACAGGGTGAAGGTGCCGCCGGAGGTTACCGACACCCCCTGATGGCCGGATGTGCCGGTGAACTTGCCGGTGCCCTCTTCGGAGCAGTCGGTAATGGAGGCGTTGACACCTTTGCCTACAACGACACCGGGGGCGTAGTTACCGGTTTCAATGGTGTAGGTGTAGCCATTGAGGCAGAGGTTGCTGTTGCCCACGGGAGCCCAGGGAGCACCATAGGGGTAACCACTGATATTCTTCAGCAGGTAGTAGTTGCCCTCGGGCAGGTCTTTCAGCGTGGTAACGCCGATCCACTTGGCCGCCTTGTTATGGGTGTGGTCGCTGTCGGCGGTGTTTTTCCCGGTGCCGCAGACGCAGTGGGTGTGGCCCTCACCGTTGTGCCACAGCTCCAGGCCGGTGTTGCCCGAGGTCAGCAGGGGGCCGGATTTGTCGGTGGTGGAGCGCAGGGTGTAGCTGGTGTTATCCGCGAAGAAGCCAGCGGTGTTGGTGGTGCCCTTTACGGCCAGAGAGGGGATAGTGTAAGCGGAGATGCCAACATGGCTCTTGGCGGCATTGAAAGTGCTGTCTACGGTGATATAGGCACTCGTGGATCTGGAGCCGTCCAGTTGGATATTGTTCTCCACGCCGCCTGCGGTATTATTCTCGGCGATGATCGTGCCGCCCAGTACGGGAGTACGGTCTTCGATATTCTGCACATAGATGGCACCGCCCCCCCAATTGGCAGAGTTTTCGGTGAAGGTGCAGCCGGAAATCTTTGCTTCATCGCTATGCAGCCACAGTGCGCCGCCGTAGCCCGCAGAGGTGTTGCCGGTGAAGGTGCAACCGGTAATGGTGGCGGGGCTATAGTAGTAATAGCAGTAGATGGCGCCGCCGCCGGCATTGCTATATGTAGATGTGGTGCTATTGCCGATAAATCTGCTGTTTTCCACGGTGAGGGAGGCAGTATCGTTATAATCCAAGAAGCTATGTGCATAGATGGCTCTGCCTTTATTATTCTCGAAGGTGCAGTTTCTCACCGTGGTAGCGGTGGCTTCGACAGTCAACACGGTGCCGCCGTTATTGGTGAAGGTGCTGTTCAGCAGATTGATGGTGGAACCGCCCGATTTACGGGTCTCGGTATCTTCGGCATCAACATCGATGACGGTCGACTTCGCATCCTTGACGGTCACGCTGTTCAGCGTCAGCTTGGCGGCTGCATTTTTATTGGTGATGGCTACATTGTAGTTGCTGGTGAGATAGCCGGGGTTGGCGCTGTCGTGCTGGCAGTCGGTGATGGTGAGAGTGCCGTTGTTGACGATGTTAGTGGCGGCGCTCTTGTGGCCGTTCAGGCAGATGCTGACGGTGGTGCCGGCGGCAACGGTGAGCTGGCTGGTCATGGTGCTGTCCTGCACCAGATAGTAATTGCCGCTGCCCTTGATGTCGCTGAGGCGCTCCACGGGGGTGTAGGTGACGGCGCCATGCTTATGCGCGGCCAGAGTCACCAGCAGATCGTCGCCGCTGCGCTCCAGGTTGATGGCGGAGATGTCGCGGGGGAAGCGGGCATCATCGGCCTTGATGTCCTTTGTTGCATTGGTGATGACCGCGGAGCCGGCGATGGCGCGGCTCAGGGGCACGGAAATGCCGATGCTGGTATCCTTGGCAGGAGCCTTCTCGGCCTGGATCTTGGTCTCGCCGGTGAGATAGACATTTTCTGTGAAGTCGCCGTCATGGATGGTGTTATCCTGGACGGTGACGGTGCCGGTGCCCAGGTTCACGGTGGCCTTGGAATCCACATAGATACCGCCGCCACGGATAAAGGCAGCGTTGCCGGTGACGGAGCCGCCGTTGAGGTTCAGCGTACCGTCCACATAGATACCGCCGCCGAATGCCGTGGTATAAGTTTCACTGGTATATTTGCGAGTGATCTTATTGTCTTTGACGGCAGCCTGGTCGTTCATGGTGAAGACACCGCCGTTTTCCACATATACGCCGCCGCCTTTGGCGGATACATCCGTGAGGGTGCATTCGGCCTTATTGGCATCCACGGTGGCGGAATCGTTCATAGTGAAGGTGCCGTTGGCGGCCACATACACACCGCCGCCGCTGTAGGTCTTAAAGTCGTTCGTATAGGTGCGGTGAGCCTCATTGTCGGTGACGCGGGCCTGGCCGGACATGGTGAAGGTGCCGTTGGCCACATACACGCCGCCGCCGTTGCGGCTGGCGGAGTTGCCGGAGATCTCGCCGCCGGACATGGTGAAGGTGCCCTCGTTGGTGACATACACACCGCCGCCGTCACTGGGGGAGTAGTAGCTGCCGGCGGTGTTCTTGGTGATGGAGCCGCCGGACATATTGAAGGTGCCGCCTTTTACATACACGGCGCCGCCATTGCGGGCGATGGTGCTGGTGTTGCCGTATTCGGAGTCCTGGGTGGCATTGCCGGAGATCAGGCCGTCTACCAGGTTGAAGGTGCCGCCGGCGTTGACCAATACGGCGGTGGCCCAAGTCCCGCTGGAGGTATAGCGGTAGTTATTGGTGAGAGCACCGCCATACATATTAAATGTACCGTCGACGACCACGCCGCCTGCGGCCGTCTTGTCGCCGCCGCCGATGTTGCCGGAGATGGTGCCGCCGTACAGATTAAAGGTGGCGTTCTTGGCTACGGACACGCCGGTGCCGCTGTCGGCATTCTCCTTACCTTTGCTGTCGACATAGCCGCTGGTGACCTTACCGGTGCTGCCGCAGTCGGTGAGGTTGAAGGTGTTGCCGCTGGCGACCACAATAGCGGTGGATGCATTGTATCCGCCTTTGCGGAAGGTGTGGCCGTCCAGGCACAGGGTCACGCCCGCCGGAGCCGTCCAGCTATAACTGCTGTTGGTCAGCTGCGCATCGTTCATCAGGAAGTAGTTGCCCTTGGTGGTGATGAGCTCCGGACTGCTGACGCCCCGATAGATGAGCTTTTCATGGCCTGCGCCGGTCTCTTTGCAGTCGGTACGGCCGCAGATGCAGTGCTCGTGGACATCCTTGGCCTCGAGCTGCAGGCCGCCCTCGGTGGGAACGAGCTTGGCGTCCACGCGGTCAGCGGTGAAGCAGCCGCTGTTCACATTCGTCCCCGTGACCAGGAGGGAGGGGACATTGGGGCCGGAAACGCCGATGGCGCTGCCGTCCGCCAGACCGTTATCGACCAGGGTGCGGCCGGCGACGAGGTAGACGTTATCGGTGCCGTTTTTGCCAGTGTTGCCGGTGATGTTGGTGACGCCGCTGGCGGTGATAACATCCCGCGTGTCGCCGTTGAAGTACACGCCGCCGCCGCGCTTCGCGGCAGTGTTATCCCGAATGGTGGTGCCTGCAAGGTTCACAGTGGCGGTGTTGATATAGCCGTTGTACTTATAGGGCTGCACATACACGCCGCCGCCGTTGGCCGCGGAGGTGTTCTTCTCGATGACGCCGCCCAGAAGGTTCACCTTGACATTGCCGTAGGCGTAGAGCGCGCCGCCGCCGTGGAAGGTATTATCGGTGCCGGTGGCAGAGCAGCCAGAGATGGTGCCGCCGTACATGGTGAAGTTAGCAAATTTTTCGAGCCCGGAGGTAGAACTGGTGGTGTAGGACAGACGGATGGCGCCACCGCCCTGGGAGGAGCAGTTGGTGATGGCGCTGCCCTCATACATATACACGGAGCCGGCGGAATAGATGGCTCCGCCATAGGAACTGGCGTTATTCTTGGTGACGCAGTTCTGGATGGTGGCTCCGAACTTCAGATTAAGCTCAGAATCGGTTTGCTTCTTGACTTCGGTGGTCTTCATATAAATGAAGGGGTAGTTGGACTGGACCACCTCTCCGTTACCGTCGAGCGTGATATTCTCCAGAGTCAGCTTGCCGCCGTCCTTCACGTTGATCGCGTAGCTGGTGAAGTCATCCGCCCGCTTCAGGGTGAAATTTTCGTCCTCTTTGCTGCGGATGGTGATGTCAGCCGTGGCGCTGTCGATAAGCAGCGGCGCGGTGAGGTCGATGTCCGCCGTCAATACGATGGTGGAGTTTTCAGCGTCCACAGCGGCTTTCAGCTCATCGAATGTGCTGACCTCCACTGGGGTGTCCTCCGCGTCCGCACCCTCCGTGGACGTGTCCTGCGTTGTGTTGTCCGCCCACACAGTGGTCGGGATCAGGCTCAGAGCCATCACCAGAACCAACAGCAGGCTTGCGATTCGTTTCTTCATTTGTTCGTCCTCCTCTTACTTTGGCCATCTTTACTTTGGCCATTTCAAATATTTTCTTGCTATGCGCATAATTTTTCTATATAATGTAATGTATACCGCACATCAGTGTACGATGCAAGACTTTTTTCATTATTTTTTTTAAAAATTTGGAGGAACCATGAGACAAAACGACCCACGTTTACTTTCCATAGGTGAGGTGGCAAAGTCGCTGCATATCACCCGCCGCATCCTGCTCAACTATGAGGACAAGGGCCTGCTGCACCCCGATGTGAAAGTGGGCAGCGGCGGCAACCGCTACTACACCCCCGAGACCCTCACCCGCATCCGGGCCATCCGGCGTTTGCAGTCGCTGGGCATCTCCCTCGACGAGATCAAGCTCTATTTTGACGATGAGGTCGACCTGCAGGACATCATCGCCCGCATGGAGGAAATGCGCGACAAGCTGAACCTCTGCATTGAAAAACTCCGCGAGCGCATCTGCGAAGACGGCCGGGAGGAGATACGCGTGATGGATCTTCCGGCCCAGACGGTGTATGTGCGCCGCTATGCCTGCCCCACGGTGAAGGAGCGGATGGAAATTTTCCGGGATGTGATCCCGGCGGCCATGCGCCAGTACGGCACGGACACATCCAAGAGGATGTATTTCCTGTCTTATTCGCTGACCGAACCTGACCAGACCAGCTTCTGCGTGGCGGTGCCCCAGGGCAGCCAGGGGGAGTTTGTGGAGGAATGGCCCCAGGAAAAGGCGGTGTGTATGTTTTTCCACGGGGACTACAGCGAGATACCCCGGGCCCGGGAGCGGCTGGTGACCTATGCCCGGGAGCACAGCCTGCGTCTCAAGGGCACCTGCCGCCATATTTATTTGGAAGGCCCGCCGCACCACAAGGATAAGAAAAAATTTGTCACCCAGGTGGCAGTACCTATTGAGTAACACAGTAATCGCAGTCAAGAAAACAATACTTCAAAGTAAATTGAAGTTTATTTGAAGTGAGTTTGAAGTTGATTTTGAAGTGACTTTGAAGTAATCAGGCACATAAGATTTCAGATATTGCAGAATATAAGGGAGAGGCTTCATGAAGCCTCTCCCTTAGTTTTTATAAAATCACTATTATCCGTTTCTGCGCTTTCTGCCTCTCAGCACAACCAGCGCGCTCAATGCTCCCAGAGCGCATACAGCAGACAGGAGAATCCACATAGCGATCGGGGTGCTGTCACCGGTGGGCGTCACAGCGGGTGCGGCGGTGATGGTGAACCTTGTGGTGGCCGTGCCGGAGGCTGAGACCACATCCAGGGTATGCTGGCCAACGGAGAGTGTGCTCAGATAGGCACTGTTCAAAGTCACAACAATGCTGCCCTCCTTGACAGTGTACTGGTCGGCCGTGAGTTCCTTACCGTCCACGCAGACCTTGATGAAGTCTGCAAAGGCGGCGTTGGAGCGGAAGGTCAGACCTTCGCCGCTACCGGATTGGCAGCTACTGTCAATGCCCTCCACGATAATGGGAGCGATCTTCGCAACAGGCTCGGTGCCCGTTTCTACGCCGCACACCGTGCATGTGAAGGTCTTTACGCCCTCGGCAGCAGCGGTAGGTGCGGTGGTTACCACGCCGTCATCGTTTGTATGCTCCGTGTTCACCGTGAAGGTGACGGTGGTGACATTGTCGAAGCGGTCAGTGGCCACCAGGGTTTGCTCGCCCTCCAGGCCCTTCACGGTGAGCTTGCCGTCCACCAGGGTCACGGTCTCGCCGTTGAGGGTGACGGTGAAGGAATTTATATCCGTCACGGTGACTACCACTTCCTTGCAGTAGGTCTTGCCGTTTTCCACACCCTTCACCACGGGTGCTTCGCTGTCGATGAGCTTGCTGCCCTCCTTGGTACGGGTGTCGGTCTCACCGCAATCGTGGTCGCAGGCAGCAGTTTCGGTGCCGTCGGCATCATAGGTAGCGTCGTTGTTGTACACATAATTGGTGTACTTGTGGCCCAGAGGATCGCCGCTTCGATAGGTGTCGCTGGTGCTGTGGACATCGCAGCGAGAGCAGTCGTAATAGTACTCTGCGGGATCGGTGCAGGTGGCCGCAGTCTTCAAATGATCCTTATCAGCCAGCTTCTCGGTAAAGTCATGACCCAGAGGGTTACCGTTTGAGAAGAACTTCTCGGCGCTGTGCTCATCGCAGCGAGAGCAATCGTAGAAGTACTCCGCAGCCTTGGTGCAAGTAGCGGCGCTCTTTAGGTGGGCATCGTCCACCAGCTTCTCGGTGAAGTCGTGACCCAGAGGATTGCCGTTGACAAAGGTCTTGTCGGTGTTGTGGTCGTCGCAGCGAGAGCAGGTATAAACATACTCAGCGCCCTTGGTGCAGGTGGCCGCGTTCTTCAGGTGCTCCGCATCCACCACCTTGCGGGTGTAGTCGTGACCCAGAGGATCACCATAGGAGTAGGTGTCGCTGGTGCTGTGGACATCGCAGCGAGAGCAGTCGTAATAGTATACGGCGGACTCGGTGCAGGTGGCCGCATTCTTCAAGTGGGCATCGTCGGCCAGCTTCTCGGTGAAGTCATGGCCCAGGGCAGTACCATCGGTGAAAAGCTTATCCATGCTGTGTTCGTCGCAGCGGGAGCAATCGTAGTAGTACTCCGCAGCCTTGATGCAGGTGGCCGCGGCCTTCAGGTGCGCCGCGTCGGCAATCTTCTCAGTAAAGTCGTGACCCAGGGGGTTGCCGCTGAAGAAGGTCTTGTCAGTGTTGTGGTCGTCGCAGCGGGAGCAAGTATAAACATACTCAGCGCCCTTGGTGCAGGTGGCCGCATTCTTCAGATGCTCCTCGTCCACCACCTTGCGGGTGTAGTCGTGGCCCAGAGCATTGGTGTCGAACTTGGCGTTATCCACAAAGCTCTTGGTGAGGTCTGCCTTGCCATTGTTGTCGGCAAAGTACTGCTTACAGTCGGTACACTGCCAGTAGGCATCATGGCCGCCCTTGGTGCAGGTGGCCGCCAGGGCATCCGTCTTGACCACATTCTTGTGGTTCAGAGCATCGATATCAAAGTGGCTGGCATCGTCATAGAGATTCTTGTCGCCGTCCTCGCCGCTGAAATACTTGTCGCAGTCGTTGCAGTGGCTATAGGCCTGGTGGCCCTTGCTGCCGCAGGTGGGAGCCTGGTAAGCAGTGTTGCTGACAGCGGTGTGGTTGTGCGCGTCGAAGTCGCCGTACTCAGCCTTGCAGACGGTACACACAGCCTTCTTCGTGCAGGTGGCGGGTTTGTCCGTCTCGTGGGCGGTCCGCTCCTCTGCGGTGCAGCCGGGCACGGCGCAGGTACGGTAGTGCTCCGTATCGTTGTGCTCCCAGCCGCCCCAAACATGGTCTGCGGGGTGCTTAATTTCAAAGGTCCATTCCGTTGTCGTGAGACTGTCGATGGGCATGAAGTTCCCCTTGCCAGTGCCGTCGCCTAAGATGCGCACATAAACCTTATAAATGCCTGGATTCGTGGGCTCTGCGACCTCCTCGTCGTTCATCTTATAGACCACGGTGAGGTTACTGCCCCCCAGGGTCATGGGTTTGTTCAGCGTGATGTCAGCCGTCTTGACCTTGCCGTCCCAAACCAGGTTTGTGGGGGCCTTGAAGGTAAAGTCAGCGGCCTGGGCCTTTCTCTTAATGATGAGCCAATCAATGGTGGTGCTGGTGGGCTCGGTGGTCCACTTGTAGCCGTCCTTTAGGGTCAGGGTCACGGAGTATTTGCCCGCGTTGGTGGCTTTAATGTCGCCATCGATGTCATAGCCCTCTCCCGGCACAAACAAAGTCTTTTCGGTGCCGTCATAGTTGTGTTCCAGACTGAATTTTGGGAAATCCACAGGCTGGAGGTATCTGGGCACTTCCACCTCGGTGGCAGCGGATGCATACGCGGTGTCGGTGGCCTTGATGCGCACATAGTAGGTGCCCTTCGCACCCACGGTGGTGGCGCCGTCGGAGCATTCTTTCCACTCGGTGCTCTCGGGATCGGTAGCCCACTCCATAGCGGTGGTGGTTCCAGTAATCTTGCCGTCCACGCCGTCCTTGATGGTGGGAGCCTCGCCCTGCAGGCCGCTGGGAGCGGCGGGGGTGGTCTTAGCGGTGGCGGCGGGCAGGGTCAGAGCCACTTCCTCCGCCGTGGGGGTGCCGGAAACGGTGATCTGGGTGAGGCTATCGCGGGTGACGGTGATGCCGTCCTTAGCCAGGGAAGCCGCGTAGTCCTCGGGGAAGTAGTAGCCGTCGGCGGCGGTGATGGTCACATCCGCGATGGGATTATTCTTCAAAACCGTCTGCTTGAGGCTATCGGAGGTGGTCATGTTCTCGCCCAGGGTGACGGTGACGGTGCTGGACTCGGCGATGATATAGAGCTGGTTCTGGTCGCTATCCAGCTTCACCTCGTAGCCCTCATCGCTGGTGAAATAGTCCTTGTTGCCCGCGTCGCTGGTGATATAGACGGGAACGATGGTGCCGTCGTCCTGGAGGGTCTTCGCCCCGGTGGTGACACCGATGGTGCTGCCTTCGTCGAGGCCGGTGACGGAGGGCAGCTTCATACCCGTGCCCAGGAACAGGTTGTTGTCTGCTTCGCCGAGCTTGTTGCCGGTGATGTTCATCTTGCCGGACAGTTCGTAGACCCAGTTCTCCTGCGTATAGTTGTCGACAACGGAATCAATGCCGCCGCCATACATGGTGGCAGTGTTGCCGGTGATGGTGGTGTCGCTCATCCGGAACGCGCCGTATGTGTATACGCCGCCGCCCCATCCCGCGGTGTTATTGGAGATGGTGGCGTTCTTGATGATATTGGACTCCCAGCCTACGACAGTATAGTGTCCCCTGTCATAAATGGGGGTGGGCAGGCCAAGGAGCAGGCCGCCGCCGGTGCCGGTGGCGGTATTGCCGATGATGGTGGCGCCGTCAATGGTGAGTTTGCAGCTTCTCGTGTACAGGCCGCCGCCATTGGTGGACTTATTGTCGGTGATGGAGCCGCCGTTGATGGTGATGGTTGCCTGTGTGCCGTACACGCCGCCACCACAGCCAATGTCGCTGGTGCTGGTGTGATCGGGCTTGGCGCTGTTGCCGGCGATGGTGCCATCGTTCATAAGGAAGGTACCCTTTTCGCCCACAAAGACGCCGCCGCCTCCGCCGGCGTCAGCCGTGCAGCCGGTGATGGAGCCGCCGTTCATGGTGAAGGTGGTACTGCCGGACACATATACGCCGCCGCCATGGCCGCTGGAGGTCCGGGATTTGCTGATGGAGCCGCCGTTCATGGTGAAGGTGCCGCTTCCGACATATACGGCACCGCCGTTGCCGCTGGTGGTCCAGGCGGAGATAGAGCCGCCGTTCATGATGAAGGTGCCGCCATTGACCCACACACCGCCGCCGTTGGGCGTGCTGCTGGAGTAGCTGGGCCATTGCGCCCAAAGGTCGGTGAGCTGGCCGTTCCACAGGGTGAAGGTGGAGCCGGAGTTCACTTTCACGCCGCGGGAGTAGCCGGTAGCATTATAGATGCAGCTGATCTGCCCGGAATTATCCTCAGAGCAGTCGGTAATGGCAACGGAATTACTATTCTTGATATTAATGATAGCGTCGCTTGAGCTGGAGCTGGCCCCGATCCAACCGCCGTTGAGACAGATGTTATAGTCCCCGGTGGGGGTCCATTGATTATAAGTGTAAGACCGCATCAGGAAGTAGTTGCCGCCCTCGGGCAGGTTTTCCAGGGTGGTCACGCCGATCCAGTTGAGCTTTTCGTGGGTGTGCTCGCTGTCGGCGGTGTTGGTGCCGGTGCCGCAGATGCAGTGGGTGTGACCCTTACCGTTGTGCCACAGCTCCAGGCCGGTGTTCCCCGAGGTCATCAAGGGGCCGGAGGTGCTGGTGGTGGGCCGCAGAACAAAGTGACTGTCGTCCGCGAAGAAGCCCTTGGTGCTGGTGTTGTCCGACACCACCAGGGCGGGAACATCCCAGGCGCTGAGGCCGATGGAGCTGGTCTTGGTATTGAAGCTGCTGTCCGTGGTGATGGTGCTTTCGTACAGATATACATTGCAGTCAACAATGGTCTCTCTGTCCTGGTAGTAGGCAGTATAGGGGCTCCTGGACTTGTTGTTCTTCACCACGACCTTGCCGGTGAAGACGGGGGCATTGGTGGTGCTTCCCACGCCGATGCCGCCGCCGCGCCACTTCGCTTCGTTGTCCTCAACGGTGGTGTTCTTGATGGTGGCCGTGCCCTTGCCGTAGAGATAGATGCCGCCGCCGTTGCCGCTGGTGGTATTGCCGGTGATGGTGCAGTCCTCAATGAGGGTTGTGCCCGGGCTGCCGCTGTTGATGGCGCAGCCATAGCTGTTTTCGTAATTTACATTGCTGTAATTATTGGTATTGCCCGTGAGGGTGCAGTTTTTCACCGTGAGGCCGATGTCCATGGTGGTGTCGCCGGCTCCCGTGGCCCAGATGGTGGGGGCATTCATGGTGTTATTCTTAAAGGTGCTGTCCGTTATCGTGACCTTGCTGGCATCGGCCCGCAGGAAAGCGCCCTCATTGTCGGAGTAGTCGCAGCCGCTGATGTTGACGGTGGCGCCCTGGGCGTAGATAAAGGTGGGGCCGGTTTTCGCCGTCACGGTCACATTGGTCAGGTTGAGGGTGCTGTCGGAGGTCGTTTCGATGTTGTAGTTGCTGCCGGAGTTGTAGGTATGGCCGGTGATGCAGCCGGGGGTCGCGGTGTTATGCTTGCAGTCGGTGATGTTCAGCGTGCCGTTATTTTTGAAGTAGACGGGCTCGCTCTTGTGGCCATTGAGGCAGACATTCACGGTGTTGTCCGCGCCCACGGTCACAGTTTTAGCCATCTTGGAATCCTGCAGCAGGTAATAGTTGCCGGTGGCATTGCTGGGAATGTCGGCCAGCGAATAGACGGGGGTGTAGGTAATGCCGTCGTGGGTGTGGGCAGGTATCTTGGTCAGGAGGTCGTCGCCGTCGCGGACCAGGGTGACCTTATCCACATCGAAGGAAAAGCGGCTGTCGCCGGCCTGGATGTCCTGGCCCACATTGGTGATGACCACGCTGCCCTCTGCCTTCTGAATGCGCTCCAAGGGCAGGGAGAGGGTGATGTTGCTGCCCGCCTTGGGGGCTTTCTCCGCAATGAGCAGCTTCTCGCCGGGGAGATAGAGGTTGTGCCCGTTGGTGGTCTCGGAGGTGTTCTTCTGGACGGTGATCTTGCTGGTGCCCAGGTTCACGATGCCGTCGGTGTCCAGATAGATGCCGCCGCCCTCGTCGTAAGCGGTGTTCTCCTCGATGGTACCGCCGTTGAGATTCAAGGTGCCGCCTACGAACACGCCGCCGCCGCAGAGGTTGGTCTCCGTATTGTTATACTTCTTCAAGGCGTTGGACTTGATGGAGGCGTTGTCACTCATGGTGAAGGTGCCGCCCTTGCTGACATACACGCCGCCGCCCTGGACAACGCCGTAGGCATAGTTGCCGCCGCCGCCGATATTTTCGACTATGCTGGCGTCGCCGCTCATGGTGAAGGTGCCCTTTTCGCCCACAAAGACGCCGGCGCCCTTGTGCTCGGCACTATAATGGTAGACATAGGTGGTGTTGCCGCTGATCTTGGCATCGCCGTACATGGTGAAGGTGCCGTTGACCACGGCCACGCCGCCGCCGTTGTGGCTGGTGTTGTTGCCGGAAATTTCGCCGCTTTCCATGATGAACTTGCCGCCAGCGGTGATATACACAGCGCCGCCGCTGCCGTCCACATTGTACAGGCCGGCAGCATTTCCCTTGATAACGCCGTTGGTCATTTTGAAGTAGCCGCCGTCCACATACACAGCGCCGCCGTGGTAGGTGCCGCTGGAGCGTCTATCGTTGGCAGAGCGGTTGCCGGAGATCTCACCGCCCATGAAGATAAATTTGCCGGTGGAGGTCACCAACACGCCGCCGATGTTGTTGCTGCTGGCGTTGGTATATACGCTGCCCTGGTTGTTCTTAATGGAGCCGCCATACATATTAAATGTACCGTTGACCTCCACAGCGCCTGCCTTGAGCGAAGTCCCAGAGGTGTAGAGGGTGTTGTCGCAGATGCTGCCGTTATAGAAGTTAAAGGTAGCGTTCGCGCCGATGATAACGCCGCTGGCCTCATCGACACCGCCCGAGGAGTTAATGTTGCCGGTGACCTTGCCGTCGGTGCCGCAGTCGGTGAGGTTAAAAGTAAGCCCGTACTGGCTCTTCAAATTGATGGCCGCCGTTTGCCACTTGGCGTGGATGGCGTGGCCGTTGAGGCACAGGGTGACCCCGGAGAGAGCATCCCAGGTCTGGGTGAGGGTCACATCATTCAGCAGGTAGTAGCTGCCGGGGTTCTTGACCAGGTCCAGGCTGCTGACACCCTTGCAGGTGATCATCCGATGGCCTTCGCCGGTCCCGTCGCAGTCGGTGCGGCCACAGATGCAGTGGGTGTGGTCATCCTTGCCCGCGATCTCAAGACCGCCGTCGGTGGTGGGCTTGAGCTTGGTGTCGGAGCGGTCGGAGGTGAAATAGCCGTCTTCGGCATCATAGCCGGTGACCAGGGTAGAGGGGATGGTCGCGCCGGAAATGCCGATCTTGCTGCCCTCGGCCAGGCCGGAGGCATCGACGGTCTTCTTGGCAGCCAGGTATACATTGTTGGAGCTGCCCGAGCCGGTGTTGCCGGTGATGTCGGTGACACCGCTGACGGTGAAGGTGGTGCCGTTAAAGTACACGCCGCCGCCCAGCGCCTGGGAGGTGTTGCCGGTGATGGTGGTGTTGCTGAGTTTCAGGACAATATCACCGGAGTAGTTGGTGGACGCACCATAGATGGCGCCGCCGTTGCCGTTGGCGCTGTTGTTCTCGATGGTGCTGTCCTGAATGTCCATGGTCACTCGACCGCTGGTGAAGATAGCGCCGCCCTGCGCGTAGTTGGCAGAGCCGGTGGTGGAGCAGCCGGAGATGGTGGCGCCCTTCATGGTGAAGGTGATAGCGCCGCTGGAGCCGGACCAGGTGGGCTCATAGATCATGGCAATGGCGCCGCCCCGGTAGCTGGTGGTGCAGTCCTTGATGGCGCTGCCCTCTTCCATGACCACGCTGCCCGTGGACACATAGACGGCGGCACCGTAGCTGGTGGAGGCACAGTTCTGGATGATAGCGCCCGGGCCCAGGGTCAACTGTGTGCTTTTGGCGCCGGACACATTAACGAATGTATCCTTTGCCGTTTTAGCATCCTTGTTGCCGTCCAGGATGATGTTTTTGAAGGTCAGCTTCGCTCCATACAGCCGGATCGCATACTCACTGTTATAGTCGTTTGCGTTGGGCTGGAAGTCAGCAGAGCGGATCAGCTTATAGGTGCTGCCCTCCTGGCTTCGTATGGTGAATTCCTTCGTGGAGTCGTCGAAGCGAAGTTCCTTCGTCAACTCAATGTCCTGCGTCACGACAATGTCGGTGACATCGCCGGAAATTGCATTCTGCAATTCCTCGAAGGTGCCGACCTCCACTGTGGTCGCACCCTCCGTGGGCGTGTCCGCCGTTGTGTCATCCGCCCACACGGTGGTCGGGATCAGGCTCAGAGCCATCACCAGAACCAGCAGCAGGCTTGCGATTCGTTTCTTCATTTGTTCGTCCTCCTCTTACCGTATGCTGTTTTATCATACTTTATCATACTACATTTGATGTGATTCTATCATATCACTCTACTTTATAACAGTTGGTGGAGTGAAATGTCGTTTTTGGGGTGTGAATTGTAATAATTACAAAAGCACTTTGAGGAACCATGAGACAGAAATCCCCCGGGTGCGATGATTACCAATTCGCTGCATATCGTGATTGCCGGTGATCAGACCACAGTGTTTGATTCACGAAGGGATTTCTTTAAATACGCGATTTCTGCCAGCATTTTCTCAATCTGTTCATCCTTCTCCTCCAGCTGTTCATTCTGATGACTGATCTGCTCCTGCATCTGGTTGATCTGCTCCTGCTGCTGTTCCACCATATATTGCACCGTGTTCCGGTCCAAAATCCGCAATGCTTCTGAAAACATATTCAGCACCTCCTGGGGCTTATGTAGATACCCTTCCATCTCCTGATAGATTTCTCCAAGCCATGGATATTCCTCTGACAGCTTCTCCGCTTTCTCCACGTCTTCCGTCGCCAGCAGGGACAGCCATGCCTTCTGTTCGCTACTATCTATAGAATACGCAATTTCTCTGAATACGTCAAGGGCAACAAGCCAGTATTTTTGCAAAAGTTCCACTTTCAATCCTGTATCGAAGACTGTCTTCCCCTTATGAATGTATGCTCCCGGCACTTCATGGAACACCGGAAGACTCTTTTCGTAGATGACAATGGTATAGACCGGCTTAATATCATTGTACTTGAAGCCCTTTCCTTTTTCTCCCTTGACACGGCTGTACTGGCGCAGCACCAGGTCGCTGGAGTAGCAGCTCATCCGTTCTCCCGGGAACAGGTACGAAGACTTCTGGATCTCAACATTCACAAGCTCTCCGCTCTCCAGCTCCACCAGGATATCCATGATCAACAGCGCTGAGCCGTCCAGCAATGTTTCCTCCTGAGGCAAAATCCGGATCACCCTTACCCTCTCCCCCAGAATACTGCTCAGAAACCGTGACAAACGCTCCGGGTGGATATCCGGATGGAAAGTTCGTTTGAAAAACGGATCGTATGTAAGGGGCAATGTCTTCTTCCCCATGCAATAATCCATAAATCGCTGCTTCCAGTTCCTGTCCAACCTTTCGTACTGCTGATACAGCCCCGGCGTCTCCCGGAGCCTTTCAATCACCGCCTTCTCATCGGTATACTTTAAAATAACCTGTTCTCTCTTCTGCATACACATATGCAAAACCCCCTTCTACATTGTTCATACTTTCATAAAGCTATACAACTATCTCTTCGGAATAAGCGGTGTGATGTCACCAGAAACTTAGACCTTCATAAGATGGATAAACCGTACCATGTTTTACAGATCATTTCAATAGCTTCTTGAGAAAATCTGCTTTTTTGTGAAAATCCGCCAAAAAATCAACTGTTCACAGATAAGAAAAACGCTCTGATACTGTTGCAATCCCAGTACCAGAGCACGTTTCCGCCCTTCGGCAATATGTACAAATCTCTTCACCTTCTCCTGAGTTCCCAAGGTCGGTTCCAGAGAAAAGACCGTCCAGAGTCTTGGTTATCTTAGTGTACTGAAAGCTTCGGAACTTGGCATTTTTTTGCAGCCGTCTTCGCCGGAGGCGTATGCGGCCTCCATGACGCGCTGCACATACACTGCATCGGAAGCCGGAACCTCCAGCGGTGCGCCTGTCAACAGCGAATTGGAAAAGCTTTCAATTTCTCTGGCATACAGATCCCCAAATGCAGCTTTCTCCTGCTTTCCGCATGCCTGGTTTGTATCCTGCACTGCGTCATATGTCCCCTGCCTGTCCAGAAACAGGGCGTCAAGGGCTCCTCCGTCCACCTGTCCGATCACATTCTCTCCCAGCAGACGCCCCTGCTCCCCAAAGAATTCCAGCCGCCACTTTGCTGCTGCATCCGGAATGTTAAAATTCGACTGGACAACGCACTGACTCCCGTTTTCCATGCGCAGCAGAACTGTGGAACTGTCTTCCACCTCGTAATGGAAGGATAAGGTGTCGTGGAAGGCCACGACCTCCTTCACTCTGCACCCCAGAACATACTGTATCAGATCGATGCAGTGGACACCCATATCCATCAATGCCCCTCCACCGCCGCTCTTCTTGCTCTGTCTCCAGTTCCCCGGCATATCCGGATACCAGCATGTAAACTGCGCATAGCCTGAAACCACCTGCCCGATTTTGTTTTCGGCAATGGCTTTCTTCATCTCCTGTACATAAGTACCGAAACGCATCATCAGACCAACGGCTATCTGTACACCCTTCTTTTCACAATAATCTACAACCTGCTGCCCTTCTTGGGACGTCATAGCCAGTGGTTTCTCGATAAGAATGTGTTTTCCTGCGTCCGCAGCGGCCATCGCCTGTCTCGCATGACATACCACCGGAGATGCTATGTATACAGCATCGATTTCAGGATCCGCAAGCAACTCCTCTTCGTTGTCATACGCTCTCTTACAATTCCACTTGGCACGTGCTTTTTCGGCAAGCTCCATATTGATCTCCATAACCGCGATCAGTTCTGCATTCTCACAGAGCATCATGCCCGGAATCGTTCTGCGCTCAGCGATACCGCCCGCACCAATGACACCCCAACGTATCTTCCTGCACATATCGTATCTCCTCAATTTTCACTATTATTAATAACCGTGACGCCTAAAAAAACGCTCCAAACCACCAATTAATGCAGCATGATCAACGGTGTCTGCCAGACCGGAAACACCGACGAAACCAAAGATACAGCCATCCTTCATCCGCAATGGGAATCCACCGCCACAATCTGCATATTTGTCAGGATCCAACAGCATATCCTCTGCCAACGTCTGATGATTTACCTTTAATTCCGCCGACACACGAAGCGAACTTTTTTCGAGCAGGCGCACGGTGTTGCGTTTGCGCCTAAGCCACATTTCATGATAAGCCCCTGTTCCAGAAGGATAGTATCGAAATACCATTACATTCGCAATATCAATTTCCACCGCAAGAGAACCATCATACTCTTTACTTGATTCAACTATATCGCAGCCTAATTCCCATACATCATCACGACTGAATCTGGGAAACTGATAACGTTGTTCGTGTTCCCGCGCGAGTACTAATAATTCTTGTGCACTCATAATATTTAATCACGCCCTTCTGCCTTATGTATAATACGTTTTCCCCTGCATATCACTCCTCCGCCACAAGA
Source organism: Paludibacteraceae bacterium (assembly GCA_963628035.1). Classification (GTDB taxonomy): domain Bacteria; phylum Bacillota; class Clostridia; order Lachnospirales; family Lachnospiraceae; genus 14-2. The sequence goes on from CAVGED010000088.1 coordinate 23,032, forward strand.
AAGCTGACGCCTCCCATAACCAGATGGCTGCCTTCCACTTCCACGTTCTGCGCAAAGAGCACCTGTCTGATATCCGGCATCTCATAATGATGGCAATAGGCAGATGGATTCATTGCTATGAACAATTTCTTGCCCGGAACAGATCTCTCATACACCAATGGATATCCCGGCATTAAAATGTTCAGATCCGACACCTGTGAAAGCTCCGGGTTTTCTTTTCGTAAAGCGATGAGCTTCTTCACGAAGTTCAGTAACGAACCGCTGTCTCTAAGCTGATCCTCTACCGTCGGCGCCCCTTCCCGTGAATCCGTTGGCAGATAGGGCTCATTGCTATCGGAAAATCCATGATTCTTCTCATGGTTCCACTGCATCGGCGTCCGCGCGCCCGTTCGGATGTAACCGCCCTCCTTGGATGGCAGTCCTTCAATGAAGTCCATCCCGATCTCATCCCCATAATAAATGAAAGGAACACCCGGCATGGTAAGAATAAACAACATTGCAAGTTTTAATTCATCCTGGGTGCGATGATAACCAATTCGCTGCATATCGTGATTGCCGGTGATCAGACCGATGACACCTTCCTCGCCGATCTTTTCATATTCCTGCAGAAAATGATCCAGAAAAACGTTGATATTTCCTTTCCCTTCCTTATCAAAATAACTGTGACCGATATACTCTCTTGTGACATTTCTTCCCTCTTCATATCGGAAAAGAGAGGTATACGCCGGCGTATAGCAATGCAGCAGGAAATCACAGTGGAATCCGGTCTGGATCGCCAGTGCAGGCTTGCCCCACTCGGAGATCAAAAGACACTCCTTATTCTTCGCCTCAATATGACTCCGAATTTCGTGCCAGAGCGCCTTCGTATAGCTTCCGTCTGTATCTCCTTTGATCAATGTCGGCGCCAGATCCACGCGGAAAGCGTCCACACCCATATCCATCCAGAAATATATGTTTTTTTTCAATTCTTCCCTGGTTGCCACGCAGTCCGGGTGTGTTACCGGAAGCTGCCAGGGTGCCTGCGGATGTGCAAACCCGTAATTCAATGCAGGCTGGCACCAGAAGAAATTCTCCATATAGATGCCGTCACGCTGGCTGAAGCCCCGGATCCCGTTTCCACCCTCAAACGTTCCTTCTGTCCAGATATAACGGTTCGTGTAATCATTCTTTTCTGCCTTGGCAGACTCTATGAACCATGGATGATCGATGGAGGTATGTCCCGCTACAAGGTCAAAGATGATCCGAATTCCCCGTGCATGAGCCTTTTCACAAAGCTCTCTGAAGTCGTCGTTGGTTCCGTATCTGGAAGCCACTTTATAATAATCGGTAATATCATACCCTCCATCACGAAAGCTGCTTTCGTTGATGGGATGCAGCCAGACCGCATTGAATCCACAATCTTCAATGTAATCTAATTTCTGAATAATCCCCGGAAGGTCACCGATCCCGTCCCCATTTGTGTCATAGAAGGATTGTGGGTAGATCTCGTATACGACTGCATTGTTCAGCCAATTCTTCATAGCCTGCTCCTTCTATTCCGGTTTATCTTCCAGCTGCAAGGGATAATCGCCCAGCTTGTTTACCTTGAAACCATTTGCCTTGTATTCCTCATAATCAAATGCCTCCAGCTCATCGATGGCAAGCTTGTGGAACTCGTAGAAGTTCTTCCACCATTCATACCCGGAACCCAGCTCTGCATTCAGGTATGCATCCGCAATATCGCAGCCCATCTTCGGCGCTACGTAAAAAGCCCCCATCGCCAGAACATTTACTCCGTTCCCTGTGATTGCCCGAAGTGCCGCCGGAACACTTTCCACAACACCCGCATGTACATGCGGACACTTACTTGCCGCAATATGGATTCCCATACCTGTACCGCAGAACAACAGCGCTCTCTCGAACTCTCCTTCCGCGATCATGGCTCCTGCGCGAAGACCGATCCTGTGGAACATAAGATCTGTGTCATCGGGATCCGAATCCTTACGCACACCGATATCCGTCACTGTCCACCCTTTCTTTTCCAGATGCTCAACCACAGCCTCCTTTAAAGGAAAACCCGCAAAATCTGCACCTACTAAAATCTGCTTATCCTTCACCATTTTCATAACCGCATCACTCCTCTAATCATTTAGTATTGTCTGTACCAGCTGCCATGCGAACAGCTCATGCATCTCCCGGATGGGATGATTTAACCCATTCGCCAAAAGGCTTGTGGTATCCACGCCGCATTCATACATCCGCTTCCAGATCGCATAGCAGTCGCAAAGTGTTATATCTTCTTCCCGACAGACTTCCCTTGCGGCATCCATATAGGTATCGAAAAGTCCTTCCTTCTGGCGTTTTGCAAAGATTTCTGCCAGCGGCTCCAATATCTCGCCCTTGCAAACCCTGCTGGAATCCGTGTTCATCATATTCGGTGTCATAAAGATCGTTTCAATGCCGGCCTCCTTCGCAGTTGTAAAGATATCCCTCAACGCATTTCTATAGGTGTCGATTCCTTCTGCCTCTGCATTGCTGTCATTAAGGCCAAAGCAGACAACCAGAAGATCTGGCTGAAACGCAAGCACATCCCGCTTTAATCTCACATATCCCTGGATCGCCGAGCTTCCATTTACTCCGGCATTCATGACAGACACCGGAGCCTGCGGATAGAGAAGCGCCAATATGCTCTTAACCTTTTCCGCATATGCCTCCCGGCTGTCAAAGACCACCTTCATCTTACCGTCTCTCTGATATGTCTCAAAGCATCCTTGTGTCACACTATCTCCCAGAAACGCAATGATCGGCGTTCTGGTACCCGGATTGTCTTCTGATTTCTTCTTTAAAACTTCAACAAAACGCATGATTACTCCTCCCTAAGCTCTATCGTGCAATATCTGCGATATCCTCTTCTGTATACTCTAACGCGCAATATCTGCAATATCCTCTTCCCTAAGCTCTAACAGGTCTGCCAGGACATCTGCATGTCCATAGGAATCGTGACGCCTGCGATTATGCGCATCGCTGCCAAATAGGAATTTGCACCCACATTCCTTTGCGATACGGAACATTCGTATCTGGGAGCACTTCTCAATATCCTGATCCTCTAATTCGTGGTAGTTTCCGATATTAATCTCCACCGCGATCCCCTTTGTGGCAGTATGGTCGAATAAGCGCTTAAAGCAGTCATCCGGTATGATATCGATCAGAATACTGTAATCATAGGGACAGCAGACCGCCTCAAAGGGGTGTGCCATCGCTGTGATGTAGCGGCTCACGCTGCTGTTTAAGATATCTTCATAGGCCTGTATCATGAAATCCGCATGCTTCTGGTACGGCTCATAGCATTCCTTTGGCATCGTCATATGCGTATGCGAATTCGGCACAACAATATAGTCGAACTTCTCGGCAGTCTCTTCGGTCATTGCAACACCGCGGTGTACCGGATCATATTCTGCCTCGCAGCCAAAATAAGTCCGCACTGTTTCACTCTTCACCTGCTCCAGCTCCGCCCGCAGCCGCTCCACATGCGCCCAGTCCTGGGGCACGTAAAATCCATTTGCACCCTCTACGGCGCTGTCCCAGAAATGATTGGAAAATCCCAGCTTTGTCAGTCCGATTTCCTCTGCCTTCTGCACATAATACGCCACGGTAGCATCCTTCTCTGCACACAGGGAGAGATTGGTATGAATGTGAAAATCGTGTGTTATCTTCATAGCTCTTCTGCCTCCATATTCCTTCTGTTGTCTTAGTAGGAAACCTTCGTGATCAACGGCATATGATCCGAATAGGACGGATCACAGTTCTCTGCGAAATGGCATGCCGTCACCGTGACCTTTTTCCCATTGACAAAAACATGTTCAATGTGTCTTTCCAACGACGCCGCCCTGGCAAGGACAGCGTCTGCCTCTTTATAATTACCGCTTCCCAGCGCTGTGAGCCATTTGGATGAGCTGTCGCAGTTATAATCTCCCGTGGCAAGCAGCAGATTCTCTCCTACCGTGCCCTGCCAGAAGGCAAGCAGCTCATTCGCCTGCTTTGTCCGGTGTTCATCTCCCGCTGCTGTATCTGCTGTTCCGTTTTGGTCCAGATCCACGGACCAATGTGTATTGGTCATGAACACCGTCTCATCCGTCTTCTTGTCTCTCAATCTCACCCACTGGAACCAACGCTCCTGGGATTCTGTGGAAGTATATGCCTGCACACCGCTTTCCAGAAGCTCGAACCGGGCAGTCTTATATAGAATGATCAATCCTGCGCTGTTGGATACCTGACCGTATTTCTGATAATGCGTACTGTTCTTCCGATAAGCTGCATCGTCTCCGATCTTCACGGCTGCATAGGTTCCGTCCTGGCATACCATCTGGCAGAATCCGTCCGTCCAATCGTAGTCTGTTCCATTATGCCCCGCCTCCTGGAGCCCTGCCAGATCGACCTTTTCCTCTAAAATATAGTTTGCAATTTTCGGTGCACGTACTGCCGGATCCTCGTATCCATCCTTCTGTACCCCTAACACATTAAACGTCATGCAGGAGATATCAGAAGTCTTTTTTTCAGCCTCCGCGAAATAATGCTTCATTCTGACCAGATCGCAGACGTTTACTACACCATCACGATTCATATCAAGATTCGTCAAGGAGTCTGCTGTAGCTGTCAGGGCTTTGCGCATTGCAGCCAGATCCTCGGCAGCGGTCAGTTCTTCATTCTCATCTGCATCGCCCAGCAGCACACAGTCGCCGCCCGAATAGCCATTCACTCGCATCCCACTCTGCTGTAATACATTACCTCCGAGAGTCTCTGACAGACCAGCCGCAACAACCATAATACTGCTGCAGGAAACAGGTGCGTCGAAATCAAATTCGTGAGCCATCCTGGCTGCGTTGGGCGTATAGGAAGCTTCCGCATAAACCTGCTCCCACTGACTTCCCGTAAAGGCATATACCGCCAGCTCGCTTGGAAATGCTCCTGCTTCTTCTGTATACAGGCAGACACCGTCTGCCATAACCGGATGTTCAAATATCATCTGTATATTGGTGTCATGCACAAGTGCAACCGCTTCTTTTGTCATCGCCTGCGGCGTCGGAATATCCGCTGTCGATGTAAGCCCGTACGCCTCGAACTCTGCCAGATGAAGTCCATAGGTATCTCCCCCCTGGTGTCTTGCAACCTTCGTTGTTTTCAGGCGGACAGCGGAACATGTCACATCAGCAAACAGAATCTCATTCCAGCCGAACACCGACAGATAATCCGACTGGCTCACAACGTTTTTCCATCCCTCTGCCGTATAGACATCCAGAACGAAATCGATGGGGAATCCACCTGCGTCGGTCCGCTTATACATCCTGACACTGTCAATGGTATATGCATTGTCAAAGGTGAATTCCAATGTCATGGGTTCATTCTGCAGGTCTGCACCGGTTGCTCCCAGATAATAAGGCACTTCCTGCCCCGCCACTCCATCATTCAGGGCGGCTGTCCCATATCCCGCATTTTCAGCCTCCCCATTGAAATGGCTGGTAATGACGGTTGTTCCATTCGAAGCTGCCGCCACATTGACTTCCTTCTGTAAGGAGGCGACACGGTTATCTGTGTCTGTCTGTGCCTTAAAGCGAACTGCCTGCTTCAGGTAAGCTTCCGGGACATTGGGGACGGTATAATAAGTATTATTGTAGAGCTTTCCGTCAAAGAAAACCCCTACCTTCAATGTAACCGTTCCATCTTCCGCCTGGTCCGTATACTCAAAGGACATGGAAAGCTGCAGGTCTTTGTTTCCCCGCAGTGCAACGCCCGCCGTCTCTGCATCGAACACTGCCAGCTTTCCCTGATTTACGGAGGCGTAGGTTGTCCCATCTGCGCCATAATATGCACCGTTTGCATAGAACCCAAAGGTCAGGCTTTCCGTCGAGCCATTGGCTTCAAAGAGAAATCCGCAATACTTCGTTCCTGTCGTGCCTGCCGGATCGACAGCCCCAATAAACAGCTGTCCAAAATCCCATGCTTTTGCGGCACTGCTCGTTTCTGCGAAGTTTACTTTCCCGTTAAATATCGTCTGATCGATAGACTTTCCGTTTGTTAAAGTATTGCTCCACAGATTCGTGTCGACAACCGTCTGATCCTTGATTCCCACATCCGAGAAGCTCCAGTATGTGAAGTCCTTCTCAGGCGCGTTTCTCAGTGTAATATCCGTTGAACAGGATGCGATGACATTGCTTTTACCGACCGGATAGAAGCGAATGGCCTGATTCAGATATTCCTCCGACACATCCTTCACCGTATAATAGGTGTTATCATAGAGTCTTCCATCGAAGAATACCCCCACCTTCATCGTCACATTTCCATCCGTCACATCTGTATATTCTACCGAAAGCGAAACCTGCAGGTCGTCATTTCCCTGTAATTGCGTTCCCGCCGTTGCCGGATCAAAGACTGCCAGCGCCCCGGTCATTGCACCGCTTCCCGTATTTCCGTTTTCATTGTAGAAATAGCCTTCTGCTCCCAGAAATGCAAAGGTGATCGTTTCAAGAGATTTATCTGCCTGGAACAGAAAACCTCTGTAGTTGCTGGCATCTGTCTTAGATGCACCGCCAATATAAAACTGTCCGAATCCATTTTGCTCATTTTGGGAGACAAATTTGATTTTTCCCTGAAAGATCGTCTTATCCAGGGACTTTCCATTGGTCCACTTGTTGTCCCACAGGCTGTTGTCCGTGAGCGTCTGGTCTGCAATTCCCACGTCGGAAAAGGTCCAGCTTGCAAAATCCTTCTCCGGCGCTGTATCCAGTGTGATCTGTTCCACATTCAGATCACAGGAAGCCACCTCGTTGAATTTTCCCACGGGATAGAAACGAACAGACTGCTTCAGGTAATCCTCCGGCACATCCTTCACCGTATAGTAAGTATTATCATAAAGGACGCCATCAAAGAATACCCCCACCTTCATCGTCACATTTCCATCCGTCACGCTTACATACTCCACGGAAAGGGCAACTCTTAGATCACTGTTTCCGCGAAGCGTTGTCCCCGCCACAGCCGGATCAAAGGTGGCAAGGGCTCCTGTGGAGCTGCCGCTTCCGGTATTTCCATCTGCATTAAAGAAGTTCCCTCCGGTTCCGGCAAATGCAAACATCAATTTGTCCGTTGTTCCATTGGCCGTAAATACGAACCCCCGCCATTTGCTCCCGTCATTTCCGTTTCCTCCGATATAGAAGTTTCCGAAATTGGTGGTATCGGCGGCAAAATTGATCTTTCCGCTGAAGATGGTCTTGTCCAGCGAATTACCGTTGGTCCACTTGTTGTCCCACAGGCTGTTGTCTGTGAGCGTCTGGTCTGCGATCCCCAGATCTGAGAAGGTCCAATTCGTAAACTCCTTCTCCGGTGCAGTCTTAAGGGTAATATCCGCCGTGCTATTATCTGTCTCCTTCGCGGAAGCAGGCATTCCGCTCAGGCATACCGAACATACCATAACAACTGCACAAAAAGCCGCCGCCAAACGTTTCAAAATACTGTTCCTCATTCTTTGAATCTCCCTTCTGCTACAAAATAGTTGCATTTGCTTTTATAAAAAACACTCCACTCATAGATACGGGATACAGGTCTCCGCCATATTTACCGTGTACGCAGTCTTCCAATCGCTGTGAAGCGGTGCATACACCTCTTCCCCGGTAAGCCGCCCGCAAAAATATTCAAGACGTTCCTCTTCCAACTCATAAATCTTATCCACTCTGCCGGACAAATAATCATTCAGCACACGAACCACCGTATCCGTTCTGGAAGCAAGACCGCCCAGCCGAAGATCAATGACCTCCATGCCAAAGCCCTTGTTTTCCTTCATCCACTGACTTCGGAAAGCCTCGTGAAATGCTTTCAGGTTTTCCTTGATTTCCTGTATTTCGGAAATCATGGCTCTCATCCTGTCACGGTCATTTTCCTGATATGCGCGATAAAGGCGCTTTCCATAGGTGGCTTTCTGAATCAGCAGGCGGCACAATGCCTCGTAGGTAATGAAGAGATATGCGAACGGACTGTCCCGCTTTGCCAGTCGGCTGAATGCCGGAAGTAACTCCCGATAGATCTCTCCTGCATGATCCGGCGTGTTATAATCCAGAAGCCCCACCAGAAAATCATTGTACAGCAAATATTTTGACGCATTGCACATCTTATCTATTTCCGGCATGACATAATTCAGTCTGTCACATACTTCCCATTCTTCCTTCGTGTAGCCGGTTAGCTTCTGAAGGATTCCGCTTATGTCAGCATCACACGGATAAAGCGTCTCTGCCGCATGCCACAGGGACGGCATAACCGCATATACCGAGCATTCACTTCCATCATTTCCCCAAGTCGTCATCAGAATGTTGTCTACACCACACTCCGCCGCCACATCAAAGAGGACGTCGATACTGCGTTGGGAACGCCCGTTATCCGGCGCATAACCATAGCACTTCCAAAGTGCCCCGGCATACATGGATCTCCCCGCATATCTCTTTGTTTTCTGGAGATATGTTCTTGCCTGTTCCGCTTCCGTATGCCGGTATCTCCATACGATGGGTGTCTGCTTCCCGTCGAAGATGCTTGTGATCTCCTGCTCCGGTCTGTCATTATCATAGAATGCATCTGCCCAGAATTCCGGTTCCAGGCCCTCCTCCGCGCACAATGCAAACACCTTTTTCATATGTTCGAGATAAAGCTCATGCTTATCCCTGTAACCATATACATCGGTATATCTTCCACGCCCAAGACGGTAGGCTTCATCACTTCCTATATTGATCCGTCTGGTATGGAACACCTCCTTGCAGAAGCGAAGGCATTTACGGATCAGGCGATAGGTTCTCTCATCGTTTACCATCAGCACATCGTCAATATCCATGTGTTCGTAATACGGCTGCCAGTTCACCAGGGTTTTCAGATGCGCCAGCGTCTGGATGCACGGCACCATCTCCAACTGAAAAATATCCGCAAAGGCAATGATCTCTCTTAATTCCTCTGCGCTGTAGCGCCCGCGCTTATAGCCAAAGTATGGCTCATCCGGCAATTCATAGGTATCCTCTGTATACAGCTCCAGGTAATCATACCCCGCCAGAACCAGAATACAGATAAGCTTCTTTACCATCTCCGGTTTTGCGACAGCATTTCTGGAGCAATCCACCATAAGTCCGAGGCGTGTTCCTTTTGTGCCAATCGGATGCTTCCCGTTCTCCATTCCCATACTGCGTGCTAACGCCATATAGAAGTGCGGCTCCGTATCATATGTGATCTGAAGCTTCACCTCTGACTTTTCAACCGCGATGAACGAGTCCTGATCGGCACATAGAAGCTGTCCCTCTTCACTGATCTGTAAAAAACCATATTTTTCAAGAGCCCCAAGCCCTTTCTGCAGGTTCGCCGGCAATCCGGCGCAATTTACTAACATCCGCATTCTCCTTCGTCTGTGATCAATGTCTTGTAATAATAAATCGGCATCGCACTCCAGCCATGGCACAGGGAACCGGCACCGCTAAAGTCCTTCGCTCCCTTCTCCGTCTCCCAGAAGGAGGTTGCTCCCTCACGCAGCATGTTAAAATAGACGCGGTCTATCTCATCCAATATCGCCTTCCGGTAGCGCTCCTTATCGACGCTTAAGAGCGCATCGTAGCGAAACGTATGCATAGATAGCGTTGCCGGGATCACCTGTATGCTCGCTTCTTCGGTTTTATTTTTCTGAATGATATCCAGCATTCTTTCTGAATCCAGGTGATCTGCCGCCCCGCACAGACACCCCAATGCATTTGCCAATACACTGTAAACTCCATCCTCTTGTCCCCGGTATATGCGGAATAATCCAGCCTCCTCGTCATACAATTCCCTGACAATGCTCTCATTTAAGGCCTGCTTCATCTGCCGGCAGGGATATTCCTTATTCCCCATAACCTCACAGATTTCTTCCAATGAATCAAGCGTATAGGAGAACAATGCGTTCAGACACATATCGTATGCTTTCCCGTCATGCTTCATTCTTCCGTTCAGATACGGCTGCCATTCATAGAAATTCCAGTAATCCTTCTTTTCATCAAAATTCGGGATCAGGCCGGTTTCGTCCATGTGGCTGATAAAGGTATCCGCAATTCTCTTTACCGAATCAAAGCAGAATTCAACTGTCTCCTTGTCCTTTGTATGTCGGTAATACTCTGCAACCGAGATAATATGGGAAAGTACAAATGATGGAATAACCAATTTGTCATCTGTCGGACAGCACATGGGAAGTAAGCCGTCCTCACGGATCGCCCGCGACATGAGCCTTAAGCACGCTCTCGGAAATTCATATTCTGCAAATGCATAATATCCGCAAAGCATCTGATTCCGTGAATCCAGGGAATAGAAGGATTGTTCCCTCCATGGACAATCTTCGTAATGCTCATGCATACACTGCAGTAATGTGTGCTGGCAGACCTCATAAATCTCATTTCGAAGCAGATTTTTACTTTTATACGCCAACAATTTTACCGGATACGTGGTGGGACGAATCCCTGCATAGTGAATCGACACCTCATTCGCATGAATGAAAAACTGAACGTATCTGCATCCAAAACGCCGAAACGGATTCATGTAGGAATTCTTCCCACGTTTTAGATCTACGATCACCGAAAAATTACGCTCGGCAATCTTCGTGCGGCATCGTCCATCCTCCAGATGCTCGCCCCAGCCGACCTCCATCCGGCAATCCGTTGGTACGTCCAATTCGAACTCCAGATATCCGGCAGTTTCCTGCTTGAGATCCACAAGGAAGAAAACTCCTTCTCCACCTTCCCGCTTCAATATCAGCACATTTCCCTTGCCGTCCGCAGCCTCATAAGGATGGAACATCAAGGCTGCACGCTGCATCCGGTCACCGGCATGTTCTCCTTCTGACGGATATGTAAAGCTTCCCTGCAATGCAAGCTGCATTGGAATTCCCGGTTCCACCGTCAGCTTCTTTATCTCTCTTGGGAACAGCTTCTTTGGCATATTTTCCTGGATAACGCTTGTCCCAAACTCCTGCAGATCCTTTCCCTGCTGCCAGTCATTTTCTTCTCTCAGATCTACGTGGAAATTCAGGCCCATCTGCGTGGTGATGGTCTCGTTCCGATTGCTGATATACCTTCTGCTTTTTCTGCTGCGCACGGCTTCATTCGAGGAAAGTACAACTGCTCCGTTCTGCTCCACTTCAAACAGCAATCCCGGTCTTCCTATGGAATAGGTAAACGATGATATGCCGTAATACCATACGATTATCGCGAAATGATTTACGCCGGTCACAACAAACCGACTTAAGTCCACCTCGTCATAAACCTTATAATATGGAAAATCTGCATATTGACCGCTACCTGCCAATCTGCCATTCACATAAACCGCATAATTGGAATCTGCCGAAATTCTCAGTTGGATGGGCGCATTCCCATTCAACTCACAACTTGTATAAAACTCTGCGTAACAATCCGTCCCGGTCACTGCCGGATTCCAAATCCATTTTGCATTTTCAAACATTTGTCAGGCTCCTACCCCAAAGCTTATTTAAAGACCCAGCGTGCGCTTCCACGTTGCGTTGTCAAACCCATAGATCGATAAATCCGGTTCGGAAGGTACGGATTTGATCTCAAAGGGTGTATTTTTTACCCACAGCTTCATCGTTCTTGTCATGGTCTTGGGATCGATATCGCACACAGTGAAATATTTTCCCTGATAGAGCGTTCCATTCACATAAATACCCACACGCAGATCTGCCCTGCCGCCTGTGGTTTCCAATACGTCGAAAGTCAATCTAATCGAAAGCTCCTTTCCGAGAAGTGTATCGGTTCCCAGCGCGTCCGGTGTCACATAAACCATTCTTGTATAGCTTGCATCCGAATCCACATGTCCCACCTCGATCCTGCCGTTGCTGGCTACATCGAGAAGGATTCCTCTCCAGAAGCTTCCGCCGAGGCTGAATCTCGCAGTTCCTTCTTCCGGGAATTTCACAAGTGCATGGAATGCACTTCCATCCAGCGAACTTAAGTCGCAGTAATTCTCTACGCGATAATCCTTTCCTTCCTCAACGCTGGTAACGCTGGTGTCCAGGATCGAGAAGTCATGCAGCGTCAATTCTTCATAGGCGAAGTCTCTCATCCTTACCGCACCGCTGCCCGCCTGAACACTGATAACCCGTTTCAGGCTGTCAAGCTTTACATCCCGTACCTTGAACATCTCACCATTATAGAGTTTACTGTTTATGTATACTCCCAGGCGCAATACCCCGTTTTCCTCATCCGTCGCTCCGATGCGGAAGGTAAATCGCCATTTTATCTCCTGCCCGGTCAGAGAAGCGAGTCCTGCCTTGCCCGGTTCCAGGGTTCCGATATTGCTTACATTGCCTGCGGGATCCACATAGCAAAGGGTTATACTTCCATTCTCCCCTGCCTGCAGGCGAACTCCGGCCGACTGGCTGCCCAGGTACATGGCGCTGTCCTGCTCCTTTGGAAAATTTATCATCATCGTAACCGCAGTTGCGTCCCAGGACGCCTCATCGTATACCGCTATCTTTGTGGTATCTATGAGCTGTGCGCCGTCCAGTCCGAAATCCCTGGCTGTCAATTCCTGAAAAGAGCCTTCATAATTATAGGAAGCATAGTACCCTGCCGTACCTGTATTAAAGTTAATCTCCGTTCCAAGCTCCTTCGCATTATCCTTGATATATACATACTCACTCCTATAGAGATAACCGTTAATAAATACGCCTAATTTAATGTCGTTCACCTGACCGTCGTTATCCATGTCGACAAATTCCGTGCTGACCTGCAGACGGAACTCCTTGTCTAAGAAGGTATCGCCGACTCCGGCCTCCTTCGGCTCGATTACCAGCAGCCGGAAGGGCATATTATGAAGAATGCCGTCTCCTGTGGCCCCATCAGGCGCTTTCTCATTGCTGACCACCAGCTTCCCGTCTTCCAGGCGGAACGCAATACCTCCGAAGTTACTCACCTCCCGCACCAAGCCGTAATGCATACGGGAACCCGGCACATTGTATCTCATAATGGCGCTAAAGACGGTTCCATTCAGTGTTTCCAATCCGAAATCTCCGGTGAAGGTGTCATCTGTTCCATCCAGAATTCCTGCATCCATGAATGTAATATTTTTCATATCAACCGGAACCAGCACCTTTTCTCTTTCCTCCTGCTTTCCGCCCAGAGAAGCAACCGCATTCATCTTCCCCACCGGATAGAACCGGGCAGACTGCTTCAGGTAATCCTCCGGCACGTCCTTCACCGTATAGTAAGTATTGTTATAGAGTACCCCGTCAAAGAATACGCCTACCTTCATAGTCACATTTCCATCGGTTACGCTTACATATTCCACAGAAAGTGCAACCTCAAGGTCACTGTTTCCACGAAGCGTTGTTCCCGCCTTTGCCGGAGTAAATGTGGCAATGGCACCTGTCAAGCTTCCGCTTCCGGTATTTCCATTGGCATTAAAGAAATTTCCGCCGGTTCCTGCAAACGCAAAGGTCAGCTTGTCCGTTGTTCCGTTGGCTGTAAATAAGAATCCGCGCCATTTGCTCCCATCAGTTCCGTTTCCGCCGATATAGAAGTTACCGAAATTGGTTGTATCACCGGCAAATTTGATCTTTCCGGTAAACAGTGTCTTATCTAGCGATTCTCCATTGGTCCATTTATTGTCCCACAGGCTGTTGTCTGTGATGGTCTGGTCCGCAATCCCAAGATCCGAGAAGGTCCAGTTTGCGAACTCCTTCTCCGGTGCAGTATCAAGTGTGATCTTCTCCACATCCTGTACATAGGAGGCAACTGCATTCAACTTCCCCACCGGATAGAAACGAACGGACTGCTTCAAATAATCCTCCGGCACGTCTTTCACCGTATAATACGTGTTATCATAGAGTACCCCGTCAAAGAATACACCCACCTTCATGGTTACCTTCCCATCCGCTGCACTTAAATATTCCACAGAAAGCGCAACCTCCAGGTCACTGTTTCCACGAAGCGTCGTTCCCGCCACAGCCGGATCAAAGGTGGTGATGGCACCCGCAGTGCTGCCGCTTCCGGTATTTCCGTTGGCATTGAAGAAGTTTCCACCAGTTCCCGCAAACCCAAACATTAATTTATCCTTTGTTCCGTTCGCCGTAAATACAAATCCGCGCCACTTGCTCCCATCATTTCCGTTGCCCCCGATATAGAGGTTTCCGAAGTTGGTGGTATCGGCGGCAAATTTGATCTTCCCGGTGAACAATGTCTTATCCAGCGATTTGCCATTGGTCCACTTGTTGTCCCACAGGCTGTTGTCTGTGATGGTCTGGTCTCCGATTCCAAGATCCGAGAAGGTCCAGTTTGCGAATTCCTTCTCCGGTGCATTTCCAAGAATAATGTCTGCACGCTTGCCTGTATTCTCTGCTGAAACGGAAAATCCACTCAAACACACGGAACACAGGATCGCAATCATTAAAACCAGCGCTACCAATCTTTCTTTTCTCTCTTTCCACATATGCGGATCCCCCTTTACTCGATTACGATCAAGGCACTTTCACCCGCTGCAAAGGTCAGCTCCAGGCTGCCGCAGGAGGTATGTGTCGTTTCTGCATTCTGAATAATGGTCATATTGTACGTATCAACAAAATCAAGCGTTATCTTCTGTGCATACTCGATATCGTAGTTCACTACATACAACGCCGTTTTTCCCTTGTAATTAAAGCATCCGATCATCGCATCGCCCGTCACATCCGCAAGCTCTCTCCATGCCTTCCCTTTCATCAGGTACTGGCAATCCGACAGATGCTCGTTTGCCTGCTCCCCGGAAGCGATCACACCCTTGTTTACGGCATGCATCAATATCTCGTCGGTCGCTGCGATCTGGGCGTTCATATCCTGTGCATAATAGTACCAGCGGGTTTTATTTCCCCACGCACCGATCAATCCGTTTCTCTGGAAATCAAAAGGAGCAGATTCTGCATATGCATAAAATATAGGCTGGATCAGCGGGAAGTACAGGATTCCTTTTGTGCCAAAGGCCAGCGCTGTCCCTACATTCCACATAAACTCACCGCGGGACGGGAAATATGCCTCTGAATCAAATTTGGCTCCCTTATCGTTAAACTGCTGTCCTGCCTCAATATAGGTCCAAAACGGGATACCTGATTCTTCCGCAACGCTCCTGCATATTTCCATATTTTTGAAGTATTTTTTACCCATTTTAAGTCCTTCATTGTCTTCAAAAATATATCGGTCATAATACAACGCCTGGGGATTCACATGCTTTACCCAATCCCTCATATATCTGGTATATGCTTCTACATCTTCTTCCGTATAAGTATCTGTCGCATACATTCCCAAAAGATTTTCGTAGACATAGAATCCCAGTTCCTTTAGGTTTTTTGAGATCGTATCGAATTCATCGACATTTGTCCCGTTCTCGTGATCCCGAAAGTAGACAGCCCCCGGCTCATCTACCATAAACACACCGGCGAAGGATGGATAGTCGGTGTATTCATGGGTCATTTCGTCCACCTCTTCCAGTGTCAGATCATTATTTAAAATTCTCTTATCCTGTACCAGTACCCCTAATCCGACTTTTCCTCCCAATTCCAGGCTTTTTTTGACATAGCTTGGAACGGTACCGTAATTCGCCAATGTAGTACCGATCATATTGATGCCGGTATCTGCAACAAGCTGATAAAATTCCTCTGTAAAATAATCCGGAAGGGCATTTCCGTTATAGCTGAATTCCGAAGGCACCGGGCCGTAAAAACCCATGATCGGCATAACATCTTCACCGCCGATTGCATCCATACTGTAATTCACGGCTTCCTCTATTTCCATTGGCTCTATCTGCGCTTTTTCTGCATCCTTTGTATTCGTTTTGGCGCATCCGCAGATTCCTGCCAGAATGGATACCGTCAGGAAAGCACATATCACTTGTTTAATAAGCTTAGTTTGCCTCATCCTTCTTCTCTCCTTCCCCCTGTTTTTTTCGTTTCATTACAAAGTAGACAACCACTCCGGTTATCACCAGAAGCGCCGCTCCTGCTGTACAGCAGACCACAAACAGCTTCCCTTCGAATCCGTTCTGGTCGGTTTCTGCCGTATTCTCTTCCCGGAATACCAGCTTCATTTCTTCCTCCGTCGGTACGTAATCCTCCGCAGTGACAAGAGAGGATTGATACTCCACGTCGATCAGATTGGGATTTTCATCCTTATTTACAAGCTTAAAATTATCGATGGCAGCATTCGTGCCTCCCGTTGACCACACATAGATATAACCACTCTTGTGGGTATCATAGTCCGCCGTAGCTATGGTAATATATTCCGTTGCCGACAAAGCCTTTATCCCCAACTCCATATGACCGTCGATCACGGACAGCTTGACGGAATAGCCTTCGTTCGTGGCGGTATCTGTGACACCCAGATCTGCAAATGACACCTCGCTCCATACCTTCTTCACTTCACTCCTGGTGGTATCGGAACGAAAGGCGATCAGGTCAACGGCTGTTACATAGCTGTGTCCGGTGGGTGCCGGTGTTTCCTCTCCCCAACTGAGGCCGATATAGGTGCATGGCTTTCCCATCACCTCTCCGTATTCATCGTAAATTGTTTCCCGAAGAAAATATGGAATATCAAAGGAAACCTCAAAATTCGAATACTTGTACAGTGTACCGAAGTAGGAACGGTTTGTATTCTGAAAAAACAACGCTTTATTGCCGTCAAAGTCCGCAATCTTCACGCCGCTGGGACATATTCCGTTTGGCGTGGAGGCCGAGCATAAAAGATTTGCATTAAAAGCATTGGATTCAAAATCCTCGAAAATATCCATGTTTTCCGGTGTATTGTAATATTTACACCCATAATTCAAGCTGGCGAACGCTGCTCCGCAGGAGCCGGACTGCAGAACCCCGAATCGCCCTGCTCCGTTGACCGGAATACTCTGTCTGCATATTTCCTTTCCATTTATCATCACCGTGAGAACCGCCTCCGGCGTAATGGCTGCCCGGATCGTGAAATCACGATCCAGAGACAAACCACAGCTTTGCGGCTCCAGAACCGTCACGGCCCCTGCGTCTGTATATGCTGTGATTCCAAGCCTTATCCCGCCTTGGTTTGTAAAATGCAGCTCCACGTTACCCGTCTCGCCAAGATATGCCTCAATGCTGGATAAGCCGAAGGCAAGAGCCAGTAATTGTCCCTCCGGCAATGCCGTCAGACGCATGACGGCATCGACAGAAGTGATCTCATCCACAGACGCATTTACCTTCGAAACATTTTTGGAAATAAACCGGGTATCCGCCGTACTGGTCTCAGCCGGAATTACGACCTTTCCACCTTCATTGACGATATTGCTGTCCACAAAGTTCCAGTCTGTAACATTTAATCCGTCCTCCACTGTCAACACTGTGGTCTGAGTCTCCTTTCCTGCCTTCACCGATATGGAAGAGAGATTCACAAGGAACAGGGATCCTGCCAATAACAACGCGAGAAAGCGTAGTTTCTTCATCTGTTTCACCCTCCTATATTCTGAAGCCAGTTGTTTTCATAATTGTCCTCAATAGTCTGTATCACAAGTCCCCACACTGCGTCCGCTGTCATGCGGTCATCCACGTTTTGTGTACAGAATTTATCCACATACTTCACATTTGCCAGCATACTGGCACCGCCATCCACATAGATCTTGTGCTCCTTGGCGCAGCCGGAATCGGCAAAGGCCTGTGCGGAATCCATCATTTTAAACTGAAGCTTTTGGGTCTCACTCATCCCTGAGGTGTCAACACTCTTGCCATTGCTATAGCTTATCGGCATGGGAGTTTTCGTTGTCTCTGCAATCACCTTATATCCTGCGTCGGAGTACATGAATTCAAGGAATTTCATAGCTCCCTCCTTCGCGTCCGAATAGACCGGAATATAGGCGGATTGTTCCGCATAATTGCTGCCCACAACATTTCGCGCATCTGATATCCGATTCCAGTCTGCTGCCGAAATCGTGGCGCCTCCGACTGCATAATCCTCGCCGGAAGCGAAATCCGATAATTGCTTTTCGCCCTCTGTGACCTGATCAATGGCTGTGATCACATTCCGTAAGACCTGATCTGACTTTACCGTTGTAAGCTGATTCACAATGGATGACAATACCGGTGCCTTCATCAATTTGATCTGGGAATTGGCACTGTCTACCTTCATCTCATTCTCGATCCAGGAGCCGTTGAACATCATGGCCGCCTGCTTATTTAAAAACATGGTCTGTACATCGGTATGGGACTGCGTATTGGAACCCGGCATGGTGTATTCCGGCGTGATGAATTTCTCCATGGCCTTTAATGCATAGTAACGGCCATCCTTCTTTGTCAGGACATCCTTACTTGGGCTGTTCCCGGTTTCGTCCGTACACGTCATAAAGTGGTTTACATAATAGTCTGTCCCGTCGTATTGTGCCATATAGATCCGAAGTAGGAAGTCATAATATCCGCCATTGGTAAAATGACACATGGGCGTGATATCCTGGCTGTACAGCGTGTCGCACACCACGGTCAATTCATCCGTGGTTCTGGGAAGCTGACGTATACCAGCTTTTTCAAACAGATCCTCGTTATAATAGAGATTGATCAGGCCTCCGCCGTAGGTGAGATTGTAATAATGTCCGTCCGCACTCTGTTCATAAGACAGGTAATGGCTGTTAAACTTCTCTCCCAAGGGCTTTTCATCCCCTGCTGCCGTTGTTGTCAGAAGCTGGTCCAACGGCTCCATATATTCTGTCCGCCCGTTTTTCAGTGCAAAATACAGATCCGTGGTATCCAGATCCTCCATCCCGAAGCTTGAGATCGCCGATGTATGACTGGATGTAGCTGTATACGTGACATAGTAATCCGAATTCGCCTCTTCAAACGCGGCGATCAAGTTTTTCAGCCACTCCTCACCCAGACCGCTCAGCCAGTATTTGATCTCGATCTGCGTCTTTCCGTCCCGGTTCGCCTGTCCGCCTCCTCCGCTGTTTCCTGAGCATGCGGTAAGCGCTGTGGCTCCCAACATCACCGCCAGTATAAGTGCTGCAATTCTTTTTCCTCTTCTCATCTTCCTGTTACCTCCGTTTTTCTCAGAATTTTCATACCTTATCCTTTTAATCCACCTACGGATACATTGGTCGTCAGTACCTTATTAAAAGCAATGAACAGGATCAATGCCGGGATCGCCACGACCAGACAGGCCGCGAACAGAATATCCAGACGCGCCTGATACGTCATCTCCTGGTTGAACTGATAGATTCCAACCGGAAGCGTCGGCAAATTCGGCAGATACACCATTGCATTTTCATAACTATTCCAGCTTAACAGCCATGTATTTAAAAACAGTGCCGTAAAAATCGGTCTCGCCTGGGGCAGCATTACCTTATAATAAATCTGGAAATGATTGGCACCTTCCACTGCTGCAGCTTCTGCATAATCCCACGACAGGCCTTTGAAGAATGCCCTGTAATACAAATACGATGCAGTAAAGCCCGATATCGACAGCAGCACATGCGCGTAGCTATCCACAAGTCCCAGTTGCCGGATCACACGATAATTCGCTCCTGCGTTCCCGTATACCGGCAGTGATATCACCACCAGAATAATCGGATAAACCAGCTTTGCACCCGGAAAGTCGTACTTTGTACAGCAATAGGCAAAGGTGACTGTTGTAATATGCTGCAAGAAAGCTCCCACCACCGAGAACCAGACACTGTTAAAAAGCATCGCCCAGAAGCCCTGCCCGTTCACTTTAAATATTGTGATCATTTCCTTGAAATGACTCCAGTTCCATTTCGTCGGAAGTGAAAACGGATCCATTACAATCTCGGTATGTGTCTTTAAAGCACTCATCAGCGTCCATAGCAGGATATAAAGATAACTCGCCGCCACAACGGCAAATATCAGGGAAATAAAACAGTACAGCGCCTTTTCCGCAGGACTTTTTCTTTTCAAAACACCCGCGTGTCTTTTTCTAAGCTTTTTCACGTTCTCACCTCCTGTCTAAAATTCCACGTCTGTAAAGTATCGATCCGTTATTTTTCGTACGATCAAGGAAATGCCGACCGCCACGATGGTAAGCAGCAGGCCTACCGCGGACAGATAATTATAACCATAAGAGGAGTACGAGACCCCTGAGTGATCCAGAAGCTTTATATACTGCCATGCACTCAACGTCATGGTTCCGTACTCGCCTCTTGTCAACAGGAACACGCTCCCGCTAGCGCTGAAGATTCCGCTAAACAAAAGTACCATTCTCAATGCCACCGTAGGCCAGACCATGGGAACCACGATCCTGGTAAACTCCGTCCACCAGTTTGTCCCATCTATCTGTCCCGATTCCAGAACCTCCTCCGGTATCCGTGCAAACGTTCCGCTCCAGATAACCAGATCCCCCGGAAACTGCAGCCACACCATCTCCAGAAGAACCGTTATATTCGCGAATCTGGAATCTGCCAGCAATTCCGGTACATAGCCGAGATTCAGCCATTCTCCAACCGTCTTTGCGATAAATCCGTTGACACCCACCAGCCGTGTAAATACCATGGCGGTACATACGGAAAAAAGTACCGTTGGTAGGAAGAACACAATTCGGAAAAATCCAGATCCCGGCACCTTCTTGTATATAAAATAAGAAACCAGCACCTTGAAGGGAAAGGTTACCATCTGGATGGCAAAGGTAATCATTGTATTCCGAAAAGCGATCCGCAGCGAGGATGTTGCCAGCTCCAGTTCCTTAAACATACGACTGAAATTATAAAAAGTAAACTCCCCATTGGAACCTGTAAAAGCCAACATAATGGATGAAAAATTCGTATACACATAAAAGATCAAAAACTGTATGAGCGGCAGGGCAACACCGCAAAACAGGAACAACGCATTGTGTCTGTTTAATTTATTTCTGTTGTCTCCGATCCGTTTATTTTTTCTTAACGCTTTCACTTCTCATTCCCTTTCCGATCAATACGATACAAACTGCCAGGCCTGCAATCAGCAATAATCCGCCTGCACCATACAAGAGATACCTGTTTCCAAAGGAAGTATCCTCTGGCGTAACCGGCTCGTCCCCTGCAGGATATGTGATCCCGCCATTGTCTGACCATTTCGCATATAAGGTAACAGACTTCGTTACGATCTGATCAAAGTCAAATTCTTTGCCCTCACTGGTATACCAGCCTTCAAAGGTGCAGCCCTTAAGTTCCGGATCTGTGGGACGCAATGCCAGATAACCTGTCGCATTGGATAAATGCTGTGTCTCGATCTTCGTATCACTCCCGGTCACGAAATTCACCAGATAATGATAAAGTCGGTCATACACATGGGACTCATCCGTAATACGTCGGTAGAGATAAGCATATTCCTTTGTACCGCTTGCGTAGCGGGCCGTCATAACATTTTCCGCGACCTTATATTCCGCATCCAGGGTAACCGAATCCTCTGTAAGCTTCATGGTCTGGTCTTTGTAAAGAGCCATGATACCGCCATTTTCTTTACAATAATAAGCAGCCTCACACCCTGCGTAATCCAGAACCTCTCCCGTATGCGTGATCTCTGCATCCACATTGCACTGAACACCCAGGTTGTTCCTGTTCTCATCATAGATCTTAAAATCCGTCAGATGAAATGTCGCATTTGTGTTTCCGCCTGCCCCATACCACAGAGAAAGGAAATCAAACGTCTTGTCATAGGTTCCAAAGACAACGGACAAAACCGTGATTGACCTCTGACCATTCTTTGTTTTCTGTACGATCACATCGGCGCCTGTCTCCCCACGCTGGATCTTGATCATGTACTCCGCGCCCACCTCCAGCAGTTCTATCGACTTCGCAACATCATCCGTTCTTAAATATTTAAGATAACCATTCCGGTGCGGATAGTCGCTGGTCGGGTCATTGGAGAAGGCAATTCCCGCCTGATTCAGCAGATATTCTGCGGATTCCACCTTGTATTCGATATAAACGTCGGAGGTTGTCGGCACCTTCAAATTGCTGATTGCTATATTCCGCTTGTCCGTAACCTTGATGTCATAACGATGGTCTATATCTGCCGCCTTCTCAAATCTGGTATCTCCTCTAAGGACATAGCCCATTCCATCCGGATTCTCCAGCTTCACTCCCAAATCATTCCCGTTGGCATCATAGCAGCGAACATTTGTAAGCTCTGCCTGTGTCGTTCCCACATCCAGCCAGATACCAAAATACTTCATCTCATCTGTTGCTTTTCCATAGTATTTTTCAACGTACAGGTCTTCCAGTGTATCTCCCTGCGCACGGGTGATCTTGTAACGGAATCCACCTTCTGCAACTACAAATTTGATAAAGTAGGTTGCCCCTTCATCCAGAAGAATACTCTTGCCTGCGTATCGCAACAGACCTCCATCGTTATAAGGGAAACGCCTTGTAATATCCCCTGTTCCGATGATTCCGTGTTGGGTCGGGCTCTTCGCTGCACTCTTAACCGTATAGGTAAGATAATATTCTGTCCCGTTTTCAGACCCAAGCGTCTTTTCATTATGAAGGAAAAACTTGCTGCCGTTTAGAAAAACATGATAATCCGTACTGCCGGGCGTGACCGCTCGCGTCACCATCGCGTTCCCGCAGATAACCGTCAGGCTTACCGCCAGCAACAGAAACCATGCTCCTAATCTTTTTGATCTTCTCTTCATCTCTCTTCTCCTTTTCCTGTTTATAGACTCTCGGAATCTTTAGGCCTTTATTTATGCTGCCTCTGAGAGTCCTTTTT
>CAVGED010000089.1:0-14364 GCA_963628035.1 Paludibacteraceae bacterium
CCGGAATGTTTTCGTCAAAGCAGGCAATCAGATCGCCGTCATTGTAGTTGTGTACTGTGCAGCCCTCAATATCCTCGGACTTGTACGGCAGGGACAGCGGCAAGCCCCATTCCAACAGACAGTCAAACAGCAGGTCAAGGTCGGTGCGATCTTCCTTGATGTTGCTTTCCAGCAGGTCAAGAACATTCTGCTCATACTCGGCAGGCACATAATACACGTCCTTCATGTTGGTATCGTCCAGCTTCAGGACGCGGAAACCGCTGTCGAACTCTGCGTTCGGGTGCTCCTCGGCAATTTTCTTTGCTGCACGGCGGATACGTTCCTTGCCGATTTCGCAGATGTTGGAATAACCGGCCTTGTATGCTGTTCCGTTCGTATCAGTTTCTTCCGGCAACTGAACAGCTATGAATTTGCAATGCTTGCTATTTTCAACATTATATTGCATGAGTGCATGTGCAGTAGTGCCAGAACCAGAGAAGAAATCCAGAACCACAGAATCATCTTTTAAGTTCGCTAAAGTCAATAATCTTATCAAAAGACGAACCGGTTTTGGACCATCAAATACTCCGGCATCCATAATATTAGTCACTTCTTTTGCGCCTTCCTGGCTATGCCCCACATCTTTGTAGAACATGATAGAGGTCGGTGCCATCCCATCATATTTAAGCTCCGTCAAAAATCTTTTTATACAAGGTACACTGTTGCCATCTGATCCAAAATAAATTCTATTATCCTGGAGTCTCTCTAAAAATGCATTTTTAGAGAGACTCCAGCAGCGACCTGCTGGAGGCTCTATTACTCGCCCCGAAGGGGCAGTAATAGGGTAATCGCAAGACGGTGTATAGGTTTTTACTGACATATCACTCGGCTTCCAAACTCCTCGCGGATCATTGTCAGGGTTTTGGTAACGTGCATTTGCTTCAGCAGTTCTTGGCAATCTTCCAATTACAAACCGCGTTATGTCCTTTGCATACATTAGGATATAATCATGACTATTTGATATGAACTTTGCATCATTTTTTGGAGCATATGCTCTTTCCCATACCAGCTGTGCCACGAAGTTCTGTCCACCAAACACCTCGCTGCAACATTTTTTCAAGTTTTCCTGCTCGTTGTCATCAATGCTGATAAAGATAACACCGTCATCAGCAAGCAGATTCCTAGCCAACATCAGCCTGGAATAAATCATGCTACACCAATCAGAATGAAACCGTCCATTGGTATCAGTGTTTTTGAACATACGGTTGCCGTCTTCATCGTACACGCCGCTGTCTTCCTCATAGTCTGCCGCAGACTGCTTGAAATCGTCCCGATAGATGAAGTCATTGCCTGTATTGTAGGGTGGATCAATATAGATCATCTTCACCTCGCCGAGATAGCTCTCCTGCAACAGCTTCAGCACTTCCAGATTGTCACCCTCAATGTAGAGGTTCTCTGTGCTGTCCCAGTTGACACTCTCTTCCTTGCAGGGGCGCAGGGTTTTGCGGATCGGCTTGTTGGCCTCTACGATAGCCGCCTTTTTGCCTACCCATGTAAATTCATAGGCTTCATCGCCCTCAATCACATCGCCGGACAGCATCTGCCGCAGCAGGTCAAAGTTAATGGCCTTCTTCAGCTTGCCGTCTGTGCCCTTCGTCTCAGTGATGCAATTCGGGAATAATACCCCTATTTTCTCTATATTCTGTGCGGTCATATCAATGGATTCCATACGCATTTTGTCCATTAGTGGTTTCCTCCCTAAATTTCTTTTACTTTCTCATAGAGAGCAATCAACTCCAAAATATCCATATCCATTATGGGCTCATACATAAATGAGTTGAGATGGATATTTTCTGGAGTCATTATCGCAACGTCCTCGAGAATAGAAACTGCATTTTCTTCACCAAACTGCTTATATCCATTTAGGAGTTCCCGCGTTTGGTTCCCTTTCTGGTCAACCATAAGAAGAAATTGATTTGATGTGCCAGTTTCATTTGTGCGGCGATTTTTTCTCCACGAAAGCGTACCAGTATATGCACGCAATTCATTTTTCATAAACGTCTCAGCCTTGTGACGTATAGCCATTGCAAGAAGAACCTTGTTCTCAAGTTCTGCGTTATCTTCCGTAAGACAGTCACATATTTCATACAAGGCTTTAATAATGTGCTTGTCAGGATCAACGTCAGGATCAAATTCGTCTATTCCAAGATAAGCCTTATAAATATTCTTCAAATCTGAAAATCGCATATTAGCAGTTTCCGATTTTTCATGTAGAAGCACAGTCAGAAGGTTGAAGTCATCATTAACACCATCATTTTCATGATCATCTGAACACACCTTGAGATCTCTGCCATATTCGACCAGATTTCTAACAAACGGTATCATAGCAATTACATTTTTCTGCGTTGGATGCTCTTTCCATTGTGTAAATGGCTGATTTTGATAGTGTTCCTCAGTTAGTACAATGCCTGTTTTATCTACACTTGCACACAGGCGATTTTTTCTACCAAGTCCCAAACGGCTTGAAATTGTTCGATAAAAGTCGAAATTGTGAGACAGTATTATCATAGAAAAACGATCATCTTGCGCAATTTCATACAAATATTCCACTATGGCATATTTGTTTTTGTAATCGAATGAATCAGCAATATCGTCAACTATAAAGACAACATCCTCGCCTTTCTGTTTTACCTCCTCAATTTCAAAAATTATATTCAATAAGTACAATGCACGTTTTTCGCCCTGGCTAAGCGTATTCAACTCATCTAACTTATCACGACTCATATTTACAATTCGTTCGCCATCCGAAAAGCTGAATTCAATTTTAGGGATGCTTTCCCCAATAACAGCACCTCTGAGATTTTCTATTCTCATTTCATACGGAACAGAGAAACGCTTATTATATATTTCAAGAGCCTTTCTCCACGGCGTATCATCTATCTCAACGCTATCAATTTCAGCCGATAATGCTGTATATTTTTCAAATAACGCACCAAAAAGGCCTCGGTTCTTGTCAAGATAAGATATCCAAAGACATGTCCTTAATTCAGTCAATTTGTTCTTATCTAACCACTCTATTATTTGTGGATTGGTTTCGATGATATCTCTCAGTGCAGACCCTTTTACATCACTTAGCAATTTTTCGATTGCTGGTTCAAGTGTGTTTTAAACGATTCCTCGCCTTCTATCTTCCGCCCGGCAAACAGGCTGCTGGAATCGCAGCCCTTGCTGTAATAGGCGACAAGCATATCTGCCGCCATGGACTTTCCGAAACGGCGCGGACGGCTGACGCATATATTCTTCTGCATTGTGTTTAAAACCCTGTTCGTGTATGCGATCAATTCACTTTTATCCACATAAATCATAGAATTCACCGCTTCTTTGAACGCTGTATTCCCCGGATTCACATAGATACCCATAAATATCGCTGCTCCCTTCTGCACCGTACCCTGTATGAACAAACACAACTTTGTTTGAAGGCTTTTACGGCAGTTCTCACATCTTCTCCGGTGCGGAGAATCCCAGCACATCGATACAGGTCTCCAGGATCCCTCTTGCCAGCTCCAGCAGGCAGATATACCCGGCCTGGATCATGGAATCCTCCTCCGCCATGATCTTGGTCTCATGGTAGAAATGGTTGAAGGCGTTGGCGAGATCGTAGATGTATGCACACACCTTGTGAGGTGCCGTCTCCTGATAGGCAGCCTCCATAACGCTGTTGAAGCCGGCGATCAGAAGCATCAGTGCCTTCTCACTCTCGGAGCGGGCAGGCTGGATCTGTGCCTCCGCCGGAAGGGTCTTCTCGCTGTAATACTTGTTCAGGATAGACTTCATCCGCACAATGGTATACAGAATGTACGGCCCTGTATTGCCCTCAAAGGACGTAAACCGATCGATATCGAAGATGTAATCCTTGGATGCCTGGTTGGACAGATCGCCGTACTTGATGGCGGACAACGCCACGAGCCGGGCAGTCTCTCTTCCTTCCGCTTCCTCCACGATATGATTCTCAGCGATCTTCTTGTACATTTCCTCGTTGATACTCTGAACCAGATATTCCAGACGCATAACGCCGCCGTCTCTTGTCTTGAAGGGCTTGCCATCCTTCCCGTTCATGGTGCCAAAGCCCAGGAATTTAAGCCCGGTCTCCGGTTTTACCAGTCCGGTCTTCCTGGCGCAGCGGAACACCTGGATAAAATGCAGTTCCTGACGCTTATCCACCACATAGATGATCTCGTCAGGATCGTAATCCTGCATACGCCAGATAATGGTGGCAAGATCCGTGGTATCGTAAAGCGCTGCCCCATCGGACTTTAAGATCATGCAGGGCGGAATCTCCTTGGAATCCGTCTCTTCCTTCACATCCACCACCAGAGCTCCGTCAGAAATGTAAGCGTAGCCCTTCTCCTTCATCATCTCCACCATATCGGAGATGTAAGGCTCCGCATCCGATTCTCCTTTCCATAATTCAAAGGAAACATTCAGGCTGTCGTAATTCTTCTTTAGATCTGCTACGGAAACATTCATGATATGAGAAAGCAGTGCCCGGTATCCACGCCTTCCCGCCTGCATCTCCTGCGTAGCCGCAAGGGCTGCCTCCTTGAAGGCTGCATCCACCTTGGACTTTCCGCTGGCAGTCGGGTAGATCTCTTCCAGCTCGGCAATGGTAAATGGCGGTTCCTTGGGATATTCTCCCTGGTATGCCGCATCAAAATACACAAGCTCCGGCTTGCGTTCCTTCAGTTCCACAATGATCAGACCCATCTGCAGTCCCCAGTCCCCCAGATGGACATCACCGATCATGTTATGTCCCATGAACTTTCCGATCCGCTTCACACTCTCGCCGATGATGGCTGAGCGCAGATGTCCCACATGGAGCGGCTTGGCCACATTGGCTCCGCCGTAATCCACAATGATGGTTTTGGGTTTCTTCGCCTTCTCACAGCCGAAACGCCCGGTGTCCGCTGCCATCTCTCTCAGGTAGTCTGCCACATATGTCTCACTGAGCTTTAAGTTCAGAAAACCCGGCTTTACGGACTCCACCATGGAAAACATCTCGTTCTCCTTAAGTGCCTCCGCAATCTTATCGGAGATCATAAAGGGCGCGCATTTGTACGCCTTGGCTGCCGCCATAGCCCCATTGCACTGATATTCGCACAGATCGGGCCGATTGGAGGGCGAGACCTTTCCATATTTTTCCTCATATCCCTGTTCCACAAAGGCTTTCGTCACTTCCTCTGTGATGAGATCCATTAATTTTTTCATAAATAAATCCTTTCTTCTACTTCGCAGTGCGAGCTCGACTACACTTCGCTCATTGCTTTCGTGAAGATTATAATACATTTTTCCTTTGGACGCAAGTTTATGAATAAAAGTATCGCAATCGGCGCATTCTTTCTTTAGGACATCAGCGACGGAGGAACAGATCATGGCGATTTACAAGGTAGAAATCTGCGGAGTCAACACCGCAAAGCTTCCCATTTTGAAGGAGGATGAGAAGGCAGAGCTCTTCCGCAGGATCAAGGAGGGCGACTTACAGGCCAGGGAGGATTACATTAAGGGGAATCTGCGTCTTGTCTTAAGTGTCATCAAGCGTTTTTCCGGGAACAGTGAAAATGTGGACGATCTGTTTCAGATCGGCTGTATCGGTCTCATCAAATCCATCGACAACTTCGATCCCACCATGAATGTGAAGTTTTCTACCTATGCAGTTCCGACTAAGTGCGTAAAGTAGAGAATATCAGATATTAAAAGTTCGGAAACGTATCTCCACATCACCACCGGTTATAATTACCTTTTCCACGCACTCTTTTAATATTCTGTTCTTCTCTTCTCTTGTCAATTCATCCCATACGTCGGCCATGTTCCTGATTTTTTCAACATTTTCAAGAGCTGATTGAGTTGTTTTTAAATTGCATTCAACTTTTAACTCTTTTTCCAATTCCGTCAGCTTCCGTTCCTCGGAGTTTATCATCTCCAGAAGGCTCTCACTCTGTCGATCAAAGTATGTTTCATACATTTTCTTGATTTTTGCTTTGGTGGTAGTGATTGATTTCTCAATTATGGATTTTCTGTCCTGCAAAACCTTATTTTCCTTTTCAACATTGACAGCAAATTGCTTGAAGCATTCCTCAACCTCTCGCTCGACAGGCAGTGCTTTAATTTTCTCGTTGGTGCAGTTTTCAGATTTTCGCATATACTCTTTGTGTTTGTACTGTGAGTAACAAATAAGTTTATGATAACTGCCCCACTTTTGATACCTCATTCTCGCACCGCATACACCGCAATAACAAAGGCCGGTCAAAATATTATTGTTCGAAACATGGGAATTGGTACTGCGCTTTTTCATCATGTCCTGCGTAAGATAAAACGTTTTTTCATCAATAATAGGCTCATGCAGACCTTGATATACTTCGCCTTTATACTCTATCAAACCTATATTTGATTTACGCTTTAAAATGTTATTGACGACAACATCGCTACAAAAGCCAAGAATATGCGCTATCCTGTCACACGAATAACCGTCTAAATATAACTTATACGCATTTCTTACTCGCTCTGCCTGCTCTTCGTCAATGTGCAATATGCCATCATTTCTGTCATAATAATACCCACATGGGATTCTGCCTCCGCCCATCCACAGACCTTTCTTGATACGTTCAAGCATTCCTGCCCTCGTGCGCATATAGATTACCTCACGCTCGTATTGTCCCATTATAGCATTTACGCCAACCATAACCTTGTCCATTGGGTTTTCCGTCTTTAAATCCTCAGTCATAGATATTACGCTTACACCGTATTTTGGCAAAATCCGATAAAGTAAGTTCAGCGTATCTATTACGTCTCGGCTCATTCTGTCCAATTTATAAATATAGACGGTTGATACAAGGCTGTTTTCCGCATCATCAAGAAGTTTCTGGATTTCCGGGCGATCAAGTTTACTTCCACTATACCCACCATCAATATACCACTTATCAATAACCACTCCGTTTCTTTCGCAATAATCAAGAATTTTCTGTTTTTGCATATCCAATCCATATTTTTCCGTTTGTGCTTCGGTAGATACTCGCAGATATGCCACGTTCATTTTTTGCATTTGCCATTCCTCCTAAAAGTAATGGCTAGGTTTTACGCTAGCCATTATATCAATTCATTTCCTCTCTGTCAATTTATCGGCCAGTATCTTCTTCACACTTTCTATCTGTATCTCATAATCCTTTAATTCATCTTTCGTGACACGTTTTCCATTAACATAAATCGTTGTCACTTCTCCAAGCACCTCCAAAAAGTTAAATATTTTGTTTAAGATTTTTCTTTTTTTCTTGGCAATGCTGGACACAGAGAGATTCATCTTTTCCGCGATCTGAATTTCACTGTTTCCAATGTTTGCCATCTTTACAATTATTTCCTCTTCTTGGGAAAAATTACAGTTATCTAATAAAAAATCAATTTCCGGCCTACTAAGTCTTTCAAATGCTGACCTCATAAGCCCTGCTCCATTCTTTTTTATGATTTGTTTTTCTGCCTCCCGCGGGCAATCGCCCACATCGACTCATATAGCCCGAACCGCTCCAAAATGCATTCTGGCAAACACACCAGAAGAATAATACATATAATATCTTCAATCGCCTGTGCCAAGCGATGGACTCCTTCATCATTCATCTACTACTCCACCTCCTTCCAATGCTCTTCAAAATCCTCCCTCGGAATCGTTATAGATATGCCCTTTCGCGACAGCTCAACGTATCTTCCGTCTGTGCCCGCTTGCTTGGCTTCCCATTTCTGTTGCGGACAGCAATGTACGTAACACACCGAATAACTGCTAAATCCGAAGCGATACGCGACATAGGTTCTAGGTCTGGCTATCATTCTATCCCACCTGCCTTCTTTACAATCTCAACAGCCCTATCGAGCCATTTTGTATCAGCATTCATATTTTCATATAAGGCATACGCTTTTAACTCTTCTAACTGTTCCATAACCCGATCCAGATCGTAAGCCGTAGGCTGCTCATCAAAATAATTTATCATCAAAGCAAATAAAAAATCATTATCTCCTTTTTCCAACACCCTCATAAATGTATCTTTTCTTTCCAAAATATAATTGGTCATTGGTAACGCTTGTATTGTTCCATCAATCAATCTTCCCATCGCTCGCTCTCCTGTTCCAAAGTTCTACCGCCTCTTCCCGTGTATCTTCGGCGGCTGTTGACGCGAGACACACATTGCACTGACACCAGTAATGATTACCGTCCCGTATACGGATGGAATTGCTCCCGCAGAAAGGACACGGCTTAAGTTCTTCATTCATTCTTCTATTCCCTCCCATTCTGAACAAGTATCGTCAAGTGCCATCGTAGCGTGCATATAATCTCCGCCAGCCAATACAGCATTGCATACACCATTTTCAAGATCATATTGTCGACATGTACAGCAGTATCTTGTTTCAGCACGCTCCTTTCCGCATCCACCCTTGCTGATACAATCTCCGTCTTGCCAATCTTCGCAACCCTCGCATGGATTGATTTCGATTTCCAAGGTTCGATCATCCCAAAAATTCTGTTCAAACATTATTCTTCGTCCCTCCAGTTAAGCTTCTGACCGCAATACGGGCAGTGAAGTCCTCTAATTTTAGTCAAATCTCCATCGCATGTGGGGCACTGATACCACACATCATCGTCTGTTGGAGTATTGTCTATCACTTTCTTCGCCTTCTGCTTTTCCACCGCCGCCCGGCATTCTTCCAACGTACCGCCACATTCTTTTTTTATAAATCCATCAAGCCATTCGTGAAAATCAATTTCTTTTGGTTCGCTTGGATATGTGCACTCTTTCCAAAGACTTCCCTCTTCAACAACATGCTTGCCCCAGGGAAGATACCTTGACATATCAAACACCCAATGACCGTTACAATAGTGAGCGTAATAGAAATTACCCACACGCCGTCCCAATAGGTAACTATCTTCGGTGTCACAGTAATAAAATTTTAGAATCTTTTCTTCCTCTTGAGCTTTTTGCAATTCTTCTACTGTACCGATAGCTCTGTACTGCTGGATCTCTTCCAGGGCATTGATTGCCATTTGTACGGCTTCTTTATGCTCTCCGTATAATCCTTGCGCATAACATAATTCGCAGAAAGTGCAATTCTTGTCACACTGTTCTAAGACATCCGCTGGCTCCTGGCTTTCTTGGCATTTGATATATGCTTGCAGTTTTTCCTTTGCTTCATTCTCACTCATGATTATCCCTCCTCATTAATATTTTGGAAATGTGTCGCAGAAACGAAACCACTCGCAAGTCTCTGCTTCCTTTGTATCTGTTACGTGATGATCGAAATAGGCGAAATCTTCAACATAGCAGTCAACCGATGATTCGCTATCAGAACAACACGCATATTCACAATAATGGCAGTCCTCTATTTCTTCCACTGCTATCCCTCCATTTCTTTTAGCTTCGCTTCGGCGGCCTCGCGGGTAAGGAAAACGATTTTGCCAAAATCATGCAGTCTAAATGCAGGAGCGGGGATGAGGGACTCAAAAAACCACCCATTCACATTCTGTGTAACCTCAATAATCCTCGACTCTTCTATCACTTCTGTGTCTTTTTCGTAATCGTGCACGATGGCGTAAATCACATCATCTACTTGGCACGGCAACCGCGTGGGCTTTCCCTGTTCATCTTCTGCCAACTTGGCAGTTCTCCAAGGTGACGCAAAGCCATTTGAGCTCCAAGAATCTGCACCGTCGTTCCACGCATGTACATATCCGTCTTTATACTTTGCAAAGTATCTCTTTTTCCATTCGTAACACTCTTTATCTTGTACCAGTATCGGCGTATCAACCGCAACCTTGCTCCAATCGACTGTTGGCTCAACGTATTCAGCTTCGCACCACTCTTCGCATTGTTTAGCACACTTCACCCTTTGAGATGCTTCTGCGGCTGTGCTTTTCTCGAAAAAATCGCAATTCACGCAATAAGCTTCCCTGCACGAGCAAGGCTCCCCACCCACCACAGCAACGACGTCTCCGGTACACGCAATCTCCAAAATCTTTTCTCTAAATCTGTCTTTGTTCTTCATGTGCTTACCTCCCGCCTAAAAATGTATTCAGCATTGATTGCTTCCACTGTTGCTCATGTTCCTTTGGTTCTTCTGCCCGGTACGGTGCCGGAAGAGACATCCAAGCAATTGTTTTTCGGAACTTGTTATCCTCTGTCCAAAATGATTTGGAATCGTCCTTAAAATGATTGAAGTGCCCTACCATCTCAGCTCTCATCTCTCCTCCAGTGGTTTCCACCGTGCATAGATAATTACCTGTCACCTCCGGCAGCCTTTCGGCCACCGGGATCCAGTTACTTTCCATCGTCCTATTCCTCCTTACGGTTTGGTCTCAATATCTATCGGGAACTCTGTGTGGAAGTACAACTTGTAATGATATGGGTCTGTGTGAGTCCCGGTAATATCCTCGACAACGTACATGGTGTACTGGTTGAGGTATATGTAATTCTTTTTGTACTCGTTCGGGCCAGTCTTGACCGTGCAGACCAGTTCGCCGCTGGTATTATTGGAGATTGACATATACCCTTCAGCTTCGAGTATAATCATATCCGTGCGGGCATTGTACACCGTTATCTTGCGCTCGCATTCAAAGTAATCCGCCTGCTTCGACAGGTTTTCGTTGACGCGATCCGCTTCGGTACACCCTGAAACCATCATTACCGCAACCATCATTGCTACCATTAATACACTCATTTTTCTTTTCATCTTCATTTCCTCCTGATTTTAAATTTTTGTTACGCAAACCGGAGCTGGCCGATCCGCTACTATTGATTAATATTCAAGTTCCAAAACATTGCACACATCACATCAACCACTATGCTATTGCCAAACTGCTTGTACAACTGGCTGTTGGAATTAACCTTTTCCATCTTCGTTATATCTTCATCCGTTACATCCATCAGCCGTCCGCACTCTCTAGGTGTTAGCTTTCTAATCCGGTATTGTGGATTTTCCAGTACCAAATTGTCTTTCTGTACACTCGTCAATGTGTTGCTCGTTCCGTTGTTGTTCAGTTCAAGCCGTTGCCGTGTAAGTGCTCCAGCTGTTCTATCTGATGGATTATCTGGATTTCTGCCTCTCATGGCAACTATCCGTGGTTCTGCTGGGCCGTCATATCTATTGCAACCGCATAAATTACAATCATCTTGCATAAAATGACCACATAAACCGCAATTTACTTTCTCGTCTTTGACAAGTATTTTCGGCTCTTGATTGCCACCTTGCATTGTACTCAATGTTGGACTGCACCCACCTACATCATAAATTCTGCCAGTTTGCGGATTACTAAAATTTCGCTCCTCTACAATGTTTCCTATTTGTTTCACGTCCACCATAACCACTCCTAAATCATGCTTTTCTGCCTTTACGCACCTAAAAATCGGATAAATCCCATTAAAAAAATCATCAGACGCACCTACATAAAGGCTTCCTATCACTTCCATTCAATCACTCCATTACTGCCATAATTATCAAGACCTTTGTAATCTCTCGCCCGGAGAGTTACAGCAACATCAATTTGCTTTTCCGCTGTCTCACCCATATCTTTTAATAACCAGGTTTCCGTCCGACGGCAAATTCGAGATTCCGCAATCGTATCTGGCTTTGATGCAGTTTGCAACATCTCTTCGTTGTGGCTTGCAGATTGTTCCGTCAACGCAAGTTTGTCTGTCTGTCTGTCAAGATTGTGTTGTGGCAACGTACCATTGTCAATCAGCTGTTTTATCAGTTTTTCAGCCTTTTCATTGTTGATGTAATACCGCTCGTCAACTTCATCTTCCAGATAGTCTTTCAGTTTCTTTTGTAGCGGTATCGGTTCTGGGAATTTATAGGTGTAATTCCCCAGAAATGAGAACATAAAACATCTGTTTCGGTTCTGTGCAACCCCGTAATTTTTCGCATTCAGGTCTTGCCAGTAGTTTACGTAACCCAAGCTCTCCAGAAAATCTATCCAGTTTTGGAAATCTTTCTTATTTGCTTCAGCATGTACTTGCGGAACATTTTCCATGAACAATATCTGCGGTAGTTCCCCTTCCTGGCCTTTGATTTCCTTCAAAATCCTTTCAACTTCCCACAACAGACCGGATCGTGTCCCACTTCCCTTTGACATACCCATTTGCTTTCCTGCTGTGCTTAAATCTGTGCAGGGGAAAGAGTAAGTAAGTAAGTAAGTGAACTGATCCGTATCACAAATGTTCAAATCCGCCGCATGAACCTTCGTTATGTCCATTGTTGGGAAATCCGTTCCGTGAACCGCATTATAGCTTGCAATCGCAAACCTATCAAACTCAACCACTCTGTAATGTTCAAATTTTGCACCAATGCGCTTCAAGGCCATTGCTTGCGAGCCATACCCGGCAAATAATTCAATAAGCCGAATTGGTTTCGTTATGCTTATGGGTTTTCTTGTCAAATCAAACATGCTTATTTGTCCATCATAATCTTTCATGGCAGCACCTCCGGGAAATCGCTTATCTCCATCTGGCCGTCCTTTTCAAACACCAGCATTTCATCCTTCGCCCGCTGGTAGAAATTCCGGTCAATCTCAAATCCGTAAGCACTCCGTCCGAGTTCGTAGGCCGCCCGCAGCGTCGATCCGCTCCCGCAACATGGATCAATCACTACATCCCCCGGATCGGTAAACACTTCTATCAGCCGTTTCAGCACCGCAACGGGCTTCTGTGCCGGATGGATTTTCGGGATATCCTTGCCGTCTTTCTCCCAGGTGAACCAGTTAAATATCATCTTCCCGGTTCCACGGATGGTCTTTCCGTTCTCGTCAAACTGTGCACCGTTGCGGAACTTCGGCAGCCGGTCCCGATAAAGCACAAGCGCATATTCCGTTGCTCCCACAATCCGCATGTTCGCCTTAAGCACCTGCGGGCTGTAATTTTTCACAAACACAAGTGGTATGTAGTGAACGAATCCGTGTTTACCTGCCGCACTGATAAGCGTCTGCATTTGTTCAAAAGCACAAAAGACGATCATGCAAGGGCTGTTACTGCTTCTGCCCCTTGTGACGCTCTTTTTGTCCTCTTTTTTGAGCATTTTGGAGCAAAAGTGGAAATACTCATACAGGTTAAAATTAAAGTCGGAGTTAAAGGCTGCTTTTCCGGCAAGTTTACTTTCTCCGTTTTTGTTATCCCCGCCGTTATACCACATGGGATTGCTCCCGTAGAAGTTATTCCCGACGTTGTACGGAACATCCGCAATGATAAGTTGTGCTGGTGGTATGGCATATTTTTTGTAATTCTGCATACTATCGCGATAAATCTCGCATTTGATCTTTTTTTTCATTTTTCTTTCCAGGAACCTGCTATAGCGTTACCCCGGCCGGAGGTTCGGCTCCTTTCTTTAATTAAATTCCTTTTTCCTTAAATCCAATTAGTTTCGCTTCATCAAAATTCATACTGTACTGACCGTCTATGTTTTTATCCTCTATCCACCAATCAAAGACATTTACGCCGGTTTCCCAATTATAAACTTCCAGCCCTCTCCTTCTTCTTTCCACAAGCATTCTGTCGAATGCTCTTATATAGGCTTCCTTATATTTGGGATACCTATAAAAATCTTCTTCTCTTGATTTTCCAGACAATGGGCAACCAATACAGCCAATCCGGGCACATCCACCCGGGCAGCCATTTTTGTATAATGGATTAATTTCTATACCATCATGGCGTATATACCACCATAAGTAATCATCATCCCATTCCAGAATTGGATTCACTAATGTTTTGCTCGTTCTGTAGCAGTTTTCTACTACCCTATGTACATCCGAATTATCGTAATTTAGAACAACCACCCCCCCCTGCCTTGTTGAGCGAAAATTTACATTATCAACCTTTTCCCTCAATTCTTTTCTAGGATTCAGTATTTTTACTATTCCGCCATTTTCTGCTCGACTTCTGCTTTCAAATTTTCTTACACCAGTAACAACCTTTTTCCCTTTCCCGCTTCTTTCCTTAAGCTCTGCGCAACAATATCTTGATCGTCTTGTTGGCGGATATGTTTTTTCAACTATCAGCTGCCACATAGTTTTTTTCGGGTATTCAATCGTCACGCCTTTTTTGCTTTTTACATACCTGACCGTTTCCGGTGCATCCACCGTTGTTAGATTATGTACCGCCGCAAAAGGAACCCCTGCTTTTTTCGCCAGATACAATATCACATCTGAATCTTTTCCTCCGCTATATGCAAGCTGATAAGGTTCTCCTCCTGCAAATGTCTGTAATATGTCTATTGCTTGTTTCTCTAAGTTCATTTCTGCCTCTCACTCCTTTCTTTTTACTTTAAGATTTCATCCAAACAGGCATTCCAGCCTGCAACGATACC
>CAVGED010000090.1:0-44809 GCA_963628035.1 Paludibacteraceae bacterium
TTTCCCATGATCTGTTCCCCTTATTGGTATTAATATTAATCATCCCTCTCCTTCGCGATAAAGCCCTGAGTACTCCACTCTGCTGTATCTAAAAATACATCTATGGCAGAATATAAGGATGCCTCATCCGCAGCACTAATCTTCCATCCGGTGGGATCCACAAAACGAATGGTGTATCTCCTGTCACTGGCGATGGTTGGATCGATTTCCAATTCAATCATTACGCCATCCTCCGTAAACGGTGCCGGAATCCGCTGCCGTATCTTACTTACCAATGTTTCTGCTGCTTTCGTGAAGCCATGGTCTGTAAGCCGTAGAGTGCGTATTTCCTTATTGCGCTGACTTCTCCAATACCTGCGGACATTTATCGGTTCCTTCCGTTCTTCTCCATTATGATGGAGCCACTTCTCTCGTGGCAATGTCTCATAGCTTCCGACTGTGTATGGAAAGGTCAGTACCTTTGCACCGTCTCCCCAGGAAAAATATTCTTCTACATTTGCTTTCAAATAATCATTTTCATTTGCCTGAATGACCGGCAAAATATCACGCGTTGTGAGAAGAAGCGTTTTTACTTTACAATAATCCGTAAACGCATTATCTGTGTTGAAACCGTGGTGCATTAAGGTCATAATCTCCATCCTTAGATATTCCCTTTCATAGGTAGCCATCAGCGTCCTCATACAGCCCAGATCCGCATCCCCGGTAAGAAGAAGCTTTTGCCCCTCAATATTCACCATGAGCAATGTAGAAGAATCATTGATATCACCGGTAACGGCTTCCTTCAGAAGCTGCTCTTGCGTATGCACCACATCTACAGTAATATCACTGAAATAATACTGCTGACCGGTATGAGGGCGGTAGAGCTGTGGGCAGCCACCGTCTGTCCGCCGGAGGCGTCTGGCTGCAAGTTGCATGTAAGCAGTATCAACTCTTGTAGCCTCATCCTTCGCATAGAAGCCTTCTCCTACAATGCTGAAATAGATGCCCTCTACAAAGATTCTTTCTCTAAGCTGAGGCTCACCTGCCAGCTCTGAAAATACGCCGCAGTGATCCATGTGTCCATGGGAGATGAACCAGCCTTCCACAACAGGTTTCTCGCCCTGTGGCGCAAGAGCCTCCAAATCCTCAACCAGATATACCGCATCTGCGGCCTGCCCGCCATCACTTATCAGGAAATGTCCGTTCTTCAACTGAAGAACAAAGCTGTTGCCGAACCACCACAATTCCCGCATATAAAGCCTTGTCCTCGCATCTTTACAAACGACATCTGCAGGCTCCTTTCGGCTGAACAGATGCTCCGACAGAGGCTTGTCAAAGCAGAGAGACAGATATGTTCTCTGCCTCTTCAATATATGAGTCACCGTGACCGCCCATTTATCCTTTGTGTAAGTGGCGCAGAACACTGCTCCCGCCAGTCCTTCTCCATTGTCCACAAGTTTCTGAAAGCCTGCACTCTCCAATGCAGCAAGATATCCTTCATATTCTGTTCTTGTGGTTCCCTGTAAAAAAGTTACATAATTTCCGTCTCCCCGGTCCTCTGCTTCCACCGCAGTTCCGTTGTGGCTCTCCATTTCCGGAAGTATTGGAAATAATCTTTGTTGTCCCACGCTGTTTCTTCACTCTCTTTCTGCCCTTCTCTGATTCAATCTGTGTTTGATCTTTATACAGCTGAATTTTTTCTAAAACTTATTCTTCTATAATGACCACCGGTGCTTCGGTAAGACCAGACGCATAGATTGGAAGATAGGAAGTATATTTTTCTTCTATCTTATTTGCCATGGTATTACACAGGCATATATCCAATACATTTCTGCCTTTTCTTACATGATCCGTCATATCAAATACATAAGGCTTACATATACCAAGAAGCTGTTCTGACCCATTCACAGAGATTTCTACCGTCTGTCCCTCTGCTTTTATCCGCACCAACACTCTCCTGCCTATATGATC
Organism: Paludibacteraceae bacterium; assembly: GCA_963628035.1. Classification (GTDB taxonomy): domain Bacteria; phylum Bacillota; class Clostridia; order Lachnospirales; family Lachnospiraceae; genus 14-2. The sequence continues at coordinate 1,951 of CAVGED010000090.1, forward strand.
AAGAACAAACTCTGTATGATAAACGATTCTGCCGGCGAACTCCGGACAGGCCTCCCGGCAATTCATGTTGAATAAGTTCTTGACATTTTTATATTCCTTTACAGTTTTTTCCAGACAGGTGTCATAGAGCGATATATTCCAGCCTTCGGAAAGAACAAACCGATCAACTTCTGTCGTATTTTTCTCCGGAAATTTTTCAAAATCTCCCATGTATACCAGAACCGACTGATACGGCTCCAGTCTGAAAATTACTTTCCCTTCCCTTTCCGGCAGCGAATAAAAGTCATTGTTTGCCAGATCCAGGAAATTAACGGTTTTGTTGTCCGTATAGATCTGAAGTTCTGCCTCTTCGTGGACAGCTTCATTAAAAAACATATATACATCTCTGTCTTCGTGTTTTTTATGATAGAACCGAACCAGGCCTCCTTCGCAGGACGCCCTGATGTGTTTGTATTGGTTTGCCAACATATCACCAGCCAGCTCCTCCAGCATCACATTTCGTCCTATCCCCTCGGCTGGGCGTTCATTTATAAAAATAATATCCAGTCCTTGTTCTGACAATTTTTCTAGCAGAGCCACCAGCTCCGACGGACAGGAGGCGGCATACGGAATGATCAGACAAGCGTATGTTTCCTCGTGAATCACGAGCCTTTTATTGCTGACTAACGCGGTTTTTAACGTATCCATATCGACAAAATCATAGTCCATAAGACTATCATAGAGTTGTTTTGCCGGTTTCTCACAGGGCATGCATTCGTAATTCCACCATTCCAGTTCCGCATGGTAGAGAATTGCCGCGTCACATATATGTACTCCGCCGATCAGTACTTCCGACATCTTGTTCATATAGTCCATCAAAGCTCTATAGCCTTCCTTTTGCGGAAAACCTGCCGCATTAAAATGTGGTGGACTATCCATATCCCTTTGCTTTAAGGAAAACGCATGAGGTACAAAATGATTAATTCCCCGCACAAGCATGAAATCGCACAGCCACTTCATCAAAGGAATGCTTTCTGCCCAGCCATAGGCACCAAAGATTTCACACAACGCCCTGTTTTTCATGTGCGGGAACATATGCGACGCAGAGGACGCTAATTTTGCCAGCCCGTAATGAAAGAATTCCCCGTCCCCGAATTTTCCGAAGGAAATGATTTTAGACCGATCCGAAAAACCAGGTTCCACCTGATGAAGCACCACATCGATTCCACTCATGCTCTGGCCGCTAACTGCCCGAAAATAATGTCCTGCGCCATATGCCATTCTTGTATGACATCCATTATCTTCTATGACATGACCTATATATTCCACACCGTGCCTCCGGCACCAGTCACCTATCCTTCTGCTGAAATTCTTCTGATACAATCTTGTTGCACAATCCATAAAGCAATGGCGCAACTTCGGGCTTTTCTCTTCATAGTCATACCATAAGCCGTAAAGATACGGAATAGGATCCTCCCCTAACTGCCTGCGCATGCAGTCCAGCAATTCCCAGGAATAAGGCAACGCCAGCCCCGCGTCACCGATTCTGCGGTCATAGGGATTCCCCTTAAACAATTTGGGCTCGTAATAATCATTCCGAAATGCCGGTTCATCTGAGAAAAAGCCTCTGAAGGTATTTCCAAAATATTTTCCGAAATGTTCATAGTGGGATTCATAAACCTCTCTTATTAATACTTCACAGGATTTTTCATCCACCATATTTATATAATCCGAGGCAATAAAATCTGCGGTATGAATAAAGTAGCAGATCCGCCATATCCCATCAGGCAGTTCAAAATACACTCTGCTACCGCTGACTCCCTCGTTCAGGCATATCGGCTCACCGGAAACTTCATTTCCATAGGCCATCCGCCTGTAAGCATACACACCTAGCAGCCTGTCCGAAGGACTCCGGAACATAATCTGGCAGTATGCATCCTTGACAGGACCAACAACATCCACAGATCGTTCGATCAGCGTCCGGCCCCGACACTCCGGATACTTCTTCCCGATTGCCCCATTGGCATAGCCTGTAGGGAAACGCTTATCGTCCAGAAGCCAGACACCCATTCCACGTTTTTCGCACTCTGAAAGAATGAGTCCCATATCCTCCCACCATTCGTCCTCACAAAAAAATTCATGGGTACGTGACTCTACGCAGAGAGCATTCTGTCCCATTCTTTGAATGGTTTCGATATACTGTGGTATCTGCTCGTGCTCTCCGTTCCGCAGCCACATAAACGGATAAAGACGATTTTCATATGTGCCTGAAACAATATTTTCAAATACAGGATCCATTTCTCCACCTCCTTCCTATGATCTCTTACAAACCTTTCTCTTCGTTGCACTTCTTTATTCCGATACCAGTTCATAGAGCAGGAACTTTGCTGCATTTGCCTTTCTGCCAAAAGTATCGATTAGTCCCCTGTTGTTATAATTCAGATACGCGGTTTCTGTTCCAAACAGAAATTCCTTCTTTCCATTATCCTCTGCCTGAAGTATGGTTCCACTGCTCCCGAGAATCACAGTATTCCTGTCTGATATAGTAGTAAATTCCAGATAGTCCTGTTCATGTCCTAGTTTCCAACCGCCATTTTCCTTGGTAAACATCCACTCTTCCGGACTATACTCGCCATAAATGACATCTTCATCAAAGGTCATGATACTTTTCAGCTCCAGTCCGGTGCGTTCCCCACTTTCGTTGCTCTTAGTCACAACCTGGGGAATCATCAGACTGCTTTGTTCTTCATAGATAAGCAGATATCTTCCGCCATCTTTCAGTTCCTTTACACTCTCCACCTGTCGATAACAGCGTCCTTCCTTCGAAACCGGCTCCAGCAGATCCTCAAGCGGTGCAGTATCCGTAACGGCTGTTAATGAAATGCTCTGCGGCGATTTCCAGACTGTCTCGTTGGGTTCATACGCGCTTTCATTTTTGTATGAGTTTCTCTTTCCGGCAGACTTCAGATCGTGAACACCCATCTTGGAATAGCGGCAGATTTCAACCTCTTCATCTCTGATTCGGAATACAGACATCGTCAGTGCGTCATCCGCACCATTCTGATTTCCGTAATATCCGGTATATCCGGCATTCATATAGGTAAAGCATAAGGTCTCTCCCTGAAACTTCTCGGTACTGCCGGAAGCGATCAGAAGAGTATCACCTTTTGCCAGGTACACGCAGGCTCCGCCAAGATAGTCGTCCCAGCCATTGTTATGATCATGTCCATACAGGAAGATGATATTAAGTCCCTTCTTTCCCGCCTTATTCAGCACATCAAAAAGGTATCCGGCATATTTCGCATCGCCTTCTATTACCGTCCGCATACTGTAATGCAAAGGGAGATGCGACAATACAAAAATGGGCTTGTCATATCCTTCCTTCAGCTTATCGTTGAGATATTCAATCAGCCTCTGAGCCGTCTTCATGACCCTCTGCTCCTTCTGCCCGCCTTCATTGCCCCACATATAATCATCTTCGTTTATTACAAAAACACCATATGCACCACTCTTCGGATCATTGTTTCCACTGGGAGACATTCCGGCGGTTCCGATCTCGGAATCATGATTTCCCTGTACAAATACCATATTTTCTGTCACAATACCGCCGACAGCCTCTCTTAGCGCATCAACTCCATCCTTGGTCTCCGATTCCTTCCGTGTCAGATCATAGTCGTAATCTCCGCAGGAAAAAAATCCATCTGCTTCTGTGATCCCCGCCTTCTTTATTGCTGACAAGATATCTTGCAAAGCATCCCTGCCTGCATCATTGCCGTCAGGATTCTGGAAATCTGAACATGCAATAAGTACGATTCCATCTTCTGCGGCACTTCCTGCTCTTGCCTGTGGCTTTGTGCCACAGGCAGATATTCCGAGCAGGATGAATATAACAATGAATAAAGCCGACAATCTTTTCTTCAAACTATGCATCCTTCTTCTCTCTTCCTCCTGTCATTTCTACACACTGACGGACTTGCCCCTTGCTCCACCGAATGGCTCTTTGAAGAAAAGTCGATGCTTTCTTTGTAACATTCCACTTAAGCTCCGGTCCATTGTCCGTTATTACCCAGACCCCCTCCGGATTCTCGGTGCTATAGAAGTCAAAACCGTCGAGGCTGGAAGCCGCTGCTTCGCCCTTTATCTGTTCCTCTGTTACGGGTATTACACCTGTCACCGGACTGGTCTCTGTTCTCGTTCCGGATATGCTTCCATCTGCATTCAGCACCCTCAATGTAATTGCACTGTATACATTATCGACCTTTACTGCGCCTGTATTATAGCCACTTACTGCGCCAAGGGAGGACGCATATCTGGCATTAATCGTACCTCGAACCAGACAATTCTCCATGCTGACCGATGTAACATTATTATCTACATTTACAAGTCCTCCTACAATATTATCCCAGGCTGTGATCTCTCCGGTAAACAGACAGTTCTTCAACGTTGGACGGTCTGCCGGAGCCGCGCTGATGCGACCTACCAGCCCGCCAATATTTTGCGCATATGCTATTACTTTTCCCGCGAACCAGCAATTTGTTATCTGTCCGGTTGTACTATTGCCAAATTGACCTATCAGACCACCTGTTACACGGAGTTTGCTGCTTACGATAACATTCTCTCCGACCTGTACGGAATCCATGCCACCATCGAGTTTTCCCGCTATACTCCCGGTAAACCAGCCGTTGCCTCCGTTTGCTTCATTCTTAATATAACTGTTTTCAATCCGAAGATTTTTAACTGTTCCGTTTGTTCCCACATATCCAAAGAATCCTGTACAGTCTGCTGCCTGGCTCACATAAATTCCCTTCACAGTGGCGCCGTTTCCGTCAAAGGTTCCTTCAAACTTGTTACCGGGTGAACCTATGGGCGTCCAGATAACTGCGTCTTCACCCACCGGTGCAGACATCATGCGTGCATCCCATCCGGCATTCAATTCATAGTTACCATTCTTTCTCAGCTGTATGGTACAGTCCTTGAAGCTCACACCACCTGCCACCAGCCTGCTGATGGTTGTAAGTTCTCCTATGGAAGCAATTTCAAATACCGTTCCCGCTTTCACTTTACCGTCCACCAGTTTGCTCTCATACCATTCTGTGGTGGGCTTCATCGCGGCAGACAAATCTGTGATCTGCGCCTGCGACTCCGAGAACTGCTTCAGTTCCGGTCCTGCGTCTGTAATTGCAGTCCAGATTCCGCTCTCGTTCCTGTCCTTCCAGTAGAAATCCAGATCTGTGTTTTCATATGCCTTTATACCGGTAAGCTGTGCTTCTGTCATTGCCTTGTAACCCGCCTTATTTGAAGCCATATTCTCTGTTGTTCCATCGTTTTTAAAGACTTTTTCGATTGCATAGACAGCCACGCCGGTAATATTGCTCTCGCCCACTACCGCTCCGACATTCTCTGCCGCATCACTACATACCCGGCCATTGCTCACACAATACTGCAGCGTCGAGTTATCCCAGTTGTGTCCTACCAGGCCTCCAGCAGAACCATCTGTGGCACGCACTATTCCGTTAAACAGACAGTTGTCCATTACGATTCCGTCACCTGAAGTCCACATGATCTGGCCAACAATTCCGCCTACTCTTGTATTTCCTATGACCTCTCCCGCAAACCAGCAGTTGGAAATTCTGCCTCCGCGAATAATGTTTTGATCTGTATCCCTGCCGTAGGAGAAACGTCCTACAATTCCACCTGCGACTGCTGCAGAATTCTTGACAGTGACCGTATCAGCCACGAAAATATTCTTCACATTTCCGCTCCAAAGCCTTCCTACAATTCCGCCGGTGAATGACTGCGTACTGCTGATAACGCTGTTTTCCAGCTTCAGATTCTGTATATTGCCCCATACATCACCGAAGAGTCCTATATACTGGCTGGCTGCTTCCACATAGATGCCACGGATTACAGCACTGCCTCCCTCTTGATATTCCCCGGTGAAAGTCCCCTTGAAAATATTGTTATCCTTTCCCACCGGCATCCACACATTGCCGTCCTCTGGGAAGGGTTCTCCTGCTACCCAGTCCGGATTGAAATCATATACCGGGCTTGTCAACTTCACCGTATGACCGGCAAAGCTTTCCGTACCACCGTTTACAAGCTTTGCAAGAGCTGCCAGCTCGCTGATTGTGGCAATCTCAAAGGTGATATGCTCTGCCCCCGGATTTGCTTCCAATGCTTCATAATACCAGTCATAATCCAACTTTACAACGCCATCAAAGTTGTCAATCTGTCCCTCTGCCGTGGAAAGCTTCCGTATCTCCGGTGAGGCGCCTTCTATGGCTGCCCATATACCGGAAGCATTGGTATTACTCCAGAAATCAAGTTCTGTGTTTACATATGCCTTCTTCCCCTTTAATTCTTCAGCGGAAAGCGGCGTATAGCCACCGGTAAATCGGTCGGCAATGTCAATATTACCAGAAGATTCCATATTTTCCTTCCGAGTTTCCGAACCATCTAATTTGTACAGTCTTCCAGTCGTATATACATTTGTAAAAACAGCAGAAGCAGATGCACCTTCAAAATATCCAACTACTGAGCTTAATCTTCCCCCATGCCCTGCATAGACGGTTCCATCATTTAGACAGTCCTCAATTTTCACATTCGGGCCGACAATCAGTCCAACCAGTCCTCCCGCTATATAATCGTAGGAATAGACAATGCCGTCAAATATGCAGTTACTCAGAACCGCTTTGTCCGCAGGTACGTTCTTATCAACAGTTCCGATAATACCGCCCACGCGCCGCCCACAGACATTGTTCAACGCTCCCTCTTCAAAGGTTCCTGTCACAGTACCGGAAAACCAGCTATTTGCTATCTGCCCCTTGGCAGAATCAAACTTTCCAATCAAACCTCCGATTGTTGGCTTGTTGCTGATCACCTTAACATCGTTCCCTGCATAGAGAAACTCTGCTGTACCATTCATAATACCGGCAAAGCTACCTGTACAATAGCCGTTATTACCGGAAATGTCGTTATCCGATTCAATATAACTGTTTTCCAGCTTCAGATTCTTAATTTTCCCATCCTGACCTATCGCTGTAAACATACCGACACCGTCGCTGTTTTCCGAATGGATATAAATGCCACGAATCGTATGGAACCCGCCGTCAAAGGTTCCGTTGAATATCTCAACTCCGCTTCCAATCATGCTCCAGACATTTCCGTTCTCAGGAAACTCTGTTCCTGCCGTCCACTCTGGATTCAGATCTATGGACTTTATAAGCCGGACAGTATGCCCCTTAAAGGTGTCGATTCCAAGGTTTACGATCTGGGCAAAGCCAAAGAAATCTGCCGCGGATGCAAGTTCGAATGTCGTTCCTTCCGGGACGGCACTATTTACCAGCTTGCTGTAGTACCAATCTGTGTTTGGTCTTTGCACATTGGCAAAGCTGTTTACGATAGTAGTGGATGTTGAGAACCTCTTTAGCTGAGGTCCTTCGCCGGTGGCAGCCCACACGCCTGTCGTATTAGTACTGCTCCAGAAATCCAGGGCCGTGTTGGTATACGCCTTGACACCCTTCAGCATGGAATCTGACAGCTTCATGCTGGCACCATTTACCACATTTTTCTTAATGTAGCCAAAACCTGGTACCCGATTATCACTCCTATAGGTTTTGTCCGTCCTGATTTTATCTGTAGTATACACATTGGAAGCACTAAACCGGCTGCTCTCCGCTTCCAATCCGCCAATCAGAGAACCAACATAATAATTATGTTTTTTTGAAACAATCTCTCCGGTACACACAGAATTTTTCATAGCAACAATGACTTCTTCCTTCTCACCCGCCAGTGTTCCACCAATCAGACCACCGATATCCCATGTATAGCCGATGACGGTACCGGTATTTAGACAGTTCTCTATCGTCCTGGTGCCCTTCTTGGACGCTCCGCCCACGATACCGCCGGTAAGCCCCTTGTTAGTAACGTCATTATGATCTACAATACCAGCAAACCAGCAACAGGAAATGGTACTGTCGCCTTGCCAGTTTCCGACAACACCTCCGCAGTATGGCATATTGCTTCTTACAATTACGTCATTTTTCACATACACGCCGCTGATATTTCCGCCTTCCAGCAAGCCCACAAGGCCTCCTGTATACCATCCTGTATTGGCGGTTTTCGATCCTGCCGATTCGATATAGCTATTCTCCAGAATCAGATTTCGAATCGTACCGGTAGAAGCCAGAGAATCAAACAAGCCTATCCCGTCTTTTCCGCCCTCCTGGATGTATACGCCGCTGATGGTTCTGTTGTTTCCATCGAATGTTCCTGCAAAACGACTGATGGGGAAGAATATATTCTCCGGAACGGATTCTCCTGCCGTCCAGCCGCTGTTGATGTTAACATCTGCTCCCAGAGTAATAGTCTTTCCCTCGAAGCTGTCCATAAGCGAAAGCTGATACAATCCATATAGCTCCTGCACGGAGTTGATCACAAAGGATTTCTTCCCCGCACTGTACCAGCTGGTATCGATCATCCGGGTTAATCCTTTGGTACTCATGATATTACCTGCAAAGGACAGGAGCACGGGGGTATCGTTCTCCACCAGTCCCCAGTATTTACTGAAATCCAGCATTGTATATTTATACGCATTGGCACCAATCAGTATGGATTCCGGCATTATGGTGACATCACCGGTACGGTTCGCTTTAGAAAAACCACCGTGGGCAACGGAAGCCCCTTGATTCTGATAGCTTTCTTTGGTTGTATAGCAATTCTCCATCGTAATCTTGGTGTTGCCGCTGCCATAACCAATGAAAGAACCTACATAAGTATTGTACTGCACAGCTATACTGCCTACATTCAGGCAATCTCTGACATCCAGCTGGAAGCCGCCCCATACATAACCGATCAGGCCGCCCACATACATTCCGCCAAAGCCGTCACTGCTGTTGATACGCTCGCTGATAACTGTACCGGTATTCAGGCAGTTACTAATCTCTGTATGGCAGTCCAGTCCGCCGGTCTGGTAAGTCACTGTACCGATGACACCTCCCGCTCTCCGCAGGGAAGCCCCGGCCACACGACCATTGAACCAGCAGTTATTGATCTTCTGAACCGTCTCAAGCGCCGGATCGTGATAATTGACATAACCTACAATACCGCCGGTCTCATATCCGTCACAGTGTACGATAGAATCCGAATAAATTGTATCCAGATTTCCTTTGGTAGTCCCAATCACACCTCCCACATAACGTCTTTCTTTATCGCCTGATGCATCAATAAAGCAATTCTTTACCTTCAGATTCTGGATCGTACTTCCAAAGGCCGCACTGGCAAACACTCCTGCGCAGTCTGTGAACGCCTTGTAATAGACTCCGCTGATGGTATGCCCCTGCCCATCGAAGGTTCCTGCAAAGGGCATTTCCTGGCTTCCCACAATAAACCATGGCATAGCCGGAAGGTTCTTCCCTCCTGCCCATTCCAAAGCCTTTCCTTCATTTACCACAATATCGTTACCCAACCTGATAGTCTTGCCCTCAAAATTGTCCTTTTGGGAAAGCAGAGCAAATCCATACATCTCTTTCAGGCTGACGATGGTAAACTCATCCTCGTCTTCCTTATACCAGCTTATATCGTACTCCTTCTCTATGCCTGCCAGGCTTAACCCGGTTCCGGCAAAATATTTCAAAACTGGCGTACTGTCCTCTATAGCAGCCCAATAGTTCTCAAAATCCAATGTCGTCCACTGATAAGCTTTTATGCCAGTCATCTCACTAAGCTTCATAGTAATCGGGCTGGAGGTGGCGTGACTGCTTCCACCACCAATCGCTCCCTTCCCCATCACAACGGTGCTGGTGTAGGTATTTGTGGCTACTACCGTACCATCTGGATAAATCAGTCCCACTACAGCTCCTGAATACATATTAAATGCAGAGCTTACCAAACCGGATACATAGGAATCATCGATTACAGCTGCTGCCTTCTGCCGTATGGAACCGCAGAGTCCGCCTAATTCCACACCATCTACCGTCGCCCAACTGAAGTTCGTATTGCTGGAATAGATGCTTCCCGAGAATAGACAATGCTTGATATTTGCGTATCCGTTCATGACTGTTCCCACAATACCGCCCACAAAACGTCCTGTGGAGTTGATGGAACCGGCAAACCAGCATTCTTCCAGAGTCGCTGCTTTATCTGTCAATGCGATGATACCACCGGCTCTGTCTCCCTTATTGACGATGACCGCTTCGCTGTATAGCTGATAGAATTTGCCGTCTCCGCGTGCAACGAAGCTTGCAGCTCCGCTGGCACCGCCTGTCTCAATATAGGAGTTCACCAGCTTTACATTCCGGATTACACAGCTTCTGCTGGTATTTTCAAACATCGCCATGGGCGCTTCATAGCTTCTGGCATACAGACCGCTGATGGTATGTCCCTGTCCGTCAAAGGTTCCCGCGAAATCTGACACCGGCGCCCAGCGGTTTGCCGGAGCTGTTTCTGCCCAATCCGCCGCATTTCCCTCATTCAACACAATATCATTCTCCAGACGGACCGTCTGTCCTTCAAAGGTATAAAACTCCGACAGCTCGGAAAATTCCCGTAACTCTTCTGCTGTACGGATCACAAACTCTGTATCTGTCTCATTGTACCAGGATACATTTAAAACATTTCCGTCCTTCGGTTCTTCTGCCACCGGCTTATCTTCATTGCGAACCAGTAGCTGGATGCCAGCCGCCAACAGGAAAGACAGCAGAAGAATTCCTACAGCAATGGCTGTTATCGCAATAATTTTCTTTTTCATACTCATATGTTCTTCTACCTCCTGTTCCTAATCCAGCCCCTTGCGGAACGGTACATCACCATAAATCCACTGATTCTTTGGCAGTATCTTTGCAGCCCCCACAGTATACGGAAATGTCAGGACCACCGTACCGTCTCCATAACTGAAACATTCTTTTACAGATTCCTTCAGATGCTCGTTTTCCTCGATTCTGGAAACAAGATATTCTGTATGTTCATGATATGGACTAAGTGTACGCCAGGATGTATAAAGTGCAGTATCTGCCTGTACAAAATCCGTAAAATAGTTATACACATTGATACCATGATGAAGTACTGCAAAAATATCCACATCACAATAGGATTTGTCAAAGGTATTCATAATCGTTCTGGTACCTGTATAGCCGGAATCTCCTCCGCACAGGAAGGTCTGTCCCTCAATAAAAGCCTTCAGCCAGATAGAGGTATCATTAAAATCCTTCTGATAATAGGTATCCAGAAGATATACGTCCGGTGTCATGCAGACATCGATATAAATATCAGAGAAGTAATATCTCTGTCCAAGCTGCGGACGATAGAAAGCGGTGGTGTTTCCATTTTGATCCTTAAAATACTGATGTGCCATAACGGTATTTCGGACGGCTGAAACGCTTCCGCCTGTGTCGCTCACCACCTCCCCTGCTGGTTCCTGGTAATAAATACCGTCCACGATCAGACGTCCTGCATTCTTCGCATCCTCTGCCAGTGCAAGCAACACGCCGTTATGATCACCGTCTGCATGTGAGATGAACCACGCCTCAATCACCGGCTTCTCACCTTCTGGAGCAAGGGATTCCAGAAAATCCAACAAATATAACGTCTCTTCTTCCTTTCCTCCATCATATAGAACGAAATGGCCGTTCTTCAACTGGATCACAAATGAGTTGCCTATTCCGGCAACCAGTTCCATCATATACAGCTTCGTCTGCGCTCCTTCTGTATTCTCCGCCGCATTATCCTCATAGATCATATGATCTGACAACGCCAGATCATGGGTGGCTGAGATATATGTCTTATCCCAGGAAAGCATCTGGGTTACCGTCAGGGTGATATCCTCCCCAATAAAAGAGGCTGTTTTGACGTAACCTTCCATCTTGTCCTCTCCGTTTTCGCTATGCTTTGTGAATCCCTTTTTCTCCAGAATTGCCAGATAGGCATCATAATCTGCTTCTGTTGTTCCGTTCACATCGATCACATATGTGCTGCCACATTTCCTGACTTCACCAATTTTCGTTCCCTCTGTTGCCATAACCGGCACCTTCTGGAACTCCGCCTGGTCTGTATAAGCCGAGAAGCTGGTAATATCTACCACTCTATTTTCCTTCTCCTCCTGTTCTGATCCATCCTTCCCATCATCACGCATATCCGTAAGGACACCAAAGATCAGAAAAAATACTCCTGTAAATAGAACAAGCGACGCTATGCATACTGCTATGATCATAAGCTTCTTTTTCATTCACTACTCCTTTCTTATCACGTAAGACAGCGACAAGGGTTGTTACCGCTGACGCCGTCTTACTGACTGTGTATTTTGAGATTGCAGGCTTCTTATCGATCCTGTATGTTTCCTCTTACTTCATATATTCCTTCCAGGATTCGTAGTTCTCATTAAAGGATTTCTTATAATACTCCTCTGCTTCCTGCGCACCTGCTGCTATCAGTTCCTTAATCGTCTCTGCCTTGAGCTTCTCGAACTCGGCATCATCCTTGGCTGTAACCACCTTGGGAATAGCCTTGATCGTCATCGTCATACAGGCATTATCAATACGCGAGATATCTTCATCCGCCGTAACAGAACCAGCCAGATTTCCATCCTTCATGGTATGCATAAAGCCTTGTTCCGCAAGATCAAATATTTTCTCGCTAGGCCAGCTGATACCATAATAATCACAATAGTCCTGCTGACAAGGTGACAATTTTACCCTCGCGAAGTAATCCTCTTCCACACTCAGATTCGCGCAATAGCCATCAGAAAGGACATGTCCGTCCGAATAACCACAAAGATTGTTCAAGGGTGAATTATTGATACCACTCTTCAGTAAGTTTACTTTACGTTCCTGAAGTATCGTAAAGGTTTCTTCATTATAGGTAGGCACACCATCTACATAATCCCACTGTTCTCCTTCCACACCGCTTAAGAGCAGTCTTGCGCCCTCCTCGCTAAAGCAATAATCCAGGAACTTCATCACACGCGCCGGATCCTTGCAGGTCTTCGGAATAGCAAGGCTGTAATAACTTGCCCATCCCCACGGCTCATCAACCTCCTGGTAGATCCAGGTGTCTTTCACCGGAATGTTCGCATATCCAACCATACTTTCCGGATTTTTCTCTAAGAGAGCTTTCTCCAGACTTGTATCAAAGTACATGCTTGTAAGTATCTGTCCGCTTGAGACCTTTCCGGTAAAGTCGCCTGACTTCTGGGTGAAACAATCCGGATCCAGAATGCCTGCACGATATGCCTTGTTGAAATATTCGCAAGCCATCCAGAAGGGTCCCTCCTCATCGATACATGGATAGATTACCTCGTTGGTAGACAAATTCTTCAATACGTAATCACCTTTCAGGTCTCCGTATCCATAGGTTCTGTACATAACTCCATAGAAGCCCCAGTAGCTGGTGTCACTGAGATAGAAACTGGTACCATATACCTTCTTGCCATCTTCTGTGGTGGGCTGCAGCGCAACCATATCTGTCAGAACCTTTACCATATCCTCCGGATTCTTCATTTCCGGATAGCCAAGCTGCTTGTACAGATCCCAGCGGACTGTGTACAGGTACGTACCGGCATTCATGGTTTTACCGTAATTTCCCGCACGAACCGGAAGCGCATAAACGTGGTTTTCATCATTCACATAAAGCTCCTGTGCCTTCTTCCAGCGTGCCGGCATAGCGGTCTTAATATCCGGAGCATACTGCTCTACCAACTCCTCCAAGGAATAAACAAGATCTCCCTCTACCAGATTTGCCAGTTGTTCTGAACTGTACACGGAGATTAGATCTCCCATCTCATCGCCTGCCATACGAACGCTGACCTGATCATCTGCCAGACCTATAACATTCAGGCTGACGCCTGTCTTCTCTACCAGCTTCTTATAAACTGGGGATTCCTCCTGGTACGTATAGAACTGATCCTGAAGCTGCGGGGTACTGAACAAAAGCCAGTCGATAGTGATTGGACCAGTGCTGACCTCAGCCACTTTTCCGCTATCCGGATTGCCCTTGTTCGTGTCCTTTTCCTTGTTGCTGCATGCTGATGTCGTAAACAGCATGGCAAGACTCAACAGCAATGCCAGTGTCCTTGCTACCTTACATGATACTCTTCTCTTCTTACTCTTCATTTACTCTTCCTCCTTAGGGTTGTATGGGTTATTTATATAAAACTGCTCATTTCTTACTCAATGCTCTCATTTCTAAATATCGTCAGCCTTTCACAGCTCCCATCATGATTCCTTTCATAAAATAACGCTGAGCAAAGGGATATACGAACAGAATCGGCAGCGTGACCAGTGCCGTGATCGTCATACGCACGGCTTCCGGTGTCATTACTAACTGGCTCAGTTCATAGGAACTCTGATCCCTGATGGCATCTGCAAGAGCCTGTGCCTTCTGCAAATAGCGATACAGCACATATTGCAGGGACCACAGCTTAGAATCTGTCATGTAGATATGGGAATCAAACCATGAGTTCCACTGCCCTACTGCCGCAAAGGTAGCAATCGTTGCCAATATGGGCTTGCAGAGAGGCATCAGTACATTCCACCAGCACCGCATATATCCTGCTCCATCGATTCTTGCGCTTTCCTCCAAGGACTCCGGGATTGACTCCATATACGTCTTGATCAATATGATGTTGTGAACTGACACCATGCCCGGAACAATATAATACAGAAAATTATTTGTAAAGCCATAGGCCCTCATCACCAGGTAGTACGGGATGAGTCCGGAATCCAGATACAGCGTCACAATCAGAAATCGGTAGATCAACTTACGTCCTGGCATATTCCGCTTTGTCATCAGATATGCACAGAAGGAATTGCTTATCACCGCCAGGGCGGTACCCAGCACCGTTCTCCCGACAGAAATCAGTGCCGCCTGTCCGAGTCCATCCAGCCTGATTACATCCAGATAATTGCGCAGTGTAAATCCCCTTGGCAGAAATACGATATCCGATGCCAGATTCGGATTGGATAAGGAATAAATCACTATGTAATAAAAAGGATAGCAACATACAAACGCAAACAACATCATAAATGCATAATTGCATATATCAAAAATGGTTCCTGATACCGTCCTCTTCTCCTTGATTCTGTTGCTGTGGCTGTGTCTGCCTTTCTGTGACACAGTTTCTTTCGTTCTGCTCCAGTTCATATGACTGCCTCTCCTCTCACTTTTTTCGCTATTGCATTCGTCACTAAAACAAGGGTAATACTTGCAATGGATCTAAGTATTCCGACTGCTGTAGCAAAAGCATAATCCTGTGTCAGCATACCTACGCGATATGTAAAGATATCCAACACCTCCAGCTTGTCCATAGTCAGAGAATTCGAGAATAATAGCAGCTTTTCAAAATTGTTCGTCAATATATTCCCTATACTGAGAACCATCTGTACGACAAGCACAGGAAGAAGTCCCGGCACTGTAATATGGATAACACGCGCCAGCCGTCCGGCGCCGTCTATCTTGGCTGCTTCATACAGCGAATCATCTATTCCGGAAATGGAAGCCAGGTAGATGATGGATCCCCATCCCATGCCTTTCCAGATATCCAGAATCGTCATCAGTCCCCAAGACATATCCGCATTTCCCAGCAAATTGGTAGGCGTATCAATAAGTCCTGCCTTCAGAAGCTGTGTGTTTATCAGCCCGTTTGTGGAAAACAACGAAAACATCATAGAATATACGATTACCCATCCTATGAAGTTCGGTATGGTAACAAGACTCTGCGTGATCTTTTTCAGTCTGCTGTGACGAAACTCACTGATGCAAACAGCAAATATCATCGGCAGCACAACCGTACTGAACTGGAGCAGGCTCAGACCCAGCGTATTGCATAGAGCATGGGAGATATCATCCCAGTAATAAGCAATCAGCTTAAAATATTTCAAGCCAACAAATTCCAGTGTTTCCAGTCTCTTGCCCGGACGGTAATTCGTAAAAGCTATCCCCCATCCAAACATCGGTACATACTTCATAAGGAAAGTAAACAGCACCATAGGTAGTGCCATAGCAGTCAGTTTCCAGTCGGAACGCTTATGCTTTTTTCTTTTTCTCGCAGTACTTTCCTGCATCACAATTCATCCTCCTTGTACACTTTTAACAATATAGTGATTCTATTGGTGCGCTTTATCATTTAATTATCATATATGTCACACCCTATATTTATTATATATCCGGAAACATTTCCAGTATATAATAAAAATCAACACTTTCTTTTCAATTGCAATTATGTACTTTTCGGCTTTTTTGTGTACAGAACAATACTTTTCTTCACTTATCCGCACTTTTGGTTCTGCTTCATTCTCCCTGTGCCTGTTTATGACATTATATCCTCCTCTGGAAGCCATATTTGTACGCATAATCCCCCATATCCTGATCTCTCAAGATGTATGCCATATGCCTCCCCGTACTGCAAGATAATGCGTCTGCATACATTCATCATCCCTATTCCATTTGCCTTGATTCCGTTTTTCAGAGAATCATTATATTCTGCAAGCTCTTCCTCCGGGATTCCTTCACCATCATCCTCTACAGAGAGAACCAGAAATTTCTTCTCCTGCCGGGCCGTCACAAAAATTCTCCCTGAATATGCAGAGCTTGCAAAGCCGTGAAGTATAGAATTCTCGATAATAGGCTGAAGAATAAAACGTAGTACCGCTTTGTTCAGCAATTCTTTTGGAATATGCTCCATACAACGGATTCCGTTTCCGTATCGTACATTCATAATCTCTATATACTTCTCCACCAGCTTTATTTCCTCTTCCAGAGTCCAAAGTGCTCCCTGGGTCTTATAGAGCGGCGCAATCATTCCTCCCAATGCCTTGACGCAACGGGCAATATCCTCATTTCCCTCCAGTTCTGCCATGCATTTGACGGTATTCAGAGTGTTGTACAGAAAATGAGGATTAATCTCATTTCGGAGCATTGCCATTTCCCGCTCCCGCAGTTCTGTGGCCGTCTGCTCCTGTCTTTCTGATAACCCCTTCAAATCTTCCAGCATGTGGTTGTAATATCTTGCCAACTCTGACAACTCATCTTCCCCAGTAACCGGCAACGGATGGTCGTAATCTCCCTGTCCGGCCATTTTCATCCCTTCTCGAAGCCTTCCGATAGGTGTAAGACGTTTCCTGATCCAATACACGAAAAATACAGAGACAGCTGTCATACCAAACACAAATACAGCAAAAAGACTGTTTCGGATACCAATAAGCCCCTCCGTATAGATAGAGGCAGGCATTGCGCTGACAATAACAATTCCATACTCAGTAAGCGGCCTGTAATTTACGACCATCCCCTCCCTCAACAGCATCCCAGGTTCTGTCAGTTCTGACTCGTCCAGCAATGCCAGTTTATTTCCAAGTTCCTTCTTATCCACAGCCGAGAGAATCTGCCCCTCCATATCCACAATCCATACGGTTCGTACAGCATCTTTACTCAGACCGGAATAGCGCTCCCTAAGAGCGCTTTCCCTAACATTCACAGCATAAGCACATTTTCCATATCTGGTATTGATACTGCGGTACATCATCAGGCAGGCAGGTTCCTGCATATCAAGAGGAAATTCTTCTGCCTTTGCACCTGCGTACCTGCTTGAAACATCTGCAGTTTTAAGTAGACTGGTAATCCTTTCTTCAGGCCACTCCTTCTTCTCATAAAGTAGCTTTGTGCTGGTATGCGACATCCCCAGAAACCAATCCTCTGTCACATAAAGATACAGAGAATCTATGTGCTCAAAACTCTCGCTGATATTATCAAACTCTTCTCTCACATTCAGCACCGCATAGACGAAATCAGGAACAGACAGCTTGTCCCTCCCGGCAAGCTTCTCCACAGACTTCGGAAGCATGACACGGGAGGCAATCAGTCGCTCTGTCTCTGACAGAAGCATATCAATCTCTCCTGCTACCTGTTCCAGTTCAGCGTTCATGGTTTGTCTGCTGATTTCCTTATATACAGTATTAATACCTGCATAACCCACAAGCATCGCAACAAGAAGCGTAGCCATAGCACCTATGACAAAGGATATCACGAACTTTGTCTGTATACTTTTGAACGCTTTCTTATGGATAGCACCAATCATCATTCCCTCCCGATCCGCTCATAATATTCTCGGGGTGTACAGCCTTCATACTTCTTAAAAACCCGGAAAAAATATGATATATTAGCAAAGCCTACCTGTTCTGCCACCTCATAGATTCTGCAGGACACATTCGCCATTCGGCGCTTGGCCTCCCGGATACGAATACGGTTCAGTTCATCTGTGAAGGTAGAACCATGATACTTTAAAAACATTTTTCCAAGATATCCGGGTGTAACCCCAACTGCCTCAGCCACCTGGAGCAGGGATACGTTATCCGCATAATGCTCCTCAAGATAGCTTATTGCCGCAGTAAATCTCCGATTCGGGATTTCCTTATTCTTCTCCGGTTCCGGCTTCACATTGCCATCATACTCTATAAGCCAATCCCTGGCTCTTTGCAACTCACGTTCAATCTCCTCCGGCTCCGAGGTCAGCTTAAGAATATAGCTTGTGACCTCCAGCTGTACGGACTGTTGCACCAGCGCAAATTCATCAAGACAGGTCAGGATCAGAAAACGCACCCGTTTATCCTGCTGGCGCACCTTGCTCAACAATGTGATCCCATCCATCATAGGGATTCGTATATCTGTCAGAATAATATCCGGTCGCTCCCTTTCATACAGCAGGAGCGCCTCCTGCCCATTGGCAGCCTCAGCACAGACCGTAAGGCCACAGTCCGCCCATCTCACACGTTTCTTTAGCCAGTCTCTGACAATTACCTCATCTTCCACAACCATTACACGATACACTGCTGCATCCCCCCATATTTACAAAACATCCTTCGTATTCCGGAACGGTGTTCCGATAAAACCTACCTGTCTGAAATCCTCCATGTGATGGCGGATAATATAATCGATATAAGAAGCCACCATTCTGGCGGTGAGTACATATCCGGTGGGCGTCATGTGTCCCATTAGAAATTTTCTGCAAAATGCTTCATCATCGTACCTTGGTCCGTATTTGCGTATATCCAGCACATAGGTATTTGAAAAATGCTCTGCCATTTTATACAAAAGCGCGGAATGTTCCTCATCTTCTTTGTAATGCTTCTGATCCCCCTTCAAGGCAGGCATAGTCATCAGAAAAAATCGAGCCTTCGGCTCAATCTCCTTGTATCGCTGAATAATTCTGGCATAATACCCTGCAAAGGTATCTGCGTTCTGCTCCGGATCCTCATCACAGATATCTGCGATACTGCCTACAGGCTGCTCCTGTCCGTGTATGTCATTTACTCCCAGTGCCAGGATATAAGCCTGTGCCGCCAGCTTCGGACTCCAGAAATTATTCGTCTTGGCAAAGCTGTCGCAGTATTCTTTCGCTGTCATACCGCCCCTGGAAAAATTATAGACCTTGCAGCCTGCCATACGAGCAAGATACTGCCCCCAGGAATAGTCAAACATATCATGGAAGGTTGTCTTACCTTCTTCGTCTGTTGCTTCAAACTCTCCGGATGACAGGCTGTCTCCTACACAAGCGATCGTACGGAAGATTCCGCAGTACCCACCATCACTTACAATATTCTCCAATGGAAGTTCCTTCTCATCCACTCCGATCAGCTGCTCCATTGTCATACTCATAATTACCTCCTCTAACAAGAATCTTTCTTAATCACTGTTTTTCTAGCCCAACAGTTCCAGTACGCTATGGCGTATATTCTCTACCAGTTCCGTATCTGTCTGGTAATCCTCAAATCCCCGGCAACAGCGTGTAATCAGCTCGTCTGCCTTTTCGAAAGAATACTTCTTTTCAAGCATACAGAACAGCTCGTGGTCGAAGGCTCCCAGTCGCTGATGATGTCCTCGTATACTGTACCATACCCCATAAGGGTTATCCTTAGCCGGATATACGATAAAGGCGTCTCCCGGTGGAAGTGTCACACCTTCTTTGACGCGCAGACAAGTGCTTCCTTCGATCTCATCGTTATGCTCTCCATATCCAAAATGCAGGAAACCGTGGCAGTGATAATGATAGCACACCCACATAAACAGACGGCTTACCACCAGTGGCAGATCGATAACTCGATTCATCATGGCTCCTGCCGGAAATCCGCAGGAATAAATCATCATTTCCTCGCCCATATCCTGCAGCGTGCGGTAAATATCGATATATTTCTCATAAGTAGCCTGCTTAACTGCCCAGATATCCAGTGCACCGGCAATATCAGTAGTTTCCACTGCTTCAAGAATCGTGATTCCTGGCATGCACTTACGGCAAATGGCAGACAGAGCACGGTAGTCTGCCTGATTTCGAAACTGCGGTTCGTCCGTCAGGCTCTGGGTATAGCAATTCTGCCAATGATTCTTGCAAACACATTCCCATGCGCGGGTGAAATATAGCTTCAGCTGACGGTACCCCTCCAGTGTTCCTATGGCTACCTCATGATCCCAATTCAAATACAAACTGGCATCATCCCACTTTAACCAGGTTGCCGGAAATTCTCCCGTCAGATAGATCATCCCGCATTCCAGAGCCAGATTTCCAACCGCGGCTGCATGACTAAAATCAAAGTCAATGACCTTGCCTTCTTCGTCTTTCACCGGTTCGCCCATGGGGATCTTCAGATAATCACTCCGCATATCCACCTGATTTCTCACATACTCTTGAATCACCTTATAGTACTCTTCCGACTTGATTTCTACATGGTGCAGCTTCTTTACTGCCGGGAGATGAATCCAATTCGTCATATGAAAGGCTGCGTCCTTCAGCTCCGGAATCACCGTCTGATATATTTTCAAAGACACCGTCAGAACTATCTGTTCCTCTCCTGCCTTTATTGCTATCCTGCCCTGATGCAGTCCCGGCGCTGCATCAGCCTCCACGTTCAGTCGCAGGAAAAATGCTGCACGTCCAGCTAAAAGAATCCCGCTCTCTAAGGGGCGCGTCATATCGTACACATCAAAAGGCGCCTGTCTTGTAACAAACTCCTTCACGCTGTCATAATCCAACGTTGTATGGTAGGTCGCGCTGCTGTTCTCCTCCACGTGAGCAGGCAGCAGCTGATATCCGACCACTTCACAGTCCAGATTTTCTGTCAAGAAGCTGCATTCCTCCCCACCCTTTAAATTCATATCTGTCAGCACCTGAAAACACACATCTGCGTTTCTGGCACTGTACAATTCTATGCTGCTGTTTTCTTCGGTAATAACACTGTCCGGATACAGCCATTCGTTTTCTGAAAAAATCTGATATTTCACCTCATTTTCCTCCTTCTGTACTAACAGAGCCTGAAACCATTTCCTCGCACTTGATTGGCCTCCATGATGATAAGAAAAGCCTCTCGATCCACCTCTTTTACAGCCTCCTGCACTCTGTGTATCTGATTATTGCTGCAGGCGCACATAACTACCTGTTTATCGGATCCTGTATAACCGCCCTGTCCTTTCAGCAGCGTAGTGCCCCTCTGAGTATAATCATCAATCTTATCTGACACCTGCTGTCCATGCTCCGTTACGATCAAAGCTACTTTTCTGACATCCAAACTGTGCATAACCGCATCCACTACCACGGAAAGAATATAGCTGGCAATCAGACCATAGATAATCCTATCTACGTCTCCGTTCATGAGAATCCCACCCAGCAACACCACAGAACAGTCCAATACAATAATGATTCTGCCAAGTGACAGGTGTGGTTTTATGGAGCGAATGGCCATAATCACAAAATCCATCCCGCCGGTGGATGTATCGCGCATATAGATTAAGGCATACCCTAGTCCGGAAATAACCCCCAGACATATACTGGAGAGCATCAGATTACCTTCATAGACCGGAAGGAGTGGTGCCACAACATCCATAAAAAAGGCGGAGACTGCCATGGTTCTTAAAGATCTCAGGAAGAAGCTTCTGCCAAGCCGTCTGGCACACATAAGAATAATCGGCACATTCAAAAGCACTGTCATTACCCCGATAGGTATCTTGAAAAAATGGCAAAAGATCAGTGCAATACCAGAGATTCCCGAAAAGGGAAAATCCGATGCTGCCGCAAAATTATAAATACCTACCGCTATCAGAAAGCTTCCTACCATATCCAGCAGCAGATCCACTGCCATAGATTTCAGCTTTGTAGCTGTCATTTTGTTTTCTGCTATCAATTCGTCCGTTTTTGAAACACTCATTCCGTTACCTGCCGCCTTATACTTTCAGCCATGACAGATCATAGGAATCAAGATACTCTCTGGTGTTATAAACCATTTCTTTGAAAAGTTCCTTAGCATTATCATAGGCACATGTCACCAATGGATCTGCCGCAAATGTATTGAATATCCTCTCCAGATCCCGTTCCGCAACCGCTTTGCTTATCTGTTCCTGCTCTGTACTTATTCTGGATACCATGGAATGAATCTCCACCGGAACATCTCCGGCAACTACGGGTGTGACGGCATCTGCGCGAAATACGGCATTCGATTCCACCACAGCACCAATGGGAAGATTTGGTATCTGTCCCCTGTTTGGTATGTTAACATTGGTTACGAGCTCTCCCAATCCCAGCAGAGCTTTCATCTGGTTTACACCTTCCTCACCAGTTCCCTTGATCTCTACCTGCTGTTCCCCGTTGCACAGACGCCTACTCTTTTCCAATCTTTCCTTCAACTCATTCTTCCTATAATCCACTGGCGTCAATCCAAATTTCCATGCTTTTACCGTTTCCGGATCCTTTAAATACCATTTTCCATTGCAGAATTCTGCCAGATGTCGGTCACCGGCCGCAGCAATATAGCCATAACGACGAAACAGATCCATCTTCACCCGCTCGCCACTGGAAAAGGAACTATTCATCCAGTTCCTATCCGCATTTTCCCGCCAACCTGTCTCTGCATATTTCTTCACAAATTCAGCATATACCGGAAACAGATCGATATCACGATATCTGGCCTTGGTAAACCACGTAAAATGGTTCACACCTATAGGATTTACCTGTATTTCTCTCCGATCTGCCACCTCCACATTACAGATATCCTTCAAAGCGATCTTCAAAAGCTTCTGGGTGCCAAACACTTCATGGCAACAGCCGAAGGCTTTGATTTGTGGAAATATCCGGTACAGAGTCTTTACACAGAGGGTCATGGGATTTGTATAGCTGATAACCCATGCTTCTGGACAGTATTTCCGAATGTTTTCTGCAATTTCTTCATACATGGGAATCGTACGCATAGCCCGGACGATCCCGCCCGGACCTGTGGTGTCGCCGACAGACTGATAAATCCCATATTTTTCAGGCGTATGCACATCAGAAGCCATCTCGTCAAAAGTGCCCGGCAAAATCGATATAATGACAAAATCCGCCCCGGTCAATGCCTCTCCAATACTTTCCACAGCATGATAATTCCAGATTGCTTCTGCACCTTCACAAGCCTTATAATAATTCCCAATTATTTCATTGTGCTTTGCCGCTTCAAAATCTATATCATAGAGATACACATCCCCGGACATCTCCCGACAGGATGCCAAGTCGCTCATAAATCCCCATGCCCAGCCTCTGGAACCGCCTCCTATATATGCGATCCTTATGTTTTCTGCCCTGTTATCATAACAATTCATTTTCCGTCCTCCCTCCACGTCTTCATACTATTCTTACTTCTCTGCTGACGATAGGCCAGATGATATCCGGATACGGCTGATGCCTTCCATGTCCGATCTCCATCCTGCAGTTTTCTTCGCTTCCCAGCTTCTGATATGCTTTCTTTATGACTTCATAGCTGGCTTTTGCTCCCTCAATCGGAAAAATCGGATCCTGATCCCCATTGACGATCAGCAGCTTTCGGGGTGCAATCAGACATCCGATATCACCCATCTCAAAATAAAGTCGAATTCCCGGCACATGGTTACATGAGCAGTGCATCATCGCCATGATGGATTCTTCATAAGTACAGACCGCACAATAAGGAACTGCCATATAGATTCGCTTCTCCAGAGCCGCCGCATAGAAAGTTGCTGTTCCTCCGCCAGAGCCTCCGAGACAAACGATTCGATCCTTATTGACAACATCTGTCATATATGTTTCCAGCACATCGATGAGCCTCTGCACATCCCACACACGCTCGCCAATAGCCGTTCTTCCCATCATAGCAGCCATCAGTGCTGTGTTGTATGTAATACAGCCCGGATTTCCCTTTGCGTCCTGCTCTGTCTTACCCATATACCGCTGATCCATAGCAACCGCGCAATATCCTGCTTTTACAGCCAGCCGGGCGTGATCCATTCCCGGTGGTGTTTCATCCCCTTCATAGATGTATTCCCCAAGTGAAACATGCTTTCCTGTAGAGTGTCCCTGGAGGCATATGACTGTAGGAAGCGGCTTCGTCTGCCCTAGTGGTTTTAACATTGTACAAGGGATCCAATATCCTTCCTCACTCTGGAATTCAAATTCTATCCTTTCACAATCTGCCATTACTCTCTGTTCTGTTATTTCAAAACAATCCTCACACTTTGTAAGAGGCAGCCCCAACAGCTCTTTCAACTTTTCCTCTGCCTGACTTTTCCACACATCATGATCAAGCTTCTCATCATAGGCCAGTATCGGTTTGTTGGCTTTGACCCTCTGCATGAGAAATTCCTTTGCATTATACGTTTTCATTCGTTTTCCTCCCATTTTTCTTTTTACTTTTTCGTAATTATTGGCGGTTTATCATTTGATTTTGCCTTCTCATTAATTACGATTTTGTTTTTATAAGCATATCATTAACGCCTTTTTCTGTCAATAATTTTTTGATATTTCTCTGGTAGTTTTTTGATATTTTTCTAGCAGTTGCATTCTCTGGAAAAACATGCTAAACTATGAATACATTTTTACCGGAGGAAGAATTTATGCCACATAACAACCATTCATACAAACGTCGATTGATTTTAAACATCATCAACCACCTTGGTCCCATCAGCCGAACCGAACTGATCAATCTTACCGATTACCGTCCGGCAAGCATCAGTGATATCATCAAGGGACTTTTGGAGGAACAATTGATCGTTGAGACCGGAAACTACTCTGCCGGTCATGGCCGTAGAAGAACGTTGCTGGAGATCAACAAAACTCATCTGTGTGCTATAGGCATGGTTTTTACTTCCAACTCTGTTAATTTTATCGTTTCACAGGTCGATGGTTCAATCCTGAAACAGGATTTATTGAAATTTTCACCCGATATCGGGAAAGATATTCTGATCAGTCAGATTATAGATCGTGTAAAAATATTATTGGAAGCTTTCCATAACAAAGAGATTCTTGGGATCGGTATCGGCGAACCGCATCATGATCCTACCGGTTATCAGACCGGAGGCACTCTGTCCTCGGATTACTCCCACTTCAATGACTGGGTGCACCTCGGATTAAAACCCCGTCTGGAAGAGCTCTTTCAGCTGCATGTTGAAGTCTACAGTGGGGTCACTCTTCCGGTTATGGCTCAGCAGCATTTCGGTGTTGCCAAGGGTGTACAAAACTTTATCTGCATCGAATTATCCAATGGCATCGGTGCTTCTATCTGCTGCAATGGTGTCCCGGTTACCGGTGCAAAAGGCATGTCCGGTGAACTGGGGCACACTGTCATAAGCTATGGAGCCCCAAACCAGAAGCTCTGCTACTGCGGAAAACCCGGATGTGTAGAGAACAGCACCGCCTACCCTTATCTGATCGCAGAACTTAAGGACGCTTTAAATCACGGTGTATTCTCTACTTTAAGTACCCATCTGGATAGTAACAAAGACATTACCATATCGGCAATCCGCAAGGCATTGGGCGAAAATGATCGTCTGTGCATGTATCATGTCAAAAATATTGCCGCACGGCTTGGCGTGCTCATCGCCAACACAGTCAATCTGCTGAATCCGGAGCTGGTGGTACTCTACGGCTTTATGCTGGAGCTGGGCGATTATTTTCTAAACCAGCTGGAAACCTCCATCCGCGAGAATGTGTTATCCATTGTCGAAGATTTTGAAATACGTATTTCCGATTCACTGGAAACAATACTTCCGCTCGGTGCAGTAGCGGAGATCTATACCTCCTATCTACGCAGCGATGACTACAAATGGGTCTATCAGCTTCAGCCCTCCGATCTGGAAGAATGGTCTCTGATCCAAGGCGCTCATTCGGAAAACAACCAGGCTTAAATGAGCGCCCGCAAGGGCAACCTTGCCATACGGAGAATATAAATTATCCGATCATAACCCTTTTTCCTTCAAACGCAAAACCATATTTTCGGATCCGTTCCGCTGGGACTCCCTTTTCCCGCAGAACCATCTCATACTTCTTGTCCTCAATCTGTTTTAAGGCTTGCTGCACCGTATCTGCAAGGGTCTTTTCCTCATCTGGATCATGGACTTTAAACTCCAGAATGATGCCATCCTCGCCTTCTTTCTTTGGTTCAAGCAATACGTCATATCTTCCATAACCACTTTCCCTGTTTGAAGAAATAGAATACCTGTCAGCCAGCTCTACCATCAGTCCTAAGACAAATCCATGGTAAAAGCGTTCCGGTTCTGCC
Source organism: Paludibacteraceae bacterium (assembly GCA_963628035.1). Lineage (GTDB taxonomy): Bacteria > Bacillota > Clostridia > Lachnospirales > Lachnospiraceae > 14-2. The sequence goes on from CAVGED010000090.1 coordinate 28,458, forward strand.
TTCTTTGACGGCATTGTTCCCGTATCAAAGGAGCTGAAGGTTACCAGCGCCACCTGGTTCATGTAGACATTCATCGCCTTCACATCGCCTGCCAGCAATGCCTTGATAAAATCGTTATAATCTGCCTCTGCCGTCACAAACCATCCGCTGACCATATTGCGGAACATGATCTGCACCTCTCCATTGGTCAAGGCCAATTCATACTCCGGATTTCTTCCGTATGGAATCTCATTGTACTCCTCGTGGCTTACAACCTTCAGGTATCCGCTGGCCAGAAGCAGGCTCCAGATAGCTTTCTCGTTTCCATTCAGCTGATCGTACGCAATCTGCTCATCAATAGGTGTATACAGATGATCTCCTTTCAGCAATTGTTCAAAAGAAGTTTTTACGTTCCTGCTTCCCTGGCGAATTAATTTTCCCACCAGACTATTTGAGCTGGTGTTCGCCCAGTAAACTCCGATCTTTCCTGTATCCAGATAGTTCAGTATCGACCACGGATTATATATATCCTTATGTGCTCCAAAAATAAATCCGTCATACCAACGTTTCACCTTGTCCTTATCCGAATACCCATATTCATCCATGGCCGCAAACACTTCCTCTTCTGTAAACCCAAAGGAGGCAGCATACTCATCCGAAGTAGTAGTGACAACTTTCAGATTATTCAGATCAGAAAAAATAGATTCCTTGCTCACCCTGGTAATGCCCGTCATGATTGCACGTTCCAGCCATGGATTTGTCTTAAATGTGGCATTGAACAGACTTCTGGTAAATGCTACAAGCTCCTCCCAGTATCCATCCACATATGCCTCCTGCATGGGGGTATCATATTCATCCAGAAGAATGATGACCTTTTTTCCATAATACCGGGACAGATATTTTGCAAGATTATGAATTGCCATGGTTGCCTGCACATCATCCATATCCATGGTTACGTTTTGGAAGAAAAACCTATCTGTCTCTTCCATAACGCCGCTTTTTAATAAAAACGCGTACTCTGCATATAATTCCGTCAGCAGCTGACAGATCTTTTTTCTGGCCATGGCATAGCTGGTCTCTTTTACATTCGCGAAGGACAGACTGATAACCGGATAGCTTCCTTGCAGATTCTGGTATTTTTCTTCTTTCCAGATAGACTGATCTTCAAACAGATCGCTCCGGCCTGCATACTTTACAGAAAAGAATTGTTCCAGCATGCTCATGGTCAGGGTCTTTCCAAAACGCCGTGGACGAGTAATCAGTGTTACTGCATCTCCTGCTTCCCACCATGCCTTAACAAATGCTGTTTTGTCCACATAAAAATAATTATTTTCTATAATTTCATTATAGTATTGTATCCCTATTGCTACGTTTCTTCCCATCAGAACACCTCCTAAGCCATCCCTCTGTGAAATTTAAAATCCGTTATACCAGTCATTTTCTCTAGTATAACGGATTTTTCTGTAAAAAACAATGAAAATAATCTTACAAAGTGGCATTTACTCATCCGGAAATAAGTTAGTCCGAATCCTCCCTGAATTGTATTTCATTACACTATAAAATATAAAACTTCCAGGTCCTACCACATGTCTCTGATTATCAATAAAAATTTCTGCCTCTACCGGAGTTGTAATCTCATAACGCCACAATCCGTCCTGCTTCTTCCACTGTGAACTTACTCGTCCATTTCTTGTATCTACTTCTGCTTTCAACCAATCTAAACGTTCATCCGGATTTGGTTCAATCTTTACTTTTGCATAACCCGGATATTCTTCTACTGTACGAATACCTGCAGCTGAAGTATATACCCAGTCAATCACTGAACCAAAAGCATAATGATTAAATGAATTCATTCTAGGTGCCCAGAATTCCCCATTTTCCATGATGTTATCCCAATGCTCCCAGATAGTTGTTGCTCCCAGTGTTACCGGGTGCAGCCATGATGGATATTCTGTTCTAAGTAATAATGTATAAGCTAAATCTGCATGTCCATAGTCACTCAATACATGCAAAATGTAAGGTGTTCCTACGAAACCTGTTTTAATTTGATTTCCACATGCTACTACCATTTCTGCCAGTTGGTCAGCTGTCGCCTGACAGTCTTTTGCCAGATGAAAATACGCCGCAAGAATACACTCTGTTTGTGTATAGTATTCTGGAAATTCTTTTCTAAATGCAGCAACGATATTTTGATAAAGTTCTTCGTATTTTGAAACGTCTTTATTTAACACTTTACCTACCTTGATTACCAATCCAGTAGAGTATGCATAAAATGCTGATGCAACGAACTCATCTCTCGTAGAACCTTTGAAGCTACCGGAAGGTGCATCCAATGCCACCCAGTCTCCAAAATGATTACAGCATCCTATCCACAGATTTTCTTTTTCTGTGTGTGTAGAAATGTAATAGATCCATTTTTCCATACATTCATATTGTTTTTCCAAAATGTATGGATTACCATATGCCAAATATACTTGCCAAGGACAAACTGTTGCTACATCTCCCCACGCTGCACTACTTGTAGGACGATGGAATACTTCCGGAATAATGCATCCGATATAACCGTCATCCCACTGCTCTGCTGCCACATCTGCCATCCATTTTGTCAAGAATTTTTCTACGTCATAATTCAGACATGCTGTTTTTGCAAAGATTTGAATATCTCCTGTCCAACCAAGTCTCTCATTTCTCTGCGGACAATCTGTAGGTACATCCAAAAAGTTACCTTTCTGTCCCCAAAATACATTGTCAAAGAGACGATTCAACATTGGATTCGAACAACTTACCCATCCGGTACGTTTCATTTCTGAATGCACTACAACACCTATGAAACAATCCGGTGTTACTTCTACACCTTCCGGAAATTGATTGATACGAATATAACGGAAACCATAGAATGTCAAGGTTGGCTCAAAAGTCTGTTCCCCATCTTTACAAATATAATGATATTGACATTTTGCTCTACGGTAGTTCTCATTATAAAAATTTCCTTCCTTATCCATAACTTCTGCAAAAGAAAAATCAATTACATCACCTTCCTTTGCATTTACATTTACAGTTACAGCCACATAACCTGTAATTTCCTGGCCAAAATCTACAATTGTTTCTCCTTTTGGTGTTACAAAAATGTCAGCCACAGTTAAACGTTCATGTGTATGAACCTCTTCACCTTCTTGCGGGATCAGAGTTTTCCATGGACCTTCAAAAATCTCTACAGATTCTTTTTCTCCCAAAGCGATATTGGCATCGTAAATCTCGCCGTCATAGATTTCAGCAAAACGTACTGGTCCTTCTGCTACCTTCCACGACTCATCGGTTGCTACAATCTCTTGACTTCCATCTTTATAATTAATCATCAGCTGTGCTAATAGTCCAGAAGGAGTCTCTGTGATTTCTTTCCATCTTCCTCCTCTATCTTCCCAAGACATCATGTGTGTATGGTACCATCCCTTAGCCACTACAACTGTAATTTCGTTTGTCTCTTTTAACATATCTGTTACGTCATATTTCTGATATTGAAGTCTTTCACGATATGCAGTCCAACCTGGTGCCAAGATGAAATCTCCTACTCTTTGACCGTTAATTTCCGCCTCATAAACACCCATTGCAGTAATATAAAGTGTAGCCTGTTTCACTTCCTTTGCTAAATCAAAATCTTGTATGTATACCGGCGGAACATCGCCCATCTCTCTAACTGGTTTTAACCATTTTGCTTCCCAATTCATATTTTCGCTCCATTCAATCCGTTGTCTTTTTAGTTTAATTTTTTATTCAGCCGTTGGAATATTACCTTTCCAATTTTCTAATGCAAAAATATTTGAATCTTTGTAGTTATATCCCGCTATCGGATATATCAGTTTTTTTAGAATCAAATCACCTGCTTCAGTAACTCCTAACGTATAATCCGTCAGGTTCGAACCTTTTAACACCAAACTGTTCAAACTATCTGTTGCTTTAGTTGGATCTTCACATGTTACAAGCGCATTAATTGCCGTAACCCTACTATCGGCACAAAGCACATCCATTCTACTACTTGTGTCAAAATCAGTTGCAAGTGTCAAGTATGCCGTCTTAGTCAGCCACACTTCAATATTATTAATTCCAGACAATTTCACTTGAGAATTTTCATCTCCAACACGTACATCTGCGCCCTGTGAAGCACCCGTGTTATCACTAAATGTATTGTTGTTCAATACTGTAACTGTATTCTTTCCTGTACTAAGCGCTCCGCCACCTTTGGTTCCTGCATTACCTGTAAATGTGTTTCCGGTCAATGTAACTTTTTTATCCTCAGCCTTTTTCTGAATATTGTTTACAATTGCTCCTCCATACTGTGATGTATTTGAAGTAAAGGTACAATTCTCAATGCTTGCATCCATTGTGCTGTTATCAAAGTAAATTGCTCCACCTTGATTTGTTGCTTTATTTCCAATGAAAGTCGCTCCCTCAACTTTGAATTCTGTACAAGCCTTTAATACGTTAATCGCTCCACCATGTACTGCTGTGGCAACATTATTTAAAAATGTTCCACCTGTAATATTCACGATACTATTTGCAGCTGATATGTTGATTGCTCCGCCACGAGCCCCTTCGTTACCATCAAAAATTCCACCTGTGATTTTTAATGTTCCACCGTTAACACTGATTGCTCCACCAATCTCACCGTTTGTAGCAGAACTTGTCGCTTTGAAATGACTAACCTGTACACCCGCACCGACACTTACTGTTGTAGCTGTCGGTATCGATACAAGTCTTGTAGATGCACCTACTGTTATGTTTTCTTTATTACCGTCAACGACTAACATTGGTAATTCATCTGTTCCCGTAGAGGCAAATGATAATTGACTTTTGCTTCCCAACTTGAACATTGCCACATCATCCGCCCATGCACTACTACGTGAAATGGTGCGCTTTGTACCATCATCTTGAATTGTAACATTTACATCACCAATTTCAATCTGACTTGTAAGTTCCATGTCACTTTGAAGAAACACTCTTCCTTCTTGATCATCTAACACATCAGCCGATGCTATCGATATATTTGTATACGGATGTTCCTTCGTTCCGTATTGTTTTCCGTCGGAGTTTGCTTTTGTATTTACAAAGACCCATGAACGTCCTTTATTTAATGTTTTTACTCCTTGTGTACCTTCAACTCTTGTACCGTCCAACGTAATCCAATATGGTGTCACGATAATCTCTGTATCAACTGCAGTTTCCGGCATATTAGTAAACGTAAATGCTCTAAAATACGTTGCGCATTCACCAAAAATCTCCTGTGGTGTTATAGGCATCGATGCTCCACCCTGCTGTCCAACATAATATAATGTTTTCGAAACAGTTTTAGCACTAGTTTCTTTTCTATAATCTTCTTTGTCAGATCTGGTAATTACAAAGCCAACCGTATCATATTGAAGCGAATCCACGCTAGTCACCAGACGAATAGCTGCCGGATTTTCAGTTGATATGTCACCTGACAACACATTTGAACTCACTTGTGCTTTTATGTTCAAAACATAATTCGGAACAAATTTTGCCCAAGCACCATTCTCATCAGTTACCGTATCCTTGGAAAGCGGCTCACTAAATTCTTTTGTACTTTCATCATATGTATTATACCATCCGGCAAAAACATAGTCAGACATGCTTGGTATTTTTGCGTTATCGCCTCGATATGTTGATATATCCTCATAATGCACTGCTAATATGCCCTGCTCTTCTGCTTTTGACAAATGACTGATGCACAGTGCACTGACAGAAAGTAATACAAAAGAAAATGCTCCCATCAAAATCTTTTTCGTTGATTTTCTTAATCTCATTTTTTTCCTCCATTCGAAACGCCTTATCTGTTTACCAATTTTCCCACTCTTCACCTTCACCTTCGACAAATGAAGATGTGATTACATCAATCTCTAATGTAATCAATTCTATTTCTGGTTGTTCATATTTTATTTCCATAAAACAATCCTCCCAATCGTTATTCAAAAGTTAACACTGTCGCCAGCCGATCATCCTTTTCGCCTGTTGTCAGTAACATATACAATTTTCCATTTACATAGCTCAAGGCCTCTGGCTGACGATATGTGAGTTCTGTATATTCTTTCATTTCTTTGCAATATACTAATTGTCCTTCCATATCAAATGCCGCAATATAGATTCTTCCCTGCGCACTTCCATGTACCTGATAGATATAACCATCACCTACTGTAAATCCACGGAAGGTTACTGTACCATAACGTCCTTTACTGTCATCCTTGCGTAGTGCTTTTTGACCACCCGAACATGTTACACGATATAAACATTCCGGCTCTTCTTCATCTAACAAACTGCTTCTATCATAGAATTCATATCGTGGTTCACCTTCGCTACTGATTACACGTAAAACAACCCAATCATTCTCTGCATCTACCTGCAATGTGAAATATCCATCTAAATCATCAAATGAAATGGTCTTCCCATATTCTCTTTGCAGAAATCCCTCATTCTGCCACTCCACACACGAAATCGTAGTTCCCATGTCATCCAATGTGCCGTTACTTTCTAACCATAAAGATGTTTTTCCATCACCGGAATTTTCAACACTCAGGCTTCCATAACCCGATTCACTGGCATGCATCCATTCAGTTTTTTCCCATGAGTCCTCTTTTTTTTCCACTTTTGTAATCATTAAGTCAGATGGCAACTTGCCATATGCTTGGGAAATATAAAATGTTTGCTCATCTTCTGTGACTCCAATGCCACGCATCTCAGTATTTCTTTCTAATGCCACATCTTGAAATACCGCTGTTGGGGTCATTTTTGTCAAATCAACCATTTTCTCTGTTTTACTCTGAAGAACCTGTGGTTCTGCAGTCGTGTTCCCCGGTTCTTTCGGGGAACACGCTACAAACAGAGAACTCACTACTAAAAGAATAGGTAACACTATTTTGTTCTTTTTCATAGAATGCCTCCTATAACATCTTTTCAAAGTTCCTGGTTACTCAATAATTCACTGAGCATGTTTGCTAATAAACTAATACCTAAACTAATACCATTTGCTTTTTTCAATTTCAGATTCGTGCCATCTACCGTTAATACAAATCCATTCAATTTTGTACCGCTTAGCGTAAAGCAATTCACACTTGCAGTTGCTACATTTGCTTTCGCGCACTGTACAATTACATCTCCTTCTGACTTGTCATTGTTGCAAATGATTGTTATCTGACTACTTGCAGCAAAATCCTCATTGAGATATAAATATGCCTTCTTATACAAATACGCTTCAAATGAGTTTGCACCAGACAGTTTGATTTCTGATGTCTCATCTCCTACACGCACGTCAGCGCCTTGTGTACTTCCGCTATTGCCACTGAACACATTGTCATCAAACACAGTGATTGTATTCTTTCCTGTACTAAGCACTCCGCCACCTTTGGTTCCTGTATTACCTGTAAATGTGTTTCCAGTCAATATAACTTTTTTATCCCCAGCCTTTTTCTGAATATTGTTTACAATTGCTCCACCATACTGTGCTGTATTTGAAGTAAAGGTACAATTCTCAATGCTTGCATCCATCGTGCTGTTATCAAAGTAAATTGCTCCACCTTGATTTGTCGCTGTATTGGAAGTAAAATTTGCTCCTCTCACTGTAAATGTGCAACCTGTCAAACCACTCAGCACATTAATTGCTCCACCATGCACTACAGTTGCTTTATTATTAGAGAATGTTCCTCCTGTAATATTTACTACACTGTTTGATACGGTTACATTCACTGCTCCGCCGCGTGCACCTTCATTGTCGTTAAGAACACCACCTGTGATATTTAATATACCGCCGTCCACACTGATGGCTCCGCCATTTTTGTTGTTTTTTTCATCATGTGTTTTATGATTACTAATCTGTACACCCGCACCGACATTTACTGTTGTACCTGTCGGTATTGATACAAGTCTTGTAACTGTACCTGCTGTTGTATTTGCTTTATTACCGTCAATGACCAACTTCGGCTCAGCATCTGTTCCTGTAGATACAAACGATAATTTGCTTCCACTTCCCAGGCTAAACATTGTTGTATTTTCAGCCCATGTACTACTACGTGAAATAGTTCGCTTTGTTCCGTTATCCTGAATAGTAATATCATATCCATCCGGAATTGTAATGGTATCTGTTAAATAGATTCTCTTAATAATCTCTATTATCACCTTATTATCTGTTGCATTTGCCGCTGCATTTACTGCTTCTTGCAATGAGTAATACTCGTTTTCTCCAATACTTGCACATACACTCGGAGTAGTATCAGTAGCAAGCAATGCCTGCTCCGGATGTTCACTGTCAAGTTTTAGTCCTAAACTCTCACTCACTAATGCTTTCACTAATTTCAAATATGCCATATTTGCACTCATAACATCTGCATTCTCTGATTTCACTACAATGCTTCCTGTGGTATTTGGCACATTTAACATGATGCTACTTCCATTGCTTAATACACCCTGTATGCTAACATAAGCATTTTTCTGTGCACTATTGATTTCTTCTGCCTCAATCTTGCCTTTCAAAGTCAGCTGGCTACTCAAACTGCTATTGGGATCGAAACCTACTAACATAATATCTTTTCCGGTTCCAATGTTATTATGGAATTTACTGTCCGAAACAGATAATGTACTGTTCTTTCCAACATACACGGCACCACCTGACTGTGCTGCTTTATTGTTATAGAATTCTGCCCCAGCAATTACACCTTGTGTTCCATTAAGAATACTCACTCCACCTCCATGATGTGCCGAAGTATTGTTATATACTTTACCGCCATTTATGATTAGGGTACCTACGTAGGTTTTTGATTTTGTATTATTGATAGCCGCCCATGTTCTAGTATAGTTGTTGTAAATCTCTCCACCATTAATAGTAAGATCACCGATATTTACAATCGCAGTACCATCTGCTGCGCCCTGTGTCTCATCTCCGTTATCGTGGATTTTCCCACCATTCATAATCATAATTCCACGATTATAAACTGCACGTCCAGCCCCGTACAACTCCAGTCCTTCTTGCAGTACGATTGTTCCATTGTTATTGCAAATCAATGTATTGTCTTTACCTGCCGTCAATGAGCTATACCCGATTTCACTATAACAGCCATCATTTTCACTGTATAACGCATATCTGCTGTTCGTTGTCAAACAATTCTCACCTAATAACAAGCCACTAACAATTACCTTGCCACAAACTCCACTATCAGATGCAGCCGTTGTAATAACATGCGAACCAACCTCTGTAATTCCGATATTCGAAACTTGCAATCCATCAACATTAACGTCTCCGCCTTTGGTTCTGATTGCATTACCGGTTGTATGTGTAATAGTAGAATTCTCTACAGATATGTTTCCTGCAGTCAAATACACGCCATGTGTAGAAGCACTGCAATCAGATAAATTACCTAAAATTTTCGATTTTTCAACCCTAACTGCACCACCTGTGATGGTGATGTTATTTTGCGAAGTAGCTCCAAGTTTGGAATTTTCAACCTTAACGACTCCGCCCGTTGGAACACTTAATGTACTCTGTGCTCCCTCCTCTAACGTACACGACTTAACTGTAACTTCGCCACCTTTACAGTAAACGTGATGATAGTCAGGTGCACTCAACACACTGTCTTTCACTACTGTAGAACCATCTGACGCAAAGATGTTATGTACCTTAATATCATTTACACTTAAATCTGTTGCCTCTACGATTCCTCCACTGTTTCGAATCGCACTACCTGTAGTACAACCAATGGAAGAGTTCTTCAGACTGATTTTTCCGGCTTTGATATATACGCCATGTGTGGAATCATTGCATTCTGCCAAGTTACCCAGCACACTTGTATTACCCAGGATAACGCTTCCTCCGGTTATCGTCAGATTGTTACCTGAAGTTGCTTCAAAGATAGCATCTTGCGCTGTTACCTTACCTTCATCAGTAACGCTGAGACAACTTACAGCTCCTTTTTTCAGAACACAATCATCTAATGTGACTGTACCGCCTTTGCAATACACATGATGATAACCAGAAGCAGCCAATGTACTGGTCTTTAATATCGTTGTCCCCTTAGAAGCAAAAATATTATGAACCTTATTGTTTGCAACTTTCAGTTGCTTTATCTCAATATATCCACCATTATTACGAACAGCACTACCTGTTGCTCCACTAATAGTGCAGTCTGTCATATATAATTTCCCACCAGTAGCATATATTCCATGTGCGGATTCTCCACTGCCCTCCGTATTCCCTTGGATTTCCACATTTGTCAAATGCGCTTCTCCCATCTTAATAGAGATATTATTAGAACCTGTTGCTCCAAATACAGAATTTGTAATGTGAACGATTCCTGCCCCAGCACCATCTAAATAGAGTGAATTACTTCCTGCATCAACAGTTTTTACATTCTCTAAAGTGATTGTCCCACTGCCCAAACGCTTATGCGCCGCACTGGAAATGCACGCTGTTCCAACATTTTCAAAAATTACATTTTTTCCTTTGATTTCTCCGTTAAGATTATGAATTCCTCTTTGTGTGATATTCTTAATGGTCACGTTTTCCAGTTCAACTACGGAATTGTGTTCACAGTAAATACCGTGATTCTTTCCTGTTCCATCTATAATCACATTCTTTAGTATTGTTACTCCTCCAAAATTAGAGTTAATACTATTGCTTCCTGAGTTTTCTATCGTAACATCGTGAATGTTCATATAACCAAAATTGATAATGTTATTTGTCTTATTCGCACGAATCGCTGCATTTGCTAATTCACAAACTGCATTTTCTTCATTTCCGATGCCGTAAGCATTACTTCCGATAGTCATATCTTTACTTACAATCGTCAGTTTGCCTCCGTTTCGATTTAAAATACCTTTATCACTATTATTAAGTAGGCTTCCGGCTTTTAACTCAGTCTCTCCAGAGTTAACAATTCCTGAATATGCACTGTTATAAATGGAACCGCCGTTCATTACCAACGTTCCTCGATTATTTACACCATTGTAATTGCCGTATGCGATGTCGCCTCCATTGATTGTTAAGGTTGCATTTTCTCCGACATCAATTTGATTACCGTCACTTTTAACAATGAGGATATCATTAATTTCTGCTGTTCCTTGTAAAAAAATACCATGTGAACCTGCCTCACGCATTGATGCATTCTCGGATGTTGCTTTTAAAGTTGCACCTTCTTCAATGTGAACACCATGGTTCACGCTACTCAGATTACTGCCGGCTTCCCACAGGAAATGTCCGCCTTTGGCAATATATACGTTATCGTGACCTTTTTCCAATGTTCCACCTGTTTGCAATACTTCTCCAAGACTGTAAATATTAGCAGCTTTTGCATTCGAAATAAGTGTCTCTTCGCCAATTGTCAAAGATGCATTCTTTGATACATAAATAGCGCAATCTACACTAGAAGCATCGATTGTTACATTGCCTCCCAATGACACATCTGCTTTATCATTCAAAACTAATAATGCATCTATGTCTGTCGCTTCATATCCATTCGCAGCACACAAACTACCTTTTCCGGTAATCTTCTTTGCGCCATTTACTTCCATTGGCTCTGTAACACCCACTGCCCCTGATAATTCAATCTCAGTAACAGAAGCGTCTGCCAATTGTTTCCGCAATTGCTTGTCACTCTGCAGATTGTTATTCGTTGTCTTCGACAGGATGCCAACACTGCCTACCCCGGCCAATATAATAATAAGAATGGCAAGCAACGCAATAATTATCTTTTTCGATTGTTTACCTTTCACTTTCATACTCAAATCCTCCCTGTCTGATTAGAACAGTAAATCCTTCTCAAAATCCAAACGATAAACCTTTCCGCCGCCACCTGTGTAGAATGTCATATAATATTGGTCTCCAACCTGGAACATCGCCTCATTTTCTTGGTAAGAATCTACTTTTAAGACACCACAGAAATATCCATTCCAGTCATAACACATGATTGCATTTACATCGCCTGTATATGTGATATAGATATAATCATCGTCACAATAAATATTCTGGTATGCCAACTTTCCGTTTTCATGAAGTTGAACACCTTGATATTCCCCAAGCGGATTGAATTCCCCATCATAGATTACAAATTTATCTGTACCTTTGATACCAATCACATACTTGTCATATGTAGCGTTATAAGTAATTGAATAAAAATTTCTTCCCAACGATTTGCTACCGGTCACGGTAAGTGTGTCTGGATCAATATAAGAGAATTCTTGTGTTCTGTTTTGACAATGTGCTACCAATAGTTGATTCGTTTTGGTACAATATGTCATACTATTTCCGTGGTCAACAGCTAATGCCTCACTCTGTCCGACTACTTCCCATGTAGTCATATCAACCTTAAACAACATACAGTAAGAATGTCCAACTCCCTGTGCGTCCATTACATTCTTCTTTTCCAAAAGGAAGTACGCATAAGTTCCGTCTGTACATCCTCCCTGCATTGTGGTGAAACCATCTACTGCATCTAACGAAAATGGTTTATCACCCTCTAAAACACCTGAAACACTTGCTACCGGTGCGTAATCCCACCAATTCTCAATCTCAAAGAAATCTGCTGATGCATAATCATACGGATATTCTACGGTTTCTTCTTTGTTTTCATTTTCTGACACAACGGTTTCATCTTGTTTTTCATTGTTTTTTTCCGCTGTACCACACCCGCCGAGTATCAAAGTCAACACGAATAATAAAACCCACCATTTCATATTCTTTTTCATTTTACCCTCCTATAAGGTTATCAAATGTTCTGCCAATTCCCTTGCAAACCGCATTCCCCTATGATGAAATTCCGGATCAAATCCTCTTGCATAGCCATGTATCTCATAGGTGAAATCGCCTTTATAATCAATATCTTTCAAAACTCCAACGACTTCTTTCCAATTCACTGTCCCTTGAAATGGTAATAAATGTTTGTCAAACACTCCATCATTATCATTAACATGTATTGCCTTTAAACGTTCTCCCACTTCATGCAATGCATTCACTTGATTCATTTGGTGAAGGTTTGCATGTCCGATATCCCAGCAAACACCAAACAGTGTTTTGTCATCCAATCGTTCTACCAATTCAACAATATCTTCTGTTCCTGCACCAAATCTTCGTAAAGAACGTTTGTCAATCATATTTTCAATTGCAATTCCAACTCCATATTTGGCTGCGACCTCTCCATACGCCTTAAAACGCTCTAGGTTTTTTTCCATAGAACGCTTCCGCGAATACCAGGTCTCGTCCAAATAGGAATCCGGATGAATAACCAACCAGGGAACACCAAATATGGAAGCCGCCTCTATATCACGGCATATTAATTTTGCATGATACTCTATCTCTTCCTCTGTATAGTCATAGAAATCAAAACTGCCATACATATGCGCGTGTCCCTGTGTAATCGGTAATCCTTTTTTCTCTGCATATTCCTTGTGTTCTAATGCCCACTCGCGCCAATTTGATTGACTCAATTCATCTCTGAATTGATGAAGGTTGATATCCATCGCTTGAAATCCTGCCCAAGCGATGGCATCTATAGCTTCCTTGCAACTGTAAAATCGTTCCGTCTGTCGCAACACCTGTTCACACATCTCTGTAGAAGTCGATATTTTCATCCTGCAAGTCCTCCATTTCAGACTAATTACCAAATATAATCTTTTCTTGTGTTTTTAAATAGTCTACTGCTTCCTTAGGCGACATACTCTTATCTTGAATTACATAAGAGATTGCAGTTCCTATCTGCGTATTCCATTCAGCCGAATCAGTAGAACGTGTATTATATGTAGCATACTCAATTTGCTTGAATGCCAATTCAAATCCAGGATATTCAGCCCACAGATTCTTTACAATGTCTGTTTCTGTTGAACTATATGTAATCGGAAGATATCCTGTATCAGCTGCATTTTCTGCAACTTGTTGATCTTCGTATAAGAATTTCATGAATTCCCAAGCCGCTGCTATTTCTTGCTGGCTGTGATTCTTTTCTAAAACAACCAAATGTCCACCTCCGACAGATGCCGTGTATCCGCCATAGCCAATCATTTGTGAAACTCCCAAATCAATACCTGCACTTTTACAGTTGTTCATAATATTAACCATACTACCGGTACTTCCGAACATGGAAGCCAACTTTCCTTGGAAAAAGTCCTGAGTCATCTTTGTTCCTGAACTAGTAACATCCGGTGCCATACACCAGCCTTCCTTAATCCAGTTTGACCAATCTGTTAAAAGTTTTTCCATACTGCCATCTTCCAGGCATCCTGCTCCGGTTGCATCTTTGTTTAAAAGTCCGTCACTTCCTAACGATTTTAAAATCGGTCTCTGAATAAACGGAGCATCGATGCCTGTACCAAAAGCATATACGCCCGGATTGTTTTTGGACACTTCCGCTGCCTTTACAGTCATATCCTCGATAGAAGTCGGTGCTTCTGTTCCCCACAACGCCTTATTATAAAAGAACATTGGTGTAGAAACTGTATAAGGTACACTCAAAACCTCATCATCCCAAAACATAAAATGTTGAAGTTGTTCTGGAATATTATTCACGTTAAATTCATCTCTTTCCATGTATGGAGACATATCAGCCAATACACCTTCTGCAGCCAACATTTCAATACCTCCTGATCCAGCAATCATAATTGTCGGATTGTTTCCTGCTGCCAATGATGTATATCCTTTCGATAAGCAATCATCATACGAACCCATGAATGTAGCTATAACTGTAATGCCATACTCATTGGTCTCATTGAATCTATCTACAACTTTACTCATATGTGTTCCGTTTGCACCCGAACCACGTGTGTGCCAAAATTCTATTGTAATAGGTCCTGATACCTGTTCTGCAGATTTCTTTTCTCCATCTTTACCTGAATCTTCACCATTCGTTTTGCTGTTACATGCAACTAAACTCATCAGCATAACCATAGCTAATAATACTGCTAAAATTCTTTTCAATTGTTTCATGTTACTTTCTCTCCTTTTATTTGATTCCGCGATAACGCATTGAATTGATAATATGTTTACTAAAGATTAAGAATACAACTACGGTAGGAATAACTAATACCATATTTCCTGCCATTACCACTGGCCAGTTTGTTGCTCCTTCCAAATCTTTCAATTTTGCAATAGCAAATGTAATCGGTCTGTATTTTTCATTGTTTGTCATAACTAATGGCCAGAAGTATGCATTCCAGTTGCCGATAAAGCTTTCTAATAAGACGGTTGCCAATGAAGCCTTAGCCATAGGCAACATGATTTTACCCATGATTCGCAATTCGGATGCACCATCTAATCTTGCCGATTCAATCATCTCTTCGGGCACTGTTTTAAATGTTTGCCGCAACAGGAAAATACCTCCTGCATTCGCAACCAATGGTATAATCTGTGGAATCAGCGAATCTATCAAATTCCAATCTGAAAACATAATATATACAGTGATAAACTTTAATTGTCCCGGGACTACAAAGGCTCCCATTACTAACGCAAACAATATTCCGCTTCCCTTAAAATCGTATTTAGCAAAAGCGTAAGCCGCCGGAACCATTACGAAAACTTCCAGTATCATAATGCTTCCGATTATGATAACCGTATTCTTTAAATATGTTCCCCACTCCAATTTACTAAGTACCGTTGTCACTGCCTCCAACGTAAACTCTTTCGGCCATAATGTCGGTGGAAATTGAATGGATTCCAAGTATGGCTTAAAGGCCGTAATCAACATCCAATAAAACGGAAATGCAAAGACCACACATGCCAATATTTTAAAAATATTGCTCACACCTGATGCAACCTTTCGCTTCATCTTATATGCTCTAATCTCTTTCTGCTTCATCTTTGCACCTCCCTATTGATAATGAACCCGTTTACTCAGCATTCGGAAATAGAATATGCTGAAAATCATTAGGATTACAGACAATACACAACCTGCCGCACTTGCATATCCTATCTTCATGGATTTAAAAGCATATCGGTAAATGTAGTAAACTAATACGTCCGTCGAATTACCCGGTCCACCATTTGTTAAGATTCGTACACTTTCGAATACCTTAAACGAACCCATAACACTGGTAATTACCAGATAAAATAATTGTGGCGAAATCATAGGTAGTGTGATCTTGAGGAACTTCTGTAATGGTTTTGCATCATCTAATGCCGCTGCTTCGTTGATTTCTTCAGGTATAGCTTTCAATGTTCCTAATAATAAGAGAGCTTTGGCACCTACACCTTTCCATACAGATATAATTACAATTGATAACATTGCCGTGGTAGAACTATTTAACCTAGATTCTCGGAAACGTGACGATGAGCTCTCGCCGCTATCCGTAAAAAATGTTGATTTTACAAGCTTTTTGCCATTTACTGATTGAAA
>CAVGED010000091.1:0-5905 GCA_963628035.1 Paludibacteraceae bacterium
TTGATTTTACTGGCATAGAGGGCATTTTTTACTTATTTTTCCTGCAAAAGTCAGGGTATAACATCTGTGATTCCGCTTGACAACTGCTAATTTTTTAAATTTTTTGTAAATTAATTGTAATACTGGAATCAAAAGGAAGCCTTATACGGATTGTATCTCCCCTCCCTCTCCATCAACAAACCGTAGGGTGAGTGCAGAGGGGGAGCTTAACCCCCTGCACTCACCCTACGGTCTTAATGATCAGTATCTTCTCCCCGCCCTTCATCACATCCTCCGTCAGATGATTCGTCTCCTGAATGCCGGCGATGGTGGTATAGTTCTCCTTGGCGATATCCCACAGCCGATCTCCGGTTCTGGCGATATATCCCACGATTCCCGGACGCTCCTGCAGAGCCTCCAGATCAAGCGGCTCTTCCCGGACACTGACGATACGCCGGAGTGGATTGCGTTCGAAGACAATACTGTTTAAGGCGATAACTGCCTTGATCTCCACCTGACTTGCGTCCAGCATAATGGTAGTCAACTGCTCCAGGCAGGCCTCCAACTGGTATCTGGACTCCGGCGTAATCCCCGGTACCTCGATGAGATACTGGAAGGGAATCACGTCCTTCAGCGAGGCCAGCGGATTTCTGTCATCCGCAGTCACGTAGAGGATCTGCACACTCAGCGTGCCGCTTACCGCAAGACCGTCCTCCGTTGGCTCCACATGATCCACAGAGACACTGCCCTCACTGGCACACAACTGCAGAATTCCCTCCTGATTCTCCCCGATGGATATCCGATCTGACACACGGCACTTGGAGGCATTTTTGATCAGAAGCTGTTCAAACACGGCCGATTCATACTCCGGCAGAAGCCTGCAGTTTACCGCATACAGATCCTCCAGGAACGAAACCTGTTCTTCCTGATACACACGGATATCCAGATCCAGCACCAGTTCCAGATGGAGCATGCGTTCCTCCCCGTCATAATCCGGCCTGGGTTCCAGCTCCATGGCTGCAATATCATACGTGATATCAAGCGTCATATCCTCATTGCTGCCGCTGCTCGGAAGCGTCCCGGAAAACGGCAGGGCGGACTCCAGCCACTGCAGCCGCTCTTCCTCTTCCTCGCCCAGATAGAGAACGAAGACCAAGGCCTCCCCCTTGATGAGTATTCCGTCTTCCACAAGCCGCGTCTCCACACCCCGCAGCTGCACGCTCTTCCACAGAACCTCTCGGATGTTCGGCTTGTTGGATGGCAGCATGATCTCCTCCTTAAAACGGAAGGTATCTTTTTTCGCGAAAAAAAGCTGCAGCATCGCCCTGGTACACTCCAACACCTGTACGTCCGCCGTGTTCTCCCGCACGGACGCTGCCTCCTCGTCGTAGATCTCGTTCACCACAGCCGTAAGCATAACCAAAGCTTTGACACTGAGCTTCCTGGAGTTGATGAGCCCCACGGACAGATCCTCGATCTGCCAGCGGATCCTGGTGGTATCGTACTCGGTAAGCCCGTCCATAGCGAGACTCTCCTGAAATGGAATCTCCCCACTCAGGGAGCTGACCCGCCGCTCCTCCCCGTCACTGCGATACAGAAGCTGAAACCGCAGCACACCAGCCAGCCGGATATGTCCGGGAATGACCGCCACCTCCTCGATCTTGATCTCGCCCCTGTCCTGAACCAGCCGCATGACATCCGGCTTTAAATCGGGTACATTGAAGTCATCGTCCAACGTGATCTGACTGGATGCCCTTCCTTTTTCCCGATTCATATGTATATATCGTTTCGTTAATTCCACAATAAAAACTCTCCCATCCCGAATCTTTCTACATTCTATTCCGGGTGGAAGAGTTTTATTCATTCCTGACAGCAGAATCTCCCGTCAGCATAACTTCATACGTATATCTCTTGTCAAAACGTCCGCATAGCTGAAAGACATCAGCTGAGGCGGATTATCCTCATTCTCGTCACTCACTAATATAGTAAAAACACAGGGATATGCTCCCTTGATAACACCCTCCTGCACTTCTACGCGATTGCGGCCTCTGTCCAACTGGATCATTACCTTACTGCCCAGCTGCTGAAGAACGGAAGCCCGCACCTTATTGATGCTTGTTTGTTGTACTGCCATTTTCTTCACCTCATCTCTTGAATCTGACACCGAACACTGCTTTTAGTATATCACTGTGTTAAAGTCTTGTCAATTGTTTTTTACTATATTTTGTAAAAAAATCATTTTTCTAACATTTTCGACACAAAATGTGGTATACTCTAAGCATGGAAAAATTAATCTTTCACATTGACGTTAATTCTGCGTACCTGAGCTGGTCCGCAGTAGAGAAACTGAAGAATGGTTCTACGACAGATCTGCGGGAAATCCCTGCCATCATTGGCGGCGACATCAAGAGCCGCCACGGGATCGTCCTTGCCAAGTCCATCCCCGCCAAGGCTTACGGCATCATAACCGGTGAGCCTGTTACTCATGCGCTGAACAAATGCCCTACACTGGTCTCAGAGCCTCCCAACCATAAGCTCTATTCCCAGTACAGCAGGCGGCTGATGGAGCTGCTCATGACCTTCTGTGCGGACATCGAGCAGGTCAGTGTGGATGAATGCTACATGGACTTCACCGAGAAGCAGGGCAATTACCCATCTCCCGTAGCCGCCGCCACCCGGATCAAGGACACAGTCTACGATACCTTCGGCTTCACCGTCAACGTCGGCATCTCCCGGAACAAGCTGCTGGCCAAGATGGCCTCCGACTTCCAGAAGCCCAACAAGGTTCACACCCTTTTCCCGGAGGAGATTCCACAGAAAATGTGGCCCCTGCCGGTGAGTGAGCTGTATATGGTAGGGCGATCCGCAGCCGCCACGCTGCGCAAGCTTGGGATTGAGGCCATCGGGGATCTGGCACATACCGATGTAAACATCCTCACCAGCCATCTGAAGAGCCACGGCAGACTGATCTGGGAGTACGCCAACGGCATCGATGACTCGCCGGTACATACGGAAGAGTCCGACCTGAAATGTATTGGCAATTCCACCACCCTGCCCCGGGATGCTGTCACTGCCGGGGAGGCCAAAGAGGTCCTGCGCTCCCTCTCCAGCCAGGTGGCAGGTCGGCTGAAAAAAAGCGGCCAGCTGGCTGGCATGGTCAGTACGGAATTAAAGTACGCCTCTTTTGCACGTGTTTCCCACCAGAGACAGCTATCTCCTGCCAGCTGTGATGCGAAGGTACTGTACGATGCCGCCTGCCAGCTCTTTGACGAACTCTGGAATGGCGAACCCATCCGGCTTCTGGGCGTTCGAACCTCCAAGCTTACGGTGGAGGCGGAACCGATGCAGATGAGTCTCTTTGATCTGCCCAAAACCCAGAAGGAGATCCGGGCAGAGCATGCGATGGAGGAGTTGAAGAAGAAGCTTGGGGATGATGTGGTAAAAAAGGGATTTTATTCGTAAAAATACTCCGCCAATCCCGATAAACCATATGGCATCATTCACCGCACAGACCAGAGACACAAAATACTCGTTTTTACATATGATGGTAAAAACGAGATTTTTTATGGAGATTTATGTGGTACAGCCCGGCGACAGCGTGGATTCGATTGCTGCAGCCCAGGGTGTTTCAGTAGACTCGATTCTTTATAATAATCAGATCGTCTATCCTTATCGGCTGGCTTTGGGGCAGGCCCTGCTGCTATCGAAGGGCACTACTGCGACCGAGCGTCGGACGGTAAATGTGGGCGGATATGCCTATCCCTTTATCAGCCGTTATGTATTGGAGGAGACCTTGCCTTATCTGAGCGATCTGTATGTCTTCTCCTATGGTTTCACGGTGGACGGAGATCTGATCCCTCCGGCCTTGGATGACAGCTTCATGATCACCATGGCGCTGGACTTCGAGGTGGCTCCGATCCTTACCCTGACGCCTTTCGGGCCGGACGGAATGTTTAATAATTATCTGATCACGCGAATTGTCAATGATGTGGAAGCGCAAAACAACCTGATCAGTCAGTTGGTGACTACAGTCCAGACAAAGGGCTTTCAAGGCGTAGATATCGACTTTGAATATATTCTGGCCCAGGATCGGGTCGCTTTTGCCGAATTTGTGGGAAACGTACGTCAGGCCATCAATGCCATCGGCTATCCGGTTTCCGTGGCTCTGGCACCCAAGATTGCAGACGATCAGAAGGGCGTGATCTACGAAGGAAAAGACTTTGCATTGCTTGGGGCGGCTGCGGATTCTGCGCTTTTGATGACATACGAATGGGGCTATACATTGCCCCATAGAAGATATAGGTAAATATTAAGTAGCGTAGCACAGGTGATGAACCGGAGCTTATCTATTACGCTGCCATGCAGGCTCTTGTTGCTGGGCCACACTTGCCGTCAACGGTAAGCTCATGCTGCTTCTGGTAAGCACGCAGCGCCCGATCGGAGGCGGGGCCGAAGCTGCCATCGATGTCGATATCATAGCCAGCCTCCACCAGCTCCCACTGCACCCACTTGACATCGTCACCCTTCATGGTGGCCTTGCCCTTGGTGTACTTAATGGTGCGTTTTGGCACCGGATAAGGATTGACACGCCGCTCTACGGTGCTCACACCATCCAGGTAGGTGCAATACTTTTCGTGGCAGTTGATCCAGCCTGCTCCCGATAACAGCTTGCCCCAGGAGCCGGACATCTCAGTCATGGTGTATGAGCCGTGATCCTGGATCACGCCGCAGACCGTATAGCCTACGCCGGGGCCTGTCCGGATGTTGAGATCATCGACGTTGACCTTATACATTCCGGTCTTGTATGCTGCAGCGCCCCCAGATATTACTCTGCCAGAAATCTGTGCTTTGAAGTCTTCCCAGAGCGCCGGATTATCCATCATCTTACGCGGACAATACTTGCCTTTCGCGTCATAGTGCCGGATCACGCGGTCTGCCGGGATCCCGGTGGCCTGGATGAGGTACTTAACAAGCTCGATGGCGTTGGCTCTTGCCACGTTGTAATCTCCATCCTCGTTGACGCAAATCTCGATGTTGATAGCATTGCGGTTATTGGCGTCCCGGATCACATGGTCCCCACCGTACTCCCGGCCAATGGAGTATGTACCGTCACTGTGCTCTGCTGCCTGGTAGACACCATCGGATCCAGAATAGTAATGGACAGAGGTGCTTAGGTGCCCCTTATATTGTGCGATCGCGTGTGTCCGCGCTCCGGCCGTTGCACGGTAGTTGTCCGTCTCATGCACAACGATATACTTCGGCTGATTCTGGCCGGAGTAGGTATTTTCCTTGCTGACATATTCTCTGTTGATATCCATGTATTATTCCTCGCTTTCCTCTGTTGCTTCGTCTTCCGCGTCTTCCTCGCCCGCCATCTTGCTGACATGTGATTTAATGTTCTTCGTAAGCGGCAGCAAAAAGCTCGGGATCGGCACTCCAATATCCTTGATGTTTTCCAGGATCGATATAATTTCGTTACAGATGATCCAGATCGCCACGATGCCGGATACAAGGAAGGTGAATGGCATCTTGAATCCAACCGTTGTAGATGCGTACAGTAATAACTGGTCAATTACCGCTCCCACGGCCACCAGGAGCCACATGGACACCTTTTTAATGATGCCACGCAGGCCCTTATAGGAATTGATGTGCTGGCTCCGGTATTTGGCCGCCGCCAGGCCGGTGCCGTAATCAATGATGTTGCAGGCCACCATCAGGAGGATGGGAACGGCCAATGCGCCGAAGATGGAGGTGAGGAACCCCATAACGGCTGTGATGATTGTTTGGATGATTGTTCTTTCTTTCATGATTTTTTCTTCCTTTCTTTAAAAAAATTTTTGTTTAGCAAAGAGCCAGGCAGATTGCTCCACTTGGCTCTTAGGCTCTTACTTTACGCCCTCGAAGTTGATGTTTTCTCCATCCCCAT
>CAVGED010000092.1:0-20383 GCA_963628035.1 Paludibacteraceae bacterium
TTGCAAAATAAGGAAAAATTAAAAAATAATAAAAACATGAAGTGGCAAACTCGGGAGATTGATTGAACGTGTTCTTTGAGTGGGGAATATCTGCATTCTAAGAATATAATATTTTCACGGTGTACATTCTATATTACATTCTGTAATAATTTCGTAAAACTTTCCATTGACAGAGAAGCACCTCCCTGCTATAATAGTTCCGTAACAAAGTTGTAATAAATGTCTTGATTATAGAGCGATTAATTGGGAGGCTTACATGAACAGGAATTTGATTCGTACAAGAGTGAAAGTAGCGGCTTTAAGCATGGCGGGGGTTGTGGCATTAACGGGGAATTCTTTTGTATCCAACGCCGCTGTGACGGCAGGTGCATCGAATTTTGCAGCTGTTGTAGCTGAGAAGCAGGAAGCCGGCTCTGCAAGCGGTGTGGCCTCAAGTCTGGCACAGTTTTTGAATCAGAAGGCGAGTCAACTGATTGAAGTAAAGAACGAGAAGGAGGCAGCGGAGGCGGCAGCCAATGACGTGCCGGTTGTGAAGTCTGAATTCGCGGACATCGGTGTGTCCAATGTCTCAGAGGATTCCTATATTAATATAAGAAGCGCTGCAACCACAGAGAGCGATGTTGTCGGGAAGCTGTACAGCAATTCAGCAGTTACCGTGCTTGGGATGGAAGGAGAGTGGTATCAGATCCATTCCGGCACTTGTGAAGGATATATTAAGAGTGATTATATCATTGCCGGCAATGAGGAGCTGGCCAAGTCCATCAGTACCAGAACCGCAGTAGTAAATGTGAATAGCTTGAATATCCGTTCCGAAGCTACCACGGAGGCATCTGTCATTGGACAGGCCACAGTTGGTGACCGGCTGCTGGTTATCGAGGAGCTGGACGGCTGGGTGAAGGTCGCCACAGACGACGGTGACGGTTATGTGTCAGCGGAGTATGTAAGCTGCAAGAATTATTATAAGGTAGCTGAGTCTATCGAAGAAGAGAAGGCGAGACTTAAGAAGGAAGAGGAGGCCAGAAGGGCGGCCAGCCAGAAGTCCTCTAAGAAGAGCTCCAGTTCTTCCAAGTCTTCTTCCAGCGGAGACACGGGATCAGCAAGAACTTACAATCCGCCCTCCGGCGGAGACGGGCAATCCGTTGCGAACTACGCCAGTCAGTTTGTGGGCAACCGCTATGTATATGGCGGCACCAGCCTGACGAACGGCGCGGACTGCTCCGGTTTTGTAATGGCAGTATATGCGGCCTTCGGTGTTGGCCTTCCGCATTCATCCTCTGCACTGCGGAGCGTAGGTTATGGGGTAAGTACCTCTGACATGCAGCCGGGCGATATCGTCTGCTACAGCGGACACGTGGGAATCTACGTAGGCAACAATACCATCGTTCATGCCAGCAACCGCACCGATGGCATCAAATACACCTCACCCGCCAATTATAAGACGATCCTTGCGGTGAGAAGAATCTTCTAAGGAACTTCCTCCCCCATACCCGATACTCGGGTATGGGGGGATTTTGTATATCTGGCTTGCGCAGAACAGCCGCACCGGCCAACAGTTCAGCCCACGCCCATTCGCAAAGGCACTTACAGTGCTTTCTCGCTGCTTCGCAGCTAACTTTGCTCATAAACGGGCGTTCCCTCAGACCATCATCAGTCCGCCAAATTTGTGCAAGCACAATTTGCCGTCCTTCTTCGGTCTGGCTGAACTGTTGAGCAAAATGCACAAAGCGACAAAATCCCGTTTAAAAAAACAGAGAAAAATCCTTTTTTTAAAAAAAGTTATCCACATTCAAAATCCCCCTTTTTTAAGAAAAACAGAGTTATACACGGAGTTATCCACTTTATCCACATAAAATTCCATAAATTTCCAGGTTTACATAGGGCTAAAAGCAAACACGCGTTTTGTGGACATGTCATAAAAATTAAGATTTTGTAAAAAAATTCTAAAAAAGTCTTGACATTCTAATTTTCAGATAGCAATAGAAAACACTTGAATAAAAACAAATATTTTGGTATACTTCTAAGGAAATCCATTTTTTGTGCAGAGTGCATAGTATTCTGGAAAGCAGGCAGAATAAGGACAGGTAGTCTATGATCAAGAAGATAGAGATATTAGGTATCCAGCTGGACAATTATACCGTTCAGGAGGCAATGCTCCAGGTGGAGGTATATTTGAATAATACGGTTATGAATACCATAGAAGATGTTTCTATGGAGATGCTTGTTCTGGCCGGAGAGGACGAGTCCTTGAAGGAATGTATCGAGCAGCTGGATTTGGCCATTGTCAGTGATAAGGAGATTCTCAAGGCGGCGGGGGTGAATTCTGTCCAGAGGATCAAGGAGACGGTGGATCATCAGTTTTTTAAGGAATTTATGAAGCGGATCATCCGCAACAGCAAGACGGTATATCTGTTTGGCGAGACTGCCCAGCAGGTCGCACAACTGGAGGAGCTTCTGCACCAGGATTACGAGCGGCTTCAGATCGTGGGCAGCTTTTCCATGGAGGCCTGTGTGGGAGATTTTGACGGAGTGGTAAATGAGATCAATATTGCTTCGCCGGATGTGATCTTTTCCGTTCTGTCTACACCGCAGCAGGAATATTTCCTCATGGAGAATAAGAGCAAGATGAATGCCAAGATATGGTATGGGATTGGGAATGGTTATGAGAAGGCGCGCGGTGTATCCGGTTTGAAGCATTTCTTTCGAAGACTTTTGCATCGGGGAATGCTTAAGAGTATGCTTTCCCGGTATGATCAGGAGAGATGAGAGGAGATAGATGGGGAAGATCATAAAGAAGCCGTGGTTCGCATGGATATTGATCGTGATTGGGACGGGACTGATGTCCCTGGGGATAAAATGTATCTTTGATCCGGCGGGGCTGGTTACGGGAGGCTTCATCGGTATTGCAATTATTGTGAAGGGATTGACGGAGGGGCTGACGCCCGGCGGAATTCCTCTGTGGCTTACCAACCTGATTCTGAACGTTCCGGTATTTTTGCTTGCACTGAGGCTGAAGGGGAAGCATTTTATCGGCCGCACCGCGGTGGCTACTTTTCTGCTGTCAGGGTGGCTGTATATATTGCCGGAAGTGGATCTGCTGAAGGGAGATTACACGCTGGCCTCTGTATATGGAGGAGTCATCACCGGCATAGGAATCGGTCTCATCTTTGTCGCCAGGGCGACCACCGGGGGAACGGACATGGTTGCCGCGTTGATCCAGAGTAAATTAAGACATTATTCCATCGCGCAGATCATGCAGATCTTAGACGGAATCATCGTTATATTTGGCCTGTATCTTTTTGGAATCCAGAGAGGGCTGTACGCGATTGTCGCAATCTTCATTGTATCGAAGGTGACAGATGCGCTCTTAGAGGGTTTTAAGTTCTCCAAGGCGGTATTCATCATTACGGATAAGTACGATGAGGTTGCGCGGATGATCATGGAACAACTGAATAGAGGTGTTACGGGACTGAACGCAACGGGTATGTACTCCGGCAGTTCCAAATGCATGTTGTACTGCGTGGTTTCCAAGAAAGAAATCGTGGATCTGAAGGAACTGGTGCTGGAGATCGACAAGACGGCTTTTGTGATCGTCACCGATGCCAGGGAGGTTTTGGGAGAGGGTTTTCAGGAATATCATGGGTAAAAATGGGTTTGTATACGATATCGAAGCTGTGAAAATCTGTTTTTTTTGAAAAAAGTCGAGGAAATGCATAAAAAAAGTGTATTTCCTCTTTTCTTTTTTGTGTTTTTGCATTAAAATAGAAGGTAAAGGATTTTGCTCAGTCAAGGAACTGACAGATAATTTTGTGAAAGTTGTATAGAAATAGAATAGGAAAAGGAGTGGAGCAAATGATTTCGAATCAGATACTTCAGAACACAATTGACGGATTGAAGGGTATCACCAGAATGGATCTCTGTATTGTAGATACCGAAGGTAAGGTTCTGGCATCTACATTTCCGGATACGGACGGCTATGAGGGCGCAGCCCTGGCCTTTGTAGATTCTCCGGCGGACAGCCAGGTGGTTGCCGGATGTCAGTTCTTCAAGGTGTTTGACGAGCACCAGTTGGAATATATCCTGCTGGCTAAGGGTGACAGCGAGGATGTATACATGGTTGGTAAGATCGCGGCCTTCCAGATCCAGAACCTGCTGGTGGCTTACAAGGAGCGTTTTGACCGGGATAACTTCGTGAAGAACTTGCTGTTGGATAATCTGCTGTTGGTGGATATCTACAATCGTTCCAAGAAGCTGCATATTGAGACGGATGTACGTCGGGTAGTGTTCCTGATTGAGATTGATCGGGAGCGGGACGGCAGTGAGATCGAGAAGGTGCGGAGCCTGTTCAGTGCAAGAGCCAAGGATTTTGTCACAGCAGTGGACGAGAAGAATATCATCGTTGTGCGGGAAGTTGCAGAGAATGAGAGCTATGAGGATCTGGCCAAGACTGCGGAAGTGATCCTGGGAGTATTCCATGACTATGACGAGAGCGAGATACACATCGCATACGGCACCATTGTGAACGAGATCAAGGAGGTGTCCCGTTCCTACAAGGAAGCGCGGATGGCTCTGGATGTCGGCAAGATCTTCTACGAGGAGCAGAACATTGTGGCCTACGCTACGCTGGGAATCGGTCGGTTGATCTACCAGCTGCCGATCCCGCTGTGCAAGATGTTTATTAAGGAGATCTTCGAGAACAAGGCACCGGATGATTTCGATGAGGAAACCCTTGTCACGATCAATAAATTCTTTGAGAACAGCCTGAATGTGTCCGAGACCTCCAGGCAGCTATACATACACCGGAATACGCTGGTATATCGGCTGGATAAGCTGCAGAAGAGTACCGGGCTGGATCTGCGTGTATTTGAGGATGCGATCACGTTTAAGATTGCTCTGATGGTGGTAAAATATATGAGATACATGGAGTCTATCGACTACTAAGTTCAGCGACTATAATATTTTAGGAGGCTTGCATGATTACACTGGAAAATGTCAGTAAGGCGTACACTGCGGGGATTCCTGCACTGAACGACGTCAGCCTGCATATCGGCAGCGGAGAGTTCGTTTTCATTGTGGGGGACAGCGGCTCCGGGAAATCTACACTGATCAAGCTTCTGTTGAAGGAGCTTGAACCCACGGAAGGAAATATCATTATAAATGGAAAATCCTTAAACGATATCGGGCGGAGGCAGATACCAAGATTTCGCAGAAATATCGGCGTTGTTTTTCAGGATTTCCGATTGCTGAAGGATCGGAATGTATACGAGAATGTCGCCTTTGCGCAGCGGGTGATCAGTACGCCTGCCAAGAAGATGAAGCGGCGGGTGCCTATGATGCTCTCCATGGTGGGGCTTGCAGCAAAGTACAAGTCCTATCCCCGGCAGTTATCCGGCGGTGAGCAGCAGCGTGTGGCCATCGCGAGAGCCTTAGTCAACGAGCCGAAGATCCTTTTGGCGGACGAGCCTACCGGCAACCTGGACAACCGGAATGCCTGGGAGATCATGAAATTGCTGGATGAGATCAACCAGAAGGGAACCACGGTTCTTGTGGTGACGCATAATCAGGAGATCGTGAAGGAAATGAAGAAGCGGGTGATCACCATGAAGAAAGGCGTTGTCATAAGTGACGAACGGATGGGTGATGACGATGAGTATTAGTGCGTTTGCTTATACCTTCAAGCAGGGATTAAAAAATATTTGGAGAAATAAGATCTTTTCTCTGGCTTCTATCGCTACGATGTCGGCCTGTATCTTCCTGTTTGGGTTGTTCTATTCCATTGTGGTGAATTTCCAGAGCATTGTGAGGGATGTGGAGTCCGGCGTGGCAGTCACCGTATTCTTCGATGATGATATCACCGAGGAGCGGATCCAGGAGATCGGGGATATCATTGATAAGCGGATCGAAGTTGCCGAGAAGAAATTTGTGTCGGCCGATGAGGCCTGGGCCAACTTCCGCGAGGTCTATCTGTCCGGGGCAGAGGATCTGATGGATGTCTTTGATGAGGATAATCCATTGGCGCATTCCGCCCACTATGAGATTTATCTGACAGATGTAGCACTGCAGAGCGATCTGGTGACATATCTGAATTCTGTGGATGGCATTCAGACGGTACGAAGCTCGGAATTGGCGGGAAATATCCTGACAGATTTCAACCGGCTCATCGGTTATGTGTCCGCCGGGGTCATTCTGATCCTCCTGGGCGTGGCAGTGTTCCTCATCAGCAATACGGTGACCACCGGAATCACGGTGCGTCGTGAGGAGATTGCGATCATGAAACTGATCGGCGCAACGGATTATTTCGTGCGTTCCCCCTTTATCGTGGAGGGAATCATCATCGGTTTTGTGGGATCGGCGATCCCGCTGATACTGCTGTATTTTATGTACAGCAAGCTGATCGTGTATATGGCTGATAAGTTCACCTGGCTTTCCAGTATGCTGAACTTCCTGCCGGTAAACCAGGTGTTCTCTACACTGGTTCCGGTGGCGCTGCTTTTGGGCGTTGGCATCGGATTTTTGGGAAGCCGGATGACAATACGGAAACACTTAAATGTTTAACAGTTTAGCCAGACCGAAGAATGGGCGTGTGCTGAACTGTTACAAGGTTTGGGTTCGCTCAACGTGAGTTGAATAGATAGAAAGGTTTACATGAAAAACACAACAAAAAACGGATTCTGGAAGGGCTTCCTGGGTGGCTTGCTGTGTATGGCATTACTGGTAATTGCCGTCCTGTATCTGCCGGGCTGTACCGACGCTGGAACACTCTTCCGACAGAATTTTGGACAGGGAACCGCCGGACAGACAGTGAAGGACAAGGATGTCCGGGAGAAGCTTTCAGATATCGCCTATATCATTGATGCATATTATTATGATGAGGTGACGGCGGAACAGATCTCGGAAGGGATGTATCAGGGAATCCTTGACAG
Organism: Paludibacteraceae bacterium; assembly: GCA_963628035.1. Taxonomy (GTDB): domain Bacteria; phylum Bacillota; class Clostridia; order Lachnospirales; family Lachnospiraceae; genus 14-2. The sequence goes on from CAVGED010000092.1 coordinate 6,921, forward strand.
CCTGAAAGATCCCTACTCCCAGTATTATAATGCAGAAGAATATCAGTCCTTGATGGAGGAGACCACCGGGAGCTATTATGGAATTGGTGCTGTCTTAAGTCAGGATCGGGAGACCAAGGAGGTCACTGTTCTCCGTGTATACAAGGGCTCGCCTTCTGAAGCAGCCGGACTTAAGGCAGGGGATGTGGTTCGCTCCGTTGGTGGGATTGCAGCGGACAGCGTGGAACTGACGGAGCTGGTGAAGAATGTCAAGGGTGAAGAGGGAACCACCGTCTCTATCGTGGTACAACGGGAAGGTGTAGACGGGGAGCTGGAATACCAGGTAAAGCGCGGGAAGGTGGAAGTGCCAACCGTAGAGTATCAACTGCTGGAAGGCAATGTCGGATTGATACAGATCGCCGAGTTTTCGGATCTGACACCGACGCAGTTTGAGAGCGCAGTTACGGAATTGAAGTCCCAGGGAATGACGGCGCTGATCGTGGACGTGCGGGATAATCCCGGCGGAGTATTGGATGCGGTCTGCGACGTGCTGGATCAGATCCTGCCGGAGGGATTGCTGGTATATACGGAGGATAAGTACGGCGAACGGGAGGAATACAATGCTTCCGGGGAGTCGTATCTGGATATGCCGCTGGCTGTGCTGGTGAATGGTAACAGCGCCAGCGCCTCGGAGGTTTTTGCCGGAGCGATCAAGGACTACGCATACGGAACGCTGATCGGGACAAAAACCTTTGGAAAAGGGATCGTCCAGTCCATCATCGGGCTGGGGGACGGCAGTGCGGCGAAGGTTACCATAGCGAAATACTTTACACCAAAGGGCAATTACATCCATAAGGTCGGGATTGAACCGGACATTACATTGGAATACGAATACCTGGAGCCGGAGGATACGGAATACGATCCCATGCACGACAATCAGGTGCAAAAGGCACTGGAAGTGCTGAAAAAATAGTGAAAAAAAGAAAGAGGTGAACATTATGGTAGAATTAGACCAGTTCAGATTCAAGCTGAACAATTATACGAAACCATTAATGGAAGTGAGGGATTCACTTTGACCTGGCGAATAAGGAACACAAGATCCAGGAATTAGAGAAAGAGATGGAAGCGCCGGACTTCTGGGATGATCCGGAGCGCTCCCAGGAGAAAATGAAGCAGTTAAAGAGTCTGAAGGATGACGTAGAGACCTGCACGCAGCTGGACCGACAGTATGAGGATATCGAGACGCTGTTGGAGATGGGCTATGAGGAGAACGATCCGTCCCTGATCCCGGAGATTGAGGAGGCGCTTGGGGAGTTCGAAGCAACATTCGAGTCCATCCGCATCAAGACCTTGTTGTCGGGAGAGTATGACAAGGATGATGCCATCGTATCCCTTCATGCGGGAGCGGGCGGTACGGAGTCCTGCGACTGGAACGGCATGCTGTTTCGGATGTACAAGCGCTGGGCGGAGGATAAGGGCTTTGCAGTGGAGGTGCTGGACTTCCTGGACGGCGATGAGGCCGGGATCAAATCCGTTACCTTCGAGGTACGGGGCGAGAATGCCTACGGCTATCTGAAGTCGGAGAAAGGCGTTCATCGGCTGGTGCGTATCTCGCCATTCAACGCGGCGGGGAAGCGTCAGACATCCTTTGCATCCTGCGATGTGATGCCGGATATTGACAAGGATATCGACATCGAGATCAACGATGACGACTTAAGGATAGACACCTATCGCTCCAGCGGAGCCGGTGGGCAGCATATCAACAAGACATCATCGGCCATCCGAATCACCCATTTGCCTACAGGCATAGTGGTGACATGTCAGAACGAGCGCTCGCAGCATATGAATAAGGACAAGGCCATGCAGATGCTGAAGGCCAAGCTCTATCTGTTAAAGGAAGAGGAGAATGCGAAGAAGGCCGCGGATATCCGGGGTGAGGTGACGGAGATCGGATGGGGAAACCAGATTCGTTCTTATGTTATGCAGCCTTACACTATGGTGAAGGATCATCGGACAGGTGCGGAGACCGGAAATGTGGACAGCGTTATGGACGGGAAGCTGGATCTCTTCATCAATGCGTATCTGAAATGGTGCAGCCTGGGTCAGAAGAGCCCACAGGCGGATGAGTAGGAGACGGTTATGGCAGTTATCAGTTATAAATGTCCAAACTGTGGCGGAGAATTGGTCTTTGACCCCTCCGCCCAGAACTTTAAATGTGAATATTGTTCAAGCAGCTTTTCCCAGGAGGAATTGGATGCCATGAAGCCGGCTGCTGCCAGGGAGCAGCAGATGGTCGAGTCAGAGTCCGACGGGGCAGGAAGCGATGATACGAGGGGCGATTCCGAAGAGGGGATGATTTACATCTGCCCAAGCTGCGGCGCCCAGATCGTGACTGACGGCACTACGGTAGCCACTATTTGCTATTATTGTCACAATCCGGTGGTTTTATCCGGGAGATTGTCCGGGGAACTTAAGCCGGACAGGATCATACCCTTCGCCATCGATAAGAAGCAGGCGGAGCAGCGGTTCCTGGATTTTGTACATAGTAAGAAGTTTGTGCCGCGCGCTCTATTTCAGAAAAATCAGATCGAGAAGCTGACGGGCGTGTATTTCCCCTACTGGGTCTATGAGTGTACCATGGAGGGCAGTATGGATGCCCAGGGAACGAATATCCGGGTGTGGCGCAACGGCGATGTGGAATATACGGAGACCAAGTATTACCAGGTGGAGCGTGAAGGTACGCTGGAGATATCCAACCTTACCAAAAATGCGCTGACCAAGGTGAACCGGAGGCTGATCGAGACTGTGTTTCCTTACGATCTGACCAAGATGAAGGAGTTCCACATGGGATTCCTGTCCGGCTTCCAGGCAGAGAAGAGAGATGTGGAGTCCGAGAGCCTGAGACAACAGACGGAGCAGGAAGTGAAGGAGTATGGAAGACAGCTGCTGCGGGATACCATCAGCGGCTATTCCGGCGTGACGGTGGGAAGCCACCAGGAGAAGATCCAGAAGGAGACCTGGTCCTATGTGCTCCTGCCGTTGTGGACGCTGACCTATAAAGGAAAAAATGGAAAGTTTTATTACTATTCCTTAAACGGCCAGACAGGGAAGATCTATGGAGAGTTACCCATCGACTATAAGCGCGTGTCGCTCCTTGCCGGAGCCGTGGCTCTGATCGTGCTGATATTCTTTTTGATCGCGGGGTATCTGGTATGAAAAAATGCAAGTATTTTCTGACGATAGCTTTGATAATGATATTGCTGGCGGTTCCGGGCGGAAGGGTTCTGGCCGAGAGCATACCGGCCCAGGTTACCGATGCGGCTAAACTCTTCACGCCTTCGGAGGTGGAGGATATTACCGGACAGGTCAATGAGCTGGAGAAGTCGGTCAAATGGGACGTCATGGTGGTCACCACCGAAGATGCGGATGGCATGAGCGCCACCGAGTACGCCGAGGAGTGGTTTGACAAGAACACCACCATGGATAACGGTGTGATCTGCCTCATCGATATGGATAACCGGGAACTGGTGATCCGAACCTTCGGGCAGGCCATCTATTATCTGACGGACGACCGGGTGGATAAGATCCTGGACGAGGCCTTTGACAAGGTCAGCGAGGGGGATTACCATGCAGCCTGCACCGTCATGTTAAAGGGTGTGAAGGAAGCTTATCAGCGTGGCATTCCCGATGATCAGTATACCTATGACGAGAACACCGGAGAGATTATCGACTATTACACGGGACCCATGCAGCTCACGATAGGAGAAATTGTGTTTGCTGTGTTGGCGGCTCTGGCGGCCGGCGGCATCGTCATGGTTGTGGTGACCGCAACGTATCGTACCAAGTGGCATAGCTATCAGTATTCTTACCGTGAGAACAGTCGTGTTGAGCTGGAGAAGCAGGAAGATAGCTTTGTCAATCAGGTGGTTACACACCGGAGGATCCCGAAGCAGGACGTAAGCAGCAGCAACAAAAGCAGCGGAGGCGGAAGCCGCAGTACCACGCATGTGGGCGCAGGCGGCAGACGTTCTGGAGGAGGCAGCAGGAAGTTCTAACAACACTATGAATGAAAGCCCACGGATTGCTACATGCTTCGCATTCTCACAATCCTACCTGCATTTGCATATCGCCCCATCGCTTTGCTCTGTGGCTTTTATGCTCATGCAGGTTAGCGTCTCTCATGTCTGTGCGCTTACGTGTGCAAGCACCCGACGCGCCCGACCATGGAGACTGGGCTTTTTTAGCAAAAATGTCTTGCAATGCTGCCGAATATGTGCTAGTATCTTTGCTGGGAAAACAAGTGTACTCGTAGCACAAACACATCGGGGGATATCATGGGAGAGAAGACAGAGTATTTTGTATTAAAGAAGAAAGCAGTGCCGGAGGTGCTGCTGAAGGTGGTGGAGGCCAAGCGTCTTCTGGATTCCGGGCGGGCAGAGTCCGTTCAGGAGGCCACGGAGATGGTTGGAATCAGCCGCAGTTCTTTTTACAAATATAAGGATGATATCTTTCCGTTTCACGACAATGCCAAGGGTAAGACCATTACCATGGTTATCCAGATGGATGACGAGCCGGGACTTCTGTCCGTGGTGTTGAAGGTGGTGGCCGACTACCACGCGAATATTCTGACGATTCACCAGAGTATTCCGGTCAACGGCGTGGCGTCCCTGACGCTGAGCGTGGATGTGCTGCCGGGAACAGGCGATGTTTCCCGGATGGTGGATGATATCGAACAGAAGGATGGCGTCCATTATTTAAAAATATTAGCAAGGGAGTAATCAAATGATCAAGATTGCATTATTAGGATACGGAACCATAGGCTCCGGTGTGGCGGAAGTGCTCAGAGTCAATAAAGAGAGTATTGCTAAGCGGGCCGGTGACGAGATAGAAATCAAATATGTGCTGGATCTGCGGGATTTCCCCGGGGATCCCATCCAGGAGAAGATCGTCCATGATTATGAGGTCATTGCGAACGATCCGGAGATCCAGGTGGTAGTGGAAGCCATGGGCGGCGTGGAGCCGGCCTATACCTTCGTCAAGCGGGCGCTTCTGGCAGGCAGGTCTGTAGCTACCTCCAACAAGGCGCTTGTGGCGAAGTACGGAGCGGAGCTTCTGGCGATCGCCAGGGAGCGGGACATCAATTTCCTGTTCGAAGCCAGTGTGGGCGGCGGGATTCCGATCATCCGTCCGTTGAATTCCTCACTGACAGCGGATGAGATCGTGGAGATTACCGGTATATTGAACGGAACCACCAACTATATGCTGACGAAGATGACGGAGGACGGCGCAGATTTTAACGACGTCCTGAAGGAGGCGCAGGTCAAGGGCTATGCGGAGGCGGATCCCACTGCGGATGTGGAGGGACAGGATGCCTGTCGGAAGATCGCGATCTTAACCTCTCTGGTCTGCGGACAACAGGTGGATTTCGAGGAGATCCATACGGAGGGAATTACCAGTATTACACCTGTGGATATCGAATACGCCAAGGCCATGAACCGGGCGGTCAAGCTGCTGGCAACCAGCCGGAAGGCAGGCGATAGCTACTATGCCATCGTGGCGCCCTATCTCCTGACGAAGAAGCACCCGCTGTACAATGTGAATGATGTATTTAATGCCATCTTCGTGCGCGGAAATGTGCTGGGCGAGGCTATGTTCTACGGCCAGGGTGCAGGAAAGCTTCCAACAGCCAGTGCGGTGGTGGCGGATATTGTGGACATTGCCAAGCACCTGCATCGCTATATCATGACATTCTGGAGTTCCAGGAAGCTTACACTTGTGGATTATAAGCTGGGAATGGGACGTTACTTCTTCCGTACTACCGACAGCGAGGCTGCGGTGACGGAGGCTTTTGGCCAGGTGGAGTTCATCCATCTGCCGGATCAACCGGGAGAGATGGGTGTGCTTACCGATGTGATGACGGAATCAGAATATGAAAAACGTGCCGGGAAGCTTACCCGTGTGATCCAGATGATCCGGGCAGAATAGGTGGAGAAAAATATGAAATACGTAGTAATTTTAGGCGATGGAATGGCGGATCTTCCCATTGAGGCATTGGGAGGGAAGACGCCTTTGGAATATGCCGACACACCAGCCATGGATGCGTTGGCGGCAGAAGGCGAGATCGGCATGGTGCATACCATACCGGATGGCATGAAGCCGGGAAGCGACACGGCGAACCTGTCAGTGCTGGGGTATGACCCGAAGAAGTATTATTCCGGCAGATCCCCCTTGGAGGCTCTGAGCATCGGCGTGGATATGAAGACCACGGATGTAGCCATGCGTTGTAATATTGTCACCCTTTCCGAGGATGAAGAATATTATGAAGAGCGAAGGATCATCGATCACAGTGCGGACGAGATCAGCACGGAGGAAGCGGCGCAGCTTCTTATGGCCGTGCGAAAAGAGCTGGAGACAGAGACGTATAAATTTTATGTGGGAACCAGTTACCGTCATCTCCTGATCTGGGATCATGGACAGGTGCAGGAACTGGTGCAGCCTCACGATGTGCTGGGGCAGACCATTGGGCAATATCTTCCGAAAGATGAGCACCTTCGTGAAATGATGAAAAAGAGCTATGATATCCTGGTGAACCACCCGGTCAATCTGGAGAGGAAGCGAAAGGGCTTACGCCCGGCGAATTCCTGCTGGTTCTGGGGCGCAGGCACCCGGCCGGCGCTGAGCTCCTTTGAGGAAAAGAATCATCTGCGGGGTGCCATGGTCTCCGCGGTGGATCTGTTGAAAGGAATCGCGGTAGGAGCTTCCATGAAGGTGATACAGGTGGAAGGCGCCAACGGCGGTCTTAATACCAATTATGAAGGAAAGGCCAAGGCTGCGGTGGATGTTTTGACGAAGGAAGGGTATGACCTCGTATACGTACACGTGGAGGCCCCGGACGAGATGGGACATCAGGGCAGCGTGGAGAAGAAGGTGCAGGCCATCGAGTATCTGGATGCCAGAGTGATCGCACCTGTGAGAAAGGGCCTGGAAGAGGCCGGCGAGGACTTTCGGATGCTCATTCTTCCAGATCATCCTACTCCCATCGCTATCCGTACCCATACAGGGGATGATGTGCCTTATCTTCTCTATGACAGCCGCAGAAGAGAGAAGCATGATTGGAAGTATAATGAGCGCGAGGCGGCCTTAAGCGGTCACTATGTACCGAAGGGGCACCAGCTGATTGACTATATAAGACAGTAGTTACGGGAGGATAGTATGCTTATTGTTAAAAAGTTTGGCGGAAGCTCCGTGGCTGACAAGGAGAGAATCTATAATGTTGCGCGGCGCTGCATCGAGGATTATCAGAAGGGTAATGATGTGGTGGTTGTGCTGTCAGCGATGGGAAAGACCACAGATAAATTGATCGGGATGGCCAGGGATATCAATCCAAACCCCTCCAAGCGGGAATTGGATATGCTGTTAGCTACCGGAGAGCAGACCTCCGTGGCGCTGATGTCCATGGCGATGAGCGCACTGGGAGTTCCCAGTGTCTCCCTGAATGCATTCCAGGTGGCAATGCATACCTCATCTGCATACGGAAATGCCCGTTTTAAACGGATTGATTCGGAGCGGATACGCCATGAGCTGGACAGCCGGAAGATCGTGATCATCACAGGCTTCCAGGGCGTGAATAAATATGATGATATCACTACCCTGGGCCGTGGGGGCTCAGACACCACAGCGGTGGCGCTGGCAGCTGCATTGAAGGCGGATGCCTGCGAGATCTACACGGATGTGGAGGGTGTCTACACGGCAGATCCGAGAATCGTCCCCAACGCAAAGAAGTTAAAGGAGATCACCTACGATGAGATGCTGGAGCTGGCTACGCTGGGAGCGAAGGTGCTCCACAACCGTTCGGTGGAGGTCGCAAAGAAGTATGGAGTTCAACTGGTAGTACGTTCCAGTCTGAATTCTGCAGAAGGAACCATTGTGAAGGAGGAAGTTGACGTGGAAAGCATGCTGATTAGTGGAGTTGCTGTTGATAAGAATACCGCCCGTATTGCTGTGATCGGTGTAAAGGACATTCCGGGTATCGCATTTAAGATCTTTGATCTTCTTGGAAAAAATAACATTAACGTGGACATCATTCTGCAGTCTATCGGACGTGATGGAACAAAGGATATTTCCTTCACGGTTGCCAGAGACGATATGCAGGAGGTCATCGCACTGCTGGAGGAAAATAAAAGCCGCATCACCGCACAGAGGATCGAGTGCGATGACACGGTGGCAAAGGTGTCTGTGGTAGGTGCCGGAATGCAATCCAATCCCGGTGTGGCGGCCAAGATGTTCGAGGCCATCTACAATGCCGGAATCAATATCCGCATGATCGCTACCTCAGAGATCCGCATTACAGTGCTCCTGGACGAGAAGGATGTGGATAAAGCCATGCGGGTGGTGCATGACCAGTTTATTGAGGATTAAGCTCCCCGGTGACATCCCGATAGAACGTGACAGCGGTCTGGTTCATATAGGGAATCAGCCAGAACATCCCAATATAGCAGCTGCATACAGCCAGCACAGACCAGCCAAGAAAGCTTAAGTCGATATAGAGCTTCCGACCCTTGTTTCCAGACATGAGCCGGAAGCTTTCTTTTAATGCTTCGATTACGCCCAGATCGTCATGGTCAGTCAGGAGAAAGATCGTCAGTCCTGCAGTAAGCTCCCACAGGATCACTACGATGAGTCCGGCCAGGAACAGCAGGATGCCGATAAGAAGCATCATGACGGAATTGCTCAAAAGATACACCACGACACAGATCGTTCCCGGTGCCACGCAGAGAAAGCCCACCAGAGCGGATATCAGACCAGCCAGGATAAAACGATCCGGCCGCCTGGTGAATCCGTAAAAAAGATCCGTAAAAACGGGGGTTTCCTTCTGATCCAGCTTAAAGTGAATGCGGATCAGTCCGGCCCGGAACACGGTGTTGACCAGGCTCATGATGAAGCTTGCAAGCTGGTAGATGATCATGTCGGATACGGAGTTATAGATGTTCAGTATCAGCGAAAAAGGGATCAGGGCAACGGAGACGATCAGCCCGGCCACAAGGCTGGTGCCGATGGCGATGCCGTAATGCCCCTGCAGGTTATATCTTGCAATTCGTTTTAATTCAGCGGAAGTACGTTTCATATTTCGATTCTCCAAATCATGATATTTTCATAAGGCAAGTATATCACATATTCACAAATTTTCAAAGGTTTTGTTCACGCAGACGCCGATAGAAGGTCGAGCGTGATATGTGCAGGGTCTTAAGCGCTTCGTTCTCCGAAATCTCTCCCGCTTGGAATTGCCGGGCAATCTGCTTAAGAAGCAATGGGTCAACGGGGATCCTGCTTCTGCCGGGATATTTGCCAGCTTCTTTTGCACGGCGGATGCCCTGCTCCTGGCGGATAGCGGCATAGTTTTCCGTATATTCCAACATGCACTTAAGCAGGTAGAGCATGGTTCTGCTTTCAAAGGCTGTGAGGCTGCGGCCTTCATCCACGAGATAGACAGTGGCACCGTTGACAAGCAGCCGGTAGGCGCAACTGGCGAATTCCGTGTTGCCGGTTGAAATATCATACAGATGGTTTAAGGATACCAGGTCACCAGGCTGCAGATCATTCAGGCAAAAGCCGGGAGAAGAACCGTCAAATTGTCGGTTTTCGCGCTTGCGGACAACCGTCAGATTATCGTCTCCGCAACGCTTCTCAGAACGGAGCAGCCATTCGAAACGGTCATAATAGTCCAGGCCGACTTCTGCAAGCAGATCCCAGAGGTCTTCCCTGGACTCACTGGGGGTACGCATTTGTATAAAAGATGGAGTGATATTGACGCGGTAATAGTGGTCGCGTCTTACGCTCAGATCAAAACCGGGAATTCCGGAAAATATCTGCGTTGGTAAAAAAGCAATCTGCTCCCAATAAGGGGAAACAATGTATTGAAAGTTCTGATCGTCAAAACGCTCATAGCTGATCTCAGCGATACAATATCTGGCGCCATTTAAGTCAGTCGCTTTGATAATACCGGTGCTTCTGTAATATGGATTTCCGGTAAGGGGCGTGGTATAATCACTTGTAAAGCTCATTGCGATCCCTCCTGTTTTAGTTTGTTATAAGAGCAGAGAAGAATTTTTTCAAATCTCTGCCGATACATGGTTTTATAGAATTGCTTTCTTATTTCAGAAATATCTTCTATGGTGTCAATGAGAGTATTGATTTCTTCAAGATGAATGCGTGGGACGATTCGTTCCAGTGCATGGCTGCAGGCATCGAATTGCAGGCTGTGAATCACCTCATAGTAGGAACTTTTTTTACCATTTAACTTGACCTGCGAGGTGGGAAAACTGTAAATCCGTCGGTCAATTTCCTTTTCCGAGGAGAGAATCTCGGATAAAAGGCTGTCGGAATTCAGCCTGGGATACATGCTGGAACCATTATCATACACGGGAGCCATCGTGTACGCATCATTTCTCTTGATAAATCCCCAGTTTCCACCGTGACGGTCAAAGTTGCCGTTTAAAGCGTCTATGATAAACATATCCCAGAAGCGGTGTATGGTATCCTTTACATTGGTGGATTTGGTATTGTCCAGGAGCATTTGCTGAATATCCTCGTAGCTATACTGATACATTTCCTTGTCTTGCTCCAGGGTGCTCTCGCCTACATCGTTGAAATGAACCAAGGATTCTCCGGGAGCACAGAAATTCTTCATCAGAACAACATTCTTGCCCTGGTAGGTTCCCAGAAAGGTTTCCTGTACCGGAATCCCCAAGAGAGAAAAAACGTGGCTGCCCAAGTATTCGGATACGTGATTATAAGTTGGCCCAACCTCGGAATTCTTCTGAAACTTCATAATATATCGGAAGCCATCGATGACAATCTCATATTTTTTCTCGGCACCGGAAAAGAAAACATCGCTGTTAATGGGATAATCGGAAAAATCCTGCATGTTTTACACTCCTTTCATTTTTTGCGCGGACAGTGAAAACTTCGTCAGTTGGTTCTTTTTTTTAGAATAGAATAGCGTAAAAATAGAAAAGTGTCAATAGAGTATATAAAATTATGAGACGAACATCGTTCCTAGCAAACGTAAAATGACAAAATCTTAACGCATGAAGTCCTGAAGTCGCGGCACGTGAGGAAACTGCAAAAAACTGTTGACAGCCATCTTTCTTTGTAATATAATAGGCGGGTATGGCGAGTTAGAAATGTGAGCCAATCCCGGCGAAGCGTTTTTACTTTGATGTACAAAGAAAAATGTAGTGGTGTGAAAATGATAGAACGGATGGATTGCAGGTCTGCGCTTTTTACAGAAGCTGATGACGACTTTCGTGAGACAGGGCAGGCAACGGAAAAATGTATCTCATACATCTTCCATGGACGGCATTCGGATATCAGAGTAACATCGAGAATTCAAGGAGGGAACATCAATGAAGACTTTTATGGCCAGCCCGGCAACGATTGAGAGGAAATGGTACGTAGTTGATGCAGAAGGAAAGACTTTAGGTCGTCTGGCATCCGAGGTAGCGAAGGTGTTGAGAGGAAAGAATAAGCCGATCTTCACACCGCATATCGACACAGGTGACTACGTGATCGTTGTAAATGCAGAGAAGGTCAAGGTTACCGGTAAGAAGTTAGAACAGAAGGTTTACTATCATCATTCCGATTATGTAGGTGGAATGAAGGAAACTACCTTAAAAGAAATGTTGGCAAAGAAGCCGGAACGCGTAATCGAATATGCCGTTAAGGGCATGCTTCCAAAGGGACCTTTGGGAAGACAGATGTATAAGAAGCTGTTCGTATACGCAGGACCGGAACACAAACACGAAGCTCAGAAGCCTGAAGCTTTGACATTTTAATTAGGGAGGTAAATCATAATGGCTAACGCAAAGTATTACGGAACAGGAAGAAGAAAGAAATCCATCGCCAGAGTATATCTGGTACCTGGAACCGGTAAGGTTACCGTCAATAAGAGAGATATTGACGAGTATTTTGGATTAGAGACTTTGAAGGTTATCGTTCGTCAGCCTCTGGCAGCTACCGAGACCGCTGACAAGTTCGATGTTTTAGTAAATGTTAAGGGCGGCGGTTACACCGGCCAGGCCGGCGCTATCCGTCACGGCATCGCCAGAGCCCTGCTGCAGGCAGATGCAGACTACAGACCCATTCTTAAGGCTAACGGCTTCTTAACCCGTGACCCGAGAATGAAGGAAAGAAAGAAATACGGTCTCAAGGCCGCACGTCGCGCACCTCAGTTCAGCAAGCGCTGATCACCCGCGATTTTACAACCAAATTGCTTCAAAAACCCCGGAAAATCAAGGTTTTCCGGGATTTTCTTATATCCGTCGTGTTTGTTCTGCTTTCAAAAAATCTGATGGGATTTGACCCGGTTTGACGCGATTTTTTCATGTTAACGATAGGTTAAATGCCGTTTTTGACCCCGAAACTGTTAACGAATAGGTTAATTTTCGGGTCACTCATGCGGTCATCCGGAGCAAATCGCCTCTGCATAAAAATGAATAAAAGCACCGAAAAACGGTTTCGCCGGATTTGAAACGGTTTGACCAAACCGAATGAATCTTATCATTTTTCGCAGGGCAAATGCCGCCGTAGAATTGATAAACGGAACGCAGTCTGCTATGCTGTCCGTGTAAGGAGGGATGACACATGAAACGAAAAACCTGTGCTCTGTATCTTAGTCAGGCGGAGTACGGCGTGATCCTCGACGCGCTGATCTGTTTCAAGAATAAGCTCGCTCGACAGGGACGGTATACCGACATCGTGGATGAAGTTATCCTTGCCCTGTTGGACGCCAAGACGAAACGGGCCTACATCTGAATACTGCATACATAAGGAAAGCTGTGTAGCTGTCAAAAGCCACACGGCTTTTTCTATACCCGGCATTACATAGCTGTCTGCCATCGCCGCAGGCAGCTAAATTTACAGACAAGGAGGAATCCCAAAGTGGCGAATTGTAAAGTGATCGCCGTTGCCAACCAAAAGGGCGGCGTCGGCAAAAGCACCAGTGTTTACTGTATCGGTGCGGGGCTTGCCATGGACGGCAAACGGGTTTTGCTTGTGGATGTTGACCCGCAGGGTGATCTCACCAAAATGCTCGGTCAGCGCAAGCCCCATGAGCTGCCCCATACCCTGTCGGAGCAGATGAACGCCGTCGTGCAGAACAAAACCGAGCCGGAGCATCCGGAGATCCTGCACCATCATGAAGGCTTTGATTTTGTCCCTGCCAACCGCAGCCTATCGGCGGTGGAGGTGGGACTGGTCAATGTCATGAGCCGGGAAACGGTGCTCAAGCGCTATCTGGACGGTATCAAGCAGGATTATGACTATGTGCTGCTGGATTGCCGCCCGTCGCTGGGTATGCTGGTCATCAATGCCCTGTCAGCTGCGGATCAGGTACTCATCCCTGTGCAGGCGGACTATCTGGCCGCAGAGGTCGAGAAAGCCGCACGAATGCGCATGGAACTGATGATGCCGGAGCTTGCAAGGAA
>CAVGED010000093.1:0-12531 GCA_963628035.1 Paludibacteraceae bacterium
CATTAAAATTCTGTATACCAATGGCTACCGTTCTTCCCATTCGTGCGCCTCCCAACCATGAAAAAATCCGTTACACAAGATATTTTCCTTAGTATAACGGATTTTTATCAGAAATACAATAAAATATTGTATGTCTCCTACACACCATCCCCCAACCGTATCACGCGGTCGCAGACCTTCCATACCTCCTGCCGGTGTGTCACCAGCAGCACCGTACGATCCTCAAGAGACTTGATGGACTCCACCAGGGCACGTTCTGTCTCCATATCCAGTGCCGAAGTAGCCTCGTCCAACAATAGAATGGGACACCCGCTGTACAGCGCCCGTGCCACAGCCAGCCGCTGTGTCTGCCCTTCTGAAAGCCCGGAGCCCTTCTCTCCTAAGACGGTATCGCACTCGTCCGGCAGCTGTTCTACAAATTCTGCTGCGCAGGCCATCTCTAAGGCCCAGCGCACCCGCTCCCCCAAAATCTCCTTTGACTGCTCCGCAAAGCCCACGACCTCCCGGATCGTCCCGCTCATCAGTTGATTTCCTTGCGGCACATATGCAAACATCCCGGCCGGCAATTCTCCTACCGGAATCCGCACTTTTCCTGTCTCCAGATAGATCTCCCCGCTCTCCGGCAGATAGACATTCATCAGAAGCTTCATCAACGTGCTCTTTCCGATACCGCTGGTTCCGACGATGGCAACCGTCTCGCCGCGGCGCACCGCGAAGGACTGATTCTCCAGCACTCTTTTTCCCTGGCCATAGGAAAAAGTCACATTTTCCCCGCACAGAGCCTTCATGTGGCTGTAGATCTCGTCCCGGTCTCCGGCTGTCCTTTGCTGCTTGTCCCGTTCCTCCGTCAGCGTCAGCAGGCGCTCGCCGCTTGCGAAGAAGGACGCCACCTTGGGAAGCGTGCTGCCGAAATTCACAAAGGGTGTCTGGATCTGCCCGATCAGTTGGATCAGGGCCACCAATGTACCATAACTGATATTTCCATGAAGAACCGCGTAACCGCCCCAGGCAAAGCCAAGAAGATACCCGCCCTGCATCGCCAGGGAGAGCACCGTTCCAAACAGAGCCGACATTCTGCTTCGTTTCCAACGTATTTTTCGAAATTGCTCGGACTTCTCCGCGCCCGTCCGCATCACCTTCTCCTCGCAGTGGAAACTGCGAATGATCAGAAGGCTTTCCAGACACTCCTGTAAGTAGCAGCGTACTGTGCTTTCTGCCTCCTGCACCTGGCAGTGCAGCTTCTTCATCCATTTTCTCGGAACCAGGGAACACAGAACCAGCAGAAGTCCTCCCGCCAGGAAGATAAGAGCCAGAACCGGAGCCATCCGGTACATGACTAGCAGAACGCCAACGATCTTGAGAAGCATCGACGCCATCCCCGGAAGCAGTGTCACAACACCGTCCGTAACCACCGTGACGTCCGAGGTCAGGTAGTTCATATAGGCACCGCTGTGACAAGCGGAAGCCTTCTGGTAATCCTGCCCCAGAATATTTCCAAACACATGCAGACGCAGGGTATTCTCCACCACTGCGCGGGTATCTTCTTCCAGCAGGCGATTCCCCATCCGAAGCAGCAGTTGGGAGAGGATGATCAATACCATCCACCCGGCCCCGGTGAGGAACTGCCGTAAGTTCCCAGAAGCTGCGCCGTCAAAGGCTGTGCGCATCAGCAGCGAAAATGCAATTCCGCACACAACAAGAAGCCCCTGTAGGAGACACAGCAGCACAACTCTTCCTATTTTGTTCTTCACGATGCCCGCAAGCCATCTTAAAGTCTTCATCTTCTCCGTATCCTTCTGGCTAATCCCCGCAGAAGATTGCAGCCAATGCGCAGCGGAAACAGAAAGCACCAGCACCTTGCATACGCCCGATAGAGAAAGCCATTCATATTGATTTCTTTATTTCCACGAAAAAAAGACGTAAGCACCCCTACGATCTGTTCTTCCTTCACATCTTCTTTTTTCATGCAGTTATCGCCCCGGATGATATAGCCCTCCGGCTTCACGTCGATCACCCGGTGCAGCACATAATCGTTTCCCCGCCGATAGAGGGGAACGTCATATTTTTGCAGTCTTCCCTTACATGGCGAGATCACAACGGTATCTCTGCGGTCCCGGAGCATTGGGTACATGCTGACACCAACCGTTGTGCTGACATACATGCCCTGCGTCCCCAGAACATCTTCAATCCTCTGATTCTGCTCCGTCATGCCAGGAATCCCGCCTCCTCCATCTTCCCAATGAGCCTTGTGGTATCCTCAAGCGCTTTCGCCAGGTCCACCCCTTCATATTTCTCTACCAGTCCACGGGCGATCTCCTCTTCTGAAAGACCCTTGGCAAGCCCCTGCCAGATATCCCGTCCGGTTCCGTTTAACTTCACCATTCCGTGAAAAGTCTTGCTGGCCTCGCCGGTTGCGATCACCACCGTCTGCCCCGCAATCTCGCGCAGCACAAATCCATCCTTTATCTTCATCTCATACCTCTTTTCCGGGATAAGACTCCCCTACAATTTCCTCAAAAGCACATTTTACCGATTCCTCGGAAATATCACATTCCAGGATATACAATGGCACTTCGCTGACCAGCCGATCCAGATCCTCCAGGGTACGTCCTGCCCCCTCGGTATCCGCAAGCGGTAGAAACACCTGATGCATCAGCGGCTCCAGGCACTCAATCGGATCTGCTCTTCGGACCTTCGGAACCTCTCCGCGCCGCACAAAGCAGATAGCGGACAGTCTGGCCTTCCGGTTCTTCTGCCAGCCTTCCTTGCCGCACCAGGGCGTCCCGTAGGCAATGGCTCCCTCATCGTCCACCCAAAGCATGGGCTTGTCTCCGTTGACAATGTCCACGTCCTTCCCCAGATATTTCCGCCAGAGAGAGATGTGTGTGGTCTTACCGGTGCCGCTGGGCGCTGTGAAGAGCATGCACTTTTCCTTATAGGTGATCACCGCCCCGTGAAACACCAACCGATGGTGATAGGGCAGCTTCTCCGCGATAGCCCGGTGAATGCACAGATATTCCAGATACTCTCTGGTAAATTCCTGGTTCTGCCGGCACTGCTCCATGATCTCTTCTTCGGTGACCGTGGCTGCAAGGTCCGGTTCTGTATCTTCTATCAGATAATCCTTACACCTCGATCGGCAGCTCTCCGGGTACGCGAAGTCTCCCTCGACCCGGATCGTCAGATCCGCCAGGCGTATTGTAAAATGCTGTCTATCCATGATCGACCTCTGTTTCTGTTTCAATCGGCTTAATCATAACATAACTTTGTCGGGTGTGTAAAGGGGATTTTTTCACTCCCTGTGAAACACTGCCACCAGCAGCGCCCCCAGAAAAATAAACAGATCCGAGAGATTGAAAATCACCCGCTGCAGTCTGGGAAAACGACTCTTGAAGCTGAAATAATCCACCACATGTCCCTTGGTCAGCCGGTCGCAGAGATTGCTGGCTCCGCCGCCCAGAATCATGGCAAACCCCAGCTTCATCCCCCGAAAGCCCTTCTTGCGCAGCAGAAACAGGAACAGCACACAGATCACCACCAGTGCAGCACCGCAAAACACCTGCACCAGCCGGGGCCATTTCGCCAGGAATTCCAGCATGGCTCCCCGGTTGTAATATTTTCTTATAATAATTCGGTCTTTTAAAATAAGGCTTTCCTCACCTAGCTCGCGTTCCCTGTCAATCCTTCTTTTCACGAAAAAGTCCAGAGCAAAGATTGCCGCAGCAATTAAAATATAAATCATCGGTATCCTCCTCATATATATGGTTAAAACAGTTTCCACAGCTCGATATCAGACTGCTAAATCAGTGCAGACACAACCCGTACGAGATCAAAGTGTCCGCAGGCTATTAAATGCCTCATACAGATCCAGCCGCCCATAGCCCCATTCCCGGCTGGGATACAGCCGTCCGGGATCCCTGGCAGCCCCGCGGATGAAGAGGCTCTTGATGTCCGCAGATGTGATCCTGACATAATTCTCCTGCACCACGCCCCATTCCAGAAGCAGCGCCGCCGCACCGGTGGTGATGGCCGCAGCCGCACTGGTTCCCGTTCTCGCCACAAAGTTATCCCGCAGGCCAGCTCCGACAACCTCCACAGCCGGTGCTACAAAATCCGGCTTCACAATGCCATTTATGGTATAGCCCCTCCCGGAATCCAGATAGATGCTGTTCGTTCGGACATCATATCCCCCCACCGTCATGGGAAATCTGGTATTTCCGGGAATCGTTATCGTGGTATCCGGATTGGAACGAAGGAAGAACACCTCCCCGTCCGTCAACTCCTGCATCGGCAGCCACATCTGATACACTCCCTGTATAACGTCCACCGCGTATACGCGGATGCTCCAGATCCCCTGGATAGGAGCCGAAAACCGCAGGAAGATCACCTGGAAATCATTGCTGGCAAAGCTGATATTCTTATCCACCGTAACCGTGGTTCCTTCAAATACAAAGGTATATTCCCGAAAGGTTTCCTGGCGGCTCAGCTTTGGAATCCGCTCGCCTGTGGGCGATACGATCTCCACGGTAAAAACCTCGGATATCTCAGACCACAGCTCCACCGTGAAGCCCGAAACGCCTGATCCCACGTTGATTTCCACATTTTCGAAAGCTCCGTTTTCCGAGATATTTCCATAGAAATGATGCCGCTTGTTGGCCTCATTTCCGGCTGCGATGGACACCACCCGCATGCGTTTGCTTACCACCGTATCCAGCACATTGGACAGCGGATTGGTTCCTCCATGACTGCCCCAGCCGGTTCCGACACTGATGCAGAGAGACAGCGGCATGTTAAGCTCATAAGCCAGTTGATCCAGATAGGCCACTCCTGCCATCACGTCATTTTCCTGAAAAGCAGTTGCACCGGAACGTATAAAGAAGAAGTCCCGCAGGAAATCCTTGGCTTCCTTCAGCTTCACCACTGCAATGGTCGAAAAGGGTGCCGCACCGATGAATTCATTCGCCGGGCTGGCTCCGCCGGCTGCCAGGCTTGCCACATATGTACCATGTCCATCGGTATCCACAGAGGGCACCAGCTCCAACGGATCATCTGAAGCCAACGCCTCATTCAATCGCTCGTCTGTATACTCCGCTCCATAGAGGAAGCCCGCAGGTGCCGGGCCTTCCCGGATCGTCTGATCCCAGATAGCCGCGATCCTTGTCGTCCCATCCAGATTGCGAAACACCGGATTCTGGTAATCGATCCCGGTATCGATGATCCCGACAAGAACCCCTTGCCCCTTCAGAGACAGGACGGGCTGATTCTGGATCCTTAGGATACCGCTGGCCTCCATGGCCCGCTCATCCAAGGTCGTATAGATCTTAGGTATCGCTGCATACGTATAATTACGCATGCTAAAGGGCGGCAATCCCGTCCGCTCCCAGTACCCCACCAGGTACTGGTTGTTGATATCCTGAACACAGAGCGGCAGCGCGAAAAGCTCCCTCCGGTTATTGAATTCGACGATCAGGTCATAGTAATCGTTGGAATAGACAGCTTCGGTGCAATCCATGGCTGCTCCAGATACTCTTTGTAATCATCTTATGACAGCATTTCATCTGATATGCCGCATCGTGTGCAGGAAAGGGCTGTAACAAGAAGGGCTATAACAAGAAGGGCTGTAACAAGAAGGGTTGTAACCATATGCCCCTATCCCTGCAATGCCTGATATCCGCGCATGGTGATCACCGGCCCTCCGGTCTTCTCGATATATGCCTTGGTGATCAGCACCTTCCCGATATTGTCATCCTTGGGGATCTCGTACATGATATCCAGCATGAAATCCTCAATGATTGCCCGCAGTGCCCGCGCGCCCACATCCTTCTCTCTTGCCTTTTTTGCAATGGCCCGAAGCGCGTCCTCCTCGAACTCTAACTGCACCTCATCCAGTGCCAGCAGCTTCTGGTACTGCTTGATGATGGCGTTCTTCGGCTCTTTTAAGATCTGTACCATCATATCCTCGGTGAGCGCATCCAGTGTAAAGATGATGGGCAGACGACCGAGAAACTCCGGGATCATGCCGTACTTGCGGATATCCTCCACCGTCACACGGCTTATGAGGTTTTCCTCCTCATCGTACTTATCCTTCAGATCTGCACGGAAACCCATGGAAGAATGCTTGTTCAGACGCTCCTTGATAATATCCGTGAGATCCGGGAACGCGCCCCCGCAGATAAACAGGATATCCTTGGTGTTCACCGTAGCTAACGGCACCATGGCGTTCTTGCTGTTGGCACCAACCGGAACCTCGATCTCCGCACCTTCCAGAAGCTTGAGCATTCCCTGCTGCACACTCTCGCCGCTGACATCACGCTGGTGCGTATCCTTCTTCTTGGCAATTTTATCAATCTCATCGATAAAAATGATCCCGTGCTCTGCCCGCTCCACATCGTTGTCCGCGGCGGCCAGGAGCTTGGATACCACGCTCTCGATATCATCTCCTATGTACCCGGCCTCTGTAAGGGAGGTAGCGTCTGCGATGGCAAGCGGCACATCCAGAAGTCTTGCCAGTGTCTTCACCAGATAGGTCTTACCGCTTCCGGTGGGTCCGATCATCAGCATATTCGACTTCTCAATCTCAATGCCATCCAGATTGTCTGCAGCCACACGCTTATAATGATTATACACAGCCACCGATATAACCTTCTTGGCATGCTCCTGCCCTACCACATATTCATCCAGGCTGGCCTTAATCTTGTGCGGAGCCGGAATGGACTTGATATCCAGCACCGGCTTCTCGTCCTTCTCTTCCTTTGCCTTTTTCTTCTTGATCTTCTGGGGCTGGGGCATCATTCCCATGAAGTCCCCCAGATTGATCATGCTGATATGGGGGATTCCCTGCATGCCGTTAAAATTTGGCGCACCACCTGCATTTTGCCCCGAAGCGCCATTTGTACCCTGTACATCATTTTCATTTGCGCCCGGCGTACCATTAGAATCCTGCGCACCATTACCGCTCCCATCCGATGTCGGTACACCATTCATACTGATATTCGTAATTATCGGCATCCCGCTGGGATCAAAACCGCTCATATCCCCCATCGGGAATCCGATCTGCCCCATGGCCTCAAAGGTCTTCTGCATGCAGTCCGCGCATATGCAGACATTGGGAACTCCGGGCAGATGAACCATCTTCCCGGCCTTGCTCTCCGGCCTGCGGCACAGATAGCAGACCTCCTCGTACTCATCTTTTTCTTTATGTGTTTCGTTGTTTTCGGAATCCGGAACCTTCTTCTCCTCTTCCGTCACATCCGACAGCATATCTCTCTCTGACATGGAAATCTCCTTCAATTCAATTATTCGGTATAAGCCGTGCTCCGGCTCTCCACTCTAGTTTGGCACTCCCCACAGCTAAAGCAGGGGGATTCTTGCTTCAACCACTACTGCATCGGCTAATACCTTATGGTATCGCAACGTCTTACACACCAAGCTTTGGAAGTTTGATATACCTTCCCACAATACGAATATTATCTCCCTGGTTAATGGTTCTGTATGACTGGTGACGATTGTGCTTGCTCTTGAATGTCGGCTGTGCAGCACGTTTCTGGAAAAAGTTTACAAAACCTCTGTCAAGGTCTCGCAAAGACTGTTGTAACGCAATAGAATCCACCGCTTTCAGAAAAACAAAATCTTCACATTTTTTTAGTTCCGTCAGCATTGCAGACGTCTGGGAATAGCCGATTTTACTTCCATTCCCATAGGCTTCATTACGCATGGCAAGTCCTTTGTTGTAGATGAGTCTGCAACAGCCAAGTGTCTGGTTGATTAAATTTTGCTGTTCCCGGTTCGGGTAGATTCTGAATTTGATACCTTTTTGCATTATCCCAGCTTGCCCTTCTGCCTTTGCGATGTTTTCTAGTTTTCAATGTATTGCTTATATGTCATTTTCATACTGGAATTATACTATTCTTCTACGTTTAATACAAGTATATATTTCTCCATCTTCAATTACTTGCGTAAATTCGATGGACGTGTCTTATATCCCCATAGCTAAAGCAAGGGGTTTTACAACACATTCGGATAATTCATGGGAAAAAGAATCTCAATAGAGAAAATATATTTTAATATTAATTTTAGATTTTAGTTTTTAATCAGCGTAAGCCCATAAATATCTTTAACTCAATCCCGACAAGGATCGCATCACTAAATCAATATCCTTGTTTTCAAGTTCCTGAATGATGTGCAGATATGTCTTTTGCGTTGTTGTCATACTTGAATGTCCCAAGCGACGCGCGACACTTGCAATCGATACTCCTGTAAACAAAAGCAGTGACGCGTGTGTATGCCGTAGTCCGTGAACAGAAATAACAGGTATCTTACACGCTTTACAATGGCGGGCAAGAATATCATTCACCGTTGAATTGTAGACCTTCGAGTCAATGAAGATCGGCTCATCTTCGGGTAAATGCTTAACTAACTCGGAAAACTGAATAACCGTCTGCCAATCAATCTGTATCTTCCGAACCGAAGATTTGTTCTTTGTTGGCTGAAAACCTCCCTCCCCTTTGTAATCCCAAGTCTTGCTGATTGAGAGAGTTTGATGTGCAAAATCAAAATCCTTCGGTGTCAGAGCAAGCGCTTCCGAAAAACGCATCCCTGTTTTTGCCACCAGCAGGATAAAATAATCCCAATTCACCGTGTCCTTCAATTCCAACGAAGTGAGGAGTGTGTGCAGTTCAAACTGATTCAGATACTTGATTTTCTTCACAGCCGGCTGCTTTCCTTTGATGATTGCTTTTCGTGTAGGATCACGCTCGATGAGCCCTTCATCAACGGCATCTAAAATAGCTCCTTTGAGTTGATGATGAAAATCCATTGTTGTTTGCCGTTCATGATGTTCCGCATAATCATTCAACAATTGCTGATAGGCAATACGATTCATATCGCACACCTTAAGGCTGGGGATTAGCTTAACAAGCCATTTCTGTGTCATCAGGTACTTATCCATCGTGACCTTTCTTATCGCCCCCTTCTTGTATACCGTAATCCATTTTGCATAATATTCACAGAACAAGTCTGTCTGCTTGGTTTCTTTTAACATCAGAAGTCCTCCATTTCTTTTAAAATGGCTTACGCTGTGTCAATTTCAAAGCCGCCTGACAGAATGAAACTCCTAATAAGCTGATCTGTTTTCATATTGACTTTTGGCGGAATGAGGCTGGCCTGCTCACGTTTCTCAAGGAATGCCTTAGCTTTCGTTTTGTCAACGCTCTTCTTCAGTTCATCCAATCTGCCAAACTCGTTGATTGTCGCCTCGGTGAGGTTCAATCCCATCATATCACGCAATTTACCCTCGTCAAGGCCGAAAACAGTTGCAAAGCGATGGATCTGATCGTCTTTGGCACGGTACTGATATTCTGTTATGTAATCACGAAGTGTCTTCCCTTCTTCCACAACTACATCTCCTCGTTCAATATCGTGCAAAAAGATGTTCGCATACTTCTGTTCCTCCTGACTCAACGCAGCAAAAGTCTTATGCAGTTCTGTTTTTGCCTGCTCAATGTTTTCTGCTGATGAACCTTCCCGATAAAGCAGTTTCAAATATTTATCAAAACGGCTGTTCATATAATCGGCATCAATTACACCTGTATCAATCTCAACTAAGTAGCCCACAAGGTCATACGGCACCTCCTCGCTACCTCTCATTCCGGTTCCTTCACCTCCAGAAGAAAGTTCTTTATATCGCTGAGCCAAAATCAAAAAAGTGTTTTCATCGAAATGAAGCGGGATCTCATACGGCTTTCCGCTTGCTTCCTCCGTAAACTCATAAGTATGTTTATCCCAATGAAACCCTTGAATTTTTGCTGCTTCCAGATAACCGTTGAGATACTTAAACAATAATGCAAATTTTGCTTTTACAGTCGGTTCGGCAGGCAGTCTCTCAAAGTCTGGGACACCCGCATTCTTGAATAATTCCGCAGTATCATCAAAGGTGATATTTAATTTGTTGAGATTGTAAGACAATTTCTCAACAAACAATCCTATTGGTTTATCACCGGAATACAGCTTTACAGCCCGGTTCACATTTTGCTCCATTGTGTGCGGCTTTCGATAATAGCGAATAATACCAAAAGGCTTGTCTGGTCCAAACAGGCGATTGGTCCTTGAAAATGCTTGAATAATATTTTCATACTCCAGAATCTTATCCATATAGAGCGTGTTTACCCATTTTGAGTCAAACCCCGTCAACATTTGATCAACTACGATCAGCATATCAAGCTGCTTTTCGGGTTCTCTTTCAATACGCTTATACTGCTCTTTATGGGCAAGACGAAGAGACAGGTCCTTCTTGAACCTTGCGTGTGTAGAAATTCCAAAGTCCTGCCCATACCGTTTCTTGTAGTCCTCAAGGATTTCTACAAGCCCATCTTCCTTAAAAAATGCAATCGGCTTTCCCTTGTATTCTTTGTAATCGCCATCTTCATTGCTGATATTCGGATCAAACAGGCATGTCGTTTTCAGTTCCGGCATAGCAATCTTCAACAGACGGTAATATTCGATTGCTTCCGGAATGCTGCTTGTAGCAAAGATAGCGTGGAATTTTCCATCGCGGCTAAGTGTCAGCCAATTATTCTTAATATCCTCTATGACTTTGTTTTGATGTTCCGAAGAGAGATATTGTGACTTAGGAAGATAATCTTCAATTCCCTTGACCCACTTGCCGTTCTCACCTTCAAAGCCCGCCATTTTAACTTGATTGGCATTCATATACTTATAGAATACCTTAGACTTCACGGGATCCGTGATGGCCTCTTTGACTGTTTCAGCCTTTGCCTGATCCAGTGCCACTACTGTGCGGACATCCTTATCCTGAAAGGTCAACACCTTATATGGATCAAACCCAAGTACATTCTTATCACGGATACCATCGGCAATGCTGTAACGGTGCAGCTCATTTCCAAACACATCGGTCTGAGCACTGTTCTTCTTCGCATTTTCATCAAATACGGGTGTCCCTGTGAACCCGAAGAAAATGGCATTCGGGAAAGTATCCTTCACCGTTAAAATCATGTCGCCAAAGGTGGAACGATGCGCTTCATCAACAATAAATACAAGGCGTTTTTTGTTGATAAGTGCAATATCATGCACATTCAATCCGCCTTCTTCTTCCCGTATATTACTCATTTTCTGAATAGAAGTCACGATCAATGTGTCCTCCATTGCATTACTTTTCAGCTTTGACAGCAGCACATATGTATTCTCCGTCGCCTGCACGGTTTCATTATCATCTGCAAAAGCCCGGTACTCCTTGAGCGACTGCGTCCCAAGTTCGATACGATCAGTCAGGAAAATAACCTTATCCGCATCCTTTGAATTTGCAATAAGCTGTGCCGATTTGAAGCTCGTCATCGTCTTACCCGAACCTGTTGTATGCCAGATATATCCGCCACGCTGATTTCCACTCTCCCACTTTGTCTTCGCTACAACATCGGAAATTGCATTTGCAGCATAGTATTGATAGCTGCGCATAACCTTCAAAACGCCGTCTGCATCGTCTGCAACAGTGTAGAATCCAATAAGCTGATGTGCCATGGGAATGGACAGAAGTGAAGAAGCGATTGCCTTCCAGTCGTTTATCGGTTCATTGTTAAAATCAGCCCAATGGAAGTAATAATCTGTGTTGAACTTGCCATCTGGCCCCGGATTCGCAAAGTAAACCGTCTCATCAGGGTTCATTGCAACAAATATCTGAACCAGTGAGAACAGTCCTGAAAAAATACCCTCGTACGAGTATTTTTCTATTTGGTTATAAGCCCGGCTGACAGGCACACCACTTCGTTTCAACTCAATATGAATGACTGGCATGCCATTGATCAACAGCATTAAATCACCGCGACGGTCATTGAGTAGCTTTGATTTACTTGGAAAAATCGGTTGCCGCACGATCTGATAACGGCTCTGTCCCGCAGCAATTTCATGACGATCGTAAATCTTCAAACTAATCTCTTTGCCAAAGTGCTCCTTATCATCCGGGTTGTCCCGCTTAACTGAAACCGTTTTTCCATTGATAAAACCATTCAGTTTTAAAGGAGTACGCAATTCTGTGATTTGCTCAATAATCTGCTGCATTTCTCCATCCGTCAGCGGATAATTATTCAGCCGATCTTTTCCACGATTGTTATCGTATAAGATATTCGCCCAATTTCGGATAAGGTCTTGTTCCGTAGGATTCTTCAGAACTTCCTTTTCCCATCCCTTGTCTGCCAAAACCTTTATCAAGGCTACTTCAAAATCAGATTCATATTGAAATGTCATTTGTACTTCTCCTCTCTGCACTGAAAATTTTCTTTTCGGCATAGACCTTTCACTCATTTGTACTTTTCTGCTTACGTTGTTTCCAAGCATTCTTGCTTTTCCAATATTAATTCATCAGTATCTTCAAAAGCATTTTGCAATCTTTCTACATGGTACAATTCATACATATCTTGAACCTCTCATCACTAAAGTGACGAGATTCCCGGGAACAGGCTTCTAATGAAGCCTTATTTACCGGGCTACCCCCGTGAGTTCCCACGGTTGTTATTTCTTACT
>CAVGED010000094.1:0-38163 GCA_963628035.1 Paludibacteraceae bacterium
TTTCAATCAGTAAATGGCAAAAAGCTTGTAAAATCAACATTTTTTACGGATAGCGACGAGAGCTCATCGTCACGTTTCCGAGAATCTAGGTTGCTAATGAAGCAACCAGAGTAGGTACTACCCTATCTGACGAGATGGAATCCATTTGGAGTCCGAACGGAACATTCACCTCTGTTGTCACTACCTATGCAAATGGGTTTGACAATAAGATGACAACCGTAAGTGAGACTTTGAATGGTATCAAAGACCTAATCGCTTCAATGGTTAAGGACGCTGAGGAAAAAGCAAATGAGCAACATGCTAAAGATACCAGTGCAGGTGGTGCGACACCTTCCACTCCTGCTCCATCTACTCCCGGTACAAATGCCGGAAGTTTCGGTGGTAGTTCTAATGGTGCTGACAGTTCTAATGGGTCTGGTGGCTCCAATGGTTCTAATGGTGACTGGGGATCATGGTTTATCTATAAGAAAGATTCATTCCCGAAGGGATCTCTGAACACTGAGACATCGATAATCGATCGCCTTAAGTACAGAAACATAGATTCTGCGTTCTCTGCCCGTGCTGGCTACTATGCTGCCATGGGTGGATCTGGAAGTTATGTGGGTTCAGCAAGCCAAAACAGATGGATGATCTCTCAAATGAAGCAACACGGTTACAAGGTCGGAAGTAGAAATATTCCATATGACCAAAATAACTGGATCCATGAAGGTGAAATTGTCTATCGTCCTGCTGACGGTGCTATGATGATGCCATTACAAGCTGGTGGAACTGTATTTACGAAAGAGCAGGTCGAGAAGTTGTGGGATATGTCGAAGAATGGTCTTCCTACTTCGGCTATGCAGAAGCTTGACTTTGATTTACCTGCGGCTAGTAAGAATCAGACCATTAATGTTGGTGGCGTAGAATGTCGTATAGAGCTTCCGAACGTGACGAATGCCAGTGAATTTGCTGAACAGTTTAAGCAAGTGTTCGACAAGGATATCGGGAATATTCGGAAGATGATTGATACGAGCGTTAATGGAAGGTTTGGAAGTATGGAATATAGGAAGTTTTTGAAGTAATGTATTAACCACTGCACTATGTAATGAGTGCGGTGGTTATTTAAAGAGGATAAAACGGAGGGAAAAACAAGTGACAAAGAATTTGGAAAAATTAGTTAGAAACTATTGGCGCATAAGTAAGATAGTAGGTGTAGTGTTCACACTATGGAGTTATACAATGTGGACAGAGCCGTTTAATATTATAAAAGCTTTAGGAATTATTATTGGTATAGCAGTGCTTACATTTCTTGCTATCAATGTATTGGATATTACCGTTGGATTGATAATTGCATTATGCAGGAAAATTCATAGACAATTTTACGATAAGAAGGTGCTGAAGAAGTTTTGTGAAACAAACGAAAATGAGAGTGTAGAGAAATAGGACTATTTTAAAAGTATGAAACGGACATTCTGATAGAAATCTACCAGTTATTGGTATATAATGAAAGTAATACTACTAATGATTGGAGAAAATATTATGAGCCTAGTTCAAGCGATTATCACAAAAGATTTTATATTGGTTGGCGCGGATAAAAGAGGAATACATCCAAGAAGAGGAATTTTAAATAATTGCAACAAATTAATAAAATTGAACAACGGTATTATCTTTGGATGTACTGGTGGAGTATTTGATAATTTCAAACTTTTTGATGGATATTGTTACTATTCAGAAGAATTAGGATTTGTAAATTCAGAAGATACATTTGATATTTCTTATAATGATTTTGTTGATGTTCTATCAAATAGATTCTCAGTACTATATCAAGAACATATCAATGAAAAGACTCCTAAGCATTATGATATCGGAAGTATAGTGTGCGGCTTTAATGGAAGCCAGTTTGAGGTGACTACATTTAATTTAGGTGGTGTAAGCGGTGTAATTGATGGTATAGATAAAGTGACTAAGGCTCATGACTTCCCATATAAAGGCATAAGTTCCGGAAAACCTATACACATAAAACTTTTACAAGAACTGATTGAACAGGGATTTATTAAAAATGGAAATCTCACGATTAGACAGTATAAAAATATTATGTTAGAGGTTTTTGAAAAGGGTTCTAAAATAGATAAAACCATTAATAATGTTGTATGTTTTGAAAAAATCAAAATAAAGGATGTGATATTATAGCTGAAATATATGTGACAAAGGATTATTGGGAACGGAAATGGAAGAATGAAGATGAAAAAATCATTAAAGATCAGAATGATTTTATAATTTTCGACAAAACCATAAGGATTTACGGTGATACGTTTTTACATAAAATATTTGAAATGATGGCAGGGTTTAATGACCGATGATTGTTTTGAAGGAAGTACTATCCTTCCCTGTCATCAATCCAAATTAGATACTGATATACAAATATATTGTATATTGCATGTTACTGTATATATAGGCTAAACGCCATGAGGATTGTTTTAACGGCTAAACGCCAGAGGATTAAAAAGAGAGACATCAATAGATGTCTCTTTTGCTTTGTCCTTTTTTATTACTTTACTATTACAAAAAACACGACAAGAATTTTAAAATAGAGGTGACAAACTATTATTGTAGATACAGCACGAAAAAAAGCTAATATAGTTAGAGATATAGATGATAAATTTTATGATAACATACAGATTTCGCAAGATGAAGAACTCTTGCGATATATTATAGATAGTGATATAATTGATCTTGATGATGTGCGGAATAGTATGGAGACTATGAAAAGAAACGAAATACTCAAGAAACATCCTTATTCAATCTGGAATGGAGCGAATGGAAAGTGGTACACATATTTTCCAGATGAGAAAAAAGATCAAGGGAGGTCATTGAAAAAGAGAAATACTCAAAAAGATATAGAAGATTTAGTAATAGAATATTGGAGAACACGAACAGAAAAGGAAAAGATATATTCGTTTTATGATGTGTACTTGATGTGGCGCAATGTTCAGGATCAGCTTGTTAGCGAAAACTCGGTTGCAAAATACGATACTGATTGTAGACGCTTTCTAAAAGATGCGGACGCTGCCGAATTTGCAGGTAAAAACATTAAGAATATTACGGACGACGACATAAGGCTATACTTGGTTAAAACAATAAAACGGTGCAAGTTGGGAAAAGAGCCGACAAGGAAACTACTGGGATATGTTCGTAATACTATAGTGTATGCAAGAAAGCATGGGCTTATAGATGGGAATCCTGTTGAGTTTATTGAATCAAAAGATTTCTATCGTTATTGCACAGAAGAGTATAAGCCAGCAGATAAAAGAATCATTTCGAGAGATGATATGAAAGCCTTGCAAAGCCAATTTAAGCGCGATCATGAGAAAATGCCTAACTACATACCTACGTATGCGGTTGAGTTTGCCAGTCTGACAGGAATGCGTGTCAGTGAAATTGCAGCCTTATCTTGGGATTGTATAACAGACGAATGCATTGTAGTTAAAAGTTCTGAGAAAGCAAACCGGACTAAGACACAATTTCATATTGATAAAACGAAAAACGGTAAGATTCGTTTCTTCCCGATGACAGACGAAATTAGAGAGCTTTTGCGTAAAGTAAAGGTAGTCGAAGCAGAAAATGGATATCTATGTGAATGGGTGTTCGCAAATGAGAATGGAAGGATCCACGCGCCCATCATCTCTTCGTGTTCGAAAGCAAAATGTCGTCAGCTTGGCATAGATGAAAAAGGGATACATGCGTTTCGTAAGACTTTGAATTCAAAAATGAGATGTGATGGAGTATCCGCAACAGTGGCGGCATCAATTTTGGGACATACAAAAGAAGTCAATGAGCAATATTATACATTTGATGTAACAGATATTGCGGAAAAAGCACAAATAGTATCAAAAATAAATAGAGAAACACAGGTGATTTAATGATTACCTCATTGATTACCTTTTAAAAAGCGGGTGTTAAAAAGCCTTTAAATCAAGGGTGCTACAGGTGTTAGTGTGACCGCAGAGGTCGCAGGTTCAAATCCTGTCGCATCGATTTTTTTATTGGAAAATCCAGAGATTTACGCAAAGAAAGCACTCCGCAGAGGAGTGCTTTTTTCGTACTTGACTAACATTTAAATTCGGTTACTGCGCAGCTAGCATCCTTTGGCATTACAGCTGTCCGGTTTCGGTTTGCATAGCTCACCGATTTTTCACCGCCTCCTCGATCAGCCCGACAATGGTATCGATGGAGTCAAGCTGCTTGCTTTCTGCCATGGCATCGATGTAGCTCTGGCGGTTCTCAAGAACCTGGGCGATGGCATCCTTAAGTACCAGGCCGGTGAGGTTCTCCTCCTGGATCACATGGGAAAAGCCCTGGTTCTCGAAGGAGCGGGCGTTCAATATCTGGTCTCCCCGGCTGGCGTTTGCAGATAGCGGGATCAGAATGTTAGGGATACGCAGAGCCAGGATCTCACAGATGGCGTTGGCGCCGGCTCTGGAGATCACCAGGTCAGCCAGGGCGAAGAAGTCGGCAAGTTCCTTCTTAGCATACTCAAACTGGGCGTAGCCTTCCCGATCCTCCAGGGAAGGATCCAGGTTGCCTTTGCCGCACAGGTGTATGATCTGATAGTATTTTAAGAGCTCCGGCAGCATCTCCCGAACAGTCGTATTGATAAACTGGGATCCGGTGCTTCCTCCTACCACCAGGATCACCTTCTTCTCCGCGGTAAAATGGCACAGCTCCATGGCACGGATGCGGTTGCCGTTCATCAGCTCTGCGCGGATGGGAGATCCGGTTAGGACGGCTTTTCCGGCAGGGAGATACTGCAGCGTCTCCGGGAAGTTGCAGCAGACCTTCTGGGCTGCGGGAATGGCGATCTTGTTGGCCAGTCCGGGAGTCAGGTCTGACTCATGGATGATGGCGGGAATCTTGCGGTGATGTGCCGCCAGCACTACAGGAACCGAGACGAAGCCGCCCTTGGAGAAGACAACGTCCGGCTTTAAGTCCTTCATGATATGAACGGCCTGTTCGTAGCCCTTTATCACCTTAAAGGGATCGGAGAAATTCTTGACGTCGAAGTAGCGGCGCAGCTTTCCTGAAGAGATCCCATAGTAAGGAATGTCGTATTCCTCAATCAGCTTCTTTTCAATCCCATCGTAAGTACCGATGTAATGGATATCGTAATCCAGTTCCTTTAACTTGGGCAGGAGCGCGATGTTGGGCGTGACATGGCCTGCGGTGCCGCCTCCTGTTAAAATAATCCTTTTCATTTCAAATCCTCCTTGTCGATTTAGAGAAACCACGTTTTCTGGCTGGTGGAAGAGACGGAAACAGCTCCGGCAGAAAGCATGGCCATAATATCTTCTTTGTCAGAAATCAGTCCTCCGGCAATAACCGGTACGGAGACCATATCGCAGATGCGGGATATCACCTTGGGCATCAGCGCAGGAAGTACCTCGATGATGTCCGGTTTCACCAGCTGCAGCTGCTTCTCGATGGAGGACAGCGCCAGGGAATCGATGACGAAAAAGCGCAGCACCGTGTAGAAGCCCAGCTTCTTGGCGTGCTTGATCAGCGCAGGCTTTGTGCTGATGATCCCGTCGGCTCCGGTATACTTTTTTATAAAATCCACGGCAATCTCCTTGGGGGAAAGTCCCTGGATCAGATCGATATGTACCAGGGCGATCTTCCCGGCATCCTTAATCTTCGCTACAAGCTCTCCAACGTTGCAGATATCTCCGAATAATAGAAATATGATCCGGCTGTCGCAGGTCAGACAGCGGTTCAGCCCGTCCTCATCCTTGGCGGCAGCTATTACCGGAGAATTCTCCAGTGCATCAAAAAATTCCTGTTTCATGGCAGTCTCCTAAGTTCAGTTCATGCCTTTTTCGGTCCGGCTGAACTGTTACAGCATATATTTTTTTATATAAGTATACACCAATGATTGACTTTTTTCCATAAATATAAGAAAATAGATAAAGATAAAAGTTGCGACCTGCCTGATGGCATGTATTTCTGCGGTCGGCAGGCGGGGTATAACAACGAAAAAGGAAGGAAAAAATATGGCAAACATAAAAATTCTTGCAGACAGTACCTGTGATCTAAGTAAAGAGTTGCTGGAACGGCATCATATCACGATCATCCCGCTGTACATTCAGCTGGATGACAAGAGCTATAAGGATGGTGTGGAGATCACGCCGTCAGAGATCTATGCGTGGTCCGATCAGAATGGGAAAACGCCGAAGACGGCGGCTCCCGGTATCGAGGTGATCAAGGAGAAGCTGGGACAGTTCCAGGAGGAGGGCGCCGAGGTAATCTTCTTTGGCATTTCCGAGGATATGTCCACCACATGTAACGTGGTTCGGCTGGTAGCGCAGGATATGGAGTATGACGATGTTCATGTTATCGATTCCATGAATCTCTCTACCGGTATCGGTCTGCAGGTTCTTCGGGCAGCCGAGCTGGCAGAGCAGGGTCTAAGCGCAGAGGAGATTGTAAAGCATATTGAAGCGGAGCGCGGAAAGGTTCGGGCCAGCTTTGTCATTGATACACTGACATATCTTTACCGCGGCGGCAGATGCAGCGCCATGACAGCTCTGGTGGCAGGGGCTTTGAAGCTGAAGCCAAGGATCTCTGTGATCGATGGAAAGATGGATGTGACTAAGAAATATCGGGGAAACATCAGCGCTGTCATCAAAAAGTATGTCTCTGACCTGGAGGAGGATCTGAAGAAGGCGGATCCTACCCGCGTGTTTATCACTCATTCCGGCTGCAATGCCGAGACGGTAAAGCAGGTATATGACTATCTGGAAAGCCTGCACTATTTCAAGGAAATTGATGAGACACTGGCTGGCGGTGTGGTTTCCAGCCACTGCGGCCCCAATACGCTCGGCGTACTGTTTTATGAAAGGTAAGAAAAATGGATATTGTGGTATTGGCAGGAGGACTGAGCACGGAACGTGACGTGTCCTTCGTAACCGGAAATATGGTAACAAATGCATTGCGGGAGAATGGACATCGGGCAATCCTGCTGGATGTATTCATGGGTTATGGCGATGAGCCGACAGATGTCAGCGGGATCTTTGAACGGGCTAAGGAGGCCAGTGTTGTTGTCAGCGGGATCCCCACCGTGGCACCGGATCTTGCAGCGGTAAAGAAGAGCCGGAAGGATCAGTCCGAATGCTTCTTCGGACCGAACATTCTGGAAATATGCCGGATGGCAGACATTGTATTCCTGGCACTTCACGGAGAAAATGGTGAGAACGGTAAGGTGCAGGCGGCCTTTGACCTGTTCGGGATCAAATATACCGGAACCGATTATCTCAGCAGCGCCCTGGCTATGAATAAAGAGATTTCAAAGACCTTGTTCCGCGCCCACGGAATCCCGACACCGCATGGGATTTCCATGAAGCGGGAGCAGAAGGTGACTTCCCCGGAGGCGGCAGGCGTAAAGCTTCCCTGTGTAGTGAAGCCCTGCAGCGGCGGCTCCAGCATCGGTGTGTCCATCATTGGCAGCGAGGAAGAGTTCGAGAGCGCCCTGGAGGAAGCCTTCCGTTATGAGGAAGAGATCTTGATCGAAGATTACATCCAGGGACGGGAGTTCTCGGTAGGCGTTCTTGACGGAAAGGCTCTGCCGGTGATTGAGATCGCGCCGGTGGAAGGATTCTACGATTATAAGAATAAGTATAAAGCAGGAAGTGCCGTTGAGACCTGCCCGGCTGATCTGCCGGAGGAGACGGCAAGGCAGATGCAGCATTATGCGGAGGAAGTGGTGAAGGCATTGGGACTGTGTACCTACTCCCGTATGGACTTCCTGCTGAGCAGGGAGAATGAGATCTTCTGTCTGGAGGCCAATACCCTTCCGGGGATGACACCTACCAGTCTGCTGCCCCAGGAGGCCGGGGCGGTTGGCATATCCTTCGGGCAGTTATGTGAGAAGCTGATAGAGATTTCCCTGAAAAAGAAGAAATAGAGGTCATAATGAGAAATTTGACATTGCAAAATATTGCGTCCGCCTGCGGCGGATTGTATATGGGTGACGATTGGTATCGGCATATGGAGATCAAGGGCGCCGTCACGGACAGTCGGCAGGTGGAAGAGGGCTATCTGTACATTCCCATCAAGGGCGAGCGTGTGGACGGTCACGACTTTATTCCATCTGCATTTGAAAAGGGAGCGCTTGCGACACTCTCCGAGCATTTTCTGCCGAACTGCGGTCATCCTTATATCTGGGTGAGATCCTCTCAGGAGGCATTGAGGGATCTGGCGAGATACTACCGCAGCCAGCTTGAGATCCCGGTGATCGGGATCACCGGAAGTGTGGGAAAGACCAGTACCAAGGAAATGATCGCTTCTGTGCTGTCGGTCCGTTACCGTGTGCTCAAGACGGCAGGCAATTTCAATAATGAGATCGGGCTGCCCCTGACAATCCTAAGGGTTCAGGAGGAGCATGAGATGGCAGTGATTGAGATGGGGATCTCGGATTTCGGTGAGATGCACCGCCTGGCGGACATCGCGAAGCCGGATGTCTGTGTCATCACCAACATCGGAACCTGTCATCTGGAGAATCTGGGAGACCGTGATGGTGTTCTGCGGGCCAAGACGGAAGTGTTTGACCACATAGCGAAGGGCGCAGCCGTTATTCTGAACGGTGACGATGACAAGCTGATCACGGTGAAGGATGCCGGCGGAAATAAGCCGCTTTTTTACGGACTGGGAAAGCTGTGCTCCGGTCATGCCGGGAATTCGAGTGAAATCGGGGACATAACAGCGGATCTGTGTTCTGCCGCCCTGGACATTACCATGGATCAGATTGAGAACCGGGGACTCTACGGAACCAGGGCATGTCTGCATACGCCTCAGGGGGATATCGAGGTGGAGATTCCCATTCCGGGAAATCACAACCTGTACAATGCCATGGCAGCCGCAGGCGTAGGACTTCACTTCGGTCTGACACTGGAGGAGATACGTCAGGGTATCGCTTCGGCCAAGACCATTGGCGGCCGCAGCAATCTGATAGAAGCAAACGGGATATTGATCGTGGATGACTGTTACAATGCCAACCCCATGTCCATGCGTGCATCCCTGGATGTGCTGAAGACGGCTGATGGCCGGAAGATCGCCGTGCTGGGGGATATGGGCGAACTGGGGAAGAATGAGCGGCAGCTTCATTATGAAGTGGGCGCTTATGCGGCAAAGACCGGAATTGATGTACTGTTCTGCGTGGGACAACTGGCAGAAGAGATCATGCGCGGCGCGAAAGAAGCCGGGAATGATATGCAGGTATTCTATTACCATAGCAGGGAGGAGATGCTTCCCCACCTGCAGCAATTTGTAAAAAAAGGGGACACCGTTTTGGTAAAGGCGTCCCACTTCATGGAATTTTCTAAGGTTGTTGAGGCGCTGAAGAGCAGGTAGCTCTATATCAGCGCCTTATCCTCTTCTAACATTTTCAGGATCTTATCCCGTGTATAGGCACCCAGGAACTTCTTCTGTTCCTTGTCCAGCTCATTTACCCGAATCGGCTCGCCGTACCTCAGGATCACATGGCAGCGCTTGATCCTGGGCATATGATTCTCCAGAATCTCTGCAGAATTGGTGATGGCGATGGGGATGATGGGACACCCGGTTTTCTCTGCCATTTTCATGCTGCCTTCCTTAAAGGGAAGCATTTCATCCTGCGTTTTGTTCCGCGTTCCCTCCGGGAAGATGCACATGGAGATACCATTCTTGATCTGGTCGATGCCGGTCAGGATGGTTTTTAAGCCGGCCTTGATGTCCTTGCGGTCAAGGAACAGGCAGTACAGCCGCTTCATCCAGTGGCTTAAAAGGGGGATGTTCTTCATGGAATCCTTGGCGACGTATCCGGTCAGGCCCGGACAGCGGGCGTAGGTAAGGACAATATCAAAGTAGCTCCGGTGGTTCGGTATGTACAGAACAGCCTGATCCTTGGGGACATTCTCCTCACCGATAACGGTGAGCTTCACGCCGCTTAGGAAGGCGATCACCTTAAAGGCCCACTGTATGATCCGAAGGCTGCTGATGTCAGCCGCGCGGCGGTTGAACTTCCGAATAATCCATTCCACGAATAAAATGGGTATGGAAATAAGCAGGAACAGGATTACAAAAATTAATATCAATATAAGTCGAATCATGGCATTGACTCTCCTTTCTGAAACCTTTCTTTAAAGTATAGTATACTGCCCTTGACGGGGGAATGCAATGGAAAAAAGAAACTTCTATAATATTTATACCCTTAGGAAAATAGAATATACAAACGACATATGGGTGAATAATGTGAAAAAACGGAAACGATTTGCGGGGATTCTTTTGGCGTTGCTGCTTTTCTTAAACGGGTGCAGCGTGGAGAAGTCGGAGCCGAAGAAGATTAAGGATCTTGATTTTACGCTGGTGGAAGACAGCCAGGTGCCGGAGAACCTGAGGGCGCTCATTGAGGAAAAGAAAGCCACAGAGATGAAGATCACCATGGATGACGGGGAATCAAAATATATCGTGGCGGGGTATGGGATACAGAAGAGCGGTGGTTACAGTATATCGGTGGATGAATTGTACCTGACTGACAATGCCATATATATCAATACCACACTGATCGGTCCGGCCAAGGGAGAGATGGTTCCGGAAGCGACCAGCTTTCCGTACGTGGTGTTAAGGATTGCGTATCTTGACAAAAGTGTGGTATTTGAATGAATTGTGTGGTAAAATAACGAGGAAAATCGACAAGAGGAGTGGCAGGCGTCATGGAAAATATTATATTGATCGGCATGCCCGGCGTTGGAAAGAGTACGGCAGGCGTTGTGCTTGCAAAGGTTCTTGGCTATAAATTTATCGATGCAGATCTGCTGATCCAGCAGGAGGAGCATCGGCTGCTCCACGAGATCATCTCCCAGGAGGGAACGGAAGGCTTTCTGGCCATTGAGAACCGGGTCAATGCCTCCATCGAAGCGGAGCATGCGGTGATCGCTACCGGAGGCAGCGTGGTCTATGGCAGGGAAGCCATGGAGCATCTGAAGTCCATCGGTACGGTGGTGTATTTAAGGCTTTCTTATCCGGTTTTGGAAAAGCGGCTTAGTGATATTGAGGGCAGAGGGGTGGTCTTAAAGCGTGGACAAACTCTCCGTGATCTGTATGAAGAGCGCGTGCCCTTGTACGAGCAGTACGCGGACATCGTGGTGGATGAGGAAAACCGGAATGTGGAAGAGACCATCCGGCAGATCGTGATCGCGTATGGGGACAGGAACCAAAAATGGTAAATAGCATAAGATACTTGTAAGTGGATTTACAAATTAAAAATATGTGGTATAATCAAGGGAGGTGCAAAGCACATCCCGCTACCCAAACGGTGCTGGACATCCAGCGGATGTCCGTTTAGCACGGACCGGAGTGGAACGGAGACGCAAAGCGGAGTTCGGGTTTCCCGATTATACTTGACAAAATGAAGACAGAATTACTATAATCAGTTTTTGTACGAAATAGATCATAGAGGTGCAGCATGGAACAATATGTTATAAAAGGAGGTATCCCTCTGGTCGGCGAAGTAGAGATTGGCGGTGCGAAGAATGCAGCACTGGCGATCCTTGCGGCAGCGATCATGACGGATGAGACCGTTACGATAGATAATCTTCCCAATGTAAAGGATATACAGGCATTGCTGGAGGCAATGGAAGAAATAGGAGCAATTATTGACCGTGTGGATGAGCATACTGTGAAGGTGAACGGTGCGTTTATCAAGGATGTGCCGGTGACCTACGAGTCCATGAAGAAGATCCGCGCATCCTATTATTTATTGGGAGCGCTTCTTGGGAAATATAAAAGGGCGGAAGTGACGCTTCCGGGTGGCTGCAACATCGGAAGCCGTCCCATTGATCTGCATATCAAGGGCTTCAAGGCTCTGGGTGCGGAGGTAACGATACGCAATGGCGCAGTGGCAGCCAGCGCGCCCCATCTGAAGGGAGCCCATATCTATCTGGATAAGGTTTCGGTGGGCGCAACCATCAATATCATGATGGCAGCATCCATGGCCAGCGGCAAGACGATCATCGAGAATGCCGCGAAGGAGCCTCATGTGGTTGACGTTGCCAATTTCCTGAACAGCATGGGAGCCAACATCCGTGGAGCTGGTACAGACGTTATCCGCATCGTGGGCGTTGAGAAGCTCCATCATACCGAATATGCCGTGATCCCCGACCAGATCGAGGCCGGGACATTTATGTTTGCGGCGGCGGCCACCAAGGGTGATGTGATGGTGAAGAATGTGATTCCCAAGCACTTGGAAGCAATCACAGCCAAGCTTCTTGAGGTGGGCTGTGAGGTAGAGGAATTTGACGATGCCGTGCGCGTGGTAGCAGCAAAGCCAATTCGGAGCACCCAGGTGACTACCCTTCCCTATCCGGGCTTTCCTACGGATATGCAGCCGCAGATGTCTGTACTTCTGGGTGTGGCAGAGGGAACGAGTACGGTGACAGAGAGTATTTTTGAGAACCGTTTCAAATATGTGGATGAGCTGACCCGCATGGGCGCGTCCATTAAAGTGGAGAGTAATATCGCCATTATTACGGGAGTGGATCATTACATGGGAGCCAGAGTCAGTGCGTTGGATCTGCGCGCCGGAGCAGCTCTGGTGATTGCGGGAATGATGGCGGATGGAATCACCATTGTGGATGATATCTATTATATTCAGAGGGGATATGAGGACTTTGAAGGGAAGCTCCGTGGTCTGGGAGCGCAGATTGAGCGGGTGAGCTCTGAGAAGGAGATTCAGAAGTTTCGGTTCAAAGTGTCATAATATAGGAAAACACTTGACAACCCACGCCAACGGGTGTATATATAGGTAGAAGATTTGAAAATTCAATATTGTGTTATTTCTCTTATTCAGAGTGATGGAGATACATAGGATCTGTGAAGTCACGGCAACCCCATAATGGAAGGTGCCAACCTGAGCGAGCAATCGAACAATAAGAGGATTTGATGATCTTTTGTAGATTTCGGGTCCGCTGTTGCGGGCCCTTTTTTTCATAGGGAACTCCTATGAAAACAATTCTGCCTGGCAGGATTCAATCTTATTTTAAGGAGGAAAATAACATGGAGAAACGATTGTTTACTTCGGAATCCGTAACCGAGGGTCATCCGGACAAGCTTTGCGACGCAGTTTCGGACGCAATTCTGGATGCATTGATGGAGAAGGATCCCATGAGCCGTGTGGCCTGTGAGACGGCGGCCTGCACCGGATTTGTGCTGGTGACCGGAGAGATCACAACCAATGCGTACGTGGATATTCAGAGGCTGGTGCGGGACACCGTGAAGGAGATCGGTTATGACCGCTCCGAGTATGGATTCGACGGCAATACCTGTGCCGTACTGGTGGCGATTGATGAGCAGTCTGCCGATATCGCTATGGGTGTGGACAAGGCACTGGAGGCCAAGGAAAACAAGATGTCTGACGCGGAGATCGAGGCCATCGGCGCAGGCGACCAGGGAATGATGTTTGGTTATGCCACCAATGAGACACCGGAGCTTATGCCCTATCCCATCTCTCTGGCACATAAGCTGACACGCCAACTGACCAAGATCCGCAAGGATGGAACTCTGTCGTATTTAAGACCCGACGGCAAGAGCCAGGTGTCCGTGGAATATGACGAGAATGGCAAGCCGAGGCGGTTGGAGGCAGTGGTTCTCTCTACCCAGCATGATCCGGATGTAACGCAGGAGCAGATCCACGCGGACATTAAGAAATATGTATTTGACCAGGTGCTTCCGCAGGATATGGTGGATGAGAATACCAAGTTCTTCATCAATCCCACCGGACGTTTTGTTATCGGCGGCCCCCACGGTGACGCAGGCCTTACGGGGCGCAAGATCATTGTGGACACCTATGGCGGCTATGCCCGTCACGGCGGCGGAGCCTTTTCCGGCAAGGACTGCACCAAGGTGGATCGTTCTGCAGCCTATGCAGCCCGCTATGTTGCCAAGAACATTGTGGCGGCAGGCCTTGCAGAGAAGTGTGAGATCCAGTTGTCCTATGCCATCGGTGTGGCGCAGCCCACCTCCATCGCAGTGGATACCTTCGGTACCGGCAAGCTCTCCGATGAAGCGCTGGTGGATATCATTCGGGAGAACTTCGATCTGCGCCCGGCGGGCATCATCAAGATGCTGGACTTAAGAAGGCCGATCTACAAGCAGACCGCGGCCTATGGACATTTTGGCCGGGACGACCTGAAGCTTCCCTGGGAGGCTCTCGATAAGGTAGAACTATTACAGAAATATCTGTAGCATTTTGGGATGCCATAGTCACTGTTTTTAACGGAGGCTATGGCATTTTTGCAGCCTGTTCGTCATATGATCGGGGGTTTTGAAGATTTTTGCTTTAGAAAACTTTTATATTTTTTCACAAAAATGCCATAGGAATTTGACTGCAAGCCTGCTATACTAAGGATGAGAACAAGATTCGGGTTTCCGAAGAAGTCGAGGTAGTCAGAAATGAAATTGAGAACAAGACTGATTGTGTCTTTTTGTATTATAATTTTTGTTCCGGTGCTGTTGATGGGCATTGCCCTCTGGGGATTCGGACAGTTCCAGATGAAAGCGATCCACCGGGCGTATGATGAGGAAGGGACATCACCGTATGAATATCTGACCAACTCCATCCGGGTGATAAGCCGCTTTACCAAGACGGACTACGAGAGCCTGCTTGCAGTGGCCGAGGAGACGCCGGAGAAGCTGGAGGATTCGGACTATCTGGCGCAGATCAATGAGGATCTGGCCGGAAAGTTTTCCTATCTGGTGGTGAAGAAGGGCGCGGATCTGATCTACACCGGGGATCAGAAGGTGCCGGAGGGAATACGGGAATATGATTTTGACTGGAACGATGGGAATACCGGTACTTACCTGGATGGAGCCAGTCAGTGTCTGATCAAGCAGATCGACTTCCGGTTCCCGGATGGCAGTGAAGGGAATATGTTCATTGTTACGTCGATGGAGAAGATGATCCCGGAGCTGAAGGGCATGGTGGTGAACATGCTTTTTTCTGTCGTACTGATCCTGGTGTTCACGGCAGTGCTTCTGGTGATGTGGATCTATCGTGGGATCTTTACACCGATACGCAAGCTGCAGGCAGCGGCGGAGAATATCAAGGAAGGGAATCTGGATTTCACCCTGGATCCGGAGAATGATGATGAGATCGGCGCACTCTGCCAGAGCTTCGAGGAGATGCGGAAGCGTCTGAAGGACTCGGCGGAGGAGAAGCTCAACAATGAGAAGGAGAACAAGGTGCTTATCAG
This sequence comes from Paludibacteraceae bacterium, assembly GCA_963628035.1. Taxonomy (GTDB): domain Bacteria; phylum Bacillota; class Clostridia; order Lachnospirales; family Lachnospiraceae; genus 14-2. Next base: position 15,255 of record CAVGED010000094.1, read on the forward strand.
CAATATCTCCCATGATCTTAAGACTCCGGTAACGGCTATTAAGGGCTATGCGGAGGGCATTATCGACGGAGTGGCCGACACGCCGGAAAAGATGGACAAATACGTGCGCACCATATATAATAAAGCCAGCGAGATGGACACGCTTATCAATGAGCTGACGTTGTACTCCAAGATCGATACGAACCGCATTCCTTATAATTTCAAGCGTCTGAATGTGGCGGAGTATTTTAAGGACTGCGTGGAGGAACTGAGCCTGGATCTGGAAGCCAAGAACATCAGCCTGTCCTACTTCAATTATGTGGACAAGGATACCCAGATCATAGCGGATCCGGAACAGTTAAGGCGGGTCATCAACAACATTGTGGGCAATTCGGTAAAATACCTGGATAAAGAAAAGGGCTATATCAGCATCCGTGTGAAGGATGTGGGAGATTTCATCCAGGTGGAGATCGAGGATAACGGGAAAGGCATCGGAAACAAGGATCTGCCCTATATCTTCGACCGCTTCTACCGGACAGACGCCTCCCGGAATTCCTCTACCGGCGGCAGCGGCATCGGCTTGTCCATCGTTAAGAAGATCATTGAGGATCATGGTGGCAGCATCTGGGCCACCAGCAAGGAGCAGACAGGAACAATCATGTATTTTGTAATAAGAAAATATCAGGAGGTACCAAATGAGTAAAGTATTGATCATCGAGGATGAAGTAGCGATTGCGGATCTTGAGAAGGATTACCTAGAACTCAGCGGATTTACAGTGGAGATCGAACACGATGGGAGTGTAGGACTTTCCAGGGCATTGTCTGAGGAGTTTGACATGTATATCCTGGATCTGATGCTTCCGGGCATGGATGGATTTGAGATCTGCAAGAGGATCCGGGAGAAGAAGAACACGCCGATTCTGATGGTCTCCGCGAAGAAGGATGACATTGATAAAATTCGTGGTCTCGGTCTCGGCGCGGACGATTATATCACCAAGCCGTTTTCACCCAGCGAGCTGGTAGCCAGGGTAAAGGCGCATCTTGCCCGGTATGAGCGGCTGATCGGCAGCAATGCAGTGGAAAATGACATCATTGAGATCCGTGGACTTAAGATTGACAAGACAGCACGCCGGGTGTGGGTCAACGGCGAGGAGAAGCAGTTTACCACGAAGGAGTTTGACCTGCTGACCTTCCTGGCACAGAATCCCAACCACGTATTTACCAAGGAGGAGCTGTTCTCCAAGATCTGGGATATGGAATCCGTGGGAGATATCGCTACGGTGACAGTGCATATCAAGAAGATCCGTGAGAAGATCGAGTTCAATACCGCCAAGCCTCAGTATATCGAGACGATATGGGGCGTGGGGTATCGGTTCAAGATGTAAAAGACGGGAGATATGCATGCATCCACAGATTGAGATTCTGAAAGAAGATAACGACATTCTTGTGTGTCGTAAGCCCGCCGGAATCCCGGTACAGACGGCTAAGATGGGGCAGCAGGATATGATAAGCCTGTTGAAGAATCATCGAGCCACAGAGCGTGAGATCCCGGAGATCTATGTCGTTCACCGTCTGGATCAGCCGGTGGAGGGGGTTATGGTGTTTGCCAAGAATCCGAGGGCTGCCGCCGCGCTTAGCAGACAGATACAGGGGAAAACCGTGGACAAGTATTACCAGGCGCTGGTGGAGGGAGTACCGGATCCGGCAGAGGGTCGGCTGGAGGATTATCTGCTGCGTGACGGGAAGACCAATACGTCTCGTGTGGTTACGTCTAAGACAGCTGGTGCGAAGAAAGCGGACCTTTCCTATCGTGTGTTAGAGATACGGGAGGAAGAACAAGGAGAATCTACGGGGCGGCTTCCGGGAGGACCGGAGGACATTCGGGCCGTCGAAGGAAGTGCGCGTCGGATAGTAAGTTTGTTGGAGATCCGGCTGGAGACCGGACGTCATCATCAGATCCGGGTGCAGATGGCTCATGCAGGCCATCCGCTGGTGGGAGATAAGAAGTATAACCCAGGCTGCACCTCCGAATATCTGCCCATAGGTCTTAGTTCTGTCCGCATTGCCTTTTGCCATCCCACAACAGGCAGGAGACTGGAATATGTCATAGAACCGACAGGCGAGGCGTTTCGACAGTTTCACGAATCTGCGGTTTTGGCAGAACGGGAATAATTAGATAAGTCCGCGGGTACAATACTTCCATGAGAGAAGATTTGAAGAAACCCCTGCTGGACGTAGTCCGAATATTGGGAATTACCCTGGCGGTATACTTAGTCATGCGCTATTTACTGCCCCTGGTAATTCCTTTTTTAATTGCTTTTTTGCTTGCAAAACAGTTGTATCCGCTGGTTGAAAAATTTCGGAAACGCTTAAAGATAAAGAGGGGAATTGCCATTGCGGTAATTTTGCTTTTGTTTCTTGCTGTGCTGCTGTGGCTGTTGTGGCTGCTGGGCAGAAATCTGGTGCTCCAGCTGCGGCAGCTCTCCGAGGATATGCCGATCTATCAGGATCAGGTAATCATTCTATGGGGAGGCTTCTGCAGCCGGGCGGAAGTTTTGGTGGGGATGAAGGCAGGAACGCTGGATGGAAAAGTCATGGAGGCAATTCCCAAGCTCTGGGATAATGTGAAGGGAACACTGCTTCCCAGCCTGATCGGCAGTTCCTTTTCCTGGGTGAAGGGGCTGATTGTATTAGGAGCAGTCCTGATCGTTGTGGGGATTTCCACCCTTCTTTTTGTAAAGGAATATGATGCTTTAAAGCTGGGGCTGGAGAAGCATGTGCTGGGGCGGTCCGTCCTTAAGATTTTCCGAAGGGTCTATCAGGCGGGGGGCGGATACCTGAAGGCGCAGGTGTTGATCATGCTGGTGGTGAGCGGCGTGTGTGTCATCGGGCTCTTCTGCACCGGGAATCCTTATGCACTGCTGGCCGGGATGGGGATCGGCCTCTGCGATGCACTGCCCTTCCTTGGCACCGGAACCATCTTTATCCCCTGGGCTGTCATTGAAATCATCCATGGACGTTATGTGATGGCGGCAGTCTATGCGGTCATCTATACCATAGCCAATCTGACGCGGGAGCTTCTGGAACCAAAGCTGGTGGGGGATAAGCTTGGTATGCCGCCCCTGGCGGTGATCGTCAGTGTGTACATTGGTCTGGGTATTTTCGGATTGTGGGGCTTTGCCCTGGGGCCGATCTCCTACATCCTGATACGGGAGATCCGGCGGGAGCTGCTGGCTTGATGCAGACAGTGACGCAGGAAGCGTCTGGAAGCTGTGAAAAAAGGGGCTTGACAAAGCCCCTTTTCCTGTCATAGAATAGACACACAGCGATGAAGAGGAACAGTACGGATGGAAAGAACCCCAGAGAGGAGATCGTTGGTGTGAGATCTCTGTTCGGAATATCCAGAACCCGCCTTGGAGCTTCATAGGAACTATGACGTATTCCGGCGTTAACGGAGGAAGAGTGAATGTGACGGCGGCAGCAGGAAATGTGCCGCGCAGCATTAATAAGGGTGGTACCGCCGGGTTCCCGGTCCCTTTTTGGAGGGATAGGGGGCTTTTTTATTTTATCAATAAGGAGAATGATCATGGCAAAGGACAAGAAGTTAGTGGAAGCAATCACATCCATGGATACCGATTTCGCGCAATGGTACACGGACGTGGTGAAGAAAGCGGAGCTGATCGAGTACACCAGTGTAAAGGGCTGTATGGCAATCAAGCCGGCCGGCTATGCAATCTGGGAGAATATCCAGAAGGAACTGGATCGGAGATTTAAGGAGACAGGCGTGGAGAATGTATACATGCCGATGTTTATACCGGAGAGTCTTCTGCAGAAGGAGAAGGATCATGTGGAGGGCTTTGCGCCGGAGGTTGCCTGGGTGACCCAGGGAGGCCTGAATCCGCTTCAGGAGAGGATGTGCGTCCGGCCTACCTCAGAGACCCTGTTCTGTGATTTCTACAAAAATGATATCCAGTCTTACCGGGATTTGCCGAAGGTGTACAATCAATGGTGCTCCGTAGTCCGCTGGGAGAAGGAGACCAGGCCGTTCCTGCGCTCCAGAGAATTCCTGTGGCAGGAAGGACATACAGCTCATGCTACCGCGCAGGAGGCAGAGGAGCGGACGCTTCAGATGCTGAATGTGTACGCTGATTTTTGTGAAGAATTTCTGGCGATTCCGGTGGTTCGGGGCAGGAAGACGGACAAGGAGAAGTTCGCAGGCGCGGAGGCAACCTATACCATAGAAGCGCTTATGCACGATGGCAAGGCGCTGCAGTCCGGCACAAGCCATAACTTTGGCGATGGCTTTGCACGGGCATTTGACATTCAATATACAGACAGAGACAATAAGCTTCAATATGTACACCAGACCTCCTGGGGAATGACGACCCGGATGATTGGAGCCATCATTATGGTACATGGTGATGATTCCGGATTGAAGCTGCCGCCTAAGGTGGCACCGGTACAGGCAATGGTGATCCCGATCCAGCAGCGCAAGGAAGGTGTGCTGGAGAAGGCACAGGAAGTGAAGGAAGCGTTAGCTAAGGCGGGGATCCGGGTGAAGCTGGATGATACAGACAAGAGCCCAGGCTGGAAGTTCGCAGAGCAGGAGATGCGCGGAATTCCCATCCGTGTAGAACTGGGGCCGAAGGATATCGAGGCCGGCAAGTGCGTCATCGTGCGCCGGGATACCGGAGAGAAGATCGAAGTGGCTCTTACGGAAGCAGCCGCGAAGGCTGTGGAGCTGATGGAGGTTATCCAGAAGGATATGTTTGCGCGCGCCAAGGCACACCGGGATTCTCATATCACGGATGTGCGCAGTTATGCGGCCTTCAAGGATGCGGTGGAGAACAAGCCCGGATTCATCCGTGCAATGTGGTGCGGCGATGAAGCCTGCGAGAACAAGATCAAGGAAGATACTACGGCAACCTCACGCTGCATGCCTTTTGAACAGGAACAGATTTCTGGTGTGTGCGTGTGCTGCGGAAAACCGGCTCATAAGCTGGTATACTGGGGGAAAGCGTATTAAAGAGGAGGACACTAGGATGAAAGAATTTGATGTAATCGCATTGGGGGAACTTCTGATCGATATGACTGACAACGGATTGTCCGGCCAGGGCAATACGTTGTTTGAAGCGAATCCCGGCGGGGCTCCCTGCAATGTGCTGGCTATGCTGGCGAAGTTAGGACATAAGGTAGGCTTTATCGGAAAGGTGGGAAATGATATTTTCGGCCATAAGCTGAAGGAGGTTCTTAAGGAGGTACACATTGACACACGCAATCTCTGTGTGGACGATGACTGCCGAACCACGCTGGCCTTCGTTGAGACGAAGGAGGGCGGTGACCGGGACTTCTCCTTCTACCGGAATCCGGGAGCCGATATGATGCTTACGACTTCGGACATTCAGGAAGAACTGCTGGAGCAGACGAAGATATTTCATTTCGGAACCTTGTCCATGACGCATCCTGGTGTCCGGGAGGCTACGAAGTATGCAGTGGAGTCCGCAAAGAAGGCGGGAGCGCTTGTCTCCTTCGACCCGAACCTGCGGGAGCCGCTGTGGGATTCCCTGGAGCTGGCGAAGGAGCAGGTTCTCTATGGCCTGGGTAAGTGCGATATTTTAAAAATATCCGACAATGAGATTCAGTGGCTTACCGGGGAGGAAGACTTTGACGCAGGCGTTTGTAAGATCCGGGAGAAGTATCCCATCACGCTGATTCTTGTTTCCATGGGAAGAGACGGCAGCAGAGCGTATTATCGCTGGGGAACGCCTGAACAGGTGAAGGTGGAGGTATCTCCTTATCTTCAGAAGAGCACCATCGAGACTACCGGTGCGGGTGACACCTTCTGCGGATGTGTGCTGCATTACATACTGGAGCACGGCCTGGAAGAGCTGGATGCAGAGAAGCTTACGGCGATGCTGAAATTCGCCAATGCAGCGGCTTCTGTCATCACCACCAGGAAGGGCGCGCTTCGGGTTATGCCGGACTTGGAGGAGATTGGTCGGCTGATGAAGTGACTTCTGAGGGTTCACCAAATAAATTCCCTTGGCGAATTTCTTGTTTTGTGGTATACTGTGCTGGAGAAATCCAAGGAGTGAAACGTATGGCAGTACAGAACAAGGGAAATGTGGATGAACTGCTGGCGGGGAGCTTTAAGGAGCTGGCCTGTCAGCAGCCGATTGAGAAGATTACCATCAAGGAGATCACAGACAAGGCGGGTGTGATCCGTCCTACTTTTTATAATCATTTTCAGGATAAATACGAGTTATTAGAGTGGATCATTATGCGGGAGGTGCTGGACCCTGTCCAGCCTCTGATGGAGGCCGGTATGGTGGACGAGGCACTGGCGCTGATCTTTACGGCGATCCAGAAGGAGAAGACGTTTTACATCCGTGCCAGCCGTCTGGAGGGACAGAATTCCTTTGAAAGCACGGTCCGGGGTTGTATTCGGAAGCTCCTTTTGAATTTTATGAGGGATCATGAGGTATTCCAGGCACCGAAGAATTCCTGGATTACGCCGGAGCATATTGCAGAATACTATGCACAGTCCATGTGCTACGTGGTGATCACCTGGATCCGGAGCGGCATGCCGGTCTCTCCCAAGGAGATGGTGATGGTCTATGACTATATCATCCGGCATTCCATGCAGGATGTGTTGGACGGGGCGTAGGGAATGAGAGTTCAGCACGCGTGTAGAGGAGAGGACGTTCAGTCCACGCCATTCGCAGTGTTAAATATACATTTCCCCGGAAATGTATACGAACCGCGACAGATTTTCAAAAATGTATATGGAAGCGATACACCCAAAAAGGATTGAATATTTTCATATTCAATCTTTTTTTATATACTCAACCACAGATTTAAGCCTTAGGGCAAATTTAAGAAAAGAGGTTGAGAGAATTATGATTCGTTTTGGAAAAGGAGTCGTCAAGCTGCGGATACCGATCTTCATTGTGGCACTGCTGCTTCTGATCCCGTCCGTGATCGGCTATGCGAACACGCGTGTCAATTATGATATCCTGTCGTATCTGCCGGACGAGATCGAGACCATGAAGGGACAGGATATCCTGGTGGATGATTTTGGAACCGGAGCCTTCTCCCTGTGTGTGGTGGAGAACATGGAGTACAAGGACGTGGCGGCTCTGAAAAGTAAGATTGAGGCGGTGGATCATGTAAAGACCGTGATCTGGTATGATTCCATTGCCGACCTGAGCATACCGGTAGAGTTCCTGCCGGAGGAGATTACAGAGTTTTTCAACAATGGAACCGATACGCTGATGGCCATCATATTTGATACCTCGATGTCCTCGGATGAGACCATGGATGCCATTGAAGAGATCCGCTCCGTGGCCGGAGAGCAGTGCTTTATCAGCGGCATGTCAGCCGTGGTGACGGACATCAAGAACCTGGCGAATAAGGAGACACCCATCTACGTATTGATCGCAGTGCTCCTGTCTTCCCTGGTGCTGGCGGTAACGATGGATTCCTTCCTGGCTCCGCTGTTCTTCCTGCTGAGTATCGGAATGGCTATCGTTTATAACCTGGGAACCAATGTTTTCATAGGAGAGATCTCCTACGTGACCAAGGCCTTGAGCGCAGTGCTTCAGCTGGGCGTGACCATGGACTATTCCATTTTCCTCTGGCACAGCTATGAGGAGAACCAGTTGCGGTTTCCGGGAGATAAGGAGCGTGCCATGGCACATGCCATTTCAGGCACCATCACTTCCGTAATAGGAAGCTCCATCACCACGGTGGCAGGCTTCGTGGCTCTGTGCTTTATGAGCTTTACGCTGGGGCTGGATCTTGGTATTGTCATGGCCAAGGGCGTGATATTCGGCGTAATCGCCTGTGTGACTATTCTGCCGGCTATGATCCTGCTCTTTGATAAGGCCATTGAGAAGACAAAGCATAAGCCGCTGATCCCGGACCTGGGACGGATTTCCGGCTTTGTGATGAAATATTTCTGGGTCTTCCTTATTATATTTGTTGTTATGCTGGCACCGGCGATTTACGGATACACCCACACGGATGTCTACTACGATCTGGCCGGGACATTGCCGGAGGATCTGAAGAGCATCATGGCAAACAACAAGCTGGAGGACGAATTTGACATGAATTCCACCCATATGATTCTGGTGGACAGCAGCCTTCCGGCCAAGGAGGTATCCGCCATGGTGGATGAGATCGATCAGGTGGAGGGTGTGAAGCTGACCGTGGGACTGGATTCCATCCTGGGACCTGCCTTCCCCAGAGAGATGCTGCCGGATTCCGTCCGAGAGATCCTTATGAATGACCAGTACCAGTTGTTGCTGGTGAACTCGGAGTACAAGGTGGCCTCCGATGAGGTCAACGCCCAGGTGGAAGCCATCAACACCATTATGAAAAAATATGACGAAAACGGAATGCTCATCGGTGAAGCACCCTGTACCAAGGATCTGATCACCATTACCGACAAGGACTTCCAGGTGGTAAGCGCTATCTCCATCGGAGCCATTGTCCTGATCATTGCGCTGGTGTTAAAGTCCTTCACATTGCCGGTGATCCTGGTAGCAGTTATTGAATTTGCCATATTCATCAATATGGGGATTCCGGCTTACACCCATACGCAGCTGCCGTTTATCGCTTCCATCGTTATCGGGACGATCCAACTGGGAGCGACTGTGGACTATGCCATCCTGATGACGAACCGGTATAAGAAGGAACGCCATAAGGGGGCGGAGAAGCGGGAGGCTATCCGTATCGCGCTTTCCTCCAGCATTCAGTCCATATTTGTCAGCGCTATGAGCTTCTTTGCAGCAACCTTTGGTGTAGGAATGTATTCCAATATTGATATGATCAGTTCCCTCTGCACCTTGATGGCGCGGGGCGCACTTATCAGTATGCTGGTAGTTATATTCATCCTGCCGGCGATGTTTATGGTATTTGACCGGGTGATCATGGCCACCAGCGTGGGCTTCCGTCCGGTGAAGAATAAGTAGGTAAACAATAATAAGGAAAACAGGAGGAAATCAAAATGAAGAATAAAGAGCTGAAAAAACGCTTTCGCAATAAGTTTGCTATCCGTGTGGCGGCAGGTGTATTGACCGTAACACTTCTCGGAACAGGAATCGGGGTGTACACAGCCCAGGCAAAGGATTACGAAAAAGGAACTGCCCTGGCGGCTGTGGAGACCGGAACGACGGATGATGAATCTGCGGATCTGTCCGCTGTCAGTGATGAGACAAAGGAAGAGGTGCTGACGGCTGTTCTGTCTAAGCAGGCGAACCAGACGGACCGCGAAAACCAGAAGGAAGAGACTGTGTACGTGGTATCGGATGCCAGCGGAAAGCAGCAGAAGGTTATCGTCAGTGAGTGGCTGAAGAACCCGGAGAACGCCACGGAGCTTACCGATGCCACAGATCTTAAGGACGTGAAAAATGTAAAGGGTGATGAGACCTTCACAGAGAGCTCGGATGGTAGCCTCACCTGGAAGGCAGAGGGAAAGGACATTTACTATCAGGGCACCACGGAGAAGGAGCTTCCGGTGGAGATGAAGATCACCTACACACTGGACGGCAAGGAGATCGCTCCGGAGGAGCTGGCCGGGAAGAGCGGTAAGGTGACGATCCGCATGGATTACACCAACAAGCAGAAGGTCAAGACAGAAGTCAACGGAAAGACCGAGGAAGTATATGTACCCTTCACCGCCATCACAGGTATGATCCTTTCCAACAAGTTTGACAACGTAGAGGTAACAAACGGCAAGCTGATCTCCGATGGCAAGAACCAGGTGGTGGTAGGCGTTGCCATGCCGGGCTTGAATGAGAGCCTTAAGATAGCGGATATGGATCTTGATACGAAGCTGGAGATCCCGGACTACGTGGAGGTAAGCGCCGATGTGGAGGATTTCTCCCTGGATATGACCCTCACCATGATCATGAGTGATGTCCTTTCGGATCTGAAGCTTGGAGATATGGATCTGACAGATGAAACCGAAGCCTTAAAGAGCGCTGTGAATGAGTATGTCACGGGCGTGAACAGCCTGCGGGATGGCGTGAACAGCTATACGCAGGGGGCAGCGAAGCTAAGCGACGGAATCACCTCCCTGAAAAAAGGAAGCGATGCGCTGACCCAGGGCGTTGGGACGCTGGTGTCTGCAGTGGGAGCTATCAGTGACAGCTTCCAGGGAGAGGAAGGACTTATGAGTGGAGCAGCGGCTCTGGCAGCCGGTGTGAAGAAGCTGGATGTGGGATTGAACACCGCTATGACAGACAGTGAGAAGCAGCAGGCAGAGGCAATGGCCGATGCAGCGGTAGAGAAGAATTTTGCAGACGGCACAGAGCAGCAGATTACGGCTGCGGCTTCCGCACAGTTTGTCTCTGCCATCAAAGCCGGAAAGGAATCTCTGGGAAAGCAGTTGTGCAGCAGTGAATTATATAACACCATGGTAGAGGCAATCTATCAGCAGAAGGTATTTGAGGCCTATCAGCAGAGCAAAGACACCATAGACGGAGTGATTGCACAGTATGCGGCAAACGGAGTGCAGATGACTATCGCTCAGGTGGTGGAAGCCTCTTATCAGCAGAGTACAGGAAGAACCCTTCACAGTGATGTGGAGGCGGCAGTGACCCAGCAGTTGAAGGAGTCGGTAGCACCTACGATTCTGGAGGGCATAGCGGCAAGCGGCAGCCAGACTATGGGTGAGAGTGTAGCGGCAGCCTGCAAGACAGCAGCCAAGACAGCAGCCAAGACGGCGGCCATCACCGGAGCGGAGAGCGCGAAGGCCCAGGTTGCAGCGCAGATTGAAAAGGGTGGATTGGTGACAGGCGCAGATGCATTGTCAGCAGGTGTAAACAAGCTGTACAACGAGGGAATCAGCCCCCTGAAGAACGGCGTGGATTCTCTGGCAGCCCAGCTTCCGACACTTTCTGACGGAATCTATCAGCTCTACAAGGGCGGGATTGAATTGGTTTCCAATAACGATGCCTTAAACGGCGGAGCCAAGACACTTGCCGAGGCCACGAATCAGCTTGCGGATGCCTATCATGATGATGTACAGCCCCTATTGGAACGTGTGGACGCTGTACTGAATGCAGGCGAATCCTACCATACCTTCACGAAGCTTGCGGACGGCATGGAGGGAAGCGTGAAATTCATTATCCGTACTGAGGCTGTAAAGACGGAAGAATAATGCAGGATCAACAGTGACGTTGCGTATGGTGCGGGCGAAACTGTTACACATAGGAGATACTATGAATTGGATGGAAGAGGTTTTGATTATTTTAGGAATATCCCTTGATATTTTTGCATCGATGGCATGCCAGGGAGCGCTGGTGGCGAAGATCGAAAAGAAGCATCTTACGTTGCTGTGCGCACTGGTGTCCGTCTGGCAGCTGGCGGCGCTGTGTCTTGGCGACCTTGTGGCTACCCTGCTGGGCTGGCAGGTGAACAGCGGCCGCGAGACATTCCTCGGAAGAGTGTTGGCGGCAGTCATCTTCTTCTGCCTGGGCATCCGCCTGCTGGTAAAGGCCTGGAAAAATGAGCGGATCGTGGAAAAACGGGAAGAGAATCTGGGCTGGAAACGATTCCTGTTGATCATGGCGGTTTCCGGCATCTACACGTTTCTTACGGGAGTTGCGTTCGGATTCCTGGGCATTCACCTGTTGCCGGCGATGGTCATGATCCTTACAATCAGCATTCTGGTGGTGGCGCTTGGTATGTACACCGGCTACCGGCTGGGCTTTGAACAGAAGCGGAAGGCCTACGTTGCAGGTACTGTGCTGCTGTTGGCCGCAGGTGTTGATGTGATCGTAAGGTATCTTATACTGTAGGTCAGAGATCCGGTGTTAAACAAAAATATATAAATCTATTGCATTGTATGTGCCTGGTATTTTTGCTATATACCAGGCATTTTTTTCTTCTTCAGCGCATATTCCGTATTATAGATGGCATTCATAGCGGCCTTGTCGGTGTGTATGACAAGGTAGGTATAGAGGGCATCCAGTATGGCAAGCTGGGCAATCCTGGAGCTTAAGGCCAGGATGGAATACTTGGTTTCTTCCGACTTGGTAAAAAGGGCAATGTCAGAGACCTTGACGATGGGGGAGGTATCGTAGTTGGTGATGCACATGGTAGTGGCACTGCCGATCTTGGACAGCTCCAGCGCCTCCACGATGTCCCGTGACTGGCCGGAATGTGAGATCCCGATAGCAAGGCTCTTCCGGTTTAAGTGGGAGGCGATGATGGCCTGCATGTGGTTGTCGCAGCATGCCTGGGCGTTTAAGCCCAGACGAAGAAACTTGTGGGCTGCGTCTGTTGCGATGGAGGCGGAGTTGCCAAGGCCGAACACAACGATGCGCTCGGCGCCTAGGATGGCGCTGGCGGCAGCCTCCAGATCTTGTTCATTCAGAACACTCTCCGTACTCTTTAAGGTGAAATCGATCTCTGCAATCCGCTTTCGGAAGATGGTATAGCAATTATCCTCCGGTGCGATCTCCCGGTCCACCTCGGAGGCCTCGCTGATCTCCTTTAAAATACCAAGCTTTAATGCCTGATAACCATCAAAGCCCAGCCTGCGGGCAAAGCGGACCACCGTGGCGGCACCGCAGCCGCAGCGGTCGGCCAGCTCGCTGATGGATAATTCAAACAGCTCCTGTGTGCTGTTCCCGATATAATCTGCTATTTTCTTTTCCGCAAAACCCATCTGTGGGTATAATTTGCGGATTCTATGTAATGTTGATTCCATTTTGTCTCCTTAAATGAAAATATTTTCCATTATTTTATCATATTTTCAAGAAAAATCAAGAAAAATAAAAAATAATTTTGTTCTTCTATTGAAGTTCCCAGATGTCTTTGCTATCATGAAATTATGTTTGGATCCTACATAAAGATTACAAGGAGAGATAAGCTATGCTGAACTACAAGGTTAAAATCGGTCTTGTGCCAATGCGCCGGAACACCACCAACCGTCCGGCAAAAACCTTTCTGACCTGGGTTTCTGCCGAGGAGCGGGGGCATCGTTTTGTGGAGTATATCGAGAATCATTTCGCGGATGAGCACGTTTCCTTCGTGGACAGTAAGGGCCTTGGCTGCGCGGACCTCATCTATGATGACAAGTCGGCAGAAGAGATCGTGGCGCGTTTCAAGCAGGAAGCGGTGGACGCGATCCTCATCATCAACTGCAATTTCGGCAACGAGGAGGCTGCGGCGGATATCGCCAGAGCCATTGGAAAACCGGTACTTCTCTGGGCGCCGCTGGATGACGAATACTATGTGGACGGCATGCGGCCCACCGACTCCCAGTGCGGTCTGTTCGGTGTTTCCCGTCAGATGCAGCGGTATCATATTCCCTTCTCCCATGTGCCAAGCTGTGAAGTGGATTCAGAAGAATTCCGCACGGGCTTTGACCGCTTCGTGCGTGTGGCCTGCATGGTTAAGAATTTCACCGACCTGCGCATCGGCCAGGTAGGTCTTCGGCCTTCCCCGTTTTACTCTGTGATCTGGAACGAAGGAGAGCTGATGGAGCGATTTGGTCTTAGGATCAAGCCCTTCAATCTGGCAGTTCTGCAGGATGAATTCCGGTGGGTGCTGGAGAACCGGAAGGAAGAGATCGCCAGATTTGAGGCTTATCTCACCGACAATTACCGGATGGACGAGCTTACACCGCAATACCTCACCCGCATGGCGGCGCTGGTGGTTACCTATAAGAAGATCATGGACGAAAATGATCTGGATGTATTGTCTGCGGAATGCTGGACGGCAACGCCCCAGCTCTTTGACGGCCTTGCACCCTGCGCAGTTTACGGTATTTTAAACGATATGGGATATCTTGTATCCTGTGAGAGTGATATCCACTGTGCCATAACTATGGTGGTGTTAAAGGCGGCGACTCTGGGAGAGGGAAAGCCCCTGTTCGGAGAGTTCACGGTGCGCCACCCTGAGAATAAGAATGCCGAGCTTCTGTGGCACTGCGGGCCGTTCCCGCTGTCCCAGAAGGCACCGGACAGCGAAGCGCGCCTGGTGAACCAGCGCGAATGGTTCCGGGGCAGGGACGGTGTCTACACTGCGGCGCGTATCGACCAGGAGAGCGGCGATTACATGATGCTGCCGCTGCTCTGTCATACCGTGCCGGGACCGGAAACCCATGGAACCTATATCTGGGCCGAGTTTGAGGACTTGAAGGCGGTAGAATCACGGCTGATGGAAGGACCGTACATCCATCATTTCGTAGAGATGGCCGGGGACTATACCGGAGAGCTTCGGGAGTTCTGCAAGTATATTCCCAATCTGCGGATAGACCGGGCTCTGGATAGATAAAGAAGTATCAGAAATAATCTGAGGAGAGGAGATACTATAGTATGCAGTATCAGATGAATGAATTCTTGTTTTCCATGATCCTTACCGAGCTGGAAGATGCGGTAGGTAAGGAGAATTGTTCCACCAGGACCATCGACAAGGTGACCCACAGTGTGGATTATTACTGGCTGTCCCGTATGTGGGCGGACCGGGGATGCCGCATGCCGGAGGCGGACTTTATTGTCTGTCCGAAGGATGCCACAGAGGTCTCCAAGGTGGTAAAGATTGCCAATTACTATAAACTGCCCATTACCACCTGGGGAGCCGGCGGCGGTACCCAGGGCGGTGCGCTTCCGGTCTGCGGCGGAATCCTGCTGGACACCAAGCGCATGAACCAGATATACGAGGTCAACACTCAGGGCATGTACATCGAGTGCGGCACGGGTGCTATCTATAAGCATATCGAGTGGGCTGCCAACGAGGTGGGAAAGGCTACCATGCATTATCCGTCTTCATTGACATGCTCCACCGTGGGCGGTTTCCTGGCTCACCGTGGCATCGGTGTGTGCTCCACCAAGTACGGCAAGATCGATGATATGGTATTACAGATGGAGGTGGTTCTGCCAAACGGCGACATCATCAACACCTCCCCGGCGCCGAAGCATGCGGCTGGCCCGGACTTAAACCAGATCTTCATCGGCTCCGAGGGAACCCTTGGTATCATCACCAAGGCCCAGATCCGTATCTTTGACCAGCCGGAGTACCGGCGTTTCCGGGGATTCTTATTCCAGGATATGTCCGGGGCATTCGCGGCTTCCAGAGAGCTGCTGCAGAAGTTCAAGCCATCCGTCATGCGTCTGTATGACGAGGCGGAGACTGCCAGCCTTATCAAGAAGATCGTGGGCGTGGAGCGCAAGGGCGCATTTATGAATATCGCTTATGAAGGCGTCAAAGAGATGGTGGACGTGGAGGAGAAGATCCTCTTAGATACCTTCAAGAAGTACGGCGCGGAAGATCTGGGCGATGAATATGGAAAGAAGTGGTGGGATGAGAAGATCACCTTCTTTTATCCCGGCCACATGATGGATATCCCGCAGATGTTCGGTACCATGGACACCATCGCACCCTATGGCAAGATCGAGGAGATCTACTGGGCCATGAAGGAGGCCATTGAGACCAAATTCCCCCAGGCCAAGTTCATCGCGCATTTCTCACACTGGTATGAGTGGGGCGCCATGATCTATGACCGTTTCATCATCGAAGGCAAGGATGTACCCAAGGATCCGGTGGAAGCGCTTCGTCTGCACCAGGCAGTATGGACCTGCGGCGTCCGCACAGCGTTAGCGCATGGCGGCGTTGTCAACGATCATCACGGCGTAGGTATCAAGCTGGGACGTCTCATGAAGGAGCAGTATGGCCCGGCCATGCAGGTATTCGAAGGCTTGAAGAAGACACTGGACCCCAACGGGATCATGAATCCGTTTAAGCTTGGTCTTTAAGGAGGGAAAAGAATTATGAATCTTTCGGAAAAAAGTAAACAGCATGTGGATTCCTGCCGTTTCTGCTGGATGTGCCATCATATCTGCCCCATCGGAAACGCTACAGGACATGAGAGAAGCACGGCACGTGCCCGCGCACTGGGGATCTCCCTGGTGAATCGCGGTGCCATGGAGCTTTCGGAGATCATGGACAATATATATGAGTGCAGCACCTGCGGTGGCTGTGTGAACGTATGCGTCACCGGCTGGGATCCGGTGATGTTCACCAGGGAGACGCGCCTTCAGGCTGCACTGGAAGGAAAGCTTCCGGCGTACATAGAGAAGCTGGTGGACAACTGCATGGAGAGCGGCAATGCTTATGGCGAGAAGGAACTCGCACCGGAGCTTGCAGAAGCGATCGCAGCGCACAAGGCGCAGACGGACACCCTGCTTCTTCTGGGTGTGGACGCCCGCTTCAAGGTGGCTGATCAGGCAGTCAAGGCGATCCGGGTGCTGGAGCAGGCGGGCGTAAGCTTCACCGTTCTTGCCGATGAACCGGCTTCCGGCGCACAGCTTGATTTCCTGATCGGAGCGGCGAAGGAGGCCCAGGATCAGATGGCAGCGGCGGCTAAGATCATGGACGGCTATCAGAGCGTCGTCATCTATGACCCCAATGATGCCAAGGTCATCAAGCACACCTATAAAGAGTACGGTATTGCACTTCAGGCGAAGGCCGAGACCTACACCTCCTTTGTGGCTGGGCTCGTAAGAAGCGGTGCGCTGAAGAAAAGAGATACCGGAAAGACGGTGGTTTTCCAGGATCCCTATCAGCTGTCCAGGGATCTGGAGGAGACGGAGGAGGCGAGAGAGATCATCCGTGCCTTTGCCGGGCTTCATGAGATGCTCTTAAACCGCAAGGAAACCATATGGGCAGGAAATATACTGATGGCACAGTATCTGCCGGATGTTATTCTGGAGGTCTCCGCACGGCGTATCTTCAATGCCACAAGCATTGGTGAGACGGCGATCGTGACAGCCAGTGTTTCCGAGTATGCAGCCTTAAAGAAGGTGGAGCAGAAGAATGTGGAGATCCTGTCGCTGGAGGATCTGATTCTGGGATAGCAGAAGCCGGGGACAATGGGACTCTGTAGTTTCAAAAATAAGTATTTACCAGGAGGCATCAAAATGTTAGTTTCATTGAAAAAAGTGATCGACATGGCTGAGAAGGGGAATTTCTGTATCCCGGCCTTTAATGTCTATAATATGGAGACGGTGATGGGCGTCATCGATGCAGCCGAGGAGGCAAAAGCGCCTGTCATTCTGCAGGTTTATCCTCGTCTGCTCAACGAGCAGGCAGGCTATTATCTTGCTCCCGTGGTGCTGGCGGCAGCCCGCAAGGCAAGCGTTCCGGTGTGCTTCCATCTGGATCACGGCCCTTCGGAATGGGAGGTCATGCGTGCTCTCCGGTGGGGCGCCACCGGTATTATGCTGGACGGCTCCGCACATCCTTTTGAGGAAAATGTTGTGCTTACCAGACATATCGTGGAGCTCTGCAAGGCGGTAGACGTGGAAGTGGAAGGAGAACTGGGACATATCGGAAGCGTCAATGATGATGCGATGGATGAATTTACCGATCCAAAGGAAGCGGCAGAGTTTGTCCGCAAGACCGGTGTGACCTGTCTCGCCGTATTGATCGGCAATGCGCACGGCCATTATAAGAAGCCGCCCAAGCTGGACATCGAGCGCCTCAGAGCCATTCGGGAGGCCACCGATGGGATTCCCCTTGTGCTGCACGGCGGTTCCGGAATCCCCGATGAAGAAGTAAAGGCGGCCATTGCTGCAGGAATCCGCAAGATGAACATCGGCACTGACGTCTGCTGTGCCTTTGCCGACGGGACACTTGCGACCCTTCAGGATCCGAACCGCAGCCTGGCAGTGGACTTGTTCATGAAGAAAGCGATTGAGACCGTAAAGAAGCTGGCGCTTGAGAAGATCCGGCTGGTGGGAGCAGATGGAAAGGCGGCATTGTAATATGCATATTGTAGGGATTGGAGCCTGCGTCATGGATACCCTGGTAACGGTTCCGGGGTATCCCAAAGAGGATACGAAGTTAAGAGCGTCCCTGGTAAGACCGGCCGGAGGCGGACCTACCGCCACCGGCCTGGTGGCGGCCGCCAAGCTGGGGGAAGCAGCGGCCTATATCGGTGTGCTGTCGGATGACAGCGGCGGTGTTTTTCTGAAAAAAGATTTTGAGAAGTATGGCGTTGATACGGGGTATATAGAAATAAAGCCCGGCTATCGCTCCTTCATCTCCATGATCTGGCTTGCGGCAGATACCGCCAGCCGGACCTGTGTATTTGACAAGGGGAATCTGCCTGGGTTACAATTGGATGACAGGCAGAAGCAGGCGGTGGCAGACAGCGGGATCCTGATGATCGACGGAAATGAGATGGACGCGGCTGAAGAAGCGTGCCGGATCGCGAAGCAGAGCGGTACGAAGGTTCTCTATGATTGCGGAGGACTGTATGAGGGCGTGGAACGGCTGCTGAGGCTGACGGACGTTATGATTCCTTCGGAGGAATTTGCGCTGGGGCATACCGGCTGCGCTACCGTGGAGGAGGCAGCTAAGAAGCTGTTTGAGACATACCACCCGGAAGTGGTAGTTATCACCTGCGGCAAGGAAGGCGGGATCCTCTATGACGGCAGTGAGCTGACACGATACCCCGCATTTTTGGTGGAGGCTGTGGACACCAACGGTTCCGGAGATGTGTTCCACGGCGCGTTTGCAGCGGGGATGGCGAAGGAATATGGTTACAAGGACTGCTGCATATTTGCAAGCGCAGTATCCGCAATTAAGTGTACCGGTATCGGCGCGAGGGAGAGCGTACCGCAGCTTGCGACTGTAGAAGGGTTTTTAAAAGACAGAGGCATCGTCTTGGAAAAATCCAAGAAAATGTGAAGCGATAACGTGTCTGATTTTCAGAGGTAAGAAGGGCAGGATTGCAATGAAATATTTACTGGGCGTAGACTTTGGCGGAGGTTCCACCAAGGCGACATTGATCGACACAGCAGGAACCATCGTAGCGGAGCACGTGGTGGAATATCCCACCTATTATCCTAAGCTGGGGTGGTGTGAGCAGTCGCCGGAGGAGTGGAACGCAGCTTTTGCTGAGAATGTAAAGGGACTGTTGGAAAAGAGCCGGATCGAGGCGGCGGATATCCTGGCGGTGGCGGTTGATTCGGCTACACACACCTGGGTGATGTGCGATGAAGATTTCAGACCGATCCGCCCGGCCATCCACTGGACGGACTCCCGTGCCTTACGGCAGGTGGAATTCCTGCGGGAGAATTATGGGGATCTGATCTATGAGAAATGCTTTCACAGGCCGGATACCATATGGACGCTGCCCCAGCTTCTGTGGGTTAAGGAGGAGGAGCCGGAGCTTTTCTTAAGAATGCGGCATCTCTTTTTTGAGAAGGATTATATCCGTTATGGATTAACAGGGGTATATTGTACGGATTACATTGAAGCCCAGGGCAGTATGCTGCTTGACTGCCGGAAGAATACCTGGAACCGGGAGCTACTGGAGCTCGCGGGCATTACGGAAGCGTGCTTACCGCCGATTGTGAAGCCTACGGATGTGATCGGGGGCGTTACAGAAGAGGCAGCGGCACGAACCGGGTTAAAGGCAGGGACACCGGTGATCTGCGGAACGACCGATACCGTGCTTGAGGTGTTCGCCTCCGGTGCGGTAAATCCGGGCGATGTCACCGTGAAGCTGGCGACGGCCGGAAGGATCTGTGTCATCACGAAGAAGCCCTATCCCAGTCAGTATCTGGTGAATTATTCCCATGTTGCAGATGGATTGTGGTATCCGGGAACGGCCACCAAGGCGGCGGCCAGCTCTTACCGCTGGTATCGGGATACCTTCGGCGGTGATTATCCCACATTGAATGAAGGAGCGGAGCAGGTTCCCATCGGAGCGGAAGGGCTTCTGTACCATCCCTACATCAACGGAGAACTGACGCCCTATGCAGATCCGTCTCTGTGCGGCAGCTTTATCGGCATCCGGGCCACCCATACAAAGGCGCATTTTACGCGCAGTGTGCTGGAGGGCGTATCTTTATCCCTGTTGCATTCCAAGAAGACGCTGGAGGAACTGGGGATCCCATTGGCTGGTAAGGCGACCATCATCGGCGGTGGTGCCAAGGGCGCGCTCTGGCGGCAGATCACGGCGGATTGTCTTGGCATGGAGCTGGTGAAAACTACCAGCAGCGATTCGTCTCTGGGTGCAGCCATGCTTGCCGGCGTAGCCATGGGCGTGTTCGCGGACTGTACAGCAGCAGCCACGGCCTGTCGGAAGGTGGAGAGTGTCACGAAGCCGATCCGGGAAAACACAGAGAAATACAGGAAGCTGTTTGAAGAATATAAAGCGGTTCATGACGCGCTGGAGCCGATCTACCGGGCTCGCATGAGGTAGGGAAGAAAGAAATGAGAAGAGTTCCCGGTATAGCGAGTTGCGGTAGTGGGTGAGTATGGTAGAGCGACAGGAGGGAGAGCGGGAATATGCGGGTATTGGTATGTGTGAAACAGACGGCGGCAGGTGAACTGAATCCCTTCGATGCCTGTGCCTATGAGACGGCGCTTCGTCTGCCGGGTGCGGAAGTACTCCTGCTCTCCATGGGACCGGAGAAAACAAAAGACATGCTCTTATCGCTCACAAGGCTGGGGGCACAGAAGGCGTATCTGCTGTGTGATAAGGCATTTGCCGGGGCAGACACCCTGGCTACTTCTTACACGCTCTCCCTGGCGGTGAAGAAGCTGGCTCCCGATCTTGTGATCTGCGGCCGCCAGACCGTAGACGGAGACACCGGGCAGACCGGGCCGGCACTGTCGGTGGCAGCAGGGCTGTCGCTCATTACAAATGTCATGGAAGTGTGCCGTTATGACGGACAGCTTACCTGCATGACGAGAAGCATGGGAGAGCAGACGGTGGATTATCCGGCCCTGATCACTGTGGAAAGGATCAATCACCTCAGGCTTCCCAGCATTCGTTCCAGACAGGGAGAGGTCACTGTCTGGAATGCAGAAGACCTGGGAGCGGACCGGGAACGATGCGGTTTAAAGGGTTCCCCCACAAAGGTACTGGCTTCCTTTCAGAACAGGGAAGGCAGGCGAAGATGCAGGTTCGTGGATGTGTCCATGTTGGAGGAGCTGATCGCAGAGGGGATGCGGAAGGAAAAAGCGCGGGTTCAGCCGCAGCCTGGGAACGAAGTAGGATCGGAAGAGCATTTGAGTATGAAGGGGCTGAAAAAAGTCTGGATCGTAGGCGAGAAGTGCCGTGAGATGGCGAAAACTGTCAGCGATGACATTCACGTGATCGACCGGGAAGCGGCGGAAACGTCCGGGGAGGCTTTTGTAGCGGAGCTTGTTGCACGTATACAGAAGGAACAGCCATCCGCCGTTCTCTGGGACAGCGATGCATGGAGCAGGCAGACGGCGCCGAAGGTGGCGGCACTGCTTCGGACAGGACTCTGCGCTGACTGTACGGCATTGGAAACGGATGGAGAGAACCTGTATATGTATCGCCCGGCCTTCTCCGGAAATGTCATTGCGAAGATCGGCTGTGTCACCAGGCCCCAGATGGCAACGGTACGCACCATGGCAAGGGAGACCGCAGATGTCATCTGTGCATTGGGGAAGGGCGCGAGAGCAGCGCAGGGAGCTATAGAAGCGTATGTCAGGCAACGGAATGGGGAAGATGGGCCACGCTTTGAGACGGCGGCCTCACGGCTGGCCGTCGATATGGAAATGCTTCCTTATGAGAAGCAGGTTGGTCTCACCGGAAAGACAGTGAGCCCGCCGGTCTATCTGGCGATCGGTATCTCCGGGGCAGTTCATCATATTGCAGGTATGAAGCAGTCCCGCACGGTCATTGCCATAAACCCGGATAAGGAAGCACCGATATTCGACTATGCGGACTACGGGATTGTTGCGACTGCGGAGGAAGTTTTTGGAAGCTGACACTGGCACGGGCTAAACGATAGTAAATTGAAAATAACAGTATAGAAAGCGAGGAGAATACCATGAATTTCAAGAAAAGCTACAAAAAAGCATCGGGTTATACCCCGATCTGCAAAGTCGGAGAATGCTCCCTGAAGAAATTGGAGTTCGGCATTATTGAACTGGAAGACGGTGAGAGCGTATCCTATGATACCGGAGACAAGGAGACGGGATTTATCATGCTTGAGGGCTACTGCACCGTGAAGTTTGACGGGCAGACCTGGGAAAATGTCGGAAACCGGAACACGGTTTTTGAGAACAAGAAGGCTGTCAGCTTCTATATGCCGATCCAACAGAAGCTGACGATCCAGGGAAATGGTCATGTGAAGATCGCGGTCTGCGGTGCGCTCGTGACTGAAAAGACAGAGCCGCAATTATTGCCGGAGGAGCATGCAGTATTGAAAACTTTAGGAATCCAGCCATGGGAGCGGGAGACCAGTTTCCTCATTGACGGCAACTCCAATGCAAAAGCGCTTACCATCGGGGAGTGCTATGTGACACCCGGCAACTGGGCAGGCTTTCCGCCCCACAAGCACGATGTGGACAATATGCCGGCAGAATGTATCGCGGAGGAAATTTACTATTTTCTGTTCGATCCCAAGGAGGGCTTCGGCGTGCAGTGCGTGTATACGTCGGACGGTTCCGTGGATGAGGCATACCGCGTGAAAAATGACGAGCTTGTGGAATTCCCATACGGCTATCACACAACCGTCAGCACGCCGGGGTACGCCACATATTTCCTCTGGCTGATGGCAGGAGATCACCAGGGCTTTAACCGTTCCCTGGATCCGGAGCATGCCTGGGTGGCGGAATTGGAGAAGAAGGCATGACAAAATTTACAGTTTCTGATATTTTTTGAAAACAGAAAAAAAGATGAGAAAAGACCATTGCTGCACAATGGTCTTTTCTATGAGGGGAGTATAAATAATTATCACTCACACGATTATGCTTTCTGTAGTTTTCTTTCCTGTATCAATCTGTGTACTTCCATGCAAAACCCTGGTATCAGGAACCAAGAAAATATGGGCTGGAATATTGCTTTTTGTGCAGTTAGTATATATAATGATTTAGGTGTCAAAAGGTACGTCCTTTTTAAACGATAACTGTTCTTTGAAAA
>CAVGED010000095.1:0-19774 GCA_963628035.1 Paludibacteraceae bacterium
CGTGCCATAATATAACCTCCACTATTACTGTTTATATTCCTATTTACAGTATAGCGCAAGTTATATATTGATTCAATTATCAATGTGCCAGTACACTAGAAGCCGTAGCTATTCGTTCAAATTTGACAACCGATTACGTATTTTGCATTGCAGTAAAAGAAATGGAAGCTTGGTTGTTAGGTGACCCCCACGCAATCGAATGTGCTTACCCAAACATGCGAAAAAGCGCCTTGAAAAATTATGTGCAGGATGGGTTATGCGAAACTTGGGAAGTATTGGCAAACGCCGTATACCCGAAAGGATTAAACGGTTTACGCAAAAAGGCTGGAAGTTCATACTCAGAAATCGGGAGAGCGAAGTCCGAATGGGCAGATAAAATAGGTGCCTTCATAGATATTGATAATAATGCTTCACCAAGTTTTCAGAATTTCATCTCTAATCTTAAAAGCAGAATTCTCGTAGCATAAAAAATATCATACCATACAAGCCCCACTACATATATTTAACTTAAGAATATGCAGCGGGGCCTCTATATGAACTTTTTGATTTTTCTCTCCAATGCCATCATTCCCTTGCTGATCTTCTACATCGTAGCGCTTGGGCTTACCAGGAAGCAGCATATCTACGATGACTTCATCAAAGGTGCTGCCGATGGATTCAAGACAGTTATCGGCATCATGCCAACACTGATCGGCCTGATGGTAGCCGTCGGCGTGCTCCGGGCATCCGGCTTCCTCACACTTCTTTCCCGTCTTCTTGGCCGCCTGACCTCCTATTTTCATTTTCCGGCTGAACTGGTGCCTGTCACCATCATTAAGATGTTCTCCTCCTCGGCGGCCACGGGACTCCTTCTGGATCTCTACAAACAATACGGGTCCGATTCCTTCCTTGGAAACTCCGCCTCCATTATGATGAGCTGCACGGAGACGATCTTCTACACCATGAGCGTCTATTTTATGGCCGCCCATGTCCAGAAAAGCCGCTATACACTGGCGGGCGCACTTTTTACAACACTGATCGGAACCGCCGCCAGCGTGATTCTGGCAGGACTGATGTAGGTGTCTTTGCGAACGATGCAGACGGAACGTTACATACGGTACATAGGCACGCCATATTCTTCACCACCGGGTCTTCCACCGGCTGTGCCGCCCTCTCTTAATCACCTTAAAGCGGCGCTTCTGGCCTCTGCGCCTTCGGCTCCGGTTACGCAGGATATAGAAATCCCTTGACAGGAATACGATCAACAGAACAAGCCCCACCAGTGCTGCCAGGATTACAACTCCAAGCAGAATATATTTCATCTCTATTTGAATAAAGGGACTGTTCTTCCCGGATGTCTCCGTGGTCTGGAAGGGATAGGCCTCCACCTGGGTATCCGTTACCCGGATATCTGCGCCACCCACCACCCGGTCCGCATAGGTGTATTCCAGAACAGCAACTGTACCATCCGTTCTGTCGCCGCTTACCCGGCGCACACTGCAGGAAGCGTCTGTAAACGCCGCTGTCTTCGGAAGGACAATCTGCCCTGTCGGTTCCAGTACAACAAGGCTCTCTTCCGCCCCCAGGACTCCCTCCTTGTCATGTCCGTCAGTCTTGAACTCGGTCTCGTTATCTACCACATTCCAAAGCTTAAAATTATCATAGCAATAATCAAACAGCGCCCTGGTATCCTTATACTGGCTCTCCGACGGCTCGCGAAGAACCACGCAGATCAGTGTCATGCCATCCTTCTCCGCATAAGTAACCAGCGTATTTCCCGCAGCGTCCGTATAACCCGTTTTCCCGCCGATACAGTATTGATACAGAAACTTGGTAACGCCCTTGTAATTGGTGAGCATCTGATGATGGTTTATCACATATGTCTCATCATTGGGGTGCTTGTTGGTAACCGGAATAGTATACTTTACCGTTCCGGTAATACTGCGAAAAATATCATTATCAAGGGCTTCCCTGGAGATCAGCGCCATATCATAAGCACTGGTATAATGTTGCGGATCCGGCAGCCCATGGGGATTGTTAAAATGCGTATCCGTGCAGCCCAGCTTGGCCGCCCGTTCATTCATCATGTCCACAAAGTTCTCATACCCGTTTCCGACATGCTCCGCCACCGCATAGGCACAGTCATTGGCCGACCCCAGCATCACTCCATAAAGACATTGCTCCATAGTCATAATCTCGCCCACATCCCTGGAGATATGGGTACTGTCCCGCTCGATCTTATGTACGGAATCATAGGAAAAAGTGACCTGCTCGTCCAGCTTACAATTCTCAATCGCCAAAAGTGTTGTCATGATCTTGGTGATGCTGGCCGGATACAACTGCTCATGTGGATTCTTCTCATAGAGAACCGTTCCCGTGGAAGCCTCCATTACCACAGCCGCCTCCGCCTGCACCTCAGGGCCCGTAGGCCAGTAGCCCTCCGCCCGCACCTGCATACTGCCAACAGGCAGTATGGCAAATATGCAGACAGCCGCCCCACCACAATAAAACAATATACGCAGCCAGGCTGTTCCGCTTCCATGTGAAAACAGTCTATGTATCCAGGTTCGCACTCCGCCCGGTCGTTTCTTTCTTTTCATAACATTCTCCTTATATAGCTCGCTTCTCTATAGTATACGTTATTTTCCAAATTTTGGCAACTTAAGCGTTACTATTCACAGCCACAGATAAATCCGCCATCAGAATCGTCGAGCTTGCTCGTAAGAGGCTGATTGGCGATTTAGCTGTGACTGGAATCAGGAACCTCCACCCACATAAGCAAAACAGAAAACTGCGAAGCAGTGGCAGACAGCTCTGCTGGCTGGTTTTGCGCATGTAGGTGGAGGGGGCTGTGAATAGTAACACCGGAACGCTAGCATGTGCGTGGAGGGGGCTGTGAATAGTAACGGTAACAGACAGCTCTATCCCACACTCCCAGTCGCAATGATATCCACCCCGGTCTCTGCCACATTTGCAAGAATCAGGTCCCCGGCATGCACCGGAGCCTGCACCTCAATCCCCTTTAACGCTTTCACGCAGGCAAAAACCTTCTCCTTGGGAATGTCCTGCCGGGTTTTTACGGATACCATATCCGCAGTGCCACCAAGTACCCGGACCGTGGAGGTGACGATCCTGGTAGGATTGCTCACTTCCTTCCTGGCATAGTCCTCTCCCCGCTTGCAGGTATGACCGCTGACGCTCACTACATGGCCGTCATCCATAAGAACCGTGATCGGACAGCCCATAGGACAGCCGATACAGGTCAATTTCTTTTCTTCCATCTTCTACACCTCCTCGATCTTAACGGTGATTGTCCTTAAATCTGGATATTTCAAAAGCTGCTCCCTGGTCAGTGTGATCTCCTCCATCTCTCCGGGAGTGACAATAGGACGCTTCCGGTGGGCGACACGTTCCTCACCGAAATACGTGCTTATATAACAGTTCTTGTATACGCCACCGACCCGGAAGCGCACGGTAAGCTTGTTGTTCGGGCTACCGTCTGAAGCCCCGCACTCCGCTCTCGTCTCTGCTTTATCCGATATCGTCATCCGTGTCCATCGCTCTAAGCTTATTGTTTCCGGGACCGTATAGCGCACCCCACCCTCCGGTATCAGGCGGATCTCCTGCTCTCTGTTCTCTGTCATCGGCAGATCATTCCGCACATCCTTTTGATCCGCACCGTCCGCGTGCCGCTCCTTCACATACGCCGCCGCATTCCTTCCGGCCGCTGTCGCTTCCTCCGAGACATAATCCACCAAATCATGAACATGCAGCACATTTCCGCATGCAAATACCCCTTCCAGATTTGTCTCCAGACTCTCATTAACTCTGGGGCCGGATGTCACCGGATTGATCTCCACACCCATTCCCCTGGAAATCTCATTTTCCGGGATCAGTCCCACGGAGAGCAGCAGCGTATCACAGGAATACTCCTCCTCCGTCCCCGGAATCGGTCTTCCACTGCCGTCAACCTCCGCCAGTGTAACCCCGGTCAGACGTTCCCTCCCGTGGATGTCCACAACGGTATGGCTCAGCTTCAACGGAATCCCATAGTCATCCAGGCATTGGACGATATTACGCTTCAGTCCGCCGGAGTATGGCATCAGCTCCGCTACCACCTTCACCTTCGCCCCCTCCAGCGTCATCCTCCTGGCCATAATCAGACCAATATCGCCGGAACCCAGGATAACCACCTCACGTCCCGGCATATATCCCTCCATATTCACCAGCCGCTGCGCAGTTCCCGCTGAGAAAATACCAGCCGGGCGGTAACCCGGTATATTTAAGGCTCCCCGCGGCCGCTCCCGGCAGCCCATAGCCAGGATGATCACTCCCGCCGAAAGCTCAAACAGGCCCTCCTCCCGATTCATGGCCATCACCACCTTCTGTGGGCTGATATCCATCACCATGGTATTTAAGCGGTACTCGATGCCCAGCTCCTTCACCTGTTCAATAAACCTTCCTGCATATTCCGGCCCGGTTAGCTCCTCTTTAAAGGTATGGAGACCGAAGCCATTGTGGATACATTGGTTCAGAATCCCTCCCAGCTCCTTGTCCCGCTCCAGGATCAAAACGCTGTCAATTCCGTTTTCTTTTGCAGAAATCGCTGCGGCAAGGCCCGCAGGGCCGCCGCCTATGATTACAACATCATATTTTTCCATCTATTTTAAATGTCCTCCTCACAAACAATCTTTATTTGTCCCAACCACAAGCCTGGAATCTCCCCCGGACTTGGTGATATCAAGCATGTCAACCTCCCGTTCTCCGGCAAGAAGATCCATAACCCTGGGGGAACAGAAGCCCGCCTGGCAGCGGCCCGCTCCGGCTCTGACCCTACGCTTCACGCCGTCTAAGGATGTCGCCCCCAACGGCCGCCGGATCGCGTCAAGGATCTCTCCCTCCGTCACCATCTCGCAACGGCAGATGATCCTGCCATAAGCCGGATTGTCCCGGATAAAGGCTTTCCGTTCCTCCCACTCCAAACTCTCAGGATTAAAAATTCCCTTTCTGGTAGGGACAAAGTCTGGATTCTCAGCGAGCGACAGCTTTTCCTTCAGAATTCCGGCCACCATCTCACCAATGGCGGGGCTGCTGGTAAGTCCCGGCGATTCGATACCGGC
This sequence comes from Paludibacteraceae bacterium, assembly GCA_963628035.1. Classification (GTDB taxonomy): domain Bacteria; phylum Bacillota; class Clostridia; order Lachnospirales; family Lachnospiraceae; genus 14-2. The sequence goes on from CAVGED010000095.1 coordinate 5,100, forward strand.
ACAGTCAATGAAGCCTTCGGCATCTTCCGCCTCGCCGATGATAAATTCATGGTGCTCCTCATGCGCCCGCAGCCCTGCAAAGGAAGTGATCACCTGCCGCAACGGCAGATTCTTCACATAAAGACCAGCCTTGCCGATAACCTCGTCAAGTCCCTGTCTGGTAGTTTCCGTTCCCTCCTTGTCCTCCACATCCATCGCAGTGGGGCCAAGGATCAGATTGCCGTGAATGGTTGGCGCTACCAGGATCCCTTTTCCGAACTTACCCGGCAGCGGGAAGATCGTCCTGCTCACATGGCTGCCGGCATTCTTGTCCAGCAGACAATAATCCCCTCGCCTTGGAGTGATATGTATCTTATGGCCGCTGACCATGTTGTGGATCTCATCCGCATAGACACCTGCCGCATTTACCACACATTTCGTCAAAAATATGCCCCGGCTGGTATAGAGCTCATACCCGGTGTCTGTCCGCCTGATATCCTTCACCTCCGTGTTAAACTTGAATTCAATTCCGTTTTCAAAGGCATTTTCTGCCAGCGCAATATTCAGGTTAAACGGACATACGATCCCGGCAGTTGGTGCATAGAGCACCGCATACACCTGATCCGAGAGATTTGGCTCCAGGGCAAGGGCCTCCTCCCTGTTCAGAATCTTCAGTCCTTCAACTCCATTTGCGATACCTCTTTCATACAGTGCATGAAGCCCCGGCATATCTGCTTCATCCAGACAGACCACCAGGGAACCGTTTCGCAGGAAATGAAAGTCCAGATCCTTGGAAAGCTGCTCCATCATGGCATTTCCCCGCACATTGAGCCTGGCCATCAGAGACCCTTCCTGTGCGTCATATCCGGCATGGACGATAGCACTGTTGGCCTTGCTGGTTCCGCAGCAGACGTCCTCCTCCTTCTCGATCACGCAGGCCCGTACCTGATAGCGGGATAATTCTCTCGCCGTGGCGGCTCCTGCCACTCCGCCGCCGATAATGATTACATCGTACATAGAAACTCCCTTCTTATTTTATGTGACAGTTCAGCACGCGTCCTTCTTCGGTCTGGCTGAACTGTAATGTAAAAGGAGCCCGCAGGAATACACACAATATTTCATGTGGTTCTCTTGCAGGCTCTCTTCACGCTATGCATCCATATTTATGATGGTGTCCGCCTTAGCAGACATGCATGTTTCATTAACACATCCGCTGACTTACCACGGAATCGCTCCATACAGCAGCACTGCCGCGATGGCTCCGATAATTGGGCCAACCAACGGAACAATGGCATAACCCCACTTGGAGCTGCCCTTTCCCTTGATGGGCAAAAGAGCGTGTGCCAGACGGGGACCGATATCACGGGCCGGGTTAATGGCATAGCCGGTAAGACCGCCCAGGGACATACCGATGGATACGATGATACCGAACACCAGGAACTTCTCCAGCCCGGTGGAAAGACCGGAAACATTGGAGATTCCCTTAATAGCAAATACCAGTACGAAGGTACCAATGGCCTCGCTTAAGATATTGCGAACCATGTTTGGGATAGCCGGACCGGTGGAAAATACGCCCAGCTTGGTCTCAGGAGCTTCCGTAGCGTCAAACTGATCCTTGAACAGCAGATAGACCAGGATTGCGCCGGTAAATGCTCCGGCAAACTGGGCAATGATATAACCGGGCACCAGTCCCCAGGCAAAGCTGCCGTCAATAGCCAGTGCCAGCGTAAGCGCCGGGTTAAAGGACGCGCCGGAAGCGGCTCCGAAGATGAATGCCGGGATCATGACTGCAAGGCCCCAGGCAAAGGTGATCTGGATAGATCCGGCCCCCTTCATCCCCGATTTATTAAGTGTAACGTTTGCTACAACCCCATCGCCCAGAAGAATGAGCATCATTGTTCCTAAAAATTCTGCAATATATGGCAGCATATGATTAAATCCCCCTTTTAATCCTCTTTGGCCCAGCCAAAGGAATATTTCACAGCTTTGTTCCAGCCCTTGATTTTCTGTGCCCGTTCCTCTTCCTGAATAGACGGCTCGAAGGTTCTGTCAATGGCCCAGTTCTTGACCACATCCTCCTTGCTGGACCAATAACCAACAGCAAGCCCCGCCAGGTAAGCCGCGCCCATAGCCGTTGTCTCCACACACTGCGGACGGTTCACCGGTGCATTGATGATATCAGCCTGGGTCTGCATAAGGAAGTTGTTGGCACTTGCACCACCATCCACCTTCAGCGCGGTCAGACGGATACCGGAATCTGCTTCCATTGCCGCAAGCACGTCGTTCACCTGATAAGCAATCGATTCCAGCGTAGCACGGATCACATGGTATTTGTTGACGCCGCGGGTAAGTCCTACGATGGTTCCTCTGGCGTACTGATCCCATTGTGGCGCTCCCAGTCCGGTAAATGCCGGAACCACATAGCAGCCATTGGTATCTGCAACCTTCTTCGCCATGTACTCCGAATCCGGCGAGGAATCGATGAGCCGCATCTCGTCCCGCAGCCACTGAATGGCAGCTCCCGCCACGAAGATGGAACCCTCCAGCGCGTAATTCACCTTTCCGTCCAGTCCCCACGCGATGGTGGTCACAAGTCCATTTTCCGAAAATACCGGTGTCTCTCCCGTATTCATCAGCAGGAAACAGCCTGTTCCATATGTATTCTTGGCTTCCCCGGCTCCATAGCAGGTCTGTCCGAACAATGCCGCCTGCTGGTCTCCTGCCGCACCGGCAATGGGAATCGGTCCGCCCAGGAAGGAAGGATCGGCCTCACCGTAAATGCAGCTGGACGGCTTCGCCTGTGGAAGCATGCTCTTCGGAACATTCAGCTCTGCCAGAATCTCATCATCCCATTCCAGTGTATTGATGTTAAACATCATGGTACGGGAAGCATTGGAGTAATCCGTCACATGAACCGCACCCTTGGTGAGCTTCCAGATCAACCATGTCTCAACCGTTCCGAACAACAGCTCTCCACGTTCCGCCCGTTCTCTTACCCCCGGTACATTTTCCAGGATCCATCGTACTTTGGTTCCTGAAAAATAAGCATCAATGACAAGTCCTGTCTTCTCCCGGAAGGTATCTGTCAATCCCTTCGCCTTCAACGAATCGCAATACTCCGCGGTTCTGCGGCACTGCCACACGATCGCATGGTATACCGGCTCGCCCGTATTCTTATCCCACACAATGGCTGTTTCTCTCTGGTTCGTAATACCGATGGCTGCGATGTCTGCTGCAACAGCTCCGATCTTATTCATTGCTTCCACCGCCACGCCGATCATGCTGGCCCAGATCTCATCCGCATCGTGTTCCACCCAGCCGGGCTGTGGGAAATACTGGGTGAATTCCCGCTGCGCCACGCTGCACATCTCACCCTTTTCGTTGAACAGAATACACCGATTACTGGTAGTTCCTGCATCCAACGCCACTACATACTTTGCCATAATCATGTCCTCCTTCTCAATTTTTGCAGGGACAGCTCATCCCCTTTTTCTAATTAATGCAGGCATGGCATTAATTATTCCTCCGATATCAAAAAAAGAGCGTAAAACCACCAGGAATTGTCTTCTCTAGTGTTTTCGCTCTTTTCTTCGAGGATCAACATTCACAACTATTGACGTAATATCTTCAGGGTGTCAGTAATATGTTCTTGTTGACGTGGATATATCATCCACTATTTTGGTTAAATTGTCAATGGGGCTTGGGTAATCTTTACGTTATCTTCACGTTTTATCTGCTTCTTCCATAATGATGAGCTCCTGACTGTCAATATGTTCTACCTTAAAGGTAATCCATCCATTCTTATATTCCACCGAAACCTTTTCTCCACGACACCTCAGCTCCGCCTGCTCTACCGGAAAATCTTCCGCTCTGACAGATACCTCAAAGGGACCAACTGTATACTCTTCTTCTAACAGCCCCGGAAGTTGATTTGCTCCTGAGAGATTGATCATGTGAAGCACCAAACGACTCTCCTGGCGATACAGACGACAATCCAGATATCCCTTTCCTTCCACCTTCAATACATCCCTGCCTTGCAATGCATACCGAACAGCCTGTGCCAAAAGTTCGCCATGGTCTCCTATGTTGTACTGGCAGTATCGGCGGTCAATATCGCCGGCAAAGTAAACAACTTTTCCGCCATATTCCGTATCTCCGGCAAGAATCAATGGATGACTGCTGTCTGTCTTGTCCGGATCCATAAAGCTGATCTCTGGAGGATAAATGGGAAATGCCGGAATCAAAGTTGCAACTGTTGTCAGTTTCTCTGATTCCACCTTATAAAACTCTCCCCCAAATGGCAGAATATCCGTATCCCCGAGCCCTTCCAGGATTGGGTGTCCCGGACATTTCAGCCGCAGGTAATTATGAAGTTCAAATTGTTCCCAGTCCTTAGTCGCGGCAACCCTTTGGTCGTGAATCGTTTCTCTGCTACAACGTTGAATACCAAAAATCTCATCCAGCAAAAAACGGTCTCTGGGATCTCCCCATTCGTCCAGCATACCGGTCGCCCCCGTATATACTACACTGCCTCCCCGCTTCACAAAATTCTCCACTTCCTGTATCTGATCATCTGTCATCACTGCCAAGTCCGGCAGAATCAATACCGTCAATTTTGATCCATAGCGGGCAATGTGATCTGCATGTATGGGAATGGCAGGTATTCTTGCGCGTGTTAATGCATGGGTAAATCCACGCCACGGCTCCGCGCAACGTGTCTGGCGGTCATTCCTTCCATAAAAATTAACATTTTCCTGACTCCAGACGATACCAACGCCGGAAACCGGAACACGATCATACAGATACATCTCCTGTTTTTCATGCCACTCCATAATTTCCCGGCAATTGCCATATTGCCTACGATCCTCCTGCAAGCCGCCAACATAGTGTATCCATGGAGATATTCCTCCGGCAATCCCTTCCTGTATCCACTTCTGAACCTCCAATTTCGGAACGCTGGCCCGGCGAAAGGTCTGTACTCCACGAATATAGTTTGCCATGCTTTCGGGTATAATCGTGTTCCAGCCAGAGAGCGCATGGAGCAGCATTCCATTGAGACTGTTTTGTTCCAGACCATTCAAGTCATCACGAGATTGATGGTCTGTCATGATAATAGAAGAACGCTCTCCAACCTCTTTCAGGTCATAAAGTGCACAATAAGAATCCAGCGGATTTGCATTGACCATTCCCATCCACAGACAATCTTCTCCCCCATATTTTCTGGTAACCTCGTTGAATAAATTCCAATTATCCATCCGGCTCCTGATACTCCATTTGATCCAGATCTTATACACTTTATCATTCCAGTCCGGCCTTGCCGGCAGGTTATATCCGGTATCTTCTTTAAATTTGCTTCTGCATCTTTCACAATAACAGATCTGATCTGCCAAAGGTCCCTGCCAGGAATTGTCAGCCACTCCGTCTGGATGGTAAGTCTCTATGATTTCCTGTAAAAGCATAGGTACATATCTCTTGTAGTAATCGCCATTGACGCAGGGAAGATACCTCTTTCCTGCACGGTATGGAACGCCGTCTTTATCTCTGGTAAACCATTTGGGATATGCTTCCACAAACTCTGCTGTAGCACGATTAATGTCCATCCGGGCCAATACACGGATTCCATTTTCCCTCGCGGCATTTGTAAATACTTTTACCAGATCGCCGTCACCCAGATATTTTGAACGATACTGAAGTGGATATTTACTTGGATAATACGCAACAATTCCTCCTGCGTTAACGATAATTCCCTGTATCTTATTATCCTTCCAGTATTTCTTCCAGAATTCTATATCACAGACTTTCGCATCAATTTCAGTTAAATTCGTCTGACACCACCGATATGTCTTCTTATACCATTTTTGTTCTGACACTTTCTCTCTCCTTTGATCCTGCTTTTATTTTCTGTGTGTCAAAAAATAATTTCCATGCCCCGGTATTACAATATCTGCATGCTCCATCAGAAAATCTATTGATTGCGCAGAGGCTTCAAAATCAACGCTATTGTAATAACCTCTCCTATCCCGAAAGAAATCACGCGTCATCACGCTGTCCCCGGCGACCGCCACCATTCCGTCCTCACTTTCAAACAATAGACCAGACAATCCTGCCGTATGTCCCGGAAGCGGGATTACCTTTACCTCCGGTGTTACACGATCACCGGCCGGGAAAATACGCCCGGCATATTCCGGCAAGTGACAACGCACCTGTTCTACATCTCCGGGCGCCACCAGCCATCTTGCCTGGGGCAGATCAACCATTCCCACAGAATGATCCCCATGATGGTGCGTAATGAACACATAATCTACATCTTCCGGCTTCATGCCACAACGTTCATCCAGCACCTGCACCAGCTCTGCACCAGCCACTGCCGGATCCACCAGAATATGCTCTCCCTCTTTCGTCGTAATCATCGTTGATGTACAAAGCGCCCGCCGATAGGATTTTGTATCCAGCTCTCCCCAATATCGATTTCTGCTGAAACACCCCAACGTCAATACTTCCCAACGGTTCATTTTAATCAACACCTTTCTGCTTCCCTCAGATATATCGCTCATGAAGCTTTGTCAAATCAATCCGCCCACTCAGATCATCACAAGTTGCCACATTCTTCTCGACAATGTCCACATCCCGCATTCCCAACAAGGATACATCAATAAGCGGATTTGAGAGCACAAACTGAACCAACGCCCCATTGTAATCAAATTCATTCTTTGGGTTGACCATGTTCATCCACTTCTGGAAGATACCGGAAGTAACTGTTCTCATGTTGACAATTCCAAGCGCTTCCTCTTCAGCGTCATACAGACTGCCACTATGGAAAAAAGGATCATACGGATGCTGAAACAGAAAATTGTATTCACTCTGCATCACATCGAACTCTTTACAGCGAATCATTTCATACATTACTTCATTCTGGCATTCAACACTGAATCCAAGATACTTTACCAGTCCTTCTTCCTTCGCTTTTATCAGTTCTTCCAGAATTCCTCCCGGGCAAAAGATTTTTTTGCCATCCTCCCGGCTCAAACAGGAACCATGAATCTGAATCAGATCCACATAATCTCTTTTAAGATTTTTGAGGCTTCTTTCCAAAGACGCTCGTACCCTATGCGGTTCCGCTATACCGGCTTTGGTGGCCAGGAAAATATCTTCCATTGGAATTCCTGACAATCCTTCCCCAAAAATTTCTTCACTGGATCCGTCGCCATATCCTGCCGCAGTATCAAAATAATTGATTCCTAGTTCGAAAGCCCGCTGGATTGCTGCAATCACGCCCTCTCGGTCTTCTCTCTTTTGGGGATCAAATTCTCCTGTATAGTTTTTAAACCCCGCCGTTGCTCCGCCGAATCCAATCCGGCTGACCTTACGTCCTGTTTTTCCTAAAATAGAATAAATCATTTTTTCCTCCTGTTCCCGTACTTTTCCTGACACTTACCTATCCTTTTACTGCCCCTACTACCATGCCGCTTATAATTTTATCCTGTAAAAAAAAGTACACTAACATAACCGGAACTACAGCAAACACGGCCGCGGCAGAAAGCATTCCATAGTCAATGGCATACTCCGTCTTTGAATTCGCCAGTGCAATTGTCAATGTTTTAAACTTACGATTACTTAAAAGCACATTTGAATACGCATATTCATTCCAAATCGACACAAATGATAAAATAAGTACCGTCAAAAACCCATTTCTACTCATCGGAAATACAATCTTTGTCAACAATTTAAAAGATCCGCAGCCATCAACAATCCCAGACTCCAGTACAGACGATGGCAGTGACTGCATAAATCCTACGATCAGGAAAATGGACAATGACAATTCAAAAGTCGCATAACAAAAAACAATCGGAAACTGGTGATTCAAAAAACCAAACGTTTTAAAATTATGGTAAGTGGAAATCAAAATAGACAATCTTGGTATTACCACTCCCATGGCAAACATCAGGTAAAAAGCCTTGGCAAACCGAAACCGATAAACAGACAGCACATAGGCTGCCAGCAGCGTACAAACAATAAGCAGTATCAAGGAAATGGACGTCAACATCACAGAATTCTTGAACGCTCTGGGAATATCCTGCATAAAAACCCTTTTATAATTCTCCAAATATGTAATATTCTCCGGCCATAACACCATCTTTGAAAAAATCTGGTCATTTTTCCGGAAGGAATTCACAAACGTCCAATAAAACGGAAAAATCGTAATAACGGAATAAAGAATCAATACAACATTCCTAACAATACAGCCCACTCTGCGCTTAACAACCGGATCCATAAACTCACCTCTCTTCCTTCCCATTTGATTTCAAATTATTATTAGTCATCAATACTCTTTCTTCCGGCAATTCCCTTAAAGACCACCGTAAATATAAAGCCCATCATAAAAATGAAGACCGCTATGGCAGAACCATACCCGTATCGCATACCGACAAATGTCTTGTCATACATAAATGTTGCAGGAACATGGGTCGAGCTTCCCGGCCCCCCGCCTGTTAAAATATAGACATAGTCAAAATTTTTCAATGCGCCGGATACGGACAAAACAATACAAATCTGAATGATCGGCCACAACATCGGCACCGTGATTGCACGGAACGTCTGAAAAGCATTTGCACCGTCAATTTTAGCCGCATCATAGTATTCCTCAGAAATCCCCTGAAGCCCGGACAATAATATTACAATATACATTCCAAGCCCCTGCCAGATTGGTACTGCAATCGTCGCATAAAAAGCCGTGGCTTCTTCGCCCAGCCAGATATGTGTCAGACTGCCTAATCCAACTGCACGCAGCAAATTGTTGACCAGGCCGATATCATTATCATACATGACAGTAAACATGACACAAATTGCTGCTGAAGATATAATATATGGCAAAAAATAAACCGCCCGGAAGAATCCGTTTCCTTTTCTCTCCCCGCGAAGCAGTGCCGAGAACAAAAGCCCCAGAATGATCTGTATCACTACCTGAATCAGTGCATATTTCAACACCCGTCCGATGCTGGCAACAAACACTTCATCCCGAAACATCTCAAGATAATTGGAAATTCCAATAAAACTCATCTTACCAATACTGTCCCAATCCTGCAGACTAAAATAAAAAGTCTGTATAAATGGCACAATAAAAAAAACAAGGAACAACAGAAATGCCGGGAGCAAATACAAGTAATACAGAGGTTTCATTTTTAAAGTTCCCATAAAATCACCTCGAATCTCTCATAAATATAGCAGGGGTACAATACAGACTACAAACTTTTCCTCAAGGTATTGCCCCCTGCAAAGTCTCATTATTTTTTAGTTGCCTTTATAAAAGATCTTATCCAATTTCGCTGCAAATTCTTCTCCCGTATACTTACCAGCCCAAAAATCCGTATATACGCTGTAAAATGCTTCCTTATTTTCCGGGTTTGCACGTCCCAGCGGCCATTTTACCATCTCCGATTTTCCGGCAATTGCTTTTGCATCGCTGATCACATGTCCAATACGCTTTGAATCCAGTTCAAAATTCTTTAGTGGCAGCAGATTTAACGCTTCATAAGTACATTCGTCAATAAATGTATCACTGTAGAGAATTTTCAACAAATCGTAAATAACCTGCTTCTTCACCGGATCTGCCCATGCCTTGCTGCTGACATAATACAGGCCTGTCACATCCTTATCTACTATCGGCTCATTATATGGAGCTCCGGGAATTTCCGGAAATTCCATAACAACCGCTTTTTCCCGAATAGCCTCATCGATGTTACTAACCGCATACGTACCGTTCACCCAATATGCGGCTTTCCCGGAGTTAAAATACTTGGAGGTCGCCTGTGTATCATCCAGTGTCATAGAATCACCAGCCGCATTTCCGGCGCATAAATCATACAGCTTGTTGCATGCCTCAATTCCTTCCGGCGTGCTAAAAGAAACATTTCCGGCAAATGCCTCCAACACATCCTCATTTCTCCACCCGGTCTCCCCGTTTTTACCAAGATACCGATCAAGCACATATCCCAAGGGACGTTCCCACCCGGAAGCAAAAGCTTTGGTAGATATCCCCCATGGAATATAACCATGTTCCTTGATGACATCCATGCTGTCAATCAGCTCGTCCCAGGTTGTAGGTACTTCCAATCCGCAAGCTTCCAGCACATCCGGGTTTGCAAGCATAACAATAAATGCATAATTTTCCGGGATTCCATAAAAAACTCCCTTGTAAGAGCAGGTACTGATTGCGGAATCTTCAAATTTATCTTTGAAAAAATCATCTTCCAAAAGTTCGCTTAAATCTGCTAATGCCCCTGCTTCAATAAATTTATCTGTCCCATAGCTTGCCTCTGGACGCCAGAATGGGAAAATATCCGGTGTATTATCCGAAGAAACATCCATTGATATCTTCGATGCCCACTTTCCCGCTTCGGCATTTTCTATTTCCACCGTAACATTTGGGTACTTGTCCTTCAACTGATCAATAGCTCCGAGCAACAACTTTTCTTTTACATTACCTCCCAGTGACTGCCATGCAAACCGAATGGTTGTCTCAACCTCCGTTCCATCCTTTGCCGAAGGTGTTGAATTGTTACCACCACTCTTCCCGCATCCGACAAGTAATCCGATACTCAAAACTCCCATCATCAATAGACTGATTATTTTTTTCATATGTCTTCTCCTTTCATTTATCAGCCATGTTTTATTTTTTACGAGCTTATTATAACATTTGATTTTTTTCAAAAATAGGGAAATCTTTTGTCTAAAATAGTAGTTTTTTTGCTTCTACTCTTCTTTTTCCGGTTCTCCATTTAGACACAATGTCACTTTTGTCCCACAATTTACCGTCGATTCATAGCATAATGTATAACCTTCTGTGTAGTAAATCTGAATTCTCTCTCGTACATTATTCATTCCAAATCCATTCTCTTCCCTGGACTGGTAGCTTCCCTTGTTTAACTGTTCTAAAATCGCAGGATCCATCCCCCTTCCGTTGTCCATAACCTCAAAGCGCAAATTCCCATCTGAATCCATCGACGCTGCCACGGAAATCACTCCTCCCGATCCCTCCATGCCTCTGATTCCATGAACTACCGCATTCTCCACGATCGGCTGTAAAATCATTTTCAAAATTGGCCGTTCTTCAATTCCCTCCTGCATGTGAATATAATAGTTAAAGCTATAATTACTCCGAATACACTCAATGTCCAGATAGCATTTTATGTGTTCCAGCTCCGTTTTTACTGGCAAAATAAATTTCCCTTTGCTCAGACTGATTCGGTAAAAAGTCCCTAAGCTTTTGGCAATTCGGCAAACATCCTCACTTTTTCCCATCATAGAGATGCCGCATATTGCCTCTATCGTATTATACAAAAAATGAGGCTTGATCTGTGACATCAGAAGCTCCATTTCCAATCTTCGTTTATAACGTGCCGCCTGACGGCTGCTTATAATACTTGCTTCTATTTTTTTCAGCAGATTATCAAAGCTCGTTGCCAGAAGTCCTACCTCATCCTGCCGCTCCTTAATTTTATCTATTTCCTGCTGTTCCAGCGCCCGCAGGCCAGCCTCCGAGTCCATATGATTGACCAGCTTTGTCAGTTTTACGATGGGCGTTAATGTATGCTTAAGCACCCTCGATGCAATCGCGACAATAAACACCGATATAACGCAAAAGATGCAGCTAATGTATAACAAAAAGTTTCGATTCATTTTCTTCACATCATTTGTTGCCTTAACCAGATAAAACGTTCCTATTCCGGCTCTGGCCTCCCGGCGATAAATGGTGTATTGCTCTTCCGCGCAATAAAATGTGTCGCCTTTCCGGCTCATCTCATAAACTTCCTCGCTCTTCATCTGACCCATCTGCCAGATACAATTTCCCCCGTCTTCTGCCAGAAACACCTCTAGGTTCGTTTCCAGATGGTTGGTCTGATTGAAAAACAGAAACCTTGAAGATATCTGAACCTCAAGTATTCCCATCAGTTCTACTGTATTCAGATTATAGATATAGGAAAACACGCGTATGACATCCTCATCTGCAATCCGGTCACGCATCCAATATTGACGGCCTTTGTTTGCGTGCAGCAACTGTTCAATATTTTTAGGCAAAATATCCTTTGACATCTCAATCGGAGAATCTCCCGCCCGGTAAATTAATTCCCCATCCAGACAATACAGCTTAATCATCTTTGTTATTGTATTTGCCGACTGCAGCGTATCAAGATATTCACTGAATCTCCTGGCATTCTCAATAGCATCCACCGATTTTGGTTTCTGATAATAATGACGTACCTCCTGATTCAAGCTGATATTTCTTATCAGATCCTCTACCTGTTGATACGATGCACTCAGTGTATTGTCCATCAAATCAAAAACATATTCTACTGTCTGCTCAGTCTCCCGGTCAATATTCCGAACATTTCGAGCATATACTGCATAAACAAATATCACTCCGATAATCACAACCAGAAGAACAACAATAAGGTTTGTTTTTTTGATAATCGATATTCTTTTCATGCTTACCCCCAAATATATAATTCATGTTGTCTGATAACGTAGATGCTTTTATATGAAAATAAGGCACAGGAAAATCCTCGCCTTATTTTTTGTATTTGTTCTGAATTTTTCGAATATGAGAGATTGAAATTCCAAAATGCTTCTTAAAACACTTTCCAAAATATGCCGTATCCTTATACCCTACCATTTCTGCAATTTCATCAATCCCTTTATCTGAAGTCATTGCAATATCATAGGCATAATCCATGCGCTGCGTAAATATATAATCTTTCAGCCCCTGATCCGTTTCTTTCTTGAAAACATGGCTTAAATAGGACAGATTCAAAAACATTTTTTTGCTGATGTATACAACATTTAATTCTTCATTTCCCAGATTAGCCGCTACAAATTGCTTCACCTTTTTAATCAGTGCATGGTTATTCTCCTGCTCCATGGCCAACTGATTTTTATCCTTCAGCACCTCTGCATCCACTAGCGGAATCAGCCTGCAAATATCATCTGTCAGTTGGCGAAAAACCCGCTGTCCTTCCATCTTTTCAATAATCTGTCCCCTTACTTTCTGCACAGCGCATAAAAGCTCTGCCGCCATTACCGGTTTCAGCAAATAATCTGCCACTCCACAGGAGATCGCCTTTTTTGCAAATTCAAAGGTATCATACCCGGTAATAATTATGATCCTGGGCTGCTCCTCCTCTTTCTTCAATTGCGTGATAACCCCAAAGCCGTCCATGTCCAACAGATTAATATCCAATAGAACCAGATCCGGCTTTTGTTCCTTTATCTTCTGAATCGCTTGTTTCCCATTGGAAGCTTCATCAACAATCTCATATCCCTCTGCTTCCCAATCTATGATCCGTTTCAATGTTTCGCGAATATAAAATTCATCCTCTACCAAAATAACCCTCAGCATGAATGACCCCCCCTCTCGCAAAAGATTGAGTATATTATCCCGCTATGCTATAGCTTTACATTGATTGGATTTCCCTCCAGCCAGGCAGAAATGTTATCACAAACGATACCTACTCTGGCTGCAAGAGATTCCTCCGTATAGAATGCCACATGCGGAGTTAAGATAACATTTTTCGCATGAAGCAACGGATGGTCGGAAGGAATTGGCGGTTCCATCTCATATACATCAATACCTGCCTTTGCAATCTTTCCTTCGTTCAAGGCCTCTGCCAGTGCCTCATTATCCACCAGTTGTCCCCGCGCACAATTAATAAATATTGCTGTCTTTTTCATCAGGCCAATTCTTTCCCTGCTGGCCAGCTTCTTTGTAGACTCCAAAAGCGGAACATGCATCGTCACAATGTCGCTTTCTGCAAACAGTTCATCAAGCTCCTTATATTCAACGCCCTGTTCAATCGCCGTCTGACTCTTGGTAACATCATATCCCAGCAGTTTACATCCAAAAGCTTTTGCCAGCTCGGCTACTCTTCCTCCAATAGCCCCTGTTCCCACAATGCCAACTGTTTTTCCCTTCAAGGTGTTGTGCGAAAAGTTCTGCAACTTACCCCCATTCCGAACAATCTTGTCATAAGGAACCACATTTCTCAAGCAGGCCAGCATCATTGTGATAGTCAACTCCGCCGTTGCATCGGTAGCATAGCCCTGTGCATTGCAGACCCGTACCCCTTTCTTTCTGCAGGCCTCCAGATCAACATGATCCACACCTGTAAATCCCACGGAAATCATTTTGAGCTTTGGAGCTGCTTCAATTACCGCTGCAGACAGAGGTGAATTAGCGATAATAAATACATCCGCATCCTTTCCTCTTTGGATTTTTTCCTCCTCGCTCCCTATCGGCTCCCCGCAAAAAACAAATTCATGTCCCGCATCCAGAAACGACCTGGCCATATCCATTACTTTTTCTTCATTCACGCCAAGTGGCTCCAACATTACAATCTTCATTTCATTCTCCTTCGTCAGTTATGCTATATTTTATAACAGTTTTATTGTAGCATTTGATTTTTTTAAAAATAGGAGAATATTTTGTTTAAATGGGCAGTTTTTTTGTTTTCTTATTTCCTCTTCCCTGCCACCGATTACCCTATCAGCAACGTACGCAATATATTATTTATCGTGATGGAAAGGTTTTCCCTGCTGTGATACCCGTCTTCCGTCGAAGTACTATGAAAATTCCGGAGCTTCGGCACGACCCAACCCCTGATACGAAACATCTATCGTTCAATTCTGCTTGATTTTACAACAAA
>CAVGED010000096.1:0-73546 GCA_963628035.1 Paludibacteraceae bacterium
TGCAGTCCACCGTTGATCATACCATGATCTTCCGGGTTATGGTATATATCATGAACATCCTGCTTGGGTATTTTCAGAAGACGGAGAAGAATGAGCGGGAACAGGCAGGCTTCCGCCTGCCAAGCGTAGTCCCTATCGTATTCTATAATGGCAGCGACACCTGGACCGCCATCCAGAGTCTGCGTGAGTATCAGACCGGCGGAGCGCTTTTTGGTGATCATGTGCTGAACCTGGAATATTACCTGGTTGACTTGAACAAAGTCGAGGAAGAATACATTTTAAGCAGCAATACCGTGATTGACAACATTATGTATTGTGACAAGTTTCGGAAAAAGGAAAAACTCGCAGAGGCTGTGCGAATTGCATACCAGAGGGTCAGCCAGCTTGGTAGCCAGGAAACAGTAGAATTCGAAAGCTGGGTAAAAAATATCCTGTTGTCCATTTGTGAAAACAAAGAATCCATAGTAATGGAAATTCTGAGCTGGGCAAAGAATGGAGATGATGATATGGCATTTCAATACAATATTGTTAGAATGTTTGAGAATGAACGGACGGAGGGCGAGGCCAATGGTCGCACATACAATACTATTGCACTGATAAGAAAAAAAATACACAAAGGAAAATGTGCCGCCACTGTAGCCAATGAATTAGAGGAAGATCTCGATACCATACAGCCGCTCTACAACATTATTAAACAGTATCCTGAGGAATCCGACGAGGAAATCCTGGCAAGATACAAGAAGTGTTGTAAGACAGTCGATACAAAAGAAATGCAATGATCGTGCAACGCTGATCTGTCCTTTATTTACTGTGAGCCCACGGAATAATCCGTGGGCTCTTATACGCAAAAAGAATTTATCAAGTACCGAACAGGGCGGCTATACGGCCAGAAGAAACGCATGGTCTGTCTTCTCTATCACATGCAATTCACAGGACTTAGACAAGCCCTTCATCCGCTCATAAATCATATACTGTAATCCTTACGGATATCAGCAAACACCTGTCTTGCAGGTCTCGTTCTGCCTGCGGTCATATCCGCATATCCTTTCTCCAGTTCTGCGTTTAACTCTGCTTCAGTCAGTTCTGCCACATCGATTTGTGCGCACAAAGGCAATACATTTTTGTTTGAAAGCTTCAACTCCTGATAGATCCTTGCAACCGGAAGGCCGACTACGTTGTTATAATCCCCTTCTATCCGTTTTATATAGATGGCGCATTTCCCCTGAATGCCGTAGGCGCCCGCCTTATCCATAGGTTCACCGGTGGCAACATAGGCCGCGATCTCTTCCTGGCTCATGGGATACATGGTGACCTTTGTCTCCTCGTAGAAGGTGCGCTTCTCCCACATCCCGTTTTTCGTCATAAGCAGGGCCACTCCGGTGTATACGCTGTGGGTATTGCCGCTAAGCATAGTCAGCATCCGCACGGCGTCCTGCTCATCCTTAGGCTTTCCGAGGATCTTTCCATCATAAACCACCACAGTGTCGGCGCCGATAACTAATATATCCTCGTTCAAATCCTTCTTTCCCAGTTGCTGCGCTATTTCCTGTGCCTTATTGAGTGCCAGCTCCTGAACGGCTTCCGCCGGGTTCTCCTTTGTAATATGCTCTTCTCCCTTCGCCGGAAGGATCTCGAAGTCCATGCCCATACGGGCAAGGAGCTCTTTTCTTCTTGGAGAAGCAGATGCTAAAATAATACGCATAACATTTCCTTTCCTACACCAGTATTTCCCCCTGCAATTTGAATGAATAGAGTATCTTCTCCTTCACCTGCTTGCCGGTGGCTCGTTCCAGGGCTTCCTGGTAGAGATCCATCTGTGCCTTATAGCGGCCGACCAGCTCCTCTTTCGTCTTGACTGCGTCCGTCTTATAGTCCACCAGCACCAGTTGGCCGTCCTCTTCAAAGAAGGCATCGATGATTCCCTGGATCAGCACCATGGCGCTGCTGTCTGTCTCCGGTGAGACCTCATCGGCACGCTTTCCCATGACGAAGGGTTTTTCCTTATACAGACGACCAGCACGAGCGGCCTTCTGCATACGGGAAGCCAGAGGCAGACGCATAAACTGCATAAGTGTCGGCAGGGAGACAAGTTCATAGAGCCGCTGTTCCAGACGACCGCTTGCCAGCATCCCATCTATCTGCTCCCTTAACGTGTCAAATTCTCTGGTGAAATCAAAGCATTCCAGTACCCGGTGCATGGCCGTTCCCCGCAGGGCACCGATGTTTTCCTCCTCCTGTGTTCCCACAGCCTCCCGCATAAACTCCGGGATATATGGGATCAGCTCCGGCTCTTCGAATGCATAAGTGGTGTCGTTTTCCTCCTGCCGTAGCTGGTCAATGGCCCGGTGCTTCAGTTCGGACACCGAGAGCTTGGTCTTCAATTCCTGCTCTTTTTCATAGGGATAGCGGTAGGAAAGACGGCTGGCAATCTCCGAGGACAGCTCCGGTTGAGTCCTTTCTGCCAGCGCAAGCAGCATTTCCCTGCTCCACGCCTGTTCCGTCTCCTGCTCCACTTCGTCTTGCATAAGCTCAAGCGGCGTCACCTGATGGATACTGTAACCAGGCGCCGTTTTCCGGCTACCTGTTGCAGACTCAAATCCTCCTTCATTTTCCAAAAGAAGTGTCGGAAGTACCCAGTCGAAATAGCATCCGGCCTTCAACCGGGCCAGGAACCCCATATGCCCCTGCTCGTCCATGCGCTGACAGGCAAAGGAAGCAAGCTTCTCTTCGGCCTTCTTCATGGTCCCGCTGAGGATCAGCTTCTCCCTGGCACGGGTCAGTGCCACATACAGTACGCGCAGCTCCTCCCCGGCATTTTCCATCTGGATCTGACGAGCCAGGATCTGTCTGCTCAGGGAAGGGATACGCACTCGCCTTGCAAGATCCGTGACATCCAGGCCAATGCCATACTGAGGATGAAGAACCATGCGGTTTCTCACATCCTGCTGATTTAAGAGCCGCCCCATGCCTGCCACGATCACCACTGGGAATTCCAGCCCCTTGCTCTTGTGGATGGTCATGATACGCACTACATTTTCCGTACTCTCATCCTCGGCCTCCGCGAAGTCTACCTCATACTTTTGCAGCTCATTGATATATCGTATGAAATGAAACAGCCCATGATAGCTGGTCTTCTCATAAGCAATTGCCTTCTCCAAAAGCATCAGGAGATTTGCGCGCCGCACCGACCCGCCGGGCATGGCATACACATGATCCAGATACCCGGTCTCTTCCATCACCTGGTACAAAAGCTCATGGATGGGCGTATCGCTGACACGATCCCGGAAATCAGCAAGCTTAGTCAAAAAATGCCGGATTTTTTGCTGAAGTTCCGCTTCTATATTACCCTCAGCTTCGTTTATTTTCTTGCTGTCCTCTCCTTGCTGCTCTGCACGAATGCCATCGTTTCCTATTCCGGCATAGGAAAGCACACTCTGATAAAAAGGCATGTCAGGATAGCAGATCCTGATCTTTGCCATCTCCTCTTCGCTGATCCCGCCGATATAAGACCGCAGCACCGCAGCCATGGGAATATCCTGTCTGGGATTATCTATGAGCCTCAGCAGATTCAACACCGTCTGTACCTCGATAGCGGAAAAATACCCGGTTCCGGCGGTAGTCATCGCCGGAATCCCATAGCTTTTGAGCACCTCTGTCAGTTCCTGACCGAAGCTGCCAATTCCCCGCAGCAGAATCACCACATCCCGGTACTCCATGGGGCGCAGCTGCCCGGTCTGCTTATCTGTCACCTGTTGGTGTGCCATCAGCCGCCGGATCTTCTGCGCAATCATCACGGCCTCAGGACTGTCACCTGTCCCACCGCTTCTCATATCCCACGAGTTGCTGTCTGTCTCACCGCTACCCGCGGATTCCTCCCAATCCCGCGGATCTGCCAGCAGCACTTCTGTCCGAAACATATCAGGATCGCTGCTCTTTGGGAATTCCATCCCCGGATAGAGCGCCGCTGCCGCGTCATACTCCACGTTTCCAAGATCCTTTGCCATGATCCGGTAAAAGATGTCATTGACGGTTTGAAGCACCTCCGGGCGGCTTCGGAAGTTCTTGTGCAGGTCGATCTTCCTGTTCAGACCACAATCTCCGTCGCTGGCAGAACTGCCCGACTCGCAGAGATTATTCTCCGCACCTTCTACGTTACCCGCCTGCCCGTCCTCATTTTCCGAACAATAGGCGTCATATTTCTCCATAAAGAGCTCCGGCCTGGCCATGCGGAAGCGATAGATGCTCTGCTTCACATCTCCCACCATAAAGCGGTTGTCCGCCCCGGCCACCGCCGCCAGCAGCGCCTCCTGCACATAATTGCTGTCCTGGTACTCGTCGATCATGACCTCCTCGAACTGCTTTCTGAGATCTTCGGCTGTCTGGGTCGGCTGCTTCGTCTCCTTATCCACCAGGATCTCCAGGGCAAAATGCTCCAGATCGCTGAAGTCCAGCATGTTTCGCTCCTGCTTTTTTGCAAGAAAAGCATCCATGAAATCCGCCGTCACCGTAAGAAGCATGCGGATCACTGGCTCATTCTCCTTTAAGCCGGCTGCCAATTCGGTGGGGGAAAGGAAGAAGAACTGCTCCATCAGCTTCTTTCTGGAATCCTTCACCTCATTGCGAAGCTCCTGCACATACTGCTTCTTCTGCTCATCCCCGGCGAATTTCCGTGCTGCGGGAAGCCGCCCGAAGCTTACCGATCCGACAGTATTCGCATAGGCCTGATAGCTGTCGCAGCCTTTCAGAGCCTTCAGCATCTCCACCTCGTCCGCCAGAACATCCGCATACATCTGGGGGCCGTCCGGCTCCAGGCTCATCTCAAGAGCCATCTCCATCATTCGGATCCACTCCCCGGTCACCGCGCTGAGATAGGAAAGCAATGCCACGCATAACGGCTGCTTTTCAAATTCCGCCAAAGACCCGCTCTGGTAAGGCTCCATACAGCGCATAAGCCATTCTTTGGGCCAGGGATCGCTCATGGCAAAGGTATACAGCGTCTCGATGGTCTCCTTCAGCTTCTCGTCATTCTTTCCGGTGGCGATGGTCTCCGTGAGACGGACAAATTCCGGTGAGTCTGCTTCATAATACGCATCCAGAAGCTTATCCAGCACATCGCCTGCAAGAAGCTTCAGCTCGCCCTCCTCGCCTACCCGGAAATCCGGTTCCAGATCGATCTTATGAAAATAATTGCGTATCACAAACAGGCAGAAGCTGTCAATGGTGGTGATCTGCGCATTGTAGAGCAGCGTCTGCTGCCGCTGCAGATGCGTATCCTCTGGATGCTCATTCAGCTTCTTCTCGATGGCGTCCCCGATACGCTCACGCATCTCCGCTGCCGCCGCTTTCGTGAAGGTCACGATCAGAAGCTGGTCAATATCCACCGGGTGTGCCTTGTCTGTGATCTTTGCCAAAATACGCTCCACAAGAACAGCCGTCTTCCCGGAACCGGCTGCCGCGGACACCAGAAGATTCCGGTTTCTTAAGTCAATGACCTGCTGCTGTTCCCTGGTGAATGTCATGCCCATCTGAAATCTCCTCCCGCATTTTTTCTATGATCTCGTCCTTTTCTTTCATTTCCGAAAGCTTACGATAGCCATACCCCGGAACCTTCCCGTCAAAGCCGCAGATTCCCCGGTAGGGGCAGTAATCACAGCCTGTCTTGTCCTTCAGCTGATAGGGATTTACCTGGATATCCCCCCGGTAGATGGACTGGCCGATCTTATGGATCTTGGTATTTACAAAGTCCGAGAGCACAGCAAGCTCCTCCTGACCGGCTTTCTGGGACTTCTTGCTGACGCTTCCGTCTGTTTCATCGGCACCGACACCCTTTAGCTGCAGCTCCTCATAGATTTTCTCCCGTATCTCTTCCTCTGTGGGCATCCCCTTTGCCTCAACGACCGGGTCATCGATATGGTAGTAGAACATCCCGGCAGGAAGTACCTCCTTGTCTGGATATTTCTTCTTCATAAGCTCCACTGCGGCATTCATGTAAACCACCAACTGAAGCTGCAGACCATGGTACAGAGACAGTAGCTGGAACTGGGTATTTCCAGATTTATAGTCCACCACCTTCACATAGAGCCGATCTCCGTCACGGTGTACGTCCATCCGGTCGATCCGCCCCTTAAGGCGCATCTTCTCCTCTTCGCTGAGCGTAAAATTCACAGACTTAAGATCCTGCTCGAAGGAAAAGGACACCTCGTAGCCCTCCGGTGCAAAGCTGCTCCGGGAGATCTGGCTTGTGATCGTCTCTATGGTCTTCTTTAAGATCCGGGTGATCCGCTGCACCGTATAGGCCGTGCGCGCATCCTGAAACAACAGATATCCGGCCTCCTCCACGGTCTCTGCCACAGCCTCTTCGGCCATGGACTCCTGCCTGTCCGACGGGACATCAACCCAATGATAGCCCGCTTCCTCCATCTTCCTTGAGTACCGCTCCAACGCCTCATGGAACAGGCTTCCCATGTCCACAGGCGCGAATTCTCCCAGTTGGCGTTCCTTCACGCCGATCCCGTAAGCCAGAAAATGTGCATAGGCACAGGATGCAAACCGTTCCAGTCGTGTGACACTGTTCACAAGCTCCCTTCCGTACAGCTCCCGCGTCACCTCACGGCTCATACAACGGCTCTCATAACTGTAAAAAGCCGCATTCAGAAGTTCCTCCACCTGACTGCTCCAGCTCTCCTGATTCCGATACCAGGAGAGTAATGCCAGGAATACCGGGGACACTTCTCCCATCTTCGCACGGTTCAGCCCTTCGATCAGAACACGCCGACTGCTCTTCTCCGTAACGATCCCGGAGATCTCTGCACCTGCGTCCTTCTCCACGCTTTCCACGGAGAGTCCCGGAAACAGCTTCTGCACGATTCCGACCAGGTAGGATCTTCTCGCCTCCTTGCCTTCACTGTTCACCCGAAACCAGGTAAGATACAGCTTCTCAGACGGCTTTGTCATATTCAGGTACAGATAGAATTTCTGGATAAAGGCCTTCTCCCGGATGCCCGGTGCCAGTTCCATCTGATGTGCCGCAAAGGCTTCCCGCTCCTGCTGTGAGATCAGCCCTCCTGCATTCTCTGCCTTGGGGATCAGGCCATCGTTGACCCCGGCCAGAAACAGAATCTTAATGTCCGGCAGTCTGGTCCTCTCGATATCTCCCACCAGAACCTGATCGTAGCCGGGAGGAATGATTCCCACAAAGGAGGCGGAGAATCCGGCCTCCAGCACCTGACGGTATTCCGTCAGCTCCAGCTTTTCCTCCGGCAAGAGCTGGGTCAGCTTGTTAAGAAGATCCATCACCAGACGGTAGATCTGGGCATACTCCCTGGCTTTTGCCAGGCTTCCCGCCTGCTCCAGCTTACTTTTCCGCTCCTCCAGCTGCTCCTGCACCTGATGCGCTGTGATGAATTGATACAGCGCCACCGTTTTTTCCAGAACGGTAGTATTCTTCCCCCGCCACACATGCAAGGGCTCCCGGAATCTTAACAGGATCTGTTCCCTTATGCGATTTACCAGCATCAGCTCATCGGCGCTCCCTGTGCCGTTCACACGCACCCACGCATCCGACCAACGGCGAAGCCCCCGGATCCGGTTGGCCAGCAGATAATTCTCGAATATATCCACCTCCTCAGCCGCAATCCCGCAAAGACCGCAACGCAGATAAGCCATGACGCTCTCGTACGAGAAGTCCTGCTCCACGGTAAGCAAAGCGGACTTGATAAACTCCGTCATGGGATGGTAGGTGATGGTATTCTTTTTATCCAAAAAATATGGGATTTCAAAATTCTCAAAGATCTCCGGTACATAGTTGCCGTAGGACTCCACATCGCCGCACACGATCGCCATATCCTGATAGCGGTAGCCCTCCTCACGCACCAGACGCCGGATCTCTCCGGCCAGATAGATAAGCTCCTGTCTTGGATCCGGCAGGCTGCGCAGGATGATATGCTCCATCGGCGAAGACTGACGATCTTTGCAGTCTTCCGGCACGCTCTGCCCGGCGTCTCCGGCTCTCCTGCCGGAAATGTCTGCAGCCGGATAAGGCTCCGACTTTTCCCGAAACAGATTCTGCTCCAGCCACTCCAGGGGCTTTGCCTGCCCGAAACGCGTATCCGGGCTGTGGCTAAGCCGTATCGGCTCCTCCACCGCGATATGATTCCGGTCTGCAATCTCCACAAGACTGCCTATGGTCTTCTTGCTGGTGTGGAAAAGCTCCTGCATGCCCCTTATCACGAAGGGCTTCTCCCGCTCATCCAGCGTCACTGTCACATACATATCCCTGGCACACTTCATCAGTTGCTCCAGCAGGGCATACTGAATGGGTGTAAAGCCATAAAAGCCATCCAGCACCAGACAGCTATCCTTCAAAAGTGCAGAATGCCTTGCCTCTTTGGCAAGTACCTCCAGAACCTCCTCGGCGGTAATATAATTGCCCTGCAGATAATCCGTAAATCCCTGATACATGATGCGGATATCCTCCAAGCGGAGGCGAAAGGGCGTCGGCAGGCTCTCGTCCCCGGACAACTGCTCCAGCTGATCCGGCCCGATCCGGTACTGGGAGAGCTCGGAGATCACGGACTTCAACTCATTGATGTATCCGTTCTTCTTCATGCTCCCCTTCAGCATCACAAGCTCTTCCTGCTTATCCTCGGCCACCTTGCGCAGCACAAAGTTCTTCCCGGTCTCCTCAAGCACCCTGAGCTGCTTTAAGCCCAGCTCATCAAATACCCGGTAGGCCAGACGCTGGAAGCTGACCACATCGATATTCATGATCCCATGATCCGCCTGACGGCGCACCAGCTCCCGCTGAGTCTGCAGGGTAAACTGCTCCGGCACCACCACAAAGAACAGCCGATCCGGCTCTGCCTTGGACTGTGCCAGGATATGCTCGTATATATAATTGGATTTCCCGCTCCCGGAGCTTCCGAAGATGAAATGCAGGGACATTCTCATTCTCCTTTTTCATGTATTTCCAAAAGGCGACCCTCTCATTGCATGCGGTCAATGACCACCATATTCCTTTGCCGCCCTTATTCTACCAGTGCCTCCATCTCATCCAGCAGCTCGCCGAACAGATTCAGTGCCTCCTGGATGGGCGCCTTGGTGGTCATATCTACCCCGGCAATCTTAAGAAGCTCCACCGGGGACTTGGAACAGCCACCGGAAAGGAACTTCATATAGTCATCCACCGCCGACTGGCCCTCCTTCAGGATACGCCGTGCAATTGCCACAGCCGCAGAGAACCCGGTGGCATACTGATATACGTAAAAGTTATAATAAAAATGCGGGATCCGGCACCACTCCCAGCCGATCTCCTCATCGGACACCATAGCCGACCCGAAATATTTACAATTCAGATCATAGTATACCTTCCTTAATGCATCCGCGGTCAGACTCTCGCCGGCCTCTGCCATGGCATTGGTGGTCTTCTCATACTCCGCGAACATGGTCTGACGGTATACAGTGCTCTTGAAGCTCTCCAGGAAATGATTGATCAGGTGTGCCCGCTCCTTCTTATCCGTGGTGTGCGCCAGGAGATATTCCACCAGAAGCACCTCGTTACAGGTGGAAGCTACCTCCGCCACGAAGATCTTATAGCCGCAATACACAAAGGGCTGCGCCTCATGGGTAAAATACGAATGCATGGCATGCCCCATCTCGTGGGCCAGGGTGAACATGTCATCCAGCTTGTGGTCATAGTTTAAGAGCACATACGGATGTGTGCCGTATGCCCCTGCGGAATATGCCCCGCCGCGCTTGCCCTGATTCTCATAGACATCGATCCAGCGATTCTCAAAGCCTTCCCGGATCAGGCTTACATAGCGCTCACCCAGAGGCGCAACTGCCTTCAATACCGTCTCCTTTGCCTCGGAATACGGAATCTTCCGGTCTGCGTCCGCGATCATCGGCACATAGACATCGTACATGTGCAGTTCGTCCACGCCAAGGCACTTCTTGCGCAGACGTACATAGCGGTGCATTTTATCCATATTCTCATGAATAGTCTCCACCAGATTCTCATACACCTTTGGCGAGACGTTGTTGGCATCCACGGCTGCCTCCAGCGTAGAGCCATACTTTCTGGACTTTGCCAGAAACATCAGTTGCTTCACCTGGCCGTTATACATGGCTGCCAGTGTGTTCTCGAACTTCCGGTAAGTACTATATAAGCCCATAAAGGCATCCTTACGCACCCGGCGATCCGGGCTGCACTGCATGGAAACAAAGCGGCCGGAGGTAATCCGCACCTGTTCGCCGTTCTCATCCGTGATCTCCGGGAATTCCAGATCTGCATTGGTGAACATGGAGAAAATATTTCCCGGCGTCTGCTGCATCTCTCCGGTGGCTGCGATCACCTCTTCCAGCTCCGGCGACAGGGTATGCTCCCTGGTACGGAACAGCTCCTCAAACCACAGCCGATACAGCTCAAGCCCCGGCTCCTCCTTCATATAACGCTCCAGCGTCTCCGAAGAGATCGTCAGAACTGCCGGCTCCAGGAAGGCGAGCCTGCTCTGGATATCCACAACAATTCCCATATACTGCTGTGTCCTTGCCAGATTCTCGGCATTTTTCTTGTCCACGTCAGACGCACGCATGGCGTAATTTCCTGTCAGATCAAAGATCTCCTCCATCCGAAAATACAGGTTCAAGGTCTCCAAAAGCTCCTTCGCTGTGGATGTCACGGTTGCCTTTTTTGCCTCCACAAGATCAGCCAGCTCTTCGGCCTTCTTCATGTCTGCTTCCCAGGCTTCCACGCTGGCATACATGTCCTCCAGCGCCCAGGTATCCTCCACCTTAACTTCACTTCTTTTTGGTAATTCCTTTGCCATGATATTGATCTCCTTCTCTATGATAAAATTTCATTTCTTGCCTTATCCATCATCAGATCTGCCCAAACAGCGCATACTTCACAACCGCAAACGCCTCCCGCAGATACAGGTTGGGAACCGTATACCACATCACCGGTGCGCCCAGCCCCTCCACATTTGTGAACCCCTGCTTCTTAGCAATCTTCACACTGCGAAAAACATGGAAATTATTGGTTACAAGAACAACATGCGTATCCCCGCTCTCCATCTTCTCCCGGCTGTATCGAAGGTTCTCAAAGGTGTTTACTGACTTATCCTCCAGGATCATACGCTCCTTCGCGATGCCCTTCCTCTGTAAGTATTCCGCCATGGCCTGGGCCTCGGATATCTCCTCCCCGGCCCCCTGCCCGCCGGACAGGATCACCTGGGTCGACGGATTCTCCTCCAGGTAATCATATGCCTTATCAAGACGCCTTGCCAGATTATAGGAGGGTGTCCGCCCCCGGACCTGCGCGCCCAATACAATGACATAATCCGCTCCCGGCTCCGGTTCTGCGGCGCCATAGCCGATAATCGCTGCCTCCGTAACGATAAGTACCAGAATACAAATTGCTGCCACGGCTGCTATGATCACTTTCAGTATTCCGGGCATCGCCGCCACAAGGTGACGAATCGGCTTTGCAAAAATCGCAATCAGGATACAGCCCAGCCCCAACAGCAGCCAGAAATATGTAAACTTGTTCGTCAATCCGGTCGATATCCCATAGAACAGGAAATAGAAAAGGCTCAAGCCCCCGATCACAAATCCAAGTATACGCAATTTCATATAGATTTCCTCTCTTCATTCACAGTCAGCGCCACAGCTTCCGCAGCCTGATTTCATTCAGGCCAGCTTATTCCTCTTCCGCCTTCTTTTCTCTCCTGCGGTTGCTCCAAAACAGCAGGATCGATCCGGCCGCGATCACGATGGAGATAGCCTGAGAGGTAGAGAGCACACCGATGGCTCCCCGGTCATCGGAGCGGAAGAACTCCAGCACAAACCGTCCAACACCGTACAACAGCATATAGAGTGCGCCCACGTCTCCCTTGTGTCTTGATTTTCGGTAAAAAATCAGCAGAACCGCCGTAATCAGAAAGTCTCCCGCCGAGGAGATCAACTGTGTCGGGATCAGCTTCACACCGGACGGTGCCAGGCTTCCCCTGGGGAACACCACGCCAAACCAGCTTTCCGTCACCCTGCCATAACAGCATCCGGCCAGGAAACAGCCGATACGTCCGAAGCCCTGCGCCAGCGCAATGGAAGGCGCTGCCAGGTCAAAGTAATCCAGAAATACCAACTTCTTGCGGCGACAATAGAGAATGGCCGCCAGGGCGCCGGCAGTGATCCCGCCGTACACCACGAAGCCTTCGGATCCAAGTACCTGCAGGGGACTTTGAATGAATGTCCTCCACTCCACGATCACATACAACAGCTTGGCTCCCAGAAATCCCGCTATGATACCGTACAGCGCAATGTCCAGGATCGCGTCCTGGCTCAGCTTGTACTTTTTCGCCCGATACATTCCCATAAGTACGCACAGCAGGAAGCCAAGCGCGATCATAAGTCCATAGCCATGGATCGTAACCTTACCGATGGAAAATAAATCATTCTTCATATGAACCCTCCGTATATAAAATTTATTCTTACTCCTCACCCATCTTCGCCAGCTTCGCAGCCTGATCCGCAGCGATGCATGCGTCGATGATCTCCTGGATATCGCCGTTCATGATCTTATCAAGCTTATACAGCGTCAACCCTATCCGGTGATCCGTCACACGCCCCTGGGGGAAGTTGTAGGTACGGATCTTCTCCGAGCGGTCGCCGGTACCGATCTGGCTTCTTCTGGCCTCCGCCTCGGCATCGTGCTGCTTCTGGCACTCCATATCGTACAGCTTGGCGCGCAGCAACGCAAAGGCCTTCTCCTTGTTCTGCAGCTGGGATTTCTCCGTCTGGCTATAGATGACGATCCCGGTGGGATAATGGGTCAGACGCACGGCAGAATCCGTGGTGTTGACACACTGGCCGCCATTTCCGGAGGCACGCATCACATCGATACGAATGTCCTTCTCGTCGATCTGGATATCAACCTCCTCCGCCTCCGGCATCACTGCCACAGTGATGGTGGAGGTGTGGATCCGCCCGCCGGACTCGGTTTCCGGCACACGCTGCACACGATGTACACCGGACTCATACTTCATCATGGAATAAGCGCCCTGGCCGTCGATAATGAATGTCACATTCTTCATTCCGCCGATACCGATCTCTTCACATTCCACCAGCTCTACCTTCCAGCGGCGGCTCTCTGCATAATGCATATACATCCGGTAGATCTCCGCCGCAAACAGTGCAGCCTCGTCTCCGCCGGCACCGGCCCGGATCTCAACCACCACATTTTTATCATCATTAGGATCCTTGGGAAGGAGCAGCACCTTCAGCTGCTTCTCCAGCTCCTCTACGCGGCTCCTGGACTCATTTAATTCCTCCTTGGCAAGCTCCCGCAGCTCCTCATCGCTCTCCTCATCCAGCATAGCCAGGCTATCCTCGATATTCTGCTTACACTGCTTGTATTCTTTATATGCCTCCACGATAGGCGCAAGATCGCTCTGCTCCTTCATCAGCTTCCGGAAACGCATCTGGTCGTTGGCGACCCCCGGCTCTCCCAGCTCGCTCAAGATCTCCTCGAATCGAATCAATATATCTTCCAATCGGTCAAACATCTCTCTCAACTCCTTTTTGTCCAACTATTTCTAAACTATGCTATTCAAAACTTTCCTGGCTCTTGCCCGGCATATTGCCACGTACTACCCGGTTATTTCCGCACAGATCGCGGATCACCTGCACATCCAAAAAACCCGCCTGTCTCATACGTTCCGATACAGCCTCTCCCTGGTCATATCCGATCTCGAACATCAGATAACCGCCCGGATTCAGAAACCCATGACATTCCTCTAAAATCCTGTCATAGAAGAACAATCCATCCTCATGTCCGTCCAACGCCTCCACCGGTTCAAAATCCCGCACCTCCGGCATCAGTGTATCGATGACGCGGCTCGGAATATAGGGTGGATTGGACACGATGACATCGAAGGTTCCAGAGAGATTGGAAAACAGATCGCTGCGCACCCATTCCGCATCCACATCGTTGGCCTTGGCATTCTCTCTGGCTACCAGCAGCGCCTGCTTCGAGATATCGCTGCCGACACCAACAAGTCCTTCGACCAAATGCAAAAGGCTGATGAGAATACAGCCGGATCCGGTACACAGATCCAGCACCCGCATTCCGGGCTTACACACTGCCAGGGCTGCCTCAACCAGCGTCTCCGTATCCTGTCTGGGAATCAGCACATAGGGGTTGACCTTGAATTCCAGTCCCATGAACATCTGGACACCTGTGATATACTGCAGCGGAACCCGCTCTGCCCGTTTCTTCACCAGCACCTGATAATTCTGCAGTGCTTCCTCGTCCATCTCCTCCCGGCCATGAAGGTAGTAATAGCTTTTGTCAAACTTTCCGATATACTCCAATAAATACCATGCATCCAGAGCAGCGTCTGCGATTCCCGCCTTCTGAAGCTGCTCTCGTCCATAAGCCAGCGTTTCTTCCAGCGTCATACGGCTCCTTTCGCGGGGCTGTTGCCCTCTGAATCAATATATGCCTTCCAGTCAAAAACCGCCTCCACAGAAGCGATACCAACCTCAATCATATCATCCTCCGGCTCCCTGGTGGTCAGCTTCTGCATCCACAGTCCCGGCTTGCTGAGCAGATTGACAACCGGATTCTCACTCCTGCCGGCCAGCCGGATGAACTCATAGGACACGCCGGCCACCAGCGGAATCACCGCCAGACGCAGTACCAGGCGCAGTATTCTGGAATCCACCCGGATAAACAGCGTCGCAATGATACTGATAATTACAACAAAGAACAAAAAGCTGGTGCCGCACCGCTTATGCTCCCTGGAGCTCTTCCGAACGTTTTCCACATTCAGCTCCAGACCGTGCTCGATGCAGTTGATGCACTTGTGCTCCGCGCCGTGATACATAAACACCCGCTGGATATCCTTCATCTGAGAGATCAGCAGCAAATATGCCAAAAAGATCAGCAGCCGCACCACGCCCTCTAAGAGTATCACCACCGTCTTCGATGCGATCACCTTCTGGAACAGCAGCGAGATATAGAAAGGGAGCACCATAAAAATGGCAATTGCCAGAATCACAGCGAAAAACATCGTTAATCCCATAACCAGCTTTTCTTTGTTCTGGTTCTTTTCCTCCGGCTCTTCCTCATAGAAGGATGCGGAATATGCCAAAGTCCCCATTCCCAGCACCAGGGAATCCACAAAGTTGATAACGCCCCGGATGATGGGGATCTTGCGCAGCGCCTCTATCTTGCAGAAGCTGTGATATTCTTTTATCTCAACCGTAATCGTCTTATCCGGCTTGCGAACAGCAACAGCATAGCGGTCGTCCTTTCGCATCATGACGCCTTCCATCACTGCCTGCCCGCCAATTCCTGATGAAGCCATCCGGCACACCTCCTTCATTTCATGAATAGAAGCCCACGGATTGCTCTATGCAAGCATGGCTTATGCATAAGCATTGAGACTGGGCTTTTATGGTAATTAAAAAAATGGAGGATGTCCATTCAACATGGGAACATCCTCTTATTCTTCCAATAGAACGGTCAATGTACCCTCCTATCGTTCAGGCACTTTGCCTACTGATTGTTCATGCCATACTTCCGGTTAAACTTATCGATACGTCCGCGCGCCTGGGCAGCCTTCTGCTGTCCGGTATAGAACGGATGGCACTTCGAACAGATTTCAACGTGGATATCCTTCTTGGTAGAACCGGTAACGAAGGTATTTCCGCAGTTGCATGTCACAGTTGCCTGCTGATAATCTGGATGGATTCCTGCTTTCATGATTTCACCTCTCTATACTATATTAAAATCGAAGTCTCAATTTTCTTATTCTGCGCTGTCTCCTCGCTGGACAGCTTTATTATTGTAGCATATGTCAATTATATATGCAAGTTTTTTTTTATTTAATATAATTTTGTCTTTTTGATCATCTGAATGAACTCCCGGTTGTTCCTGGTACGGACGAACATATTCAGGATATTCTCCACAGCCTCGTCGGTCTTCATGCCGTTGATGCCGCGGCGCATGATCTCCACTGCCTCCTGCTCCTCACGGTCAAGCAGCAGATCCTCTCTTCTGGTACCGGACTTGGTAATGTCGATGGCCGGGAACACACGCTTCTCGGAAAGCTTGCGGTCCAGGATCAGTTCCATGTTACCGGTTCCCTTAAATTCTTCATAGATCACGTCGTCCATACGGCTTCCTGTTTCCACCAGAGCTGTTGCCAGGATGGTGATGCTTCCGCCCTCACGCATGTTACGCGCCGCACCGAAAAATCGTTTTGGCATATGAAGGGCTGCCGGATCGATACCGCCGGACAGCGTACGTCCACTGGGTGGAACGATGAGGTTATAGGCTCTTGCCAGACGGGTAATGCTGTCCAGAAGGATCATGACATCCTTTCCGTGCTCCACCAGACGTCTTGCACGCTCGATCACCATCTCAGATACCCGCTTGTGGTGCTCCGGCAGCTCATCAAAGGTGGAATAGATCACCTCTACATTATCCCCTTCGATGGCCTCCTTGATGTCGGTAACCTCCTCCGGGCGCTCATCGATCAGCAGAATGATCAGGTGCATATCCGGGTAGTTGCGGGTCACGGACTTTGCCACTTCCTTGAGCAATGTCGTCTTACCTGCCTTGGGCTGGGAAACGATCATACCTCTCTGCCCCTTACCGATGGGCGATACCAGATCCATGATACGCATGGCCGTCCCACTCTGATATGTCTCCAGGCGGATCCGCTCGTTCGGGAAAATAGGCGTCAGATTCTCGAAGTTCGGACGCGACTGCGCTTCCCTGGGGTGGAATCCGTTGATGGAACGGATATATAAAAGGGCACTGAACTTCTCCTGCATGGTCTTGATCCTTGTATTACCCACCACGATATCTCCGGTCTTCAGATTAAAGCGGCGGATCTGGGAAGGTGATACATAGACATCATTATCACCGGGCAGATAGTTGGCGCAGCGGATAAATCCATAGCCATCCGGCATAACCTCCAGGATGCCGTTCGCCTCGATACCGCTGTCAAGCTCCGGATTCTCGATCTCGATTCCGTCCGGGGTGATGATCCTCTGCGGTGTAGGCGCTGCCTGGGCATTCGCGGCTGTGGTGGCTGTTGTCTGACCTGCCTGGGGATCCGGTGTCGGCGCTACAGACTGGGCTGCCCGTAACTGCGGGCTTGTGGTAAACGGCTGTGCCGCTGCACCTGCCTGGGGTGCATTCTGCTCACCTGACTGATAAGCTGCTCCTGCTGTGCGGGCTGCTCCCGGCTGATAGCCATTGCGCACACCCGGACCCGGCTGATAGGAGACGCGCGGTCCCGGCTGATGTGGTACATTTCCTGTCCGCACACTTGGGCTTGGCTGATAAGACGGACGCGGGCCGGACTGCTGGCGCGCTGCACCTGCCTGATAGGTGCGGGGCTGGCCGCTCCTTACTGCATGATTGGTCTGATAGATGCGTCTCGTCGGCTGTTCCCCCTGGGCTGCACCGGATGCCTGCGCTGTACTTGATGCCTGCTCTCCCTCTGCAGTCTGCCCCGGCTGCTCTCCTGTCTTCGGCTGGTTGTTCTGCTCCGGCTGGCCTTCCAGAACTGCTTCCGCTTTCTTACGTGTCCTTTTTGGCTTCTCTTCCTGGCTCGTCAGCTGTTCTGAAGCCTTCGGCGCCTCTTCCTTTGCCACACGCTCGTCCTCTTTCAGCATACGCTCGATCAATTCTGCCTTTCTTAAGCCGGTCACTCGTTTCAATCCCCTGGCCTTTGCCAGATCCTTCAATGTTGCTAACGATAGACTCTCATACTTTTCTCTCATTATTGACTCCTCTTTCTTTTTACTGATTTCTCGGCTACTGTTACGGTAATTCATTCCTGGAAAATCTTGTCGGAAATGACAACGACAAATCATCGATAATGTCATTATACATCATAATTGCAAAAATAGAAAGTATTTTTTTCGTGATTTCCTTTTTTTTTATATTTTTTTATGCTATGATGTTATTCACAAGTAAAAAAAGGAGTTGCACATATGAACACAAGTGAAAAAGCCCTGTTTTTGCACAAAAAATGGCAAGGAAAACTGGAAACATGCGCCAAATCACCGGTAAAAAACCGGGAAGATCTCGCTCTGGCATACACGCCGGGCGTCGCAGAGCCCTGCAAAGAGATCGCTAAGGATCCGGATCTGGCATACACATACACCATGAAGGCCAACACCGTGGCCGTAGTCTCCGACGGCAGTGCCGTCCTGGGCCTTGGAAACATCGGGCCGCTGGCTGCCATGCCTGTGATGGAAGGAAAATGCGTGCTTTTCAAGGAATTCGGAGATGTCAACGCTGTCCCCATCTGCCTGGATACCCAGGATACCGAGGAGATCATCAAGGCCGTCACCTGGCTGGCCCCCGGCTTCGGCGGCATTAACCTGGAAGATATCTCTGCCCCCCGCTGCTTTGAGATCGAGCAGCGCTTAAAGGAGACGCTATCCATCCCGGTATTTCATGACGATCAGCACGGCACAGCCATCGTAGTGCTTGCCGGTATCATCAATGCGCTGAAGGTCACCGGTAAGAAGAAGGAGGACTGCCGCGTGGTGGTAAATGGCGCCGGATCTGCCGGAGTAGCCATTACCAAGCTGCTCTTAACCTACGGATTTCCTCATGTAACCATGTGTGACCGTCTTGGCATCATTGGCCGGGATTACCCGGATCTGAACTGGATGCAGAAGGAAATGACTAAGACCACCAACCTGGAAAATAAAAGCGGCACCCTGGCCGATGCCATGAAGGGCGCGGACATCTTCGTGGGTGTATCCGCTCCGGGCATTGTCACCCCGGAAATGGTGTCCGCAATGAATAAGGACGCCATTCTATTCGCCATGGCCAACCCCGTGCCGGAGATCATGCCGGATCTTGCTAAGGCTGCCGGGGCAAGGATCGTCGGCACAGGCCGCAGCGACTTCCCCAACCAGGTAAATAATGTGGTGGCATTCCCCGGAATCTTCAAGGGTGCTCTGGAGGGACGTGCCACACAGATCACCGAAGAGATGAAGCTGGCTGCTGCCGAAGCCATTGCAGCACTGGTTTCCCCGGAGGAGCTGAACGAGGATTTTATCATGCCACAGCCTTTTGACCCCAGAGTTGCCCAGGTGGTCAGCCTGGCTGTCAAGTCTCATATTGTAAAACAGGAGTAACGATCATGGCGGAAGCTTTAACGCAATACAAACTCATTATTTTATACATGCTGGACAAAGTGGATTTTCCCCTCACCAACACACAGATCTCCAATTTCATACTGGAGAAGGGATATACCAGCTATTTTACCCTGCAGCAAGCCATCAACGAACTGATCCTGGCGGAGCTGATCATCGCGGAACCCACGCACAACAATACCTGCTACCACATCACGCCTGCAGGCCGGGAGACACTCTCCTACTTTCCGGACAAGATCTCCGATGCCATCAAGAAGGACATCCTCGCTTATTTTGAGAAAAACAGCATGGAATTGAAAAACGAAGTCCTTATCCTGGCGGATTACTACCGGACTACTGCGCGGGAATACGTGGCACGCTGCCAGATCAAGGATCGTGAGACACCGCTGCTGGATCTGAATATTCGCGTGAATACAAAGGCACAGGCGGAGGCTGTCTGCAGCAACTGGAGACGTCAG
Organism: Paludibacteraceae bacterium; assembly: GCA_963628035.1. Lineage (GTDB taxonomy): Bacteria > Bacillota > Clostridia > Lachnospirales > Lachnospiraceae > 14-2. The sequence continues at coordinate 19,650 of CAVGED010000096.1, forward strand.
AACGAGGATGTTTATGAATATCTGATGGATCTGTTGCTGAAATAAAACAAACTTTCCCGGGGCGTGAAAGGGGATCTGCTACAGCAGCTCCCCTAATTTCTTCTTCGCATCTTCAATTCCCGTAAAAGGAATTGCATGTATCCCCATATTCCGAGCCGCATTCACGTTGTCCCGACTGTCGTCCAGGAACACGCATTCCTCCGGCTTCAACTGATATCGTTCCAGCAAGGTCCGGTAGATCTCTGGCTCCGGCTTATTCAGCTTCACCTGCCAGGAGAACAGCGCTCCGTCCGTCAGTTCTAAGAAGGTCAGCTTCTCCTTCGTCAGATCAAAGGTTCTCTTGGAATAGTTGGATAGAATGTAGCAGTGATATCCTTCTTCCTTGAGACTTCCTACCCAATCCTCCGCATAGGGATAACGCTCAATGGTATCTGCCATATGATCCCAGAATAAACGGATCTCCTTCTCCAGTCCGGGAGCATTGGCGATGAAGGAGGCAAGAATCTCCTCATCGCTGATAAGACTCCTGTCATAGTCGCGCCATGCGTCGGACCGTACTGTAGCGTCCGCCAGCCGCTCAAGGATTTCGCCGGAGAATCCAAGCTCGTGCATGACCTTCTCCCAACAAAAATCCGCAAGAACCATACCCACATCAAAAATAATATTTCTTATCATTGTTCTCTCTCCATGTTACCGATAGATAATATCGTCCCGTCCCGGTCCGTTGGAGACCATGGTGATGGGGAATCCGATCTTCTCCTCGATAAACTCAATATATTTCCGGCAGTTTTCCGGCAACTCCTCATAGGTCCGAATGCCGCGGATGTCGCACTTCCAGCCCGGCAGCGTTGTAAGGATTGGCTTCGCTTTCTCAAGCTTAGCGGTAGTCGGGAAATCCGTGGTGATCTCACCATCGATCTCATAGGCGGTACACACCGGGATCTCATCGAGATACCCCAGCACATCCAAAACCGTAAATGCCACATCTGTGGTACCCTGGATCCTGCAGCCGTATTTGCTTGCTACGCAGTCAAACCAGCCCATTCTTCTGGGACGTCCGGTGGTAGCACCGAATTCACCGCCATCGCCGCCTCTGCGCCGCAGCTCATCCGCTTCCTCTCCGAAGATCTCGCTGACAAAGGCTCCTGCTCCCACTGCGGAGGAATATGCCTTGCAGACCGTGATGATCTTGCCGATCTCATAGGGCGGAATTCCTGCGCCGATAGCACCGTAGGCTGCCAGGGTGGAGGACGACGTTACCATGGGATAGATCCCGTGATCCGGATCCTTCAGGGAGCCAAGCTGACCCTCCAGCAGGATGTTCTTTCCGGCCTTGATCGCATCGTAGAGATATGCGGAGGTATCGCATACATAAGGCTCCACCATCTTCCGATATCCTCTTAACTCCTCCATCAGATCCTCCGGCTTCAGCAGAGGCTTATGGTACAGATGCTCGAAGAGCACATTTTTCAACTCACAGATACGCTCCACCTTTTCCTTCAACAGTTCCTCGTCAAACAATTCGCTGACCTGGAACCCGATCTTTGCATATTTATCCGAATAAAACGGCGCGATCCCGGACTTGGTGGAACCAAAGGATTTTCCGGCCAGACGCGCTTCCTCATAAGAGTCCAGAAGGATATGATAAGACATCACAATCTGTGCGCGATCAGACACAAGAATCTTCGGTGCCGGCACTCCCCGCTCCACGATGGACTGAATCTCCTTAAATAACAATGGAATATTCAGTGCCACACCATTTCCGATAATACTGGTGGTATGATTATAAAAAACTCCGGACGGCAACGTATGCAATGCAAATTTGCCATAATTGTTGACAATGGTGTGTCCCGCATTGGCACCGCCCTGGAAACGCACGATAATATCCGCTTCCTTCGCCAGCATATCCGTAATCTTTCCTTTGCCTTCGTCGCCCCAGTTTGCTCCGACAATTGCTTTTACCATTTCTGAATCCTCCTCGTACTTCTGGTTTTCGTTTTCACACGTACTTAACCAGTATACACGGTTTTATTCCATAAGTAAAATCAATGTTTTTTATATTTATCATAATTAATTATTATGTATCATTTCCAGAAACTTCCGGGATGCGGCCGATTGGGGAATCCGCTCGTCCGTGATGATACAGAACTCCCGCTTCGGAATCCTGCGGTCGAAGGTCAGCTCAAACAACTCGCCCCGGTCAATATACTCCTGTGCGAACTCCCGCACCACGCTGGCAATCCCAAGTCCCCGGAGCGCAAACTGGATCAGCATATTGCTGGTCGCCAGCTCGAATTCCGGGTGCAGCTCCACATCCTGTTCCTTCAGAAAATGCTCCACATAGCTGCGGGTGGAGGTACTCCCCTCCAGGCACATGATGGGAAGCTGCTCCAGATCCTTATAGGACAGAAGCTTTCCCTTCAACTGCCAGAACAGGCTTCCCGCCACAAAAATATCCTCGATTTTCTTCACCGGCACCAGATTCCAGGGATGGCGGCTGTTCACCGGAGTGCTGACCACCCCAAAGTCAATCCTGCCGTCCATCAGATGGCGGATCGTCTCCGGCGTGGGCGCATTGGTAACCGTCACCTTGATTCCGGGATACCTTCGATGAAACTGCTCCAGCCATGGAAGCAGATAAAACTGCAGCGTCATGTCGCTGGCGCCGATATGGATCTCACCCAGATCAAGATCCAGCATCTCCTGCACCTTCTGTTCCCCCTGCCGGATGTATTCATACCCTCTGGACACATAAGAATACAGAAGCTCCCCCTCCCTGGTCAGGCGAACGCCCTTCTTCATGCGCACGAACAAGGTCAGCTTCAACTGTCTCTCCAGGTTCTTGATACTCTGGCTCACTGCAGGCTGGGAGAGCGCCAGCTCCTCCGCCGCCTGGGTGATCCCGCCGGATCTTGCCACATAATAAAATATTTTGTAATACTCCAGATTTACGTCCATAAATATTCCTCTTATCGTTTCCGTCAATCGTTTGCTTTTCCTTTGAACATAAGCTTCAACAGTTGTATCACCGGAAGGTTCAGTGCCGCCAGACCGTAAACGATAAGCAGCTGCCGAAGGCTCAAAGCCGTCACCGCAAACACCGGATGAAGCACCGGAACCAGCAGCACCAGGTTCAGCATCAAAAACCCGGCCAGGAAAGCAAACCACAGAAACTTATTATTGTAAAAATTCCTTGTAAACAGCACCGGACGCTCAGACTTGCAGTTAAAGCCATGCACCAGCCGTGACAGACACAGTGTTGCAAAGGCCATGGTACTGGCAAGTCCCGGCCCGCCCGCTTTAAGGCCGATAAAATAGGCGCTGATGGTTGCCAGAGCGATTACAAGCCCCTCAACCAGTATCGTAACCATCACCGATCCTGTGAGCACGGATTCACCATGTCTCCTGGGCTTATCCCTCATGACCTCCCCGGTGTGTGGATCTAAGCCCAGCGCAATGGCCGGAAGCGAGTCTGTTAAAAGGTTGATGAACAGCAGATGTACCGCCGCGAAGGGCACCTCCGTCCCGGCCAGAAAGGTGATAAGCACCGCCAGGATCCCCGCCATATTGCCGGAGAGCAGAAATACAATGGATTTTCGGATATTCCGATAGACGTTTCTTCCGTTTTCCACCGCCTTGACAATGGTGGCAAAATTATCATCTGCAAGGATCATGGATGCCGCATCCTTAGCCACCTCTGTCCCGGTAATCCCCATGGCAACACCCACATCCGCCTGTTTTAAGGCAGGTGCGTCGTTGACGCCGTCTCCTGTCATGGCAACGATATTTCCGCGCTGCTGCCAGGCCTTTACAATACGGATCTTATGCTCCGGCGACACCCTGGCATAGACAGCCACATCCTCCACCATATCCTTTAATTCTTCATCGGTAAGCTTCTCCAGCTCTTCTCCGGTCACAGTACGCTTTCCTTCTGTCAGGATTCCGATCTCTCCGGCGATGGCCGAAGCTGTCACCGCATGATCCCCGGTGATCATGATGGGGCGTATCCCTGCTTTCTTACAATCCGCTACTGCCGCCTTAGATTCCTCTCTCGGCGGATCGATCATGGAACACATTCCCAGAAAAACAAGATTCTCCTCGTCCTTCTCGTAAATGCTGTTTTCCTCCATAGTCTTATAGCCGAAGGCCAGCACCCGCAGTCCCCGGCCGGAATATTCCTCGTTGGCTCTTAGGATCTCTGCTTTATCCCCCTCTGTGATGGAACGGATTCCCGTCCCTTCCAGGATGCGGTCGGTTCTCGTCAGCAGCACATCTACGGCGCCTTTTGTAATCATAGTAACTATATTTTCCCGCCGATGCAGCGTGCTCATCAGCTTCCGGTCCGAGTCGAAGGGGACCTCACCAATCCTTCTATACGCCGCCCGTATCTCCTCTGGGCTCTCTGCACCTTCCATCTTATCCAGCATATGGAGAAAGGCAAGCTCCGTCGGATCGCCAATATCCTCGCCATTCACATTTGTCGCGTCATTGCACAGCACGCCTGCTGTCACCAGAAGCCGTTCCGGCTCCCGGTTCAGATCGGTTTTTTCTATTTTTTTACTAATATGGGGGACATACAGATGGATGGCTGTCATGCGGTTCTGGGTCAGTGTTCCGGTCTTATCGGAGCAGATCACAGAGACGCTTCCCAAACCCTCCACGGCGGAAAGCTTGCGGATAATGGCGTTTTCCCGTGACATTTTCCTGGTACCGAAGGCCAGAACGATGGTTACGATGGAGCTCAACGCCTCCGGGATAGCCGCCACTGCCAGGGCAACGGCAAAAAGAAACGCCTGCATGATGCTCTCGCCCCGCCAGACACTTAAGCCAAACAGCAATGCACATATGGCAAGGATCAGAATGGATATTCTTCGTCCGAAGGCATCCATGCTCTGCTGCAAAGGCGTCTCATGCTCCTTGGTGCTTTTTAGAAGGGCAGCAATTCTTCCGACCTCCGTCTCCATCCCGGTTGCGGTCACCACAACAGTCCCGCGTCCGTAAGCAATAAAGCTTCCGGAAAAAAGCATGTTCACCCGGTCTCCAAGAGGGGCCTCCTTGGGAATCTCCACATCCTTCTTCTCTACCGGAAGGCTCTCTCCGGTCAGAGTGCTCTCATCTGCCTTGAGGCTGGCACTCATAAGGATCCTGCCGTCTGCCGGCACATAGTCGCCGGCTTCCATAACCAGGATATCTCCGGGCACTACCTCCCGCGACGGCAGCAATGTCACAGCTCCATCCCGGAGTACCTTGGCATGGGGGCCGGACAGCTTCTTAAGTGCTGACAGAGATTTCTCCGCCTTGGTATGCTGAATGGTTCCAAGGACTGCATTCATTATGATTACAAGAAAGATAACACCTGCACTCTCCCAATCTCCCAGAATACCTGAGACCAGCGCCGCCACAATCAGGATAAGCACCAGAAAGTCCTTAAACTGCTCCAGAAAGATTCTCCATACCGGCTTCTTCTCTACATCCGCCAGTTCATTGTAGCCATAGGTCTCCTGACGTCTTCCTGCCTCTCTCCCGTCAAGACCTTCCTCCTTCGTATGAAGCTTAGAAAGCACTTCCTCCTTGCTCATCTGATACATATCCATCGGCAATGCTCCTTATATAGGTACTACAGAATTCTCATACCTACTCGTTATGAAGTTTTTTACAGCAGGTAACCGCCAGCGCACCGGGTCCGATGTGACAGGAAACGCTTAAGGAAAGCGGATCCATCACGATTTCATGTCCCGGAAAAGCCGTCATAAGCTCCTGCTTCCACTCTTGGGCGGCTTCGAGATTCTTCGTATAAGCCGCATGGATCCACATGTCTTTTCCTTCGGGATCGTGAAACCGTTCCTTCAGATCGTTACGGATGGCTTCTATCATAATATTTTTTCCCTGCTTTGTTGTTCTGGCCTTGGCAAAGGCATCCAGCTTCTCCCCCTGGATCTGCAGTACCGGCTTTAACTTCAGCAGCGTTCCCAGTGCCGCAGCAGCAGGCGTGATCCTTCCGCCCTTCTTCAGATAATACAGGGTATCCAGCATGATATAGATGCTGGATTCAAACCTGGTCTCCTCCAGATAATTCTTGATTTCCAAGGCACTCCTGCCCTGCTCTGCCATCCGCTTTGCATCCAGCACGGACTGCTTTAAGGTTACGGAGATCCGCTGGTTATTCACCACCTGCACCCTTCCCTCATATTCCCGTGCCAGTGCCATTGCCGCCTCACAGGATCCGGAGAGGCCGCTGGACATGGGGATATGCACGATCTCATCATATTCCTCTAGCAGACGATCCCAGGTATCAATGATGTCCGCCACTGCAGGCATGGAAGTGGAAATATCAGCATCGCTCTCCAACTTCTCGTAAAACTGCTCCTGTGTCAGATTAATATCTTCAAAATATGTCTCCCCATTCACAAAGAACGGCATAGGCAGAACATATACGCCTTCTGTTTTTGCCTGCTGCTGGGTGATTCCACTGTTGCTGTCCGTCATCACTGCTACCTTACTCAATGTGATTTCCTCCTTATTTCACTACGATTCGCAATTCTAATCTTTTTTCTTTGCCACGGAATAGCCAAATTTTCCAATCTTCTCTCCCAGCAGGAAATATTCACCATGGGAATACGCCACCAGACCCGTCCGGTTCAGCTCAAACTTCCCCTTCTCATCCATATACGCATCTTCTACCGTGACACCCACCACCTCAGCCAGAAACATATGATGAGAGCCCAGTTCAATGACATCCTTCACCTTGCACTCCATGTTCAGCGGACTCTCCGCGATTCCGGGTGCATTAATATGCTTCGACGGAAGCGGCGTCAGCCCCAGCTCATGGAACTTATCCACGTTTCTCCCAGACTTCACGCCGCAGTAATCCGTGGCATATGTCAGCTCCTTCGTCACCAGATTTATCACAAACTCTCCGGTCTCCTTAATGATATCATAAGAGTAACGCTCCGGTCTCACTGAAATAGAAACCATAGCGGGATCTGAACAGATCGTCCCCGCCCAGGCCACCGTAATGATATTGGGCTTCTCTCCCTCCCGCTTGCAGCTCACCATCACTGCAGGTACCGGGTACAGCATATTTCCTGCCTTCCAATTCTGCTTAGCCATCTTTCATCTTCCTTTCCAGAAAGCGGTATTACCCGCATTTTCTTACCTCGTGTTCATTTTACTCATCCTGCATAGCCGCCATAACGGAAGGAATAAACTGCTTCTTCCTTGACACAACCCCTTTAAGATACAGGCTGTCCGTTTCCTCTGTCCCATGAACGGAAAATGCCCGCTCCGCAATCTGGCGTGCATTATCCCCCCGCCAGATCAACTGGGTACTCTCCTCCAGGATATCCGTCAACATCACATACACCATGGACAGCTTTCGTTCCCGCAGCACCACATCCAGATACGGCAGAAGCTTCTCTCGCACCTCACCAAGCTCCTCTTTACTCATAGCGCTGATCTGCCCCACACCAAACTCGACATCCTCCACAAAGAAGGTTTTAAAATCCTGATAAAAAATCTCCTCCGGCGACTTACTCTTAAAATCGCTCCCTGCCTGGAACATATTTTTCGCCAGTGTCTCGATCTCAACACCGGCAACAGCCGCTAGCGCCTCTGCCGCCATCTTATCCACTGCCGTGCAGGTGGGTGAGCGGAACATCAGCGTATCGGAGATAATGGCGGAACACAGAAGCCCTGCGATCTTCACCGGGATCTCAATCCCCTTCTCCTGATACATCTGATAGATGATCGTGGAGGTACAGCCCAGGGGCTGATTGCGGAAAAAAACAGGCGACATGGTCTCCAGACTCCCCAGTCTGTGATGGTCGATGATCTCTAAGATCTCCGCACCGCCGATGCCATCCACCGCCTGGGATTTCTCGTTGTGATCCACCAGGATCACCTGCTTCTTCTTCATATTCAACAGATTCCGACGGGAGATCAGACCTACGTATTTCCCGTGTTCATCTAAAATCGGGAAATCTCTGTGACGCTCCCTGGACATGATCTCCTTGACATCATCCACATACTCTTCTGTCTCAAAGGTAATAAGACGCTCCCTGCGCATGAAATATTTGATGGGAATACTCTGATTGATCAGACGCGCCACGGTGAAGGTATCATAGGGTGTAGTCATGAGAATGCAGCCACGCTCTCTGGCAAGCTTACGGATCGTCTGAGAGACCTTTGCATCGGAACAGACAATAATACAGCTGGCATTCATCTCCAGAGCGCATAGCTGCACCTCGTAGCGATTTCCCAGGATTACCAGATCATCATCCTCAATATACTCCTCCATCATCTCCGGGCTGGCAGCAGCTACCACGACCTTCCCCTTAGTGAAGTAAGCGTGCTCGTTGCCCTCCAGCAGAGTACCCGCCAGCGTCTCAATGATATTCTTATACTGGGTTCTGGCTCTGGACAGAATCTCATTGTCATAGACATCCATATAGGAGGTAGCGATATCCCCGGTAACGATCAGTCCCTCCAGGCTGCCATGTTGGTTGGTCACAGGAAGCGTGACTACATTCGCCTCCTTCATCAGCTCCCAGGCACGCTTCATGGAGATATGGCTGTCCACGCCTGGGATCCGGCGGATCTCAATATCCTTAACCTGCGCTCCGACATCGGATACGAAGGCCGGTGCCGGAACCTTGAAATAATTCAGCACATATTTCGTCTCTTCATTTAGCTGCCCTGCTCGCTTGCTTTCGTATACTCCCTCGCCCAACTTGTTCTTCAGCTCCGCATAAGCAATAGCCGCACAAATGGAATCCGTATCGGGATTCTTGTGTCCTAACACCCAAACCTTTTTTTCCTGATTCACCTAATTATACGTCCCTTCTTAATTATAAGAACTGCGAAATGATACCCAACTCATATAAGATCCATCCGGCCATAGTAAGCAAATTCAGTATGCCCACGATCAGTACCGCCCGAAGCAGCCCTCTGGCAGACTTTTTGCGCTCCCCGCCCTGCTCCTTCGCTTCAAGCTTCTCGGTAAGCTCTTCCACCAGCGCCTGCACATTGCGGTAGCTTTTTACATTTTCCGAATGAACCTTATCCGACAATTCCCCCTTGCATACATCCAGCTTCTTCTCAATGCTTCCAAAGCCCAGATCCAGCTTCCCGTTCAGATTCTCCAGGCTGGAATCCATCTGAATGGAAACCTGCGCCAGCTTGGTGTCCATTCCCTTGGAAAACTGCTCCATCTGCTGCTGAAGCTGCCTTTCCTTCTCCTTCAACTCCTCCATCTGTCTTCCAAACATCTCTTCTCTCCTCACACTCTCAAAAGTCTTTTCTCGCTCTGTAGTCTGCTTCCTGGGTACTCCCCATAACATGTCAAACACGCTTGCCATATGCTTCCTCCTTTGCTTCCGTTCCTCTATACGTTTTCAATCTGCCAGTCAATGGGTTCTATTCCATTGGCGGTAAGAAAATCATTGGTCTTGCTGAAATGCCGGCAGCCGAAGAAGCCACGGTACGCAGACAGCGGACTCGGATGCGGCGCCGTCAGGATCAGGTGCTTCGGATTGGTCAGCATTGGTATCTTAGCCTGAGCCGGCTTGCCCCACAGCAGGTACACAATAGGGCGATCCTGGGCGTTGACTGCATGGATGATGGCATCCGTAAACTTTTCCCAGCCATGGCCCTGATGGGAGAATGCCTGGTGCGCACGGACCGTAAGCACTGTATTCAGCATCAGCACACCTTGTCTGGCCCACTTCACCAGATAGCCGTTGTTGGGGATATAACACCCCAGATCATCGTGCAGCTCCTGATAGATGTTCACCAGGGATGGCGGAATCTCCACATCCGGCTTGACGGAAAAGCACAGACCGTGCGCCTGCCCGTCGTTGTGGTATGGATCCTGCCCCAGGATCAGCACCTTTACCTGGCTAAGCGGCGTTAGGTGCAGTGCATTGAAGATATCGTCCGCCGGTGGAAATACCTTTCCGGCACTGTACTCCTGGCGGATGAATCTGTACAACTCGGCATAATAAGGCTTTTTAAATTCGGCTTCCACGGCAGGAAGCCAGTCATTTGTGATCATTGCCATCGCATTCTCGTCCTTTCTTAAACGCTCATGCCTGTTGTCACAGGCGTCACCATGAATAAAAGTCATCTGCGCACCGACACTCCCCTGGCGGCCAGATAGTTCTTCAAGTCCATGATTTCAAGCTCTTTATAATGAAACAGCGATGCTGCAAGCACAGCGTCTGCCCTTCCCTCTGTCAATGCTTCATAAAAATGCTCTTTCGTTCCGGCACCTCCGGAAGCGATCACCGGGATGGAGACGTTCTCTGCAATCGTCCTGGTCAGCTCCAGATCGTATCCTGCTTTGGTTCCATCACAGTCCATGCTGGTAAGAAGGATCTCCCCGGCTCCCAGCTCGTTTACTTTTCGCGCCCACGCTACCGCGTCCAGACCGGTATCGATTCTGCCGCCGTGCTTGTAGACATTCCAACCGCTGCCGTCTGCTCTCCTTCTGGCATCGATGGCCACCACCACGCACTGACTTCCGAACTTGTCCGCTGCTTCCCGGATAAGCATGGGATTGTCAATGGCTGCAGAATTGACAGAGATCTTGTCTGCCCCCTCCCGGAGCAACACCTTGAAGTCCTCCACCGTGCGGATTCCTCCGCCCACCGTAAAGGGAATGAACACCTGCTCCGCCACCCGGCGCACCATATCTACCACCGTGGCTCTGGCATCGGAAGAAGCCGTGATATCCAGAAATACCAGCTCGTCGGCTCCTGCCTTATCGTAAGCCGCTGCGATCTCCACCGGATCCCCGGCATCTCTAAGATTCACAAAATTGACTCCCTTCACCACACGCACATTATGGACATCCAGGCAGGGAATGATCCGTTTGGTAAACATCAGCCTTCACCTCCCAGTTCTGCAAAATTCCGCAATATGGCAAGCCCTGTTCCACTGCTTTTCTCCGGGTGGAACTGGCAGGCAAACAGGTTATTCTTCTCCACGGAAGCATGGATGCACACACCGTAATCCGTGGATGCCTTCACAATGGATTCCTCCCTGGCCTTCAGGTAATAAGAGTGAACAAAATAGACATAGGGCGTCCCAGAAAGCCCGCGAAACAGCCGTCCATCCCCCTGAAGTTCCAGGGAATTCCAGCCAATGTGCGGTATCTTAAGCCCATAAGCCTCAGGAATACGCACGATCTCTCCCTGTAAAAGTCCCAGTCCTTCCACACCGGGGCTTTCCTCGCTGGCCTCAAACAATAGCTGTAATCCCAGACAGATTCCCATCAATGGGACATTCTGCGCCACCAGCTCCCGTATCACCTTGTCAAGCTCGAATCTCTTCAGGTTGGCCATGGCATCCCCGAAGGATCCCACTCCGGGCAGTATCACCTTGTCTGCTTTCCGAAGCTCTTCCCGGTCCCTGGTTACGATACACTCTTGGCCGATATAGCGAAGTGCTTTCTGGACACTCTTCAAATTGCCTGCGTCATAATCAATAATTGCTATCATTTCAATGCTTCCTATCCTGTTATTGAGTTCAGTTCAGCTCACGCCCATTGTGTTAATTTTTGAAGCTATGGATCGGTGCCGGAATCCGTCCGCCCCGGTTTATGAATTCCTCACAGGACCAGGGATTCGCCGGCATGATCGGCGCATATCCCAAAAGCCCGCCAAATTCCGCTGTCTCTCCGACGCCCTTTCCGATAACCGGGATCACACGCACAGCCGTTGTCTTCTGATTGACCATACCGATGGCCATCTCATCTGCAATGATGCCGGCAATGGTGGATGCCTTGGTATCCCCCGGAATAGCGATCATGTCAAGTCCCACCGAGCAAACACAGGTCATGGCTTCCAACTTCTCAATGGTTAAGGCACCGACCTTCACTGCATCGATCATCCCCTGATCCTCGCTGACCGGAATAAAGGCGCCGCTTAAGCCCCCCACATAGGAGGATGCCATGATACCGCCCTTCTTCACCTGATCGTTTAAGAGCGCAAGCGCCGCTGTAGTACCCGGTGCGCCCGCATACTCCAGGCCGATCTCATGAAGGATGTCCGCCACACTGTCTCCGATCGCCGGGGTAGGCGCCAGGGACAGGTCAATGATACCGAAGGGTATTCCCAGCCGTCGGCTGGCTTCCTGCGCCACCAGCTGACCCACCCGGGTGATCTTGAAGGCTGTCTTCTTGATAGTCTCGCACAAAACCTCGAAATTCTCTCCCCGCACCTGGGACAAGGCTGTCTTTACCACGCCGGGGCCGCTGACACCCACGTTGATGATGGCATCCGCTTCCGTCACCCCGTGAAAAGCACCTGCCATAAAAGGATTGTCATCCGGCGCGTTACAGAACACCACCAGCTTGGAGCAGCCCATGGAATCCCTATCCTTCGTCAGTTCCGCCGTCTCCTTGACAATCTCGCCCATCAGCCGCACGGCGTCCATGTTGATTCCGGTCTTGGTGGAGCCAAGATTCACGGAACTGCATACCACATCGGTGGAGCGCAGTGCTTCCGGAATGGAGCGGATAAGAAGCTCATCTCCGGTGGTCATTCCCTTGGAAACCAGGGCGGAATATCCGCCGATAAAGTTGACGCCCACTTCTCTGGCTGCCTGATCCAGCGTCTTTGCAATGGTAACGAAATCCTCCGGCGTTTTGCATGCAGCGCTCCCCACCAGTGCGATCGGTGTTACAGAGATGCGCTTATTTACAATCGGAATGCAGTAATCACGCTCGATCGCGGCGCCAACTGCCACCAGATCCTTCGCCACCGTGGTGATTTTACGATAAATATTCTGATTTAACACCGACAGGTCAGAATCCACACAGTCCATCAGGCTTATTCCCAGCGTGATGGTCCGCACATCCAGATTCTCCTGTTCGATCATTTTGTTTGTCTCATGTACTTCCCAGATATTTGGCATGATAATCTCCTTTTTATAACAATTCGTGCAAGCATAAGGTGAATTGCCGCATCGTGGCAAGAGAAGATGGCCTGGGCCACGATTTAGCGTCCTTTTTCGGTCTGGCTGAACTGTTAAACTCTATGCATTTTATTAAAAATCTCTTCCCTTTGACACTTGATGGAGACACCGATCTCCTCACCGATCTGCGTGAGTTCTCTGGCACACTCGTCGAAGGGCTTGCTGGAAGCTGCAATATCCGCAATCATCATCATATTGAAGAATTCCTGCACGATGGTCTGGCTGATATCCAGAACGTTGATGCGGTTGCTGGCAAGATAGGTGCAGACCTTGGCGATGATGCCAACGGTATCCTTCCCTACAACGGTAATGATTACTCTGTCTGTTTTGTTTTCCATGATGTTATCTCCTCTTCTATGCTTCTATGATCTGTGAAACAGCGTCGCGTCTGGCTACATAAATGGGAAAATCGTCTCCCTTATAGGGGTTGTCTCCCATAGAGACCTCCAGCCGCACTGTCTCATAGGCAAGCTTCTCATAATTGTTTTCCTTACTCAGATGTCCCAGCATGACAGCCTTGAACTTGTCATGGAACACCTGCCCCAGCAGCTGCCCGGAAAGTTCGTTGGACAGATGCCCCCGGTCTCCCAGGATACGCTGCTTCAGATAGTAGGGATAATTCCCTACCTGCAGCATATGTATGTCATGATTGGCCTCCAGCAGCAGGATATCAAGCCCCTGAAGCCTCTCTATGATGTGCTGGTCATATTTTCCAAGGTCTGTAATGACGCCCACGGACTTGCCATCCTGCCGCATGATATAGGCGGTTGGCTGAGCCGCATCGTGGGAGATAGTCACCGGAGATACCGTCACATCTCCAATGGTGAAGTCCTGTTCCGGTTCGATCTCACGAAACAGCTCCCGGTCTATGGTTCCTAAGCTCTTCATGTTCAAGATTGCATCTATGGTGCCACGGGTGGCATAGATGGGGATTCCATGTTTCCTGGCCACCACGCCCAGCCCGCTGATGTGGTCGGAATGCTCATGGGTGATAAGGATCCCATCCATCTCCGCCGTCTTAAGGCCGATCTCGTTCATGCCGTCTTCAATGCGTTTTCCGCTGATCCCGGCATCAATCATTAAATGTGTCTTGTCCGTGCCAACGTAGATACAGTTTCCGCTGCTTCCGCTGGCTATGCTGCATAATCTCATCTGATTGCTCCTGCTTTCTGTAATTCACCCCTTCGCCTGCAATGACTGCATATCCCCATTTCACTTCTCCGCCTGCAATGACTGCATATCCCCGTTTCACTTCTCCGCCTGTAATGCTGTGTCTATTTCCTGGAAAGCATCCTCCATAGTTCCATTGTTGTCGATCACGATCCGGCAATGACGCCGATACTCGTCCTCGCTAAGCTGGCTTTCAAAGATCTGTGTGATCTTCTCCTGTGAATAACCACGACTCTCCATCAGACGCCGCCTCCGGTTCTCCCGTGAGGTATAGATATACCACAGCTCGTCACAGATCTCTTCATAATGCTCCTCAATGAGCAGCGCCGCCTCGATCACCAGATAATCCAAGGCTCCAATTTCACGTTCTTTTGAAATTGTATTTATAATATACACTTTTACGGCAGGATGCACAATACCATTTATTTTTTCTCGCAGATTTTCTTTGGAAAAAAGCAGCGCTGCCAATGCCCGGCGGTCCAGACTTCCGTCCGGGGTATAGACCGCTCCCGGCAGGATCTCTGTGAGCGCCCGGTAACAGTCTGTCCCGGGCTCCATCAGATCATGGGCGATCTCATCCGCCTTTAAAACCCTGGCGTTGTAGTTTGCCTCTATATAATCTAGGATTGCGCTCTTTCCGGCACCAACGCCGCCGGTAATACCGATCACTCTCATTTCATTCTCCTTAGTGTGCGTCGTACCAGTTTTCCCCTGTGTCCATGCCAACTTCCAATGTCACCGCCAGGTCGGCTGCGCCCTCCATCTCCTTCTTCAGGATGGCCTTCACCTGCTCCAGTTCCTCCTTGGCCGTCTCGATCAGCAGTTCATCGTGAACCTGCAGGATCAGCCGGGACTTAAGATTATGCTCCTTGAGCGCCCGGTTCACCCGCACCATGGCGATCTTAATAATGTCCGCCGCCGTCCCCTGGATGGGGGAATTCATGGCAATACGCTCCCCGAAGGATCGCTGCATGAAATTGCTGGAGGAAATCTCCGGCACCGGCCGCCGCCGCCCGAACATGGTGGTCACATAGCCCCGCTCCTTCGCCTCCGCCACCTGTCTGTCTAAAAATTCCTTGACACCGGGGTAGGTCTTAAAATACTGTTCGATATATTCCCCTGCCTCCTTGCGGGTGATACTGAGATCCTGACTCAATCCAAAGGAACTGATCCCGTACACGATCCCGAAGTTCACAGCCTTGGCATTGCGGCGCTGCAAATCCGTCACCTCATCAAAGGGCGTGTGGAACACCTGGGAAGCGGTCATACGGTGAATGTCCTGGGCCTGCCTATAAGCCTCGATGAGATTCTTATCCTGTGACATGTGCGCCAGCACACGCAACTCGATCTGGGAATAGTCCGCGTCCACAAACACATAACCCTCCGCAGGCACGAAAACCTTCCTTATAAGTCTTCCGATCTCCATGCGGATGGGAATATTCTGCAGGTTCGGCTCCGTGCTGCTGATCCGCCCGGTGGCCGTAATGGTCTGGTTGAAGCTGCTGTGGATCCGGCCATCCTCCCGGATATACACCGCAAGTCCGTCCGCGTAGGTGGATTTCAGCTTGGTCAACTGCCGATATTCCAGTATTTTTGACACGATGGGATAATCCGGTGCCAGCTTCTCCAGGACATCTGCTGCCGTGGAATACCCGGTCTTCGTCTTTTTCCCGTAAGGCATTTCCAATTTATCAAATAGGATCACGCCCAGCTGCTTGGGCGAATTAATATTGAACTCTTCCCCGGCTTCGGCATAGATCTCCTTCTCGATCTGTTCGATCTTCACCGCCAGTTCCCGGCTGTACACCTTAAGCTCATCCGGGCGCACCAGCACTCCGGCCTGCTCCATGTCGAAAAGCGTAAATACCAGCGGCATCTCCACTGTCTCAAAGAGGCTGTGCATTCCGGTCTCTGTAAGCTGGCTCTCGATTGTCTCCCAGGACTTGTACGCCGTATAGCAGGCAAAACACACCCACTGTAAAAAGGCTCCCTCCTGCTCCTTATAGGCTTTCCCTGCAGGTGTCTTGCCAAGAAGATCCGTCCGGGAAGGCGCCATCAGCTGGCAGTAATCCTTGGCAATATCCTCATATGGATATTCGCTTTTCAAGGGATTCAGAAGGTAAGCTCCGATCTGGACATCCACCAGTCGTTCTCTCCCGGCACTTTCCAGGAATTCCTTGGAGAAAAATACCAGCTGCGACTTCAGATCCAGGGTTATGGCACAGGTAGCGCTTCCGCTGCCGCCCCCCGTCACCAGCTCTTCCAGACGCATGCACAGGTAGTCCGCTGTCACAAAGCCCTCCGCTGCCAGGAAATAGATATCCTCGTCCCCGAAGGCAAGCCCCAGCCCCAGCAGCATTCCGTCCTCATCCGGGACCAGGAGGAAGCCCGCTTTCTCCTGCGTCTTTGCCTTGGCAAAAACTGCCTCAGCCTCATCCAGCATGGTTATCTTCTTAAAATACTGCTCCACCGGATTGGCCGGGGCAGTCATTTCAAAACGCCCCAGCATATTTTTGAATTCCAGCTCCTTGAACATGAGATAGGCTTCCTGGGTATAGAGATTTCCAAGCTTCGCCGTGGCCAGGTCATAGGGCAGTTCACAGTCCGTCTCAATGGTAGCCAGCGTCTTGCTCATCTGCGCCATGTCATAATGCTCCTTTAAGGCTTCTCTGGCCCGGTTTGGCTTAATCTCCTCCACATGCGCGTATGCATTCTCAATACTCCCATAGGCCGCGATGAGGCTGATTGCCGTCTTCTCCCCGATCCCCGGCACACCGGGGATGTTGTCTGAGGAATCCCCCATCAGTGCCTTCACATCGATGAACTCCGTGGGTGTCACCTGATAGGCTGCCTTCACGTCGGCTGCGTAATAATCCTCGATCTCCGTGCCGGTCCGCTTCGTCTTGGGAATACGGATCTTGATATGCTCCGTGGCTAACTGTAACAGATCCCGGTCACCGGAGACCAGAGAGACAGAAAGCCCCGCGGCCTCACTGCGCCTGGCAATGGTTCCCAAGATATCGTCAGCCTCGTAGCCTTCCCGCTCCACGATAACGACCCCCATGGCCTTTAAGACCTCCTTCATCACCGGCACCTGCTGGCGAAGCTCTTCCGCCATGGGTTTCCTGGTTCCCTTGTATTCCGCATACATCTTGTGCCGGAAGGTGGGTGCGTGGACGTCAAAGGCCACGGTCAGATAGTCCGGCTTCTCTTCCTCCAGAATCTTGAACAGGATATTGAGAAAGCCGTAAACCGCGTTGGTGTGCAGACCTGCGGAGTTAGTCAGATCCGGCAGACCGTAAAAGGCACGGTTAAGAATGCTGTGTCCGTCAATCAATACTATTTTTTCGCTCATAGAAGCCTCCTGATTTGTTCCTGTTCCCATTCTACTATTTCTGGCGGATTCTAGCAAGTGAAAAATGCATTGTTCTCTCACAGCAGCGTCTTCGCACTTCACAGTTTACCATGAACAACCGGAGGCGCCTGCCTTTAAAGGCATGCCCTCCGGGTCCTCTTATCTCTTAAATCTCCCCATCACCCGTCTGCAGACCTCCCGGCACTTGCAGCCAAGCCCATGCTTCATCACCCGCAGGATCCCCCACATACCGGACTCCACATCCCACTTCAGCGTTCCGGAGCGATAGAGATAATCCCCGGGACAGGACGCGCCGCAGGTGGGCTCTATCTCATAATTGCCGCCGATACTGACAGCTCCCTGCAGGGGGATCACCCTGGAAAACGGATCCGCTGACTGCTCCGCCCACACGTGGCCGTGAATGGTGAAGCCTACGTTGCGCGGCTTGTCGGCAGGCATCACCGCACGGAACAACACCCGTTCCCCGGAATAGGTCATAAAGACAGGGGTTGCCGGATCACCGTGCACTCTGCTGCTGAACACCCTGGATATGTGTTCATCCCGCAGAAGGCGGTTGTAAAAGCGCTCGGAGCGGTAATTATAGCCCTTCTCCCCGGTATCCTCATCATCCACGCCCTCTCCGTCATCCGTCGCAGTCTTGATCAATTCATCATTGATATCCAGAAGGCGGATTCCATTCTGGATAAATACTGCAAACTCCCGGAAAGTATCCTTCCCCGGTGCAGTGACAACTGCCTGCTCCCCGTAAGCTTCCCGCTGCCTTGCCGCCCGGCGCTTCCATCGGCTCCGAGCCGTCTCGGTCACCGCCTGCTCCCTGTACTGCTCACCAACCCCCGGCATGCTCTTATACCATCTCGCCCCGGCCGGTTCAATGATGATCATCCCAAACAAGCCATGATAACGATGGTTTCTCATATCGCCAAAGGACTGCAGGATACAGGCACCATACTCACGATCCGCATACCACAGATATTTCCGGCTCTCGCCGGGCCCCACCGTCTGTTCCCGGTTATTGCAGCCCACATTGATACCGGAATCCGTCGTGTCATAATGCAGGAACTGCGGATTTAGTGACACCCGCATAGAGGGCTTATATTCCCGATCCAGCGGCACCCGCGGATAGTCAAAATAAGGCACCTCATTCTCGAATAGATTGTGCAGCGTAACCTCGATCCACTCTCCCACATTGGCCCGCAGGATCAGCGGTTTCACCTCCTGCTTGCCGCAGCGGATCATCTCCACATCCTCCGCAGGCACAAACACCAGTCCATCGGGATCATGGTCTCCGTACCGATTGTACTGGATATCGGTCTGAATGGCGGCAACCTCGTATTTTCGGATAACCGCATTCATACCGGGGCAGGGCGGCAGCGGAAGGATACGCGCTCTTCCCTGGCACAAGGGCTTTAAGCAAGGCTGTTCCCGTTCATAGGCTCTTATGATTCCCCAGAGCCCCAGCCACACATCGTCAATCCCACCGTAATAATAGAGATAATCCCCGCTTCCATAAGGCTTATCGATGCGGAAATTAAAGGCCTCGGAGATGCCGATGGTCTGGGCTGCCGCCAATGGCGAATGGCTGTCATTTAATTCCTTCTGCCAGTACATGCCCGTAAGATTAAAGGAATGCTGCTCCTCATGGGCGCCGTCCAGAAGCCGCAGCAGCATCTCATCCCCCGGATATGTCTCCAGGATCGGCGTTGCCGGATCTCCGTGAACCAGTGAGCTAAACAGATATGCGGCATCCTCGCAGCAGGAAAGCCGTTCCGGCATGGGCTCACACCGATAGTTGATCCCCATCACCCCCGGATCGTCATGGCCGCCCGGAACCTCCGGCGGATTTAAGGGGTTCCCGTCCCGGTCAAACAGAAAGGCAAAGTCATGGACGAAAAGTGCAAATTCCCGGAAGGAACTGCCATCACGTCGTCTTATCACCGCCTTCATTCCGCAGGACAGCGCTTCCCCGGTGCGGATATCGTGAAAGGTCGCCCCCGCCTCCTCGACAAGAAGTGCGCCAAACACGCCATGCATCTGATGGGAATTGGCAAACAGGTGATCATGGAAAAATACCGTATTCAACTGTGTATCCGCGAAGAAACGTTCGATCAGCGTCTCGTATTTCCGCGCCCCGGCAATATTGTTCCAACCGTTGGCTGCGCCGTCGGACACAATGGTGTCAAACTTCACCAGATGGATATGATATCCTACGATGTCCGTGATGGTTTCCATCTGGAAGGGACTCTCCATCAGCATCTCCGGCAGCAGGTTGGTAAGCCGGATCTCTATACAATCCCCTGCGTTGACCCGGATCACCAGCGGCTCGACCTGGATCTTCTGGCACTCCACCTCGCGGATATATGTCTCCAGACCGCCGTGACGTTCCAGCTCCTCCTTTGTCACGAAGAATCTTCCCTGCGGATCATGCCATCCAAACTTGTTATACGTGATCCTTGCCTGTACAAGGGCGATCTCGAACAATTTGATCTTCTGTGCATCAACAACATCCTCTGTTCCTTTCCCTTCCTCTTCCGCAGTTCCGCCATTTAGACCTTCTGCACTCCCGCCCGCATGACAGGGACAGCTCTCCGTATACAGCGCACCCGGTGCAAAGCACTCCACGAAATTGGCCTGCTCCAGCGGTATCGGCTCGATCTTGTTGCTGCCATCCGGATTCAGAATACCCAGCGGCGGCTGTAAAGGCCGCTCCCCGAAGATACCGTTGATGAAATTTGGATAGCCGGGATGCTCCGCATCCTTTCCCGGCGGCAACGGCCGATCTCGCAAGGGCATAAGCGGCGGGATCCTGACGCCGTCCGGCAACTGTCCGCTTCCGTCCTGGAGACGATCATACACCCGCCACAGCGTCCACATTCCTTCGTGAAAATGAGGATACAGATGACAATGGAAGATCGCATCGCCGATCATTCCGTTGAGGCTTCCCGCCCCATGAAGGATGTCCAGCGTATAGCATTCCTGGGGACTGATGGATATGGAATCTATGATGTTGGAGCGCTCATTCTCCCCTTCCAGCCGCCACTGATGGTTGTGCAGATGAAACACATGGGTCTCCTTGATCCCGCCGTGAACCAGACGGATCCTGGCCGGATCCCCCACATAAGCCTTCAGGATCGGCGGCGCCGGATCCCCATATACCCAGGAGCTCATAGAGATATCTTCCCCGCTGTCCGCTGAATTGTCCATTGCTCCATCCATTTCACCGTCCACCGCAAACGTCTCCGGCAGTCCCATCTCATCCCCATGATCTTCGGAATGCCCGGTCAGCGGCATACGGTTGCGCATAGGCTCGGAACGATAACTGATTCCGGTAGTTGCTGACGGCAGCCCGGTATGGGGGTCTGTCGGCTGCTCCCCAGCCTTATTCTTAACCTCCAGCTCGTCATGGAAAAAAACTGCATATTCCCGGAAGGCCTTCTGCCCCGGTGTATAAATATCTGCAAAAAGTCCGCTCTCAAGAGGCTCCCCATCTTCCGGATCCAGCCAGACAGCCTCCGACGGCTCCACGATGATGGCGCCGAACAGCCCGTGTACATTGGTTCCTTCCTCCCCGCTTCTGGTATCTCCCATATCGCTAAACAGGAACACTCCTTCCTGATCTGCATACCAGCAATAGGTGATCTCACGGTCCGTTGTGGTATCCGGATTGTTGCCTACGCTGGCCCCGTCGGAGGTCCGCACGTCATAGGACAGCCCCTGCACATGCATGGACAGTCTCCGGGACAGGCTATGGGAGAAATGAACCAGGATCCGGTCCCCCAGATTGGCACGGATCACCAATGGCTGCACGCACTTTACCGGCTGGGGAGGGTCGAAAAGGAAAGCCTCCTCTGCCTCTCTTCGCACCGTCTCTGCGTCCTGACTTAACACATACAATAATCCATCCGGATCATGATCCCCAAAACGATTGTACACGATGGGAATCTCTATCGCTTCGACCCGGAATACCCGCTCCTTTTTTGTGCGATCATAATGACACAATTCCATGGCCGTCCCCTCACCCTTCCAGGATCCGCAGATAATGGTTGGCTTCCCGCAGCACATGATCCGCCAGCAGCGGCAGAATGATGGATGTGATCTCGCACCCGTTGATCCCCTTGGCACCGGCTGCCTTGAAGTCCCGATAGCGCTCTGTCTCCTGCTTCGTCCGAGCCGTCAGCTCTGCCATAGTCCTTTCATCCGCCTCCCTGGCCGCCGTAAGCAGCACGGCATATTCCTTGGAGAATTCATCCGCCGTGGCAATCAACGCCGCCTCCGATGGATCTAAGAGTCCCCGGATGAACAGCGCATGCTCCATCATGATCTGATTCCAGAACACCTCCAGCTCCTGCATATCTCTGGGACAGAGCATGCCAAACCGCTCCAGATGGAGCAAGAACGACTGGTACAGCTTCGCCTCCCGGGTAATATGCTTAAGCAGCAGCGGGTAATTGGTAGTATAAAGATCGCATTTAAGCATCCCCTCCAGCGCCTCCTCCTTCAGACGGATCAGCCCTGCAAGCAGCTGAAGTGCCCGCTGATTGAGTCTCCGAATCTTCCGCCGCAGTTCGCTGTAAACACCCCCGCCCGCCAGAGGACGCAGCCGCTGCTCCGCCAGCGTGATCTCGGAATCGATGGGAATCCCTGTGTATTGAACTGTCTTCTTCTCAGCAAACAGCGTAAAGGGTGTCACTACTTCCCCGGAGTCTAGAACCTCCTGGCGCACATTTCCATCGCTGACTGCGACCACCTCCGCCAGAAACCGCTCAAACTCCTCCCGAAACCACTGGGCACGCCGAATCCATTCCGTCTCCTTGGCCGGAAATCCTGCCTCCAAGAACAGCGAATGCTCCTTCATGATCCTTCCGAAAAACAAATGTGTCTCCAGAGACTGTACCATATATAATTCCATAAAAATCCTCCTGTTTTTTGCACTTTTCTTACCATATGCAAAAACAGGAGGATTGCTGTATGTTTAATTATTTTTTTACCCTTAAAACAACCTTTCCAGTATTCTCAAAGCGTTCAAGCACTGCATGAGCCTCTTCTGCTTCCTCTATATCAAAAACCTTGTAGATGGAAGGCTTCATGCTTCCATCTTCAAAATACTTCCACATCTTCTCTGTGAGGGCATTTAAAATCTGTTCTTTCTCATCATTGGTCCGATTACGCAGCATACTGCCTACCAGATGCAATCCCTTCGTCAGGAGCGGTCGCAGCATGACATTCGTCTGAACTCCTGCCAGCGTGGAGATCACGACCCAGTATCCGCCGCGGGCCATATAAGGCATGGCTGCTCCAAGATCCTGTCCGGCAAGACAATCCATACAGACATTGACTGGCCTTCCCTCCTTCTCGAACCTTTCAAACGCTTCGGGAATACTCTCCTTTTCCTGCACAATGATATAATCTGCACCCAAAGCTTTGATCTTTTCTGCGATCTCCTCGGTCTGAACGCTGGTAATCACCCGTGCACCTGCCGCTTTTCCCATGGGGATCGCCGCACTTGCAAGCCCGCTGGCTCCTGCTGCCACATACAGGGTCTCTCCCGCCTTCAGCTTCCCTTCTATAAATAAATTCAAATAAGAAGTGGTATATGCCTCCGGGATTGCCGCCGCCGCTTCCGGGCTCATACCCTTTGGAATCGGCATAAGAAGCTGGTAGGGTATGGCTATCTTCTCGGCGTAGGCACCGCCGCCCACCAGGGCGCAGACCATATCGCCTACCTGAAAACGGCTTTTCTCTCTTGCTGTTTCACCCATTTCAATGATCTTCCCGGAAAGCTCCAGGCCCATCCAGGAAGGCCATCCCGCCGGCGATGGATAGGTTCCCTGCTTCTGCAAAAGATCCGCGCGATTCAGAGCCGTCGCATAGATCTCAACGATCACCTTCTCCGGCTCTAAGACAGGCTCTTCCACTTCCGTCCAGACCAGATTCTTGTTTTCATCCACTAACATTGCTTTCATGACTGTATCTCCTTCTTTCTTTTGGTTTCATATTACTTATGAGCACTGCGGCAAATACCAGTACAAATGCGATCAGATGATTCCATGTGATCTTCGCACCCAACGGCAGAGCCAGGCTCACCAGTGCAGCGAATAACGGCTCTGCCATCTTGATAATGAAAAGCTTTGACAGCTCATATTTCTTCACAACGCTGTACCACAAGCTGTAGCTTACAACGGTTGCAGTGATGATGTACCCAAAAACCAGCAGTGCCGCAGGCGTGCATACCGTGATCCTTCCCCCAGACAGAAAGCCTGCTGCCATCAGGATGATTCCTCCGGTCAGCTGCGAGACCCCCGTTGAAGTAAGCGCCGGCACATCATTTAACAGCTTCTTATAGATCACATTTGAGATCACAGTACATATGCTGGCTCCTATGATAAGGAGTGTCCAGACATTGAACCTTATCTTCAATGCGTCCATATTGACGATCAGGATCGAGAACAGCCCCAATGCCGCACCGATCAGCTTTTGCACCGTAAACCTGTCCTCCTTAAAAACAAGGAAGGAAAAGCACACAAAAACCAGAACGCCTGACTGCTTTAGCAGTGCTGTCGTGGAACTGTCAATATTGGCAAGCCCGATATAGGTACAAGCATAATGGAGCACCACTGCAAACAGCCCCACCAGCATTACGCTGCCAAAGGTTCTCCGTTCCAGAATATGGAATGTTCTGCTCTTTCCCATGCAAAAGACCGAAAGCAAAAGACCGCTGATAAAAAAACGGGCACCCGCAAACAAGAGCAGATTTGCCGGATTGGCTGTATCAAGGCCAAATTCTATGTACCCAAGCTTCACAAACGGAAAGAGCGAGCCCCACAATGCAGTAACAACAAAACTAAGCAGAATGATGCGCAGTCTGCTGCTCTTCCCGATTTCATTTCTACCTGTATTCTCTGTCATATAATACTTCCTCATTCACTTTAAAAATCATCATTCGTATATCCACAGGCAGACAGCGTATACTTCTGCAGGAGATATTCATGGTCAAAATCCACGTCATACGGGATATCGCCGCGTATCATTGCAAGAAACTCCTGCATCATCACATCATAGCGTCCGGCTTCCGGAATCTCGATCGTCTGATAACAGTCTTTCCAGGGTTCGGACTGTTCCAGAATAGTCTCATGAACGATCATCGGCGCTTCTATGGGACTGACGGAAATACTTCCCTTTTCCCCATAGACGGTGAACTCCCGCTTTCCCCATCCATTTACCTCGACCGAAGAAACCTTCACAGTGGCAATCCCGTCTTGATATTTCAGAACAGCCAGAGAGGTGTCCTCGAAGACCAATCCATCCTCGCCGGAACAGGTATGAAAAGTCCGAAGTTCCTCTGGTTCGCCCTTTATCTTCAGGCACAGATCCAGCAGATGTCCTCCGAATATGAACATTACCGGTGCTTTCACTCCATAGCCTATCAACTGCTTTTTGAACCAGCGAGGATGGCATGTGCTCATAGTGGCTGTAATATTGAGGATCTTTCCCAGTCTGCCTTCTTCTATCTGCCGCATAATATAACGGACACCTGCATTATAGCGGTACATATATCCGGTCTGATAGACCAACTTCTTTTCCTTAAGGATTGTAAGCAGCTTCTGCTTTGTATAAACATGGATCCCGTCATAAACCCCCGGATTTTCTTCCCGCCTTCTTTCCAGCATTGTGGGGTCTTCCTCGCAAAGCCCCACAATTTCAATATTCTCATTCTGCTTTAATGTTCGGATTGCATTCGCCGCATGATTATGACCGACGCCGAATATACCGATTTTAATGTTCCTTTCCATCTCAATGTACCTCATACCAGAAAAATTTTATTCTCAAATGATATCTATTTGAACTGCGAATCGCTCTCTTTTTTGTCTGTAATCATTCTAAATCGTAACCATATGCTTGTAAATAGATGTTTCTAGTACTTTTGTCGATTTTGATACTATTTATTATCGTTTTTAAATTTTATGCATTCATTGATTTTTATTGATTTTTGGCAATATCCGAATTATAATCTCTATATAAGTTTCGAGCCTTGTGTTAGAAAAGGAGCATCCCATGCATGAGATAAATCTTTCAGATATTATTTTGCATCACATACTTGCGGTGAACACCATCGTTATCGATCCCCACTGTCCCCATATGAAAAACAACCGGACTACCTACTCCCTGGCCTTGAAGCTGGAGGGCACGTCCTATTACTACTGCAACGGCGAAAATATCCTTTCTGACGCCCAGCACCTGATCCTGATTTCCAAGGATGCCAGATATTCCTATGAATCTCTGGAGAAGGGACGCTGCATCATGATCGAATTTGACGCAGGGCTGGACTGTGAACCGTTTTCCTTCTATTCTTATACCCTGGCGGAAAAGAATATACAGGAGGTTGCCAAGAATTTTCTTTCCATTTCCCGGATCTGGGATTCCAAAAAAGAGAATTACATACTGAAATGCAAGTCGAAGTTTTATAAGATTTTAGACCTGGCCTCAAGCAAGCCGGAATCTGCTTATATCCCGGCCTCCACAAAAGATATTTTAAACACTGCTGTGGACTATATGCATATGCATTATGATGATATCAATATCTCCAATGATTCCCTTGCAGATATGTCCAACATCAGTACCGTCTACTTCCGCAAGCTTTTCACCAAGACCTTCGGCATATCCCCCATCAAGTATCTGAAGAAGATCCGTATGCAGAAGGCCAAGGAGCTGCTGATGGCAGATTCCGGTTCCATCTCCGATATTGCACGGCTGACAGGATTCACCAGCATCTCCACCTTCAGCAAGGTCTTCAAAGCGGAAAACGGCTTTTCGCCCACCGAATACGGAAAACAGATCTATAAGAGAAGACAGAAATCGCTGTAAGCTCGCATGCCTACAGCGATTTCTTATATGGCTTTCGTCAGATTGTTCCTTTCCTACCCCATCAACCGCTTCACCAGCTCCACGGCTCCTACCGCATCCTCGGAATAGCCGTCTGCGCCGATCTGTGTGGCGTAATCCTGCGTGACTGCCGCACCGCCCACAATGACCTTCACATCCAGTCCTTGGCGGCGCACCTCTTCTATGACCTCCTTCATATACGTCATGGTGGTGGTCATCAGTGCCGACAGGCCGATAACATCCGCATGGTGCTCCCTGGCGGCGGCAACTATGGTCTCCTTGTCCACATCCTTCCCCAGGTCAAAGACACGAAATCCGTAGTTTTTCATCATCATAGCCACCAGATTCTTGCCGATATCATGGATATCTCCCTTGACCGTGGCAATAACCACTGTTGGTCCCTGGCTGTCTCCCTGTGCTTCCATGAGCACCGGTTCTAAGACAGCGACGCCCTCTTCCATGGCCTTGGCACTTAAGATAAGCTGGGGCAGGAAATACTTCTGCTGGTTGAACAGTTCCCCAACCTCATTGATGGCAGGGATCAACACCTGATCCAGCAATTCCTTCGCAGGCTCACCGACTCTGAGTGCCTCGCCGATATGTTCTGCCGCCTGCTTCGCCTGTCCTTTCAGCACATCCTGACGGATGGCTTCCCGTAGCTGACTGGAAAGATTCTGACTTTCTGTCTGACTATCTTGTTTCCCACTCTCCTGGCTGAGCCTTCGATCCTCCACATGGCTTCCCGTCTCACTGCCAGCCGCATTTTTCGTCTGACTCTCCACATGATTCAATGGCCGACTTTTTGCGCTTTCGTCTATGTTTTTTGAAGGCTGCTTCTCCTGCAACTCCCTCTGCTTCTGGCAGTCCTCTACATACCGCACTGCCGCCAGATCCTTACCCATCAACAGATCCGCTGCAAAGCGGCTGCGCTGGAACAATTCCTGGGAGGGATTGGAGATAGCCATAGTCAGTCCCTGAGCAATAGCCATAGACAGGAATGCGGCATTTACATAACTCCGCTCCGGCAGACCGAAGGAGATATTGGAAAGTCCGCAGATGGTGGCAAAGCCCTCCTGATGACAGCGTGCAACAGTGGCGAGAGTATCTCTGGCCGCCATAGGCTCCGCGGCCACAGCCGCTACCAGCCCATCCACAACAATATCCTCCTTGGCAAAGCCCAGCGCGCGTGCCTTCTCCCACACATATTGAATGTTCTCCCAGCGCTCCGCCTGATTCTTCGGAAGGCCGTTATCCTTCAGCGGAAGCAGGACAAACATCGCTCCATACTTCTTTACAATTGGCAAAAGCTTCTCAATCTTGACCTTTTCACAGGAGACAGAGTTCACCAGGGCTCGCCCCGGATAGCGCCGCAATGCTGCCGCGATCACCTCAGGATTGCTGGAATCGATGCAAAGAGGTATCCCTGCCACCGGACCTGCCTCCTCGATCACCCTAAGCATCATGGCCTGTTCATCGATTCCGCCCATCCCCACGTTGATATCCAGGATGGAAGCCCCCTGCCGCACCTGATCTCTGGCCATGTCGCAGGCCATATCAAGGCTTCCGGCTAAAAGCTCCGCCTGAAGCTTCTTCTTTCCGGTGGGATTGATGCGCTCGCCAACGATATGAAAAGGCCCATCCAGTGTAAACTCCAGAAAGCTCCGCTCGCAGGAGAGAAGCCTGCGGCGTGATCCGTCGGTACTGTCAGCTCCAGCTTCCCTGCCAACAATGCCTGCCTCGATATCCATGCCTGTATCGCCAGCTCCGGTGTCTCTGCCGTTTTTCCTGCAGCGTTCCGGGATCCTTCTCCCCATAGCCTCGATATAGGAAGGATCCGTTCCGCAGCAGCCGCCCACCACAGTGGCTCCTGCCTCCACCAGCTCCTTCATACCGTCTGCAAAGGCATCCTTTGGCATGTCAAACACAGTCCTGCCATTTTCCAGTCTTGGCAGTCCTGCGTTGGGCTTGGCGATCAGCGGAACCGTCGCATAAGAAGCCATCTCACGGATCAGCGGCAGCATCGTATCCGGCCCGCTGGAGCAGTTGAGCCCGAAGGCATCCACGCCAAGAGCCTCCATGGTGATCAGCGCCGTCACCGGATCCGTGCCATAGAGGGTTCTGCCGCTATTTTCCAGAGTAATAGTCACAAATACCGGAAGCTCCGTGGCTTCCTTCACTGCCAGAACTGCCGCCCGGCACTCCTGTATGCTCATCATGGTCTCTACCACGATGAGATCCGCCCCTGCCTCGGCGATAGCAGTCACCTGCTCTTTATAGATATCTACCAGCTCCTCGAAGTCCATCTCCCCCATAGGAGCCAGCGGCTGTCCCGTCATGGTGATATCTCCGGCAACCAGACACCGTTGGGAAGCTTCCTCCACCGCCTGCTTACTCAATGCCACCAGACGCTGATTGATCTCCTTTACGCTTTCCTTGACACCATACTCCTTAAGCTTAACGGAATTTCCGGAAAAGGTAGGCGCATAAATAATCTGGCTTCCTGCCCGTATATAGCTTTTCTGAAGTTCTATCAGCACGTCCGGATGTTCAAGAATCCACAGCTCCGGGCAAACACCCGCAGGCATTCCCGCCCGCTGCAGATTTGTCCCGGTCGCTCCATCCAGAAACAATATTTCTTTTTTCAGTCTTTCCCGCAGATTATTCATTGCACACCCTTTTCTCTCATTCGCTTCATAATCGTACTTATCATCGATGCCCGGTTAAAGGGAACCATGAAATAAAATCCGTCCCCGATCTCTGCCAACTGCTCCAGTGTTTCCAACGCAATTGCTACTCCGACAACCTCGCCTTCCTCACGACTCATATCCTTGTGATAGCGGGCTACCACTTCCTCCGGCACATGGACGCCGGACATCTCATTCTTCATATAGCAGGCATTGCGGTAGCTGACCAAGGGCATGATCCCGCAAAGGATCTTCGTATCCACCTGCTCCTTCACATAAGCGATACGCTCCACATCCTCCCGGCTGTAGATGGGCTGGGTCAGGAAGTAGCTGGCTCCGGCCTCGATTTTCCGTTTCATGCGTTCGATCTCCTTGTCCAGATTGGCGCGCCCGTAATTCAATGCTCCCCCATAGACAATGGGATCCTCCTGAAAATATTCCAGATTCATCTGCCGGACATACTCCATCAGCGTGATGGAATTGAAATCATACACCGGCGATGTCCCGCTTCTTGCTCCTCCCGGCACCGGATCTCCGGTCACCAGAAGCAGATTGCGTATGCCATTCATATGAGCACCCAGGAAGGCAGCTCCCATGCCGAGACGGTTCCGGTCTCTGCAGCTTACGTGGGGCATAACCGGGATCTCCAGCTCCCTCTGTATCTTCACTCCGGTCATCAGGGAGTCCGCCCGCATCTTCCCCATGGGAGAATCCGCGAAGGTGAGCATGTCTGCTCCAGCCTCCTTTAAAAGCAATGCTGCACGAATGATCTTCTCATCGTTTCCATCAAAAGGCGGATCCAGCTCTACCACCACCGGCTTCTTTGATCCATGAAGCTTCTGATAGAATTCATTCCGTTCCTTCTGCACGGTCTGTTCGCCGGAAACACTGCTTACATGATGCATCCGCCGTGGCTTGCCAAGACTTACATGCTCCTTAAGCCGCCGTATATAGGACGGCGAGGTGCCGCAGCAGCCACCCATGAAGTTCACGCCCAGCGCCGCCAGTTCCTTCATATTCTCGCAGAAATAATCCACGTTCTCCTGATAACCTGTCCGTTCCCGGAGAATTCCGGGATATCCGGAATTCGGCATTACCGATACCACCAGGTCTCCAAAATCCAGCTTTTTTAAAATCTGCAGCATGTGCGTGGAACCGATGCCGCAGTTAAATCCAACGCCGTCCAACACCTGACTTGCACCTGCCTGATCCAGTACACTCTGCGCCCGGATGCCGGCACTGGTATAACCGTACTTATTCAAGCAAAAACTTGCCATGATGAAAATATCTTCCCTCTTTTTCTTCAGATATTCCGCCACCGGCAGGATATACTGAAAATCAGCGAAGGTCTCAAACCATATGATCCCGGCTCCGGCTGCCAGATGCGCATCGGCAATGGCAAAATACTCCTCCAGAAGCTCCTGTTCTTCCATTCCCTGAGTCGGAACAGGACCGATATCTCCGGCCACAAAAATCTCCTGCTCTGTCTGCCTGTCTCGAATGCTCTGTTCCCCTTGAATGGATTGCTCTTCTTGAATGTCCTGCTCCTCCCGGATGGCCTGATGTGCCAGTCGGTGCGCCGCCCCGATATTGTCCGCAAGCTGCCGCAGCATTTTCTCACGCCCAGCCCCGGACTCCGGCCGGACTCCAAACAGAGTCGACGGATTGGAGGCGAAGCTGTTGGTTCGCAAGAGCCTTGCTCCTGCCTGCAGGTATTCCTTGTGGATGGCAAGAATCCGTTCCGGCTGACTCACGTTAAGAAGCTCCGGGCTGCGTCGATCCGCTGGGAACAGTTCTCCGCAATAGGTTCCCATTGCCCCGTCCGCCAATATCTGATGTTCTCTGAAATATTCCTTTAAATTCACTGAAATCATTCCTCCAATGCTTCTTTTACACATGATTCACCGTCCATGGGACAGCTCTTCCAGCATCCTCTTCACCGTCTTTCCCGTTACCGGGTGACGCTTATAGGGACACAGCTCCGCCAGCGGACGCAGTACAAAGTCCCGGTTCGCCATATCCGGGTGCGGCAGCAGGAGCTTCGGATCCTCCGTAACCAGATCATCGTAGAAGATCAGATCCAGATCCAGAGTTCTCGGTCCCCAATGCACCAGACGCTCCCGTCCGGCCTCCGCCTCGATCCGGTTCATCTCTGTAAGCAGCTCCATGGGCGTAAGAAGTGTGGCGACGGATAGACAGCCATTTAAGAAGTTATCCTGCTCCACGCCCCCATAGGGCTCCGTCTCAAGAAGTTGGGATACCTGTTCTACCCGGATTCCCTCCATCTGTCCCAGCTTATCAACAGCTTCCGTAATGTAGGCCTTCTTATCCCCCAGGTTGGAACCCAGGGCGATATATGCCTTATGCCAGCTTCGACTGATTTTAACAGATACGGACTCCAAGGGCAGACCAATGGGCGCCCATGGCTTTATGATCTCCAGATCGATGCGAGCCAGGTGTGGTGTTGTAAGCAGCAGGTGCTCTGCCAAGCGCTCTGCAGCCGATTCGATCAGGTGATACGTGTTTTCCTTCAGGAAACGGGTGATCTCCTTACAGATGATTCCGTAATGAATCGACCTTTCAAGTTCATCCGTAAGCCCCGCCTCGCGCGTGTCGGTGTAGAGCGATGCATTTACCAGAAACTTCTGCCCCAGCTTCGTCTCTTCGGGAAATACACCGTGGTTGCCGAACACCTCCAGGTGCCGGATTTGTATTGTATCTTGTTCTTCCATAATCGTATTATGCATCCGTCTAAAACCTCGTTGAGCTTTCTTCTTATTGATCCTACTGATTCTATTAATCGCTTTGTTCGTTGATCCGGCTGATCGTTCCTATCCCCTGCTGTCCCGGATAGCCTCCGTCATCCGGATGGCCCATACATTCTCCTTTACGTCGTGGACACGCACGAACGCGCATCCCTTCTGCACGGCGTACACCGTAGTCACCAATGTCCCCTCCAGACGCTCCTCCACCGGAAGATCCAGTGTCAGCCCGATCACGGACTTTCTGGAGGTTCCCAAGAGGATCGGGCAGCCCAGCTCATGAAGCTGCTCCAGAGAATCAATAACCATAAGGTTCTGCTCGCGCGTCTTGCCAAAACCAACTCCCGGATCCAGGATGATCCGCTCCCTGGCAATTCCTGACGCCTCCGCGATCCGAAGCGTCTCTGTCAGATCCTGCTTCACCTCTGCCATCAGATCTTGGTATACCGCTTCGCTTCGATTGTGCATAAGACAGCAGGCTGCGCCGCTCTCTGCGATGAGCTGCGCCAACTTCCCATCATGCTTTAAACCCCAGATATCGTTGATGAGATCGGCACCTGCCTTTAAGGCTTCCGCAGCCACCGCAGATTTATACGTATCGATAGAGAGCGGCACATCGAATTCTGCCTTCAGCCGTTCCAATACCGGAGCAATACGCTCGATCTCCTCCTGATCTGTAATCTTCACATGTCCCGGCCGGGTAGATTCCCCGCCAACATCCAGAATATCAGCACCCTCCGCGATCATACTTGCCGCATGCGCAAGCGCCCGGTCTATGGTATTATATTTTCCGCCGTCCGAAAAGGAATCCGGTGTCACATTCAGGATTCCCATCACATAGGTGTGACGACCGATATCAAAATCTCGATTTCCAATGAGCATTTTTCATCCTCCATATCACATTTTCCTCTATCACAGAGTGCTCTTTCTGATGATAGAATACCGCGAAGTACTATGTCATCGAATTCACTTTCCTATGACACCAAAAAACCTCTGCTGCAGCTCCTCCGATTCCGCAAATGTTCCCCGGACTGCATATGTCACGGTCTTGCTTCCCGGCTTCTTTACGCCGCGCATAGTCATGCACATATGCTCCGCCTCCAGCAGCACCATGGCTCCCGCCGGCTTTAAGTATTCCATGATGGCATCCGCGATCTGATCCGTGAGCTGCTCCTGAATCTGCGGCCTTCTGGCAAACACCTCCACCGTTCTGGCCAGCTTGCTTAAGCCAACCACTCTTCCATTGGGAATGTAGGCCACATGGGCTTTCCCATAGAAAGGCAGCAAATGGTGCTCGCAGGTGGAATAGAACACAATATCCTTCTCCACCACCATACGGTCATTCTTTGCCGGAAATGTCTTCGTGAGGTATTCCTCCGGGCTTTCCTCCATCCCTCCGTATATCTCCTCATACATCCGGGCGATCCGCTCCGGTGTTCCCAGAAGTCCCTCGCGGTTCACGTCTTCCCCGATTCCTGCAAGAAGCAGCCGCACCCCTTCTTCAATCTTACTCTTGTCTATCATCTTTCATCCCGCTTTTCTATCTATTTTAGCATGCATATTTCCCTATTTTTTATCACTCATGCACGCTTATTTCCTTATCACTTCTTATCCGGGCAAGCGCGCCTTTCAGCTCTCCCAGATAGGACAGCGAACCAAAGGCCAGGATCATGGGCTTATGGAGCTGCCCCTCTTCTGTCATCTGTCCGGCATCCTGCACTGCTGCTTCAAGTGCTTCTCTGACACTGGCTGCACACTGTACGTTTCCATGATACTTTCCCGCCTCCGCACACAGAATCTCGCCCGGCAATCCCCGGGGGCCCGGCGGTGTCACGGTGTACACCTTCTCCGCCATAGGCAGCATCACAGACAGCATCTTCTCGTGCTCCTTGTCCTTAAACACTCCTATTATATATATTATTTTGCGATTTGTAAAACCCAATTTCAATGTTTCCAGCAGTTTTTTCGCTGCATCCTCGTTATGGGCGCCATCGATAACCACAAGCAGCGACCGGCTTATCACCTCAAATCTTCCCGGCCAGACCGTATTGCGCAAAGCTGCCCGGATGGTATCGTCCCCGATTGAGAATCCGCTGCCGTTCAGTCGGTGAATCGCCTGGATCGCGCAGACAGCATTTTCCGGCTGATACGCTCCCATGAGCGAGAGCTTCAGATTCGGAAACTCCTCCCAGTCGAAGACCAGATATCCATCCTCATAGCGGAGATTCTGAATCCCTCCTGTGTCCTCTGCCATCAAAGCCGCCTCCTTATCGGTGCGCCATGGCTCTATTGCCCCATTTGGCATGCCGCCGTCCGCCAGCACCAGATCCGCGTGTTTTTCCCTGCAGATTGTCCTTAAAACCTCGTACACCTCCGGCTCCTGTCTTGCTGTCACTACCGGGCAGCCCTCCTTGATGATCCCCGCCTTCTGAGCCGCAATCTCGGAAAGCGTGTTGCCCAGAAACGCCATATGATCCATACTGATGGAAGTAATGACACTCAAAAGCGGCTTTTTGATAATATTTGTTGCATCCAGTGCCCCACCCATTCCTGTCTCTAAGATCACCACCTGACAGTCTTCCCGATAAAACCACAGGAAAGCCAGTGCTGTCTCAATCTCAAACAACGTAGGGTGCGGCAGGCCCCGTCCGGTCAACCGCCCGCAGGCCTCTGCGATCTCAGACAGGGTGGCACGGTACGCTTCCTTATTTATATATACACCATTGATCTGATAGCGCTCCTCCTCACAGAATACTGCCGGGGAGCTGTAGCGTCCAACGCGGCAGCCGGACATCCGAAGGATCTGCTCCAGCATGGCGCAGACGGATCCCTTGCCGTTGGTTCCTGCCACATGGATGACAGCCAGCTTCTCCTGTATGTTCCCCAGCTCCTCCATCAGATTTCTCATGTTTGCAAGACCGGGTACGCTGCCCAGAGCTCTTGCTTTTTCCAAAAATAGATCCAACTCTTTTTCCATCATAAAAAATTTCCCTAATTTCTGTAGATTTCCTTAATAATTCTTATTGAAAACATAAAAAATGCATTTTATAGGTTGACTTTTCTCCTCAATTAGACTAATCTGTGCTATGTGAGAAACATATTCATAGTTTGTTCACATATCGTTCACAAATCATTTTTTACACTATAATAATAAAGGATGATGAAATTATGCACAATACTATTTTTTCAAAAATAAATAATTTCTTCCTTCGCAGAAAGGAAGCTCGCATGAATAAAGAGAAAAAACACTGGATCGCCCCGGAGAAGAAGGAGAAGGTGATCGGCTTTCTGAACCGCTGGTCGCTTCTGTTCCACGTGTTACTGGCCTGCGCCATCTGCTTCGTCATCGAATGGGTTTCACGCCATTCCTTTACCGAAGCGTTTTCCTTCATGTTTGACCGGAGCCTGGTGTTCCTCTACAATTCACTGCTGGTATTCGCGTCCCTGGCGTTGGTATACCTGTTCCGCCGCCGCTGCCTGATGCGCTGTCTGATCAGCATACTGTGGCTGCTCCTGGGAACTATCAACGGCTGCGTGCTCTTAAAGCGTGTGACGCCCTTCAGCTATACGGATCTGAAGATGGTTAAGGATCTGCTGACTATGCAGAGTAATTATTTCAATCGAACCGAAGAAACCATGGTTATTGTGGGACTCTCTCTGGTGGCGGTTGCACTGGTACTTCTCTGGATCAAGGGACCGAAATTCCAGGGTAAGCCCAGACGGCTGGCCAGTCTTCTGGCACTTGGCTCCATGGTGTTCCTCATTCCTATGGTGACGAATGCCGCCGTCAGCGGCAACGTACTGGCCAGTTACTTCGAGAATCTGGCGCAGGGCTATGCCGACTATGGCTTTGTCTACAGCTTCTCTGCCAGTGTGGTGGATCGCGGTATGAGCAAGCCCAGAGATTACAGCGAGGAGAAGATCGACGAGATCATGGATTCCATCAAGACGGAGGATACCGTTGTCACAGAGGATATGCCTAATATCATCTGCGTACTGCTGGAGTCCTTCATCGATCCTTATGAGATCAACTTCTTAAATTACAGCGAGGATCCTGTTCCCAACTTCCATGCGCTGTATGATAACTATACTTCCGGTCACCTCCAGGTGCCGGTGGTAGGCGCGGGAACCGCCAACACGGAATTTGAAGTTCTCACCGGTATGGGAATGAAATTCTTCGGACTTGGGGAATATCCTTACAAGACTATTTTAAAGACCAACACCTGCGAAAGCTTCGCCGGGGACTTGCACAACCTGGGCTACGGCACTCATGTGGTACATAACAATGGCGGTAACTTCTACAGCCGTGCCAATGCCTTCGCCCAGATGGGCTTTGACAGCTTCACCAGCAAGGAAATGATCAACATCCAGGAATGGACGCCCCTTGGCACCTGGCCTACAGACAACTGCCTCATCGACGAGACAAGGAAGTCCTTAGATGCCACTCCGGGTCAGCCGGACTTCACCTACACCATCACCGTACAGGGTCACGGCAGCTATCCTACCGAGCGGGTTATCGAGAATCCTGAGATTCTGGTGAGCGGCGCACCCACCGAGGAAGAGAACTACCAGTGGGAATATTACATCAACGAGATCCACGAGGTGGACAAATTCATCGGCAATCTGCTGGCTATGCTGGAGGAGCGTGACGAGAAGACCATCGTTGTATTCTTCGGTGATCATCTGCCTACTATGGGACTTACAGAAGAAGACATGGCCACCGGCAGTCTCTTCCAGACAAAATATATCACCTGGAACAATTTCGGTCTTGCGAAGAACGACAAGGATCTGACATCCTTCCAGTTGATGCCCTACGTCCTGGATCAGCTTGGAATCCACGAAGGAACCATGACATCCTTCCATCAGGCCAACCAGTATAACGTAACAGCGGAATATACAACGAACATGGAACTGCTGCAGTACGATATCCTGTATGCAAATCGGTATGCGTATGGCGAAGAGGACTTATACCCCGCTTCTGATCTGGTGATGGGTGTTGATGATATCATCCTCACCTCTGTAGAACCGGCCGGAAATTATCTGTATGTGATGGGCGAGAACTTCACCCCCTGGAGCCGGGTATTTGTGAATGGTGAAAAGATGTCTACTACCTTTATCAGTTCTACCCAGCTGCAGATCAAGATGGAGGTTCTGAACGAAGGAGACAATACGATTCTTGTAAACCAGATGGGCTCCAGCAACACGGTATTCCGAAGCTCCAATGAGGTGATATACCATTATATTGATACCGAGAATTTATCAGAATAAGAAATCCATAAAAAGAACCGGGGAAAGAGTTATCTTCTCTCCCCGGTATTTTTTTGCTGTGTAACAGTTCGGCCAGGCCGAAGAAGAATAGCAAATCTTGACCCAGGCCACCTTCTCTTACTTCTTCACGCCCTTGGTATCCCGGTTTCCAACTCTCAGCCGATTTAAGGATACCTCCTTATCCTTATAGGTAATGGTGCGCTCTTCCTGCTCGTTAAGAAGGTACACGGCCTCCAGCCGATCCTTCTCCGCCAGCTTGATCCCACGGACACCTACTGCCCCCTTCTTCTTCTCAGGAACATCTGTGGCGGCAAACCGAAGGAACATTCCCTTCTCCGTCTGCAGCACGATGCTATCCGTCTCGCTCACCGGTCCAACGAAGAGCAGTGTATCCCCATCCAGAAGCTTGGTGACTGCCGTGGTCCGCTTGGCCACATCAAACTCCATGCCGTCCACCTGCTTCAGCATACCGCTGCTGCTGGCAAACAACAGCCTCCGTCCGATAAGATTCCCAAGGCTGGTGAGATAGATGACGTTCTCCTCGCTGCTGTTATAATTGCTGACATTGTCTATAGGCGTTCCCTTGTCCCGGAATCTTCCAAATGGCAGATCTGATATCTTCACCAGATGCTGCTGGCCGATATTTGTAAAAATACAAAGCTTGTCCGTGTTCATGCAGCGTATCTGATACCGGCTCTCCGCATCCGCCGCCTCCCGGTTCCGCTCATAAGTGGCAGCGTCCACCGTCTTGGCATAGCCGAAGCGATCTATGAGTACCACGACTTCCATCTCTTCCTGCTTCTTCTCCTCGTAGACAGCCTCCTCGGCGTTCTCGATGGCAGTTTTCCGCGGACGTCCATACTCCTTCTGATAGCTCTCCAGCTCCTTGATGATCACCTTGGCCATGGTTCCCCGGTTGCTTAAGATATCCTCGTACAGGGCGATATTCTTCAAGGTTGTATCGTGATCCTTCATCAAAGCCTCGATCTCCAGGCCGATCAGCTTGTAGAGACGCATTTCCAGAATGGCAGTCGCCTGACGCTCGGTAAAACGCAGGAGTGTCGCCTGCTTCTGGGATATTCTGGACTTGAACTTGATATTCTCAACGTTCCCGGTAGTCAGGCAGTCCTTGGCATCCTTGATATTCTTACTGCCCCGCAGGATCTCGATGATCAGATCGATCACATCGCAGGCCTTGATCAAGCCCTCCTGGATCTCCTTCTTGTCCAGTTCCTTAGCAAGCAGCGTCTTGTACTTGCGGGTAGCCAGCACATACTGGAAGTTCACATGATGGCGGATGATGGGGATGATTCCCATTGTCTCCGGCCTTCCTTCTGCTACCGCCAGCATATTGACACCGAAGGTGTCCTCCAGCCGGGTCTTCTTGTAAAGCATATTTTTCAGGTTCTCAACATCACAGCCCTTCTTCAGTTCCAGCACAATGCGGATACCTTCCTTGGAGGACTGGTTGGAGATATCTACGATATCGCTGGTCTTCTTCTGCTCCACCAGCGCGTAAATATCATTCAGGAATTTGCCAATGTTGGCACCGATCATGGGATAGGGGATCTCCGTGATCACCAGACGATCCTTGCCGCCCTTGACCTGCTCCACCTCCACCTTTCCGCGGATCTTGATCTTGCCGATACCGATTTCATAGATGGACAAAAGCTCATCTTTATTCACCACGATACCGCCGGTGGGGAAGTCCGGCCCTTTGATATATTCCAGCATTTCTTGCGTGGTGATATCCGGGTTCCTCATGTAAGCCTTGACACCATCGATGACCTCAGCGAGATTATGCGGCGGTATGCTGGTCGCCATACCAACAGCGATTCCGTCCGCCCCGTTGACAAGGAGGTTTGGCACCTTCACCGGCAGCACCTCCGGCTCCTTCTCCGTCTCGTCGAAGTTCGGTACGAAGTCTACCACATCCTTGTCCAGATCCGCCAGATAAGCCTCCTGGGTGATCTTCGCAAGGCGCGCCTCCGTATAACGCATGGCCGCCGCCCCGTCCCCCTCGATGGAGCCGAAGTTGCCATGGCCGTCCACCAAGGGCTGCCCTTTCTTAAATTCCTGTGCCATCACCACCAGAGCCTCGTAGATGGAGCTGTCGCCGTGGGGATGGTATTTACCCATGGTATCGCCCACGATACGGGCGCATTTTCGGTAGGGCTTGTCATAGCGGATGCCCAGCTCGTACATATCGTAAAGGGTTCTTCTCTGCACCGGCTTTAAGCCATCCCGCACGTCCGGAAGGGCACGGGAAATGATAACGCTCATGGCGTAATCAATGTAGGACTTCTGCATGATCTCGGAATATTCGGTGCGGATGATTCCTTCTTTTGCTTCCATTACTTCCATAAAAGTGATTCCTTTCTATACTTGCACGTAAGTTTGCCACATAGATACCGCAACTGTCCGTTGCCATATTCATTTATATGTCAAGTTCTGCATCCCTTGCGTTTTCATATATAAATTGGCGTCTGGGCGGTACTTCGGTTCCCATTAACATCTCGGTTACATCGGAAGCCATGCGGGCGTCCTCAATCTCTACTTTTTTGAGAATCCTTGTCTTCGGATCCAGGGTGGTTTCCCAGAGCTGCTGGGGATCCATCTCACCGAGACCCTTGTAGCGCTGGAGGGTGAATGGGCCCTTATGCGTTTTCCGGTAGCGATCCAGGGCAACATCATCGTAGAGGTATTCCTCCTCGCCCTTAGAAGGCATAGCTTTATAGAGAGGCGGCATGGCGATGTAGATATGTCCCTCATAGATAAGCTCCGGCATAAAACGGTAGAACAAGGTCAGCAGCAGGGTGGAAATGTGTGCGCCGTCCACGTCGGCATCGGCCATGATGATGATCTTGTCATAGCGCAGCTTCGTGATATCGAAGTCATTGCCGTAGCCTTCCGAGAAGCCGCAGCCGAAGGCGTTGATCATGGTCTTGATCTCCGCGTTGGCTAAAACCTTGTCGATACTGGCCTTCTCTACATTCAGAATCTTACCACGGATGGGAAGGATGGCCTGGAAATTTCGGTCACGGGCAGTCTTGGCAGAGCCGCCTGCAGAATCTCCCTCTACAATGAAGATCTCGCAGATGGAGGCGTCCCGGCTCTCACAGTTCGCAAGCTTGCCGTTGGAGTCGAAGGAAAACTTCTGCTTGGTGAGAAGATTTGTCTTGGCCCGTTCCTCGGTACGGCGAATCTTGGCTGCCTTCTCCGCACAACCGATGACCTTCTTCAAGGTCTCAAGATTCTTATCAAAATAGAGCTGGATCTCGTCTCCGGTGATCTTGCCGGTGACCCTGGCCGCATCCTGGTTGTCCAGCTTGGTCTTGGTCTGCCCTTCAAAGCGGGGTGCCGGGTGCTTTATGGAGACCACCGCCGTCATACCATTACGGACGTCCGTTCCGGTGAAATTGGCATCCTTCTCCTTTAATATTCCCAGCTCTCTGGCATAGTTATTGATAACGGTAGTAAAGATCGTCTTAAATCCGGTGAGGTGCGTGCCTCCCTCCGCATTGTAGATGTTGTTGCAGAAGCCCAGCACATTTTCATGAAATTCGTTGGTATACTGGAAGGCAGCTTCCATGGTGATTCCTTCGCTCTCTCCCTTAAAATAGATCACGTCGGTAACGGCCTCGTTATTTTTATTCAGATCCTTCACAAAACCGATGATGCCGTCAGGCTCATGGAATTCGATATGCTCCTTCTCCGGTCCACGCTTGTCCTCATAGATGATCTTCAGCTTGGGATTCAGATAAGCAGTCTCGTGGAGACGGCTCTTGACCTCGTCCTCCTTGAATCTTGTCTTCTCAAAGATCTCAGGATCGGGCAGGAAATTAATCCGAGAGCCTGTCTTCTTCGTCTTGCCGATCTTGGGAAGCAGACCATCCTCCAGTTCAATGACCGGAACACCGCGCTCATAGCGGTCGTGATGGATATAGCCATCCTGGCTCACCTGAAGATCCAGATAGGTGGACAGTGCATTCACCACAGAAGAACCCACGCCGTGAAGTCCTCCGCTGGTCTTATACGCCCCTTCCTCGAATTTACCTCCGGCATGAAGTGTGGTGAATACCAGCCGTGCCGCCGACATGCCCTTCTCATGCATGCCAACCGGAATTCCACGTCCATTATCCTCCACCGTGCAGGAGCCGTCCGCCTCCAGTGTCACCCAGATGGTATCACAGGCCCCGGCCAGATGCTCATCCACAGAGTTGTCCACGATCTCATAGATCAGGTGGTTCAAACCCTTCCTGGAGACACTGCCGATGTACATCCCCGGCCGCTTGCGCACCGCCTCAAG
The DNA here is from genome assembly GCA_963628035.1 of Paludibacteraceae bacterium. Taxonomy (GTDB): domain Bacteria; phylum Bacillota; class Clostridia; order Lachnospirales; family Lachnospiraceae; genus 14-2. Next base: position 61,071 of record CAVGED010000096.1, read on the forward strand.
CCCTTCCAATACGGAGATACTGCTGGCGTCATAGGTTTGGTTCTTTGCCATGTCTGTCGTTCCTTTCAACTATTACAGAATATTTGTTCGTACTCATTATTTTTTCAGTATACCACAAGATGTGGTATTTTGCAAAAGAAAAATCCCCGACTGTATTGCCGCACAGCCGGAGAATTCTTATTTGTTCCTATACATTTTTTCTTCACTCCACCACTACGCCCTTCTGCAGCATGATATTGGCGTACAGGGCAGACTCCCCGGTGGCAATGATGGCGTACGCCTTCTTAGCCTCTTCATAGAACTGAAACCGCTCGATCTGCCCGATACATGCTTTACCACGGGAATCATAGTGCTCCACGATCTCCTGATACGTATCCCAGATAGGCGTCTCTACATTATCACCCTTCATGACCTCCATCAGATTCACCGGATGCTCTACGTAGGTGTCCAGCGGGAACACCTTAAGGATAGCATCTAAGAGCTCCGGCACACCGTGTCCGTCACAGCGGATGACGATGGCATCCTTTCCCATGGTCTCCGCCGGAAAATTACCGTCGGAGATAACCAGGCGGTCGCTGTGTCCCATCTCGCATAATACCTTTAAGAGTTCGGGGGATAAGATTTTGGGTATTCCTTTTAACATTTGTTGCCTCCTACCATAAGTTTTGGCAAGGGCGATGCCTGCCTTCACATTCACCGCCCTTGATCATTTCTTTATTTTCTTATTTTATTGTCTTATAGATCGGTCCGTATGCCTGGCAGGCTCTGAAATCCTGGCCTTCCTTATTCTGACCGAAGGCATTCCATGAAGCCGGACGGAAGATCTTTTCTTCCGGCACGTTGTGCATAGCAACCGGAATCCGTAGCATGGAGCACAGGGTGATCAGGTCAGCCCCGATATGGCCGTAGCTGATGGCTCCATGGTTGGCGCCCCAGTTGTTCATCACATCATAAGCCGTCTTGAAGGCTCCCTCACCGGTGGTTCTCGGTGCGAACCAGGTGCAGGGCCAGGTGTAATCCGTGCGCTTCCACAGCACATCGGTCACCTCATCCGGCAGTTTCACAGTCCAACCCTCTGCAATCTGCAGCATGGGTCCTAAGTTCTTCACCAGATTCAGACGGATCATGGTAACCGGCATCTCTGCATCCGTCACGAAGCGTGAGGAATATCCACCGCCTCTAAAGTATCCCAGATCCGCATAGTTCCAGGTTACGGCATCCATGATGGCATCCTGGTCTTCCTTCGTCACCTCATACCAGGGCTTCATCACGGGATTTCCGTTGGCATCCTTGGCCTTGCCGCAGGCATCCAGGCAGGCAGCGCCGGAATTGATCAGATGGATAAATCCTCCGGCTTCCTTGGCCTTACCCGTAAGCTCATAGCCGCCCGTGGCCTTTCTTACTGCCTCCGGGCTCCAGTAGGTACGCACATCTGCAAAGATCTGGGCCGAATTGGTAAGCAGCTTACAGAACAGCATGCCCAGGCCGTTTAACACATCATTCTCAGTAGCCAAAACATATGGTTCCCTGGCTCCGTTCCAGTCAAAGGAGGTATTCAGAAGCGCCTCCGGATAATCGCAGTTGGGATAGAAGTCTGTCCACTGCCGCTGCCCCTGGAAGCCCGCTGCGATGGCATTATGACCTACCATCTCTTCTTCGCAACCCTTAGGCAGATTGGGATTGCCATTCATCAGATCCTTGATGATGCACATCATCTTAACAACAAATTCCCAATCACCGTCCTTCTGCTCACGGGTTCTCTGCAGTTCTTCCGGATTCTTGTCAAAGCCTTCCTTACACTTTTCCTTCGTCCAAGCCAGAGCCTTCTGATACTCTGCTTCGTCATAGATGCCTTCCGTCATACGGCGGATAACCTCCACCTCATCCACGGATTCCACACGCATACCAAGATATTCTTCAATAAACGCGGGATCAATGATAGAACCGCCGATTCCCATGGTTACGGAACCGATCTGCAGATAGGACTTTCCACGCATGGTTGCCACTGCAACAGCCGCGCGTCCAAACCGCAGCAGCTTCTCCTTCACGTCTTCCGGAATGGCTGTATCGTCAGCCTCGCACACATCATGACCGTAGATACCGAACGCCGGCAGTCCCTTCTGGGCGTGTGTAGCCAGCACAGAAGCCAGATAGACGGCTCCCGGACGCTCCGTACCATTGAAGCCCCAGACTGCCTTGATGGTCATAGGATCCATATCCATAGTCTCTGCACCGTAGCACCAGCAGGGTGTCACGGTCAGGGTGATGTCCACACCCGCCTTCTTAAACTTGTCTGCACAGGCCGCTGCCTCAGCCACACGGCCGATGGTGGTGTCGGCGATGATAACCTTCACCGGCTCACCGTTGCTGTACTTAATATTCTCCTCAAATAATTTTGCAGCGGACTTCGCCATATTCATGGTCTGGTTCTCCAGGGACTCCCGAACCTTCAAGGCTCCTCTTCTGCCATCGATGGTGGGACGGATCCCGATCACCGGATAATCCCCGATCAGTCTTGATTTTGCCATAATTACATTCCTCCTTCTTGTTAGATGCATCAGCCACGAAACGGTTCGCTCTACTCTCCCCGCATATCATCGGCCATTTTGGATGATTCAATCCTTTCATCATCCTGTTTTTAGTGCAATTATACTATTTTTTTATAGGTTCGTCAATACGTTTAAAGCGAAACGGTTCGCTTTTGTTGTGCAAAGCGTTACTATTCGCAGCACGCATATGTCAGCAAACAGATTCATCGAGCTTGCTCGTAAGAAGCTGTTTGTTGATGTATGTGTGACTGGAATCAGGAACCTCCACCCACATAAGCAAAACAGAAAGTTGCACAGCAACGACAGACAGCTCTGCTGGCTGGTTTTGCGCATGTGCGTGGAGGGGCTGCGAATAGTAATGTCAAAGCCATTTATCCATGACTCTTCTCAAAGCTTCCGAATCGAATGTCCCTTGCGTATCTCAATGCTGAAATTCACCTTCATCGGTGCGTCCTGGTTCTCATGCTCCATGCGGCGCAGCAGAAGTTCCACCGCCTTCGCGCAGATCTGCTCCATGGGCTGCACTGCGATCCATATTTTGGGCCGCACCACACGTGAAACGATCAGATCGTCAAAGCCGACAATAGAAATATCCTCCGGCCAGGAGAGGTCCGACTCATTGACCGCCATGATTCCTCCCAGGGTTGTCTCATAATTTCCCAGGAAAACCGCTGTGGGGCGGTCAGTCATCTGAAGCAGCTCCTTCATGCTCTTGTATCCCAGCTCAAAGGAATGGCGGCCCAGCCGCTCATATCCTGCCGGAATCGGCAGCCCTGCCTCGTTCATGGCATTCCGATACCCGGCTACACGATCAATGCCGGAATATTCCACGTCGGAGGAGATCACTGCTATCTTCTCATGATTGTTCTCGATCAGCAGCTTCACAGCACGGTAGGCAGCCGTGCGGTTATCAATCCCAACGAAATCAAATTCTTCATCCTGGAAGGAACGATCCACCAGCACTACCGGAACGTTGGCCTCTCTGGCCGGATTCATAAATCTGCCACTGATATTGACCGGAAGGATCAGGATTCCGTCCACTTTTTTATTCAACAGGAAGCGAAGGTTCTGCTCTTCAATTTCCTGATCATTAGCAGAATCGCAGATCAGAAGACCATATCCCATCCTTCGAAGTTCATTACCGATATAGTGAAGCATACTCCCCACAAAGAAGCTCTCGATATCGTAGACCATAACTCCAACCATTTTGGTCTTATTCGTCACCAGTCCTCTGGCAATCTCGTTGACTTCATAGTGAAGGGCATCGATAGCCTCCTCGATCAATTCCTTGTTCTGTGGGAGCACATTTCCTCCGTTGAGGTATTTTGATATGGTAGCAAGGGATAACCCTGTGCGGTTTTTAATATCACGAATGGTAGCTGGCATAGGTTTTTTCTATATTCCGCGTCCTTGTTAAGAGGGTACGGAAACCCTTTCATTATTTTTGTTATCAATCAAAGATTCTCGTAATATCCTGATATCGGTTAACATCACGATAAATCTCTACATACTCGCTACTTACCTTGTAGATGATCACATAATCTTCCCATACCGCATATTTATAATCTGTCCGAAAGCTGACTCGTCTGGAAAGATCTGCTCCCATTCCCGGAAACATCTGAAGATTCTTGAACTTGCTATAAATTTCCTGTATGGTTTTTGCCGCATATTCTTCATTATCTTCAGCGATATAATCCCGGATATTTTTCAGATCTTTTGCAACAATCGGATTAATCCGCAGTTTTAACATCTTATTCCCCCACAAGTGCTTTCAGTTCGTCCAGATCAAGCCAGCCTTCGCCGTCTTTCACTGCTTCTTCGGCTTCCTGTAGCTTCATCAGAAGCTTCTTTTCTGCACGTTCACGCTCGTAATCTTCAATATCCAAGACTACAAAACGTCCCCTGCCATTTTTAGTCAGATATACTGGTTCTCCTTTGTGGCAGTTCTTCAGGACTTCATTATAATTTCTCAAATCAGATACTGGTAAAATATTTGCCATGTCCTTTCAGCTCCTCTCTTGGATAAAGCGGACATTCGCATCCGCATTCGCTCCTTGCTCATGAACACAGCCCGCTGTGCGATCTGTGTTCATATTCTTTCTGTTATTTATATTATACACAAAAAGCTGTAAAATTCAACGTGGATTTTTACAGCTTTTTGCGCTGATACCAATTGTAACTACTCGTGCTCGTGCCGGAAAAATTCAATCTGTGGAGTTTCCCCTTCCGGGGTCTCGATTACGCAAAACATTCCCAGTGGCAGTGTTCCCATGGGATATCTGTGGTCTGAGCATACATTCCCAATCACCGGTATTCGAAGTTTCTTAAAAAATTCCTCCAGAAGATTTTCGATTGTCCACAATCGACTGCTGCCTCTGCCTTTCCCTGTCGAACCCGACGTGTCCATCGCCACACCGCTGCAGTCCGTGAAATCCCCAAGCAAGATGCCCCGGACGTCCTGAAACATCCCGGCATACTGCATTTGCGTCAAATACATATGGATTCTCGAAACACTCTCACCGATATCCTCCAGAAAAAGGATCTTTTCATCTGTATTTGGCGCATAAGGCGTGCCAAGGGAACGTGCCAGTACCGAGAGATTTCCGCCTGTCAGAATCCCCTGTGCATATCCCGGGACAAGTACCCTTAGCTTCTCTCCGGGAGGATTTTCAAAGACCCAGGACGCCTTTCCACTCAAAGCTGTGAACAGACTTCGTAATGTATATTCATCTGTCCATGTCAGCCGACAGAGATCAGGCTTCACCATAGGCCCATGAAAAGTAACCAGGCCGCAACACCTCTGCAACACTGTATGAAGGCTGGTTACATCACTGTAGCCCACAAATATCTTGGGATTGCGGCGGATACAATCATAGTCCAGATAAGGGAGCACTTGGGAGCTTCCGTATCCGCCGCGGACACAGAATATTGCCTCCACGCCCGGATCCGCAAACATATAGTTTATATCGTTTGCCCGATCTATGGCTGTTCCGGCCAGATATCCATAGAGATTATCGTCACGTTTTAGGCTCTCTCCGGTTATCACCCGAAAGCCAAGACTTCTAAGGCAGATCTCACAGTTTCTGCGCTCCTGTGGTGTCACCGGTGATGCAGGCGCAATAAGCCCCACACAGGCACCGAGAGCAATTGGTTGCGGATATATCATAAGCGTTCTTCCTTGTGAAGCTTTTGTTTAGAACTATGCTATATTCGCCGGGGTTATTCCGGTAAACTTTCATAATCCACCCCCACCGACATATAATAAAGCAACGCCCCTCTCAAGGAGCCCCCATGAGTCCGATCCTGCCCCCTAATGCAACCGCATCGGTAAGTCAAAGCCCTCCGGGGTCAACGCCACTGACCGCAGACATCGATACTTTCCTTGCACAACACGCCCCGGAATTCATCCAGATTCGCCGCAGACTCCATCAGCTGGCGGAGCTCTCCACTCTGGAATACGAGACTGGCCGCTATATCTGCAGCCTGCTTTCCCATTGGGATATTCCCTATGAATATCCGGTCGCCGATACCGGCCTCATCGCTACCATTCACGGTAGGGCTCCCGGCAAAACCGTCGCACTGCGGGCAGACATGGATGCGCTTCCCATCTATGAGGATCAACGATGCCCCTTCCATTCCTTAAATCCCGGTGTCATGCATGCATGTGGTCACGACGCTCATATGACCATTGCCCTGGGAGCTGCCCGGTATTTCAAGCAGATGGAAGCCTCCTTCTCAGGCTGCGTCCGTATCTTCTTCCAGCCTGCCGAGGAAACCATCGGCGGTGCAGCGCGGATGATGGCGGAAGGCTGTATGGAGCACCCGCCGGTAGATTACTGTATCGGTCTGCACATGGCTCCCTATCTGGAAACCGGAACCATTGAGACCAGATACGGCAAGCTCTATGCCGCCTCCGATGAGGTAGGTATCACGCTTCATGGCCGAAGCTGCCACGGCGCATACCCGGAGTCCGGCGTAGATGCCATCGTCATGGCCGCAGCCCTGATCTCCTCCCTTCAGACCATCGCAAGCCGCAATGTCTCCCCGCTGGATCAATATGTCCTGACCCTGGGAACAATCCGGGGAGGAAACGCCCACAATATCATCGCGGACAGTGTGGATCTGACCGGAGCCCTGCGCACCACAGCTCCTGTCACCCGCTCCCGCGTCAAGGAACTGATCCGACAACAGGTACAGGGAATTGCAGACAGCTTCGGCGGAACCGGACTTGTAACCTTTTCACCAGGATACGACGCGCTGATCAACTCCGATGCGCTGGTGGATAAGCTGCGGGAGGTTGCAATTCCCATTCTCGGTAAGGAACATGTGCTCTGGAAAGAAGCTCCCGGCATGGGTGTAGAGGACTTCTCCTCCTTCCTTGCCAAAGTTCCCGGCGTCTTCTACCACCTGGGTTGTGGAAATAAAGAAAGAGGCCAGACTGCTCCTCTCCACAGCAGGGAATTCTCCCCGGATGAGAACAGTCTGGCCATCGGAATCCGGCTTCAGACAATGCTTGCGCTGTCACTGCTTTCCACCCCTTTGCCTCAATCGTGACAGTTCAGCCCGCGCCATTCGCTTTACATCAGCAGCGGCAAAAACAGCCTTGCCAGGTTTAGGAAGATAAAGAATCCAAGCACATCCGTCGCCGCTGTTAGGAAGATGGAGGACGCCAGCGCCGGATCCTGTCCCAGCGCCTTGAAGATCAACGGAATCACCGCCCCGCAGAATCCTGCGATCACCTGATTGGCGATCATCGCCAGAAAGATGATACACCCCAGATAAAAATTTCCATAAATAAAATATACGATAAGCCCGGTAGCAATTCCCATCAGCACGCCGTCCACCAGCCCAACGACTGCCTCACGGCCGATCAGCCGCCAGCTCTTCTTCAATTCCACCTCGCCAAGAGCAATACTTCGGATCATGATGGACAATGTCTGGTTTCCGGCATTTCCGCCCATCCCGGTAACGATCGTCATGGTGGCTGACAACGCCACCACCTGGGCGATAATGCTCTCGAAGCTTCGAATGGCAAAGGACGACAGGAAGGCCGTCAGCAGATTCACACACAGCCACGGCAGCCTGCGTCGTACAGACTGTGGAATGCTGCTGTCGATGGTCTCCTCCTTATTGACACCGGCCAGCTTCAGCATATCCTCCGTGTGCTCCTCCATGATAACATCGATGATATCATCCACCGTGATGATACCGAGGAGAACCTTCTTACGGTTGACCACAGGGATCGCCTTCAGGTCGTACTTGGACACCAGAAGGGCAACCTCCTCCTGATCCGTCTCCGGTTCCACATAGACAACCTCTTCGTCACTGATGCTCTCCAGTGTCTCCTCATCATCGGTGATAAGGATATCCCGAAGGTCCGCACTTCCCACCAACTGTCTCTGGCCGTTCAGCACATAGATCGTCTCAATCAGTTCCGTTCTCGGCGCGATCTCCTTGATCTTGCGCAGCGCTTCCCCTATGGTGAGATGGCCGTTTAAGGCGACATAAGCCGGAGTCATGATACCACCGGCAGAATCCTCCTCATAGCCCAGAAGCTCCGTAATGATCTTTTTCTCCCCGCCCCGCATGAGGTCGATGAGCTGCTTTCTCCGGTCGATCTTCAGGTTTCCGAGAATGTCTACAATATCATCCTTCTGCATATAGGCAAAGATTGCAAGGATCCGGCTATTATCCAGAAAACCGGTGAGTTTGACCTGAAGCTCCTCTCCGGCTTCCTCTAAAAGCTGTGCCAGCTTCTCATCATCCGCAAGGCTGCAGAACTGCCCGATCAGCTCCTCATCCCACTCCTCCATGGCTTCCGCCAGGTCAACGGGATGCATGTGCGCATATAATTCATCAATCTTCTCTCTGTCTGCCCGCTCCAGAGCCTCCACAAACTGTTCCAGCCGCTCTGCAAGCAGCTCTTCCGGGCTGCGTTCTGCTTCCTGCTCCATCTTCCATACCTGCCTTCCCTCTCCGCCGTCTACCGATATTTTTGAAACATCATATGATTAAATAATAGCACAAGCCCTCCCTGTAGGCAACGAAATATATATTTTTTAACTTTCTCTTCATTTTCTTTTAAAAAAAGTGTATTATACTAGGTAGAAAAACAACCCTGGAGGTATTCTGTTATGAAACGAAAAATACTATGGATGATTCTACTCACAACAGCCCTTCTGATGGCTGGCTGCGGCAGGAAAGATACAAACACGCCATCCCGGCCGGACAATACCAAGCAGAATGGTTCTGCAAATACCGATAGCAACACAGACGGCAATAAGACGCCGGACAACAATACAGAAGTTGGGGAGGCGCTTGATCCTGATGATTTTGCAGATATGACGAAAGCCGTCGACTCACTGATACTGAATGTCTGCGAAAATAACCGCACCTACGACAGTACGGACGCTGATTTCTTCTGGTCCTCCATCTATTACGGAGTCGTAAACTACACGGACGAGGTACACCTGGCCGAATTGGTGGATGGTGAGATCCGGGTACCACGAATGGCCGTACAGGAATTCGCTACCGGTCTGTTTGCTGACTACTCAGATCTCCCTGAGCTTCCCGCCTCTCTCTCCACGATCCGCTATGATGAGGGATGGGATGCCTACATCTTCACCCCCAGTGACCGTGGCATGTACTATACCAGGCTTATCAGCGCCAGCCGGCAAAAAAGCGGCGACATTCGCCTGGCCGCTGTCCTCTGCGACGCAGAAACGGACGAGCCTTTCGTCTGCTTCGTATTCACACTGGTACCAAATGCCTATGCAGACGCGATTACAGAGTCCATATTCCGGTACAGCATCTCTGATATGAAAGCCTCCGATGCGGTCAACTGCGAAGGTAACCTTCCCACCCTCATTGGCAGCTATCAGGACTTCCTGGATCAAAATACCGTAGAATTTAAAATAGACGGCAACCTGATCACCTTCCAGGTATACGATCAGGATATCATCACACTCCTCTCCGAGATGAAAGTCGGAGACGAAGTGACACTGGCCGTGTCCATCAACGATAACACAGAAAACAGAACTATCAAAAGTCTCATCATGAAATAAGCCCATCTGAGCCAGAAACCTGCGCCGCCGGGCGTACCACCACAAATCCCCCTTCTGCCTGACGGCAGAAGGGGGATCCTTTCAAGAATCTCCTGTTTATCATTCACAATCCGCACTTACCCTACTCTTCCCGCTCGCTCTCTTCCTTCGCCTTCTGCGCCTCCATATGCGCCATCACCATCAATGCGATCTTGAAGAGCATCGCGTCCTCAAAGGCACGGATGTCCAGTCCGATCACCTTCTCGATCCGTTCCAGACGATACACCAGCGTATTCCGGTGTACATACAGCTGCCGCGCGGTCTCTGAGACATTGAGGTTGTTCTCGAAGAACCGCTGGATCGTCACTGTCGTCTCCTCATCAAAGATATCCGGCACCGTATCGCCGAACACCTCCTTGATGAACATCTCACACATGCTGATGGGAAGCTGATAGATCAGTCGTCCGATTCCCAGCCGCGCATAAGACAGCGTCTTCTGTTCCACATAGAAGATACTGCCAACCTCCAGGGCCATTCTTGCCTCCTGATAGGAACGGCTGATATCCTGCAGCAGCTCCACCCGGTTTCCATATCCCACACGAGCCGGAATCATAGCCTCTGTCTGCAGATTATCCACGATCATGGCCGCAAAGCTGTCCAGATCCTCATCCTTACCCATGTCCCGGACATCCTTGATCAGTATAATGTTCTTCTCATCCACCTCTGTGACAAAATCGCGGTTCTGGATGGCGAAAAGATTCTTCACCGTCTCCATGACAATGCCATCCTTCTTCCCGGCCACATCGATGATAAACACCACACGCTCCGCCTGTTCCACATGCAGCTTCTTCGCCCGGTTGTACATATCTACCACAAGCATATTCCCCAGAACCACATTCTGCATGAAATTGTTGCGGTCAAACTGATCCCTGTAGGCCTGGATCAGATTGCGGATCTGGCACACAGCCAGCTTACCGATGACATACGTCTCCTCCCCCATGGCCTTGGCCAGCAGAACGTATTCCAACTGGCTGTCCACCGTCACCTTGAAGAAATGATAGTGACTGATGGTCTGACTCTCCGCCATGGAATTGGCAAACTGCACCACTGCCGCACTCAGGTCATCCTCCAGCTCAAAAGTGGATACGATGGCCTTTCCTTTATCATTATAGAGCGCCAGGTCAATCCTGGCCACCTCCTTGATCTCTGCCAAAGTTATCTGTAATTTATGATTCGAAAGCAAATCCTCTTCCTCCTGTCCGTTCCTGTTTGTACGCTTGTGTGTGCAAGCACCCGCCGCGTCCCTCCATGGAGACTGGGCTTTTATAGTAATCTTATCACAGGAAAAATATCGCGTCAACAAAAAAGAATCCCGTAATCTGAAAGGGCTGCCGCAAGTCTGCAGCAGCCCAATCTATACTTCGATCACAGTCATGATCAATGTGTGATGGTAAGTTCTGTCTCCTTATCAAATACATGGATCTTCTCAATATCCAAAGCCAGTCTCACAGTATCACCCATACGTGCGGTAGTTCTGGGATCTACCTTTGCGGTCATGTTGGAACCGCAGAGATCGAAGTACAGCAGCACTTCGGAACCAAGTAACTCGTAGCCGCTAACTTCAACTGTGATAACATCCTGCGGATGTGTCTCGATGTTGATCTGAGAATCATCCAGATCCTCCGGACGGATACCAAAGGTAACAGTCTTTCCGGCATAGCCGCCTTCCTTCAGAGCATGTGCCTTAGCAGGCGGAAGAACGATATTGTAATCGCCGAACTTCAGGGAAACCTTATCGCCGTCTACCACGCACTCTGCGTCTACGAAGTTCATCTGCGGGGATCCGATGAAGCCTGCTACGAACAGATTGTCCGGTGCATTGTACAGGTTCTGCGGAGAATCTACCTGCTGGATCACGCCGTCCTTCAGAACAACGATTCTGGTACCAAGCGTCATAGCCTCAGTCTGGTCATGTGTAACGTAGATGATAGTAGCGCCCAGTCTCTTATGAAGCGCTGCAATCTCAGCACGCATCTGCACACGCAGCTTCGCATCCAGGTTGGACAGCGGCTCATCCATCAGGAATACCTTCGGCTCACGCACGATAGCACGTCCCATAGCCACACGCTGTCTCTGACCACCGGACAGAGCCTTGGGCTTACGATCCAGGAGCTTCTCCAGGTCAAGAATTCTTGCTGCCTCTTCCACCTTCTGCTTGATCTCAGCCTTCGGAACCTTCCTCAGCTTCAGACCAAATGCCATGTTATCAAACACGGTCATATGAGGATACAGTGCGTAGTTCTGGAATACCATTGCGATATCTCTGTCCTTGGGCTCCACATCGTTGACCAGCTTGCCGTCGATGTACAGTTCGCCGTCGGAAATCTCTTCCAGACCAGCGATCATACGAAGCGTGGTGGACTTACCACATCCGGAAGGTCCTACGAAGATGATAAACTCCTTATCTTCTACTTCCAGGTTGAAATCCTTAACAGCCTCAAAACCGTTCGGATATTTCTTGCAAATGCCTTTCATTGATAAACTTGCCATTTTGAAACCTCCTTGATTACTTTCATATTTCTTTCTATACTTTAACAAATTACGCGAATTATTGCCACCTTGAAACTCCACAAAAAAAGAAACGGTTTCTTGTCATTTTACCTAAGATACACAGTCCTTTTCTTTGTTTTTGTTATTTCGACGAAAAATGTTGTCGGTTTTTATGCAGATTGACGATGAATGAGCAGCTCCTCACAAAACGCAAGATTGATCAGCTTCTCCCGCAGATCCTGCAACGTATAAAAATAGTGGTTGCTGGACTCAAAGCCCCCACACTTTTGCAGTTACATTTCAACTGATATAGCTTGAACTCCCGATAATTACA
>CAVGED010000097.1:0-6695 GCA_963628035.1 Paludibacteraceae bacterium
GCTAGCCACAAGGGTTTGCGGATGATTTGGCTCATATCAAACTTCGGAACTCAGGGGGAACAATCAGTATACTTGATTCGTTGATGAATAAAAATAGGAGATGTATGAGATGAGTCATCGCAGAGAGAGTGCCAGGATGCGCAGAGCCAGGAAGAAAAGGCGGATCCTGATCTTAAAAATCGTATTGATATTGCTGGCGGTTTTGGCGATCGCGGCGGCTTGCATTTATTTTTTTGTATATCCCAAGGTGACGAAGGAGCTGACCAGGGAGGCCGGGAGCAGTCTGCCGGGGGTCTCCGATTTCGTGAAAAAGAACCCGGAGGATGCGGTGCTCCTGTCGGGGCTGGATGAGTCCGTGGATATGAATACTGTGGCCGATTATGCGGTGGTGATCCAGGTGTCCGGCAAAACATATAATTGCACACTGCATGTGGTGGATACGGTGAAGCCGGTGGTAACGGTGAAGAGTGTCAAGGTATTTACCACAGGCACTGTGGAGCCGGAGAGCCTGATTGAGAATATTGAGGATGCCACGTCCACAACCGTTGCGTTTGCAGAGACACCGGATTTCTCCCAGCAGGGAACCCGTGAGGTGAAGCTTCGCGTCACCGATGAGGGAGGCAATGTGACGGAGGTTACCGCCAGCGTGGAGGTGGTGGCAGATACGGAGCCGCCGGTGATCGAGGGCGTGAAGGAGCTGACGATACCGGCCGGTTCCAGCGTATCCTACAAGCGGGATGTGACAGTCACGGATAATTATGACGAGAACGTGACGCTGGAGGTGGATACTGCCGGGGTGGACTTAAATACCATCGGAGACTATCCAATTACCTACCGTGCTACGGATGCGGCCGGCAATGTAACAGAGGTCTCCACCGTTCTGCATGTAAAGAAGGCCAGCGTAGAGACTGCCACGGAGGAATATGTGAATGCGGCAGCGGATAAGCTGCTGGCCCAGATCACAACCAGCGATATGAGCCAGAAGGAGGTGGCGAAGGCCATTTTCTGGTGGGTACATGAGAATATCGCTTATGTGGACGGAACACCCAAGACCGACTGGATTCAGGGGGCGTACCGGGGACTTATTGAGAAGCGGGGCGACTGCTATACCTATGCCATGACATCCAAGTGTCTGCTGACGCAGGCGGGAATCACCAACATGGACATCGAGAAGATTCCGGCTGCCACGCGCCATTACTGGAATCTCATTGACATCGGAGAGGGCTGGTATCATTTTGATGCCACCAGGAGGAAGGATGGAAAATACTTCTTCTATACCTCCGACGAGGATCTGATGGCTTACTCCAGGTCTCATAAGGATTCGCATAATTACGATCCCACGAAGTACCCGAAGATACAGTAGAGCCTGCGACGAAAGCCGAAAGAAAACCATAGCGTACGCTGTTTGGATACGATTTAAAGGAAGAAAACTATAGAGTGCGCTGTCCGGATGTGAATCCGGAGGAAGAAGGAAATAGAAATGGAAAACAATGTATTATCTTATTTGGATGCGATTGTAAAGAAAGTACCGGACAAGGTGGCCTTTGCCAACGAGAGCGAAGGCTTTACCTTCCGTCAGGTATATGAACACAGCCGCGCGGTCGGAAGCTATATTCACAGCAAGGGGCTTTATCGCAGCCCGGTGGTGGTGTTCATGGATAAGCATCCCAAGACGGTGATGGCTTTCTTCGGGGTCATCACGGCCGGGTGCTACTATGTGCCGATCGATGAAGAGATGCCCCAGAGCAGGATCGATCTGATCCTTATGAACTGTAAGGCGAAGCTGATCATCTGTGACGCCCGTACCAGGGAAAAGGCCAAAACCTTTCATTTTGACGGAGAGATCTGTCTGTATGATGAGATATCTTCTTTCCCGGAGGATACGGAGGCGCTCTCAGAGATCCGCAGGAAGGCGCTGGATATCGATCCCATCTATATTGTGTTTACCTCTGGCTCTACCGGAGTGCCAAAGGGCGTTGTGGCCTGCCATCGTTCCGTGATCGACTATATCGAACAGTTGTCGGAGACCCTTGGCTTTTCCGAGGATACGGTGTTCGCCAATCAGACGCCGCTGTATTTTGACGCGTGTCTAAAGGAGATCTATCCGACCCTGAAGTTTGGCGCCACCACCTATATCGTTCCCAGGAGCCTATTCATGTTCCCGGTAAAGCTGGTGGAATTCTTAAACGAGCATAAGGTCAATACGGTGTGCTGGGTGGTGTCGGCGCTGACCATGATATCTGCCTTCGGCACCTTTAAGACTGTGAAGCCGGAATACCTGAAAACCATTGCTTTTGGCAGCGAGGTATTTCCCATGAAGCAGTTCAAGCTCTGGCGTGAGACCTTGCCGGAGGCCAGCTTCACCAATCTCTACGGCCCCACTGAGGGGACCGGTATGTGCTGCTATTACCATGTGGAGCGGGAGCTTGCCGACAATGAGCCGATTCCCATCGGTCAGCCCTTCCAGAACACGGAGATACTCCTGCTGGATGAGCATGACCAGCCAGCCAATGAGGGTGAGATCTGTATCCGGGGTACCGGCGTAACCCTTGGTTACTATAATAATCCAGAGAAGACCAGGGAGGCTTTCGTGCAGAATCCTCTGAACACTGCCTATCCTGAGATCATCTACCGCACCGGTGATATCGGAAAATACAATGACTACGGCGAGCTGATCTTCATCTCACGGAAGGATTATCAGATCAAGCACATGGGGCATCGTATCGAGCTGGGAGAGATCGAAGCCAACGTCAACATGATCGACGGGGTCAAGCTCTGTGGCTGCGTCTATGACAATGAAAAGGGCAAGATCGTACTCTATTACGTAGGAGACATTTCTTCCAAGGATCTGGTTGCAAAGCTGAAAGAAAAGCTTCCGCGTTACATGATCCCAAACCGTGTGGAGCAGCTTGATGAGATGCCCTTCACTGCCAACGGTAAGATCGACCGCGTGGGACTGAAACTATTATCATGAATAAAAAACCCGAAAAGGAGAAAGAAAAGACATGGAAGACATTAAAAGCACTCTGCTGGAGATCCTTACGGAGCTTCATCCCGACGAGGATTTTGAGAACTGCACCACCCTGGTGGACAGCAAGGTATTAGATTCCTTCGACATTATCACCCTGATCTCCGAGATCAATGAGGAATTCGACGTAGTGATCTCCGCGGACAAGATTGTTCCTGAGAATTTTAACTCTGTGGCTGCTCTGTGTGAATTGATCCAGAGCCTGATGGATGAGGACTAAGCGGTGCTGTTTACATCATATGAATTTATCCTGTTTCTTCTGATTGTATTTGTGCTGTACTACGCGCTGCCGAAGAAGTGCCAGTGGCCGCTGCTGTTGTTGGCCAGCTATGTATTTTACCTCTTCAGCGGCCCCTCGAATCTGCTCTATATCCTCTTTACCACCGTTACTACATATCTGATCGTGGGGCGGATCCAGAAGCAAAGGGATATCCAGAGTGCCTATCTGGCGGAGCATAAGAAGGAATTGTCCAGGGACGAGCGCAAGGCCTATAAGGAGATACAGAAAAAGAAGCAGTGGCGGTTGCTGCTGTTGGTTTTGATCCTGAATATCGGAATGCTTGCAGTGGTAAAATATACGAATTTTACCATTCATAATATCAACGGTGTACTCAGCCTGTTCCACAGCGGAAAGCGGCTGTCCTTCCTTGACATCGCGCTGCCTATGGGAATCTCGTTCTATGTATTCCAGACCATGGGCTATGCCATCGATGTGTACCGGGGAAAATACCGGGCGGAGGGGAATCCCTTCAAGCTGGCGCTTTTTGTGTCCTTTTTCCCGCAGCTGATCCAGGGACCCATCAGCCGATTTGATGACCTTAGCAAATCGCTGTATGAGCCCCATGCCTTTGATGGAAGGACGGTTGCTTTCGGACTGCAGCGGATCCTCTGGGGCTTCTTTAAGAAGCTGGTGATCGCGGATCGTCTGGTGACGGCGGTAAATACCATCATCGGGGACACGGACACATACCGGGGAATCTGGGTGTTTGTGGGGATGCTGTTCTATGCGCTGGAGCTGTACGCAGACTTTACCGGAGGCATCGACATTACCATCGGTATCGCCCAGACCATGGGGATCAAGGTGACGGAGAACTTTATCCGGCCGTACTTCTCCAAGAATATCAAGGAATACTGGAACCGCTGGCATATCACCATGGGAAGCTGGTTTACGGATTATATATTCTATCCGATTTCCGTCTGTCAGCCCATGCTGAAGCTCAGCAAGTTCGGGCGGAAGCATTTCGGCGAATGGTTCGGCAAGCGTCTCACTGTCTGGCTGTCCTGCTTCGTGGTGTGGTTTGCCACCGGTATCTGGCACGGAGCAAGCTGGAATTTCATTGTATGGGGATTGATGAACTGTGCAGTGATCCTGATCTCACAGGAGTGCGAGCCGCTGTACCGCGCGTTTCATAAGCGGGTGCATGTGGACGGTACCTTTGGCTGGCGGCTGTTCTCGGTGGTACGGACTGTGATTCTGATGAGTGCGCTTCGTACCTTTGACTGTTACCGGGATGTGCCCCTGACTTTTAAAATGTTTGGAACCATGTTCACGGACTTCAACTGGGGTCAGCTTTTTAACGGCTCCCTGCTGGGGCTGGGACTGACGATAGCGGATTATGCAGTGGTGCTGGTGGGATTCCTGATGCTCCTTACGGTCAGCCTCCTGCAGCGGCGAGGATCGGTCCGGGAACGGATCGCGGCGAAGCCTTATGCCCTGCGTTTTTCGCTGTGGCTGATATTATTCCTGCTGGTGCTCCTCTGGGGAACCTACGGGATCGGCTATGACGCCAGTCAGTTCATTTACAATCAGTTTTAAAGAGAGGTAAGACGGTGGAAATGAGATCAAAGAAGAAAACAGCAGTCTGCGTCGTACTCTCTGTGGTTATCATCCTGCTGGTGCTGTGGTTTTTGCAGCGTCTGCTGATGCCGAAATACATGAGCGGCGTAGTGGAAGGCGCCATGGTATCGGAGTATTATGATGAGAAGAAGGATCACGATGTGATCTTTATCGGAGACTGTGAATTATATGAAAATATCTCCCCGATGGTTCTGTGGGAAGAGTACGGGATCAACAGCTATATCCGGGGAACGGCCCAGCAGTTGATCTGGCAGTCCTACTACCTGATGGAAGAGACCTTCACCTATGAGAAGCCCAAGATCGCAGTATTCAATGTGCTGTCCTTAAAATACAATGAGCCCCAGAAGGAAACCTACAACCGCATGACACTGGATTATATGAAGTGGAGCAGGTCCAAGGTGGGAAGCATTAAGGCCTCCATGACGGAGGAGGAAAGCTTTCTGGATTATGTGTTTCCACTGCTTCGGTATCATTCCAGATGGAATGAGCTGACGTCGGATGATTTTAAGTATTTCTGGCACAGGGATCCGGTGACATTCAATGGCTATTACATGCGGGTGGATGTTCTACCTGCTGAGAACGTGCCGGAGGGCAAGGTGCTGGCAGATTATTCCTTTGGGGAAAATGCCTGGAAATATCTGGACAAAATGGTGGAACTCTGCCGGGAAAACGACGTGGAGCTTGTTCTTGTAAAGGCTCCCAGCCTGGTGCCTTACTGGTACGATGAGTGGGAGGAGCAGGTGGAAGCGTATGCTGCGGAGCATGACCTGAAATACTATAACTTCCTGGAGGTCACAGACGAGATCGGCCTTGACTACAGCAAGGATACCTACGATGCGGGTCTGCATTTGAACCTGTCCGGTGCAGAGAAGATGGCACATTACTTCGGTAAGATCCTGACGGACGAATGCGGGCTTGAAAGCCGCCGCGGGGAAGAAGGCCTGGAGGCCGACTGGCAGGAGAAGCGCGAGGCTTATGATGCGGAAATTGAACGGCAAAATAATATTAATTAAAGAAAGACGAGGTAAATGAAAATGAAATTAAAGCGACTGACAGTATTTTTGTGCATATGTATATTGACCGCTCTGACCCTGGCCGGCTGCGGAGATGACAATACGAATTCAGGAACGCCCAATAACAGCGGAAATGTCAGCACAGACAACAAAGGCGGCAAAGGATATGTCTTTAAGGCAAAGGGTGTTGAGATATCCGTAGACATGGATATGAGCACCATCGAGGAGAAGCTGGGAGAGACCGTCAGCTATTTCGAGGAGCCAAGCTGTGCTGCACAGGGAACGGCCAGACTGTTCACCTATTCCGGGTTCGAGATTGATACTTACCCGGATGGAGAGAAGGATCTGGTTGGCTATATCATTCTGAAGGATGATACAGTAGCCACTCCGGAGGGCATAGACCTCTCCAAGACAAAGGCGGATGTCATCAAGGCATATGGTGAGGATTATAAGGAGAATGGGACTGCTCTGGTGTATGAGAAGGGCGGGATGAAGCTCTCCTTTATCATGGATGGCGACAACATTTCTTCCATTCAGTACAGCTCCTCCGTTATGGACTGAGATCGATAAATGGGAGAGATCATTGCAAGAAGGCAGTTTGATCCGCTCTACATCTGGCTGGACACAGCTTTTCTGATGGTATTGGCGATTCTGCTGCTGAAAAAGAAAAAGTACATGACGCTGTTGGTGGGGCTGGCGGCTGGTGTGCTGTATATGTTGGTGGATTACGGAATCTTTCATCTGGTCTGCCATTCCCGCACCATCAGTGAGGGATACAGCCTGTTCTGGGTATTGC
>CAVGED010000098.1:0-7691 GCA_963628035.1 Paludibacteraceae bacterium
TTGATTTTACTGGCATAGAGGGCATTTTTTACTTATTTTTCCTGCAAAAGTCAGGTTTCAAACGGAATTGGGGGAATTTTACATATTTTAATAAAATATTTATAACTGGAAAACATGCGTCTACCCTAACCTTTGGTTAATAGCTATTTTCAAAAACTCCCTGTACAATATCTGTACTATAATCTTTAACCATTGACGAAAGGGTGAAACAAGATGAAATATTGGAAACAGAACTTGACACTTTTATTGGCCGTTATCCTCACTTTAGGCTTGACCGCCTGCGGCGGCAAAGATGACAGCTATGACACCCCGGATGACCCCATCAGCCAGACACAGGACGTACCGATCACGGATATGACAGAGCTGGACGGTACATGGGCAACCACCAGCGGAAACAGACTCTATTTTGACAGCGACAACGGCTTTTACGCCTATCAGACCTTTTACGGACGCACCGGGCACGGTGAATTCTCTGAGGTGAACGGCAAGCCGATGATCTGCTTCGACGGCTTCATGTATGACTTCCTGTTGCGGGACGGTGAGATATTACTTCCCAACCAGAACGGCGATGGCGATGAAGAGAACATACACTATTTCTGCTTTCACCGTGACGATTCGGTAGACGTGATAGAGTGGGAGCTTTCCAACTTTGACGGTATGTGGCAGAATGCGCTGGGCGAGACGCTGGTCATTGACTCGACGCTCATGCAGTACATTGCCTGCTCGCCTGAAATGCTCAGCAACGGCACCATCGATGACAAACAGGAAGGCAAGGGGCCGTACCTGTTTCTGAACGGCTGCGCCTATCTCTGTCCCAGTGCGGACGGCAACAGCTTCACACTGCGCTTCGAACCCAGCGATAGCCAGAGCTCGGACGGCAGCTTTGACGGCGTTTTCTACCGCAACGGTGATGCAGATACCTATGCGGATCTCCTTCAGGCAGAGTTCACCCTGGATGAATATGATTCTTCTGTGGTGTGGTATTACGACGGTGTGAATATCTACTATCTTGGTGATAAATATACCATTGGCGGTGACGGTCTTGCCTATGACGAGAACGGCGACGTCTTCGGCGCGGGCTGGGAAACACCTGTCTACGATCCCGCCGAGGACTGGGGCGATGACTGGGCAGATAACTGGGATTAATTATAATCCCAGTATCCGCTCTATATTCCGGTGTATCAGCTTCTCCAGCGCCGTCAGCCGCCACTCCGGCAGATTATACTTCTTGTGACGTTCAAAAGAAAAATCTCTCAGGTTGATTAATGTCCGGCGTGTTTTGCTGTCTAAACATCGGGAGGCCACCGGAATCCAATCCTCTCCAAGCCGCGGTCCCTTTTCACTCAGATATTTATCAATTTCAGCAAAATCCTCCTCTTCCGCATAGGGAAGCAGGGAGATATTATGATCGAACAGCGGCGCCATCCCCTCAATGGTCTGGGTTTCATTGTTGACAATAAAGCCAAAGTTGTTCTTGTGCCGATCTTCATTCATAATAACAGCATCTACAACAAACATCAGCCTTGCTTCCTCTTCAAGGCCTAATTCCTTCATCTTGGCCAACACAGACAAAATGGTGGAATTTCCCCGGTCAACAGCGGCATACGGAAGAAAACCATAGTCTTCCGATGTGAAGATATCACAGGAGGAACAAAGTCTTTCCCCATACGTCCGCAGATCATAGCGCACGCTATTCTCCGTAAATGCTTTTACAAGCTGACTGGCATAAAACTCTGAGTAGGGTTCCAAACCGGCATTTCTGGCTCCTGAGCTTCCCCGCTTTAAAAGCTTGATGGTATCCTCCTCACGGATCCAGCACTTTGCAAAGGAACCGTCCGTTCCATATTCCGGAGAAGTGGTGCTAAACTGCCTTCCATGCAGTCCGCCTTCGAAGGCCGTACGGGCAATAACCTCATTGAAAGGATGGGTATATAGAGACAAATCTTCCCATTCCAATGAGCTTTCCACCGGCTTCACCCAAAAGGTGTCCACAAGGGATAATGCATGCGATATATCCAGAAATCCCTTCAGGGTATCGCACCCCCCCAGCTTTAGCAATTCCTTCATATTTTCCCGGTGCTTTGGTGCCCGTCTGTTGGAAATAAACGTGCCCAGATCACCAAACCAATCCGGCAAAGAGGTTAATTGATCATCTATCACTGCCGCATCAAAATCTTCATCTACATGAAACATCGCAATTATTTCATTTTTATTAAGCAAATAGTATTTGTTTTCCATCTCCTGGATATTCCTCCTATCCGGCTTCTCCACACAAGTCCCACCTAGCTGTCCTTATCTGCTCTTTAAGAATTCATATTCTCTGGTTGCCGCCTCGTCATCGGGATAATCCGCAAGATAGCTCTCCATCTTCTCCCTGGCCTGGGCAAAATCCAGCGTGTATTCCAGGGCAGCAATCTCATTTCGCAAGAGTTCCCGCTTATTCGTGGGGTTTTCATTCTTCAGAGCAGCCTGGAAAAAGACAAGCGCTTTCTCATAATCGCCAGCCTCCATTTTCGCACAGCCAAGTGCATTCAATGTCTCTGTATCATCACTGTGGGTTCCGATATAGCTCTCATACAGCTCACCGGCCTTCTCGGTCTCTCCCAGAGCCTCATACAGCTTTCCGAGATAAAAAACTGCCTCGGTGTCTCCTAACTCATTTGCTTTATCCAGGTAGGTCTTTGCACTGTCATACTGCCCCAAAAGCAGGTAAGCATAACCTCTTTCACGATATTCCGCGGCTGTATCTCCCTTCAGCGCAAGTCCCCGGTTCCAGATTTTCTCCGCTTCCTGGGTAAAACCGGACTGATTCAGCCGCTCGCCTATCTTGTTATACAGTGCACCATTCTTCTTGTCCGCCTTCAGCGCATTTTCATAATCAGCCATAGCGGAATCACTGTCTCCCTGCGTCAGATATAGAGTTCCACGCAGATACAATGCATCTGCATTCTTCGCATCATAATCGATCAGCGCCGTATAGGTCTGCATGGCACCGTCCATATCTCCCGCCTTATACTGGGCCGCCGCCTTGTAATAGCAGATGTCAATCTCCAATTCGCCGATCACCGCCAGCGACTGATCCAGTGCCTTCTGGAACATCTTCACGGCCTCCTCATAGTCGCCCTCAGCCATCTTATTGATTCCGAGCTGTCGGTAGGCCATCTCGTTCTTCAGATTTTCCTTATTCCTTCCGCCACAGCCCGCTGTAAGGCACAGCATCAGAAGCACCATTATGCAAAATATGATCCGCATCCGCCTATTATTCATATCTGCCTCCAATAATTTCCTTGTTGTCTCATCTTACCATAGTGGAAGAAAAATAGCAACAATACAAAATGCAAGAGAAAATCCGTAGCAGCCTCAAACTACTACGGATTTTCTTACTCTACTCGAAATCCATACATGGCAGAGCCATTCTGATAGATCACATTCAATTCGTAGACCCCCTTGGCAGAATCACCCTGCAAGAAGATCCTGTCATCCCGGACTGTAATGACTTCTCCTATATCAGAAGCACTTCCTGTGGGCCAGAGGCTGACCGTATATTCCAACACTTTGTCGTGAAAATCAATCTTCACCACACCATCGGTCTTTTCCAGTTCAATGGTGGCCATCTCCTCCCACTCGCGGGGCGGTGTACAATCCGCTTCATATGAGACTGCCTGTCCATTTCCGCATTCGCGCGTCCACATATAGCTTCCCATGGTAGCGAAGGTTCCGCATATTGCTTCCCCCTTGGTGGTTCCCAGGCATACCGCAGGCGGTTTATCGACTTGTGCTGCTATTCCTCCCGGAAACTCAGAGATATCTGCAGCACCATTCCCTCTCCCATTCGGTATCACACTGACTCCGTTTGCTGCACGTACAGCCAGGCCACAGCCCGATACCAACGCTAACCCTCCTGTCAATGCAACCATCCATATAAACATCCACATTTTTCGTTTTTGCATTCTCATAAAAGTTCTCCTTCCGCCTCCCCGATAGCTTTTGTTTTACCACATCTCCTTGATCTGACCGTCTGCCAGCCTAACCAGACTTAAGAATTCAGTGATTTCTTCACGATCCCCCCGCGCTACACCCTCCCACATGGATAGAATGTGCTCATAAGAACTGTTTCCTCGATACTGGCTGTTCAGAAGCAGCAGACCGAACTCAGCTACAGAGGCCTCCAGCCTCATATTGGCCGCACCAACATCTGACTGATAACAATCCGCTCCGATGGCGCGTGTCATCTCCTTACTCTTAGATGCTCCGGGATCTTTATAACGGATCCTGAGCGTAGCCCAATCGTCGGCATTCTTAGCCGCCCGGCTCCCTGATGCACCGCCGTCAGCCTCGTCCGCCCAGGCCACCTCGTACAGTACCGTTACCGTATGACCGGCGCCGATTTCTCCGGCATCCTTGGTATCATCCGTGAAATCCTCTGCCGCCAGCAGTCGATTCTCATAACCCAGCAGACGGTATTCCTTAATATTGGAAGCGTTGAATTCCATCTGGAATTTCACGTCCTCGGCCACCGTCAGCAGCGTGCTGCCGAGTTCGTCTACCAACACCTTTTTTGCCTCCATCAGCGAATCAATGTAGGCATAGTTCCCATTTCCGTAATCCGCAAGTGTCTCCAGGCGGTTATCCTTGAGATTTCCGCTTCCGAAGCCCAGCACGGAGAGGTACACGCCGCCCTTTCGCTTCTCCTCCACCAGCGCTTTCAATTCCTCCTGGCTGGTCTCGCCGACATTCAGATCTCCATCGGTAGCCAGAATGATTCGGTTGTTTCCGTTCAGAACAAAATTGCGCTCCGCAAGCTCATATGCGGTTCGGATTCCGGCGCTTCCATGCGTACTTCCGCCGGCCTCCAGAAGATACAACGCATCCAGAATCTTGCCCTTCTCATTGCCTCTGGCTCCATCCAGCACGATCTGGTCGCTTCCTGCATATGTGACAATGGAAACGCGATCCTTCTCATCCAAATTGTCCACCAGCATGGAAAATGCCTGCTTCAACAGCGGAAGCTTGTCAGGCCTCTCCATGGAACCCGATACATCCAGCAGGAATACAAGGTTTGACTTCGGACTCTCTGAAAAATCAATGGCTTTCGTGCGAATCCCTACGCGCAGCAGGCCATGCTCCGGCTGCCAGGGACAGTCCGTTCCGTCTATGGAAACGCCGAACACCTCGCCATCCCCCGGCACTTCATAATCATAATGAAAATAATTGAGCATCTCCTCCAGACGCACAGCGCCGGACGGAATCCCCTGCAGACTCTGCCCCTGATTCAACATTCTGCGCACAATACTGTAGCTGGCCGTGTCCACATCTGCGGAAAAGGTAGAAAGCGGCTGCTGTTCAGTCCGGATAAATCCATTTTCCGTCAAGGTGTTATACTCCTCCGTATCTTCGGGGTCTCGCACATAGCCTAAACATTGACTGCTTTTTTCCTCCATCGACATTTCGTTCTTACTCCACTGCGCAATATTGCCTGTAGCGGCATCATCCGACATGTCCCCTTTTTCGATACCACAGCCATATAGCTGCGAAGCTCCCATTAAAAACACCAATAAAATAGAAGCTGCACGTAATCTCTTTTTCACAAAAATCCCTCCTCTTTCTGAATATCTTCCTAAGGTTTCTGCGCCCGGAAATCTCCTGGATTTCCTTTGCTATTAGAGATACGTACAGCTCCATTCCAATTTATGGTAAAATTTTCAATAAATTTATTTTTTTGTTTACTTCCTCCACCTGCAGCTTCATCGTTCCGGTGAAATCAGCTTCCTGATAGTCGCTTCCATAATAATAGATGGAAATCTCGTCTCCCGTAAGATAGCTGCTGCTTCCGCCATCCAGAACCTCCGCAATGACACAAAAGCCTTCGTCCGTGCTCTGTCCGGCATCTCCTGACGGCTGCTCCGGCAACGGCTCTACCGTTCTCACGCATACGGTTATCTGCAGCCCGGACTGTTCATTCATGCCCGGCTCCCGCTGTCCATCCGCCGAAAGACTTGTCTTCTCTTCCATCATGTCCTTTGTATCGCAGTCATCAGAAATCTTTTCCCCTGAAAACTCACTTTTGTCCGCGCCCGCAGAGTCCTCTTTGGATGAGCCGCCCGGAGCTCCTAATACCGACACCAGAAGAAGCGCCACCACCAGCACTGCTGCGGCGGCAGACAACTGCTTAACCGGGATCCGTCTCCAAAGCGGAATCGTGCTTTTCCGACTGGTCTCCTTCGAAACAGCGTAAGGCTCCTTTTCTGAAATAGATGATATCTCATTCCCTGAAATAACTTCAGAAGGCTCCTTTTTCTCCCTCGGCGCAAGATTTCTTTCAATTTCATCCCACATAGATGGAACATCCGTCATTCGCAACTCTTTATAGTATTTTTCCAGTTCTTTTTCTGACAATTCCTTCATTCCCGCACCTCCTGTTCTCCTTGATGATATTTTCTAAGCTTCTCAATCCCGCTTCGGTACAGCCAGCTCACCGTACCCATCGGCTTCTTTAATATCTTAGAAATCTCCCGGAAGGTGAGGTCTCCGAGGATCTTTAAGTCCAGAGCCTCCTGTTCCTCCGGCTTTAGGCACCTCATGGCCTCCTGCATGCTCATGCTGCCCACCACCTCTTCCGCGAAATCTCCGCTCTCCTGCTCTGCCTCCGGCAGCTCCTCCACGGGCATCTCACGCCGCTGCTTCCGCAGGTGATCGATCGCCATATTCCGGGCTATCGTCACAAGCCACGCCCTGTGCTTTCCGCCGAATCGGTAGGTATCTGCCCGCTCCCAGAGCCGGATAAAGCATTCCGAGGTGATATCCTTAGCATCCTCCTCGTGTCTTATCACATCATAAACCACTGCATAGATCAGGCCGACATAAGCCTGATAGATCTGCTTTAAGCCTTCCTTCTCACCTTCCCGGATCTGCCGGATACAGACTTCAAATTCCAAATCCTCCAACCTCATCCCTCCTTCTATAGATACGGCACAGCCTTCCTTTTTTATGGCTCTTAACATATTTTTTTGTAATTATTGCAATTCACTCCCTAAAAACGACCTTTCACTCCACCAACTGCCATAAAGCAGTGCGATATGGTAAGATTATAGCAAATGCGGCATGATAAAACAACATACACAGGGAGGAATTTGAAATGAAAAAAATTGTTACTTTACTTTTATCGGCAGTAATGGTACTGTCACTGGCTTTATGCCTTGCAGGCTGCGGGGATAGCCCCAAGAAGCAGGAAGCAATCGATGCTTTCAATACCACAAGTAAGGAATTTAATGAAGTTGCAACTCTTATCAACGATAACGCTGATGCGATTGATTCTGAAGTGATCGAGATATTCCAGGAGATGTCTGCACTGCTTTCCGAGTATAAGGATATCCTTGAAGGCGATGCCGAGATCAGCGACGAGAAGTACGACGAGATGATCGAATGGTTTGGCACCGCTCAGGATTGGATCAAGGATGCCAAGACTGAGATCGAAAGCGCAGTCAACGCCGGCTAATAGATTTACGAACACAAATGCAGCATTTTAATGCCATTTTGCCATATGCAAAATGGCATTTTTCTTTCATACGTAACAAAAATGCATTTGAGTATTTTATTTTTTTCAAGGTTGTGCTATAGTTGACGTGTACATTCCTGAATTTGACACTTTAGTACGAAAAAAATCCCAGTTTAGCTTGAAAATACGAGCTTTC
>CAVGED010000099.1:0-30048 GCA_963628035.1 Paludibacteraceae bacterium
CTCGATGAAATCTGATCTTTTTAGACTTTTAAAATATCTTCATGAAACAACCCTGCCTTGCCACACATTCCGATTGATAATTTTAATTTTGTGTGGTAAAATAATTTTGAGGTGAGAGAGATGCTGATTGATTCCGTGATCCAAAACGAAGCTATGCGGAATAAGCATATGATTTGCGAATATGAAGCTTTGCTTGCAGAACTTCCGAAAGGCTCGCTTGTCTGTCGTAAAAACGAATACTTTTATTTGAAATACAGAGAGAATGGGAAGCTGTACGATAAATACATTGGCAAGGATGCCAAGACCGTGGCTGCGCTTCGAGATAAGCTTGCGCTTCGGAAACACTATACGGAAATGCTATCTGCCTTAAAACAGGAGCAGAAAGCGATTCATAAAATATTGGAGGGACTCGCATGATTATTTATCACGGAAGTACCGCGCTTGTAGAAAAGCCTGAGATCCGCATCAGTAACACTTTCCTTGATTTCGGAACAGGATTTTATACAACAACATCTGAGCGGCAGGCCGAACGTTGGGCAAGAATTAAGATGCGCAGAGAAAACAGGAGTATCGGATATGTTTCGGTTTATGCATTTGATTTTGAAGCGGCACAGCAGCAAACACATATCCACCGTTTTTCTAACGCTGATATGGAATGGTTGCAATTCGTTGTCAGAAACCGCAGGGGCGAAGTGATAGAGGAGGCATTTGATATGCATATCGGGCCTGTGGCGGATGATAATGTTTACCGCTCCATCCGCCTTTTTGAAACCGGCGTTTTGAATGCGGAAGAAACGGTAAAACGGTTGAAAACAGAGGTCTTGCAGGATCAGTGGACTTTTCATACTGCAAAGATGCTTTCCTTTGTTAAATTTATTGAATCAAAAGAAGTCAGATCGGAGGAATGATGATGGGACAAGAACAATTTATTGCCATTATGCCGTATATTAGTGCCGATCTTGTCGGGATGATAGCCAAAAAGAAAAACATTTCAGAAGAAGAAGCGATTGCTAAGTTGTATGCATCCAAGCTTTATGCTGCACTAGAACAGGAAGATACAAAGATTTGGCAGTACAGTACAGATATGCTTTACTCGCTTTTGGAGCAAGAAGAACAGACGGGAAGTATTGTCTTTCCCGATGTATAAGGAGGGGATATCATGAGTCAGAAAACGGATTTTGCGGTATTTTGCATTGAAAATTACAAGGTGCATAAAGCCTTAACCGGAAAACAAACAGCAGAGCTTTTCCGACGCTATGGCGTGTTTGACTATCTGAATGAATTCTACGATATCCTGCATACCACCGGATATCAATATATCAATAATGATATTGATATTTATTTAAAATCGCGAAATGCTGTTGTTCGCGCGTAATTTTGAAGTAACTTATTGACATTCTCAAAAAAGAGAATTTGCAGGAGGACGCAATATGCTTTATCATGCATCAAAGATTTCTGGTCTGCGTGAGCTTACACCTCGCCCATCAACCCACGGAGTGGAGTATGTTTACGCTATAAGGAGCAGAATAACTGCAATTTGCTTTGGCGCACCGAAGGACGATTTTGACCTGTTGATGGACGAAGTCGACGGAATCCCTGTTCTCTATGAATGCTATCCGGGTGCTTTTCAAAGGATATATGCGGGAAAGAACGGCTCTCTTTATGAGGTTTCGGAAGAGGGCTTATGTGTCATGAACGAGTATTCCGAAAACACCGTGTACCAATCTATGCTGCAGGACGAGCTGGCGGAACGCGTTAAAATGTATGGACTGACAGAGAAGCAGATGAATCAGGATACGCGTTTTTGCCAATTATCTGAATGCAAATCTTTATAGAATATTTTCATTCCATATATCACTCGCTATTTTTTTACCTGACTTACTTCTTCTCATCCAGCAGCATCACGCCATCGGCGGGATTGTGGTCGATGGCGCCGACGATGCGGTGTGGGATATAGGGTTCTTCCAGATAGGCAACATCCTTGTCTGTTAGTTTCACTGCAAAAGCGCCTGCGGCATCGTCCAGATATCGGGCTTTCGTTGCCCCGACAATGGGAGATGCCACGCCTTTCGCCCACTGCCACGCCAGAGCGATCTGCTGCATTTTCACGCCATATCGCTCTGCCAGCGCATACACACGCTGAACGATAACCATGTCCTGCTCCTCCGTGCGGTCATACTTCCCCATAGCCACACGGTCAGTTTTGCTGCGCAAGGTATCGGAATTCCATGTAGGCCGTGTCAGGTGACCGGCAGCCAAAGGACTGTACGGCATTAAAGATACTCCCATCTGCTTACAAATAGGAATCATCTCTCGTTCATCCTCACGATACAAAAGATTGTAGTGGTTCTCCATAGCCTGAAACTGCATCCATCCATGGTCGCGGGCACAAAGCTGCATATTGTAAAACTGATAGCCGTACATAGCGGAGGCTCCTAAAGCCCGAACCTTCCCGGCTTGTACCAAGTCATTTAGTGCTTCCATGGTTTCCTCTATCAGTGTTTCGTAGTCGAAGCGGTGAATGATGTAGAGATCCAGATAGTCTGTTCCCAATCGCGTGAGTGTGCCGTCGATCTCTCGATAAATCGCCTCTTTTGAGAGTCTTCCGGGGTTAAAATACACCTTGGAGGCAATCACCACCTTGTCACGGGCAGTATTCTTTTTCAGTGCCCGCCCCAGATATTCCTCGCTTGTCCCGGCGGAATAACCATTGGCGGTATCGAAAAAGTTGATACCAAGATCAAGAGCGTGCTTTACCACGCCTTCCGTGGCGTCCTCGTCCAACGTCCAGTCGTGCATGGTTCCAGCTTTGCCGAAGCTCATGCAGCCCACGCAGACCTTCGATATTTCTATATCGGTATTTCCCAGTTTTGTGTATTCCATATTACAATTTTGCCTCCTTCTTTCTGCGGCATAATTTAGCGCTATAGTGTGCAACAAAGATGCGCAGTCCCATCAGTGCCAGATAGTCCAGATAAAACAGCAGTTTCGGCTCGCTGTAGTCAAGGAACACAAACTCGCTTTTCAAGAACAGATAAGTCGGAAAATCCCGACGGATAAACACATACACACCGTAGGCGGCAATCAGAGCAGAAGCAAGGAAAAGTACAGCGCCTCTCGCTTTATGCGGTTTCAGCTTTATCTGCTTTTTTATCATACCGAGGATCATATTCCAGTGTAGACCAAGGTGCTGGCTCATCAGCAAAAACCCCCAGTACGCACCGAGGATATGCAACCGACGCGCCAATGCCAGACCGCTTTCGATCGGTAAAAAAGCAAACACATGGCGGGACATGACGATCCCGCTGTACATCAGCGCAAGCATGGCAAGCAGAACAAGAATATCCACGCAAAGCGTGAGCACACGCATCGGTGTATATTTTCCCTGAAAGAGCCGTTTGTGCCAGTTGAGATTCAGAAGAGGATCATCGGCATATCGCCCCACCAGTTAGGAAAACCGACGTAGATTGTATCATAATCGTCGATATTATCTATCGTTCCGCTGATCTCCGGCCGGGCGTTGTTCTGCTGCTCTGTTTTTGCGTCTGCAACAACCGTGTTATAATCCTCGCTGTACGCCGTTTTCGGCACGATCTCAAAAATGTCGCTTCCGGTCTGACTTTGGATGGATTTCGCAACCTTTTCCGTATTGCCCGACCACGAGAAATAGACCACCAGAGATTTTGCGGTGTCCGCAGACGGCTCCGTTTCCGGTGTTGTATCGGATGCGGAATCCGGCGTTGTATCGGGTGCAGAATCCGGTGTTGTATCGGATACTGAATCGGATTTATTCGGCTGGGAATCGGGCTTGGATGTCGTGCTGTCAGGGCTTCCCGTATTGCCTGATCCACAGGCGACCAAAGCCAGTACCATTGTCAGTGCGATAAAAAATACAACTTGTTTTTTCATGAGAATTTTCCTCCTTATCTGGGTATGTTTATTTTATTTCCCGACGGTATTGCCGGGTTTTCTTTCACCTTCCGCTATTGTACGGGTGCTCTCTCAGATCTTGCAGAAGGGTTTCTCTTTGCATGGTTAGTGCACGCTCCCCCCATCTGGTCGTATTATATTACAAGATTTTTTTCTCGTCAATAACGCCTTTTTCCAAGGTAATACACGACCTGCAAATGCCATTGAATACGGCAAAAAGAGCATCGGCAAACCACGCTATCATTTTATTTGATTGCATACTGTAATATCCGTAGAAGCAGCAAGCTCTGTTTGCGTCTCATAGTCTGCAACACGCTCCTTCAAACGGGTAAGCGTCGCAGAAAGCGCCTGACTGCCCAGCACCATTCTAAGCGGAGCAGGCTCTTTTTCTGCACTCTCTATAATACGCTGTGCCATCTTTGCGGGGTCGCCGGGAGCCAGCCCTTTGGATGCATCCAGCATATTCAGAAAGCCGTGGCAGGATTCATATTCGGGCATCAGCTTCGCTACTTTAGCGCTGCCGTAACGGAATTCAGTTCTTGCGCCGCCCGGCTCGACCATTGTCACGCCGATATTGAATTGTGCTACCTCCTGAGCCAGTGCCTCACAGAAGCCTTCAATGCCGAACTTGGTAGCATGGTACATGGAATTGGCAGGATATGCGACCTGCGCACCATAGGTGGACATCTGGATGATTCTGCCGCCGCCCTGTTTGCGAAGATACGGAACCGCTGTTTTCAGGAGCTGGATGGAGCCAACCAGATTTGTGGCGATGATATGATCGATTTCTTCATCGCTCAGCTCCTCCACGCAGCCGAACAAACCATACCCTGCATTGCTGACAACCACATCAATCCTGCCATGGTCGGCAAAACTGTCATGGACCGTTTTCTGCACCGCCGGAACATCCGTCACATCCAGAATGCGGCAATCAAAGGTATCCGGGTACTTTTCGATCAGCGTCTGCACCTTGTTTGTGTTTCGGACAGTACCGATAACGGTATCGCCTGCCTCTAAAAGCTGTTTTGTATTTCATATCCAAATCCGCTGGATACGCCTGTGATCAACCATGTCTTGCTCATTGTCATTTCCTCCTTATTTCGCCGCCTCGTTTACACACCTAAGTGCGTTCAGACTGCGGGGATAGCCGATATAGGGCAGGCACTGTGATATAATCTTAATCAAGAACGCCTTGTCGTTTCCGATACGCATATTTGCCGCTGCGTGAGAGGTAAGCTGGGGTTCGCAGCCGCCCTGTGCAGCGAGAAAACAGAAGGTGATCATTTCCCGCTGTTTATAGTCAAGTCCGCTGCGTGTATAGTAATCGCCGAAGCAGTTGTCCGCAAGCCACAGATTGATATGCCTGCTTTCTTCCGGGCCTGATTTCCAAAAATCCCGCATTCCTTCACCGAAAATATCCACCTGTGCCTGTGTGCCGGCTTCGCGGCGGTTTTCGACGGTCGTAGTTGCCTGCGAAGGCAGCGGCAATTCGATCCCACGTTCTGTCAGCACCTCATTGGTGATCTTAAGAAACGGAAACACTCTTCCGATGCCGAGATAGGCTACAGCCTGATAGACAATTTCCTTGATTTCTATCGGTGTCACCCCAAAATTCAATGCGGCGGGCATCATTGCCCGAAATTCATCCGCTCCCTGACAACCGAGGAGCGTTGCCAGGATTGCCATGAACCGTGTCTTATCGTCCAAATCATCATGGTTTACCACCTCGTCAAAGGTAAAATTGTCAAACCGTTCGATAAACTCCGGATCGGTCTCTAAAAATTTTGAAACATAACCCGGAAACATACTTTCATGATATTGTTTTGCGTTTTCTGTAAGCTGCATGATAAATCATTCCTTTCTTTACTGCTGTCGTGCCTCGTTTTGCGTTCCTCCACCATGCGGGCAAACCATTCCACCATAGATGTATTCCATGATTCTGCTCCTTTCAGTTTTTACTTCCGGACTTCGACCCAATGCACAAGCGCTGCCTTCGCACT
The DNA here is from genome assembly GCA_963628035.1 of Paludibacteraceae bacterium. Classification (GTDB taxonomy): domain Bacteria; phylum Bacillota; class Clostridia; order Lachnospirales; family Lachnospiraceae; genus 14-2. The sequence continues at coordinate 5,931 of CAVGED010000099.1, forward strand.
GTCAACGCTGCTGCCGTGAATGGCAAGACCTTTTGTGACTGTCGCACCCGGTGCAGCCTTCTGAATGTCCTGCACGGTATGTGAAAGACCGCTGCCCTCATGTGTGCAGAAGGGGTGAATGGTCTTGCCGGTGAAGTCATAGTTTTCAAGGAAGGTGTAGACCGCCATGGGCATCGTTCCCCAGTAGTTGGGATAGCCGAGGTAAATTTCATCGTAGGCGTCCAGATCATCGGGCAGGTTCAGCACCTCCGGGCGCGCATTGCTCTGCAAATCCGCCTTTGCCTCAGCGGTACAGGTGTCATAGTTGTCGGAATAAGGCTGCGCCTGTTCGATCTTGTAAAGCTCGCCGCCGATGATGTCTGCCAGCATTTCGGCTGCCTTTTCCGTATTGCCAATCGTGATATGGCGGTGTGCGCCGCCAAAATAGTTTTCTCCCGCACGGGAGTAAAATGCGATCAAGGTTGCCATGTGAACACTCCTTTTTGATTTTATAAATCGGTATAACTGTTTTACCGTTCTGTTTATATTATACGGATTTCAAAAGTGTGAAACAATTTGATTTTCAGTTCTGATACATAAGAAAAACTTATGTAAAAAGGCTGCGCTCCAAAAGGAACACAGCCTGATTATTCTCTTATATTTGTTTGGTAAATTGCGATTTCAATATATCGGCAAATTCTTCTACATAGTAGCCTGAATTATCCGTTTTCCAAAACGCACAGTAGTTGCGTTTGATCGGTTTATCGCCTCGGCACAACAGAACACGGTGAATCGCCTGACTGAATTGAACCGGTTTCTCTCCGCCGTCAATAGGCATAAAGCCTTTCCCGCCGACCACCATCAATCTGGCTTCCTCAATATTTTCGGCAAACAGAAATTCTCCGGTAAAACCAACTACATCCCTATAATAGGTCACTTCGTTATCCTGTTGATTTTGCGATGTTATCAGGATACAAGAAGTGTTTTTAAGTTCGGAAATATTGACGCGTTCGAGCTGTGAGATCGGATTCCGATTGGATATCTCAATGGTACAGTTGCTTGTAACCAGGTGAAAATTTACATACTCATCCGAGAACGCGCGCCGCTGATCGTTCAGCACTAAATCCACGCTACCGGTACGAAGAAGATCATACAGATCTTCGTGGTTACCATTGACAATGTTAACCGATACATCGGGATATTTTGCTGAGAACTCTGCAATAGCGTGAGGAAATTCCTGACCTCCGTAGCATTTCAGATACCCGATACGAAGCTGCGCTTCATCTCCCATTGCAATACGCATTGTTTCACGGCACAAATTATCAAAATCAGCAGTGAGAATCAAGCTCTTTTTATAGAAATGCTCACCGGCAGGGGTAAGAGAGAATTTCCGCTTTTCCCGTTTTAGCAGCTTTACACCAAGTTCATTTTCCAAGGCTTGAACCTGCTGTGATATGGCGGATTGGGAGATGTAGCATTCCTCGGCGGCTTCCGTAAAGCTGTTACACCGCACAACTGTCTGAAAATATTTGATCTGCTTGAGCATTTATGTCTCACCTCCAAACACTATACGCAAATACGAACACTATATATTGTATTCGCTTTTGCGAAGTGTGTCAAGCAGGCCATCTTTTAGACGAAGCTGCGAAACAAATCAACTCACTTTCTGATTCGCCGGCTCGATGCTGATGGTCTTGCCCTTGATCTTGGCATTGGCCATGGCGTTCAGGACATCCTTCCCGTACTCCCTGGGCACCTCCACAAAGGTATAATTGTCATACATGTCAATGGCTCCCACCAGCTTTCCGGGGATGCCGCTCTCTCCGGCGATAGCGCCCAGGATATCTCCCGGCTTTACATTCTGCTTCTTTCCGATATTGATAAAGAGACGCACCATGCCTTCCTCCGCTCCGGTATCGCCGAACTCGAATTCCGTCGGTGCCGCCTGCTGCTCCTCCTTGCCGCCCAGTGCCAGCTTTAAGAATGCTGCCGCAATGTCCATGGCCGTGTAATCAGATTCGTTGACGTACTTCTCCACTGCATCGATGGCCTTGGTGAGATCCTCCTCCTCGATGACAGTGCCGATGCGGTTCATGATCTTCTCCAGCTTGATCTGGGTCACGTCATCCATGCTGGGAATCGGCTTTGCCAGGATCTTGGCCTTGCAGTAACGCTGGATATCCTTTATTTTATAAACTTCCTTTCCCTTGACGAAGGTAAAGGCCTGGCCGCTCTTGCCCGCGCGTCCGGTCCGTCCGATACGATGTACATAATACTCGTCATCCTGGGGCAAGTCGAAGTTAAAGACCGCCTCCACATCATCCACATCGATGCCTCTGGCCGCCACGTCTGTAGCTACCAGGATCTCGATCTTCCCGTTTCGGAAGCTGTTCATGACCCGGTCACGCTGCGCCTGCTTCATATCTCCATGAAGCCCTTCTGCAAAATATCCACGCCCCTGCAGCGCACTCGTCACCTCGTCCACCATGCGCTTGGTGTTACAGAACACCAGGGAAAGCCTTGGATTATACACATCCAGGATACGGCTTAAAACCTCCACCTTATCCTTCCGCTTCACATCATAATAATACTGCTCTATGCTGGGCACCGTCAGTTCCTTCTTTACCACCTTGATGGTGACGGCGTTCCTCTGATACTTCTTGGTGATCTCCAGGATCGGCCCCGGCATGGTGGCAGAGAAAAGCACGGTTTGCCGTTCCTCCGGAAGATACCCAAGTACCGTCTCGATATCCTCCCGGAAGCCCATGTTCAGCATCTCGTCCGCTTCGTCCAGCACGATGGTGTGAACAAAATCACAGCGGATCGTTTTCCGGCGCAGGTGATCCATGACACGTCCCGGCGTCCCGATGATGATCTGGGTGCCGCCCTTTAGGGAACGGATCTGCTTGCCGATGTCCTGGCCGCCATACACCGGCAGAATCTTGACGCCATGCATGTATTTACTCAGATGGCGAAGCTCCTCCGCCACCTGTACCGCCAGTTCTCTGGTCGGACAAAGCACGATAGCCTGAGTTCTCTTGTCCTGGACATCCACCTTCTGCAGAAGCGGGATCCCAAAGGCCGCCGTCTTCCCGGTTCCGGTCTGCGCCTGCCCGATAACATCATTCCCCTCCATCATGACCGGAATCGCCCTGGCCTGGATGGGAGTGGCCTCCTCAAAACCCATTTCCTCAATTCCCCGCAATATCTGCGGATATAAGTTAAGTTCTTCAAATCTGATTTTTTCCATATGATATCCTCTCTATATCTATGTCACAGAAATTTATTTCTGCGAAATAAGAAAACCGGGTATGCCGCTATAATGCCGCGTTCCCCGGTTTTTATTTTATGCGCTGTGGCTTATCATAACAGAATATGGAAATAAAGTCAACAAATATATGTTGACATTTCTATTTGCATGTGATAGTATTTCCATAAGTGATACGTAGTTTTTAAAACTACATCATATTTTTTAGGTTACTACTTATTAAGAACAGGAGATGATACCATGAAATTTCATTTAAAAGATCCAGGAAGTTCCATTACTCATTTTATAGGGATGCTGATGGCGATGTTTTCCGCAGTCCCACTGCTGATCAAGGCCTCCATGAACCCGGACAACATCCATCTGATTTCCCTGGGAATCTTTATCCTCAGCATGATCCTGCTCTACGGAGCCAGCGCAACCTACCATGCGTTGAACCTGTCGGAGCGCACCAACCGGATCCTGCGGAAGATGGACCACATCATGATCTTTGTGCTGATTGCCGGAACCTATACGCCGATATGTCTCATCGTGCTGGGTGGCCGGACAGGCTATACGATGCTGGCACTGGTATGGGGGATCGCCCTGATCGGAATCCTTGTGAAAGCATTCTGGATCACCTGCCCCAAATGGTTTTCCTCGGCTCTGTATATCGCCATGGGATGGGTGTGCGTGCTGGCGTTTACACAGTTGATAAATTCCCTTTCCACAGAAGGATTCTTCTGGCTGCTGACCGGGGGCATCATCTATACGGTGGGCGGCATCATCTATGCGCTGAAGCTTCCTATCTTTAATGCACGGCACAAGAATTTCGGTTCCCACGAGATCTTCCACCTCTTTGTGATGGCCGGAAGCATATGCCACTTTATCATGATGTACTTTTTCGTTGCGAACATGCCGGTGCTGTGATCAGCTCTGCTTATCCGCCTGATACTTCTCCACCAGCTTTTGCTTATCCGCCTGATAGCTCTCCACCAGCTTTTGCTTGTCCGCTCTGGGCAGCTTCTTGATGGCGGCTTCCCGCTTCATGGCCTCCTGCTTCGTCTTGAAGTGCTCCAGATACACCAGCTCCACCGGAATGCGGCTCCTGGTGTATTTGGCGCCCAGGCCATGATTGTGAGCCTCCAGCCGCTTTTCAATATCATTGGTCCACCCGGTGTACAGCGTCCCGTCGCTGCACCTTACCATATACGTCACGTTCATTTCATCCACCTATGTAGCGAGGCCCAGGGGGCCTCATTTATATGAAGCAATCGACCAAAACGTATCTGTACCTTACCATATATAACGCATATATTTCGTAAAATCACGATTGCGGATTTTGGTCGTTCTAGGTTACTATATAGTATACTCCATATCCAATTTTTTGTGAATACAACTTTACTCCAGGAATCCCATAGGATCCACGCTCTGATTGTCCTTCACCATCTGAAAATACAGGTTTGGTCCTTCCACAGAATAATACTTGGTGGGCTCGCTGACATATCCTATGGTATCCCCGGCGGCAACGGTATCCCCGGCGCCCAGCTTCACTTCCTTCAGTTGTCCGTAGATGGCACTGTAGCCGTCTCCCAGTTCTACCGTAACGGTACAGCCGGTAACCTCGTTGGACTCCACATTGCTGACCTTTCCATCCGCCACAGAGAGCACCTTGTCGTTGACTTTACCCTGGATGACAACTGCCGGATTATACTTGTACTGATCCAGCGTGGCAAAATAGACCGTCTGATTCATGCTGTAATTCATGATCACATTTCCCTTAAGGGGCCACTGCATATCGTTTGCTGCATCAAAATGAAGCGCTGGTTCCACGGAAGCTGCCGCATCCGTCTGTGCGTCGGTGTCAGCCGCCGGATCTGCTGCCGGATTCTGCGCGGCGGGATCGGTTTCCCCGGTGGACACCACATCCGGTGCATCGAGAAAATCATCATTCTCCGGCGGAATCACGCGATTCACCGCCTCCGCTTCCTGTTCCAGACGCTCCTGCTCCAGCAATGCCAGCTGCTCCTGCTTCTTCTTTTCCGCCCGCTGTTCGCTGACATAAACGCCTGTCATGCCGAATACCGCCGCCAGCATAAGGACCGCCGCCAGCATATAAGATTTCTGTTTCAAAAAAGATCCTGTTCCTTTACGTTTTTTCATGCTATCACCATCCTGCCTTTGATTCATGACAATAGAAAGTTTGTGAAGCATTCTTTCTATTGTATTGATGATAGCATGCCCGCATTTTAATCTTCTAATCAGAAATTTCGATATTTTTAAAATAATAACTGAGGATTTCCGAGTAATTCATACCTTTTTTTGCCATTTCATTCGCACCGTACTGGCTTAGTCCCAGTCCATGTCCCAGCCCCTTCGTGACGATACGGATCTTCCCCTCCACTTCCTTCAGATAGAAGCAGGCAGACGAAAGCCCCAGCGCATTGCGAAAGTCCTCCCCGCTCACTGTCTCCTCCCCGCTTTTCAGCTCTGTCACATAGCCTGCACCGTCCCTGGCACTGGCTGCAATACTGTCTAATGGCTTCTCAGCGTCCAGCGCCAGCTTGGGAAAGGCTTCCGTAAGCCGCTTCACAAAATCTGATTTTTCCAGGAAGATCACCTTCAGATAATCCTGGGATGCGATATCCGAATCGCTGTCCACACTGTCAAGCCACGGAAGCTTGTCATTCAACAGTGCCTCCGCCGCGCTTCTGGTCCGCCCTGCGCTGACGGAATGAAAGGCCGCATATATGTAGCTTCCCTGATAGGTCAGTACCACGCCCTCCGTGTCCTTTACTGCATTCACCAGCTTCTGATAGCTGCTGCCGAAGTCCTCCTTTCCCCACAGCTTCAAGAGCTCGTCTCTGGATACTCCCTCCGGCAGCTCTTCCCCCTTCTCCTTTGCCGCCAGCAGGTTTGTCCGTGCGATGACCGCCTGGGCCTTCAGCGCCTCCGTCTCATAACTCATAGGCACCTGCTTCGCCACCACGCCAATGAGATATTCCTCCATATCTTCGGTTCCATTCGTCTCTCCGGTGACAGCCTCCATTCCCGGCAGCACGACCGTGTCATCCCCTGCCCCGCTTTCCTTTCCGCTCCGGTCAAAGCATTTTGTAATAATATAGGGAAGTGCGCACACCAGAACCAGTACACACAAAAAGGTCTTTATTTTTTCCTTCATACTCTGCTCCTTACCTTGTCCTTCCAGTATATGAAGCTTGGAAAAAATATAGACCTTTTTGAGCTTTATTCATGACATAGGAACGTTCGCGAAGCGTGCTTTCTATCACTCCGTATAGTACTGTGCCTGCGCATTCCAGAGCTCGGCATATTTGCCGCCGCTTTCCGCCAGCAGTGCCTCATGGGTGCCGTGCTGGACAATAGCGCCTTCGTTGAACACAAGAATCTCATCGCAGAAGCGGCAGGACGCCAGTCTGTGACTGATGTAGATGGCGGTTTTGCCGCCGGAAATCTCATTGAACTTCCGATAGACCTCATATTCGGATACCGGGTCGAGTGCCGCCGTGGGCTCATCCAGCACGATGAAGGGTGCATTTTTGTACAGCGCTCTTGCAAGGGCAATCTTCTGTGCCTCGCCGCCGGAGATCTCTACGCCCTGCTTGTCAAAATCCTGATACAGACTCGTCTCCAGACCCTTCGGCATTTTGGAAAGCCGCTCTCCAAATCCGGCTTCCTTCAGGCAGGAAGCTGCCTGGGTGGGGTTGTACCCGGCACCTGCTGCCACATTCTGTCCCAGGGAAAATGCAAACAGACGGAAATCCTGAAACACCACGGAAAAGATCGACATATATTCATCGTAGTTATACTTACGGATATCCACGTCGTTGAGCAGGATTACGCCCTCGGTGGGGTCATAAAGCCTGCACAGCAGCTTGATAAAGGTCGTTTTACCGCTTCCGTTCATGCCCACAACAGCCAGCTTTTCGCCGATTTTGAATTTCAGGTTCACATGGTGCAGGGCATAGACATCCGTGTTCGGATATTGGAAGGACACGTCGCGGAATTCGATGTAGTATTCGTTGTCATCACGCTTTTCCACCGAAAGCGAACCCTGATACATGGGATTTGGAATATCAAAGTAGGAGAAGAAGCGTTTCGTATATTCGTGATTGATGAGCGAAGTCTGTACCGCGCCTACCATTCCCGAAATGGCGGCCAACAGCAGCATGATGCAGGACACATATTGTGCGATCGCTCCCACCGAAAGCCCGCCGCCAAGGGCAACGAAGATGAGCAGCAGATAAACGCCGAAGCGCAGTACATAGTTCATCATCGTGGAGATAAAGCTCAGTCCCGCACAGCGAAAACGCATGGTCTCTTCACAGTCGCACACATTGCCATATACGTCCTTGCCCACGAATTCGGCAAGCGGCTGCTCCATGGCATACAGGCGGATGCCTTTTCCGCTGGTGTAATGATCCAGATACTGCATGAATTTTTCAAGCTGGGTGTTGAGCGGAACGGCGTCGGAGAGGTATGCTGTCTGCAGATTTGCAGATTTTCTTTTTACAAGTACCGTCAGCACAACGTTCAGCCCCACGCCGCCGATAAGTGCAAGCTTTGCCCACCGCGGTATGGAAGCCAACATGAAAAACGACGCTGTCAGCGATATGGACGCAAGGATCTGTACCGCATACTGAATGACCGATTCCACACAGCCAATCAGAAAAAACAGGTTATATCCGGTCTGCGTTTCAGTTTTGATACGCTCCCGCAGCAGTGCAACCTCGCGGTCTTCTATCGAGGAATAGGCAAGGCTCATTGCCTTCTCTGCGTGAAGCCAATCCAGGGCACCGTTGACTTCCTTAAATCCGATCTCCTTCTGCGCTTCCAGCCATGCCTTCACAAGGCTTCCCAGCGCTGTAATTCCTACTGTCAGGGACGCATAAAGCGCAAGCGTTCGGACATCCGAACCGGCGCTCAGCGCGTCAATCAGCTGCGCCGAGAAATAAACCGGCACAAAGGGGAGAATCGCCGTCACAACGCTACTCAGCACAAGACAGATCAGATGGCGATGGCTCAGCGCATACAGGAGCTTCACCGAGCGACGACTGATCTGCAGATGTTCTTTCAGTTTCATGCCTGCTCACCTCCTTTGTAGTCTTCCCGATACCAGCAGCTTTGAATCTCATAGAGTTTTGCGTATTCGCCGCCGCATCCCATCAATTCCTCGTGGGTACCCTCCTCGGTAATCTCGCCGTCCTGCAAAAAGAGAATGCGGTCGCAGAACCGGGTGGATGCCAGTCGGTGCGAGATAAAGAGCGACGTTTTGCCCTCTGTCATATCGCGGTACTGTAGGTATATCTCGTTTTCTGCAATGGGATCAAGGGCGGCAGTCGGTTCGTCCAGCACCAGAATGGGCGCATTTTTATAAAGCGCTCGCGCCATCATCAGCTTCTGCGCTTCGCCGCCGGACAGCTCGATACCGTCCTTATTCACTTGCTTGTCAAGGCAGGTGTCTATTCCATGCAACAGAGAATCCAGCCTTTTGCCAAGCCCCGCACGTCGCATACAATCCTCGGCACGGGATCTGTCAATCCGATCTCCAAAGTCACCCGCCACCGTCTCTGCCAGCGAGAAGAATGCGGTCTGCACGTCCTGAAAGACAGGTGAGAACAACCGATAATAGTCGTCTCTTCGGAAATCCCCGACGGGCGCGCCGTCGATTCTTATTTCGCCTAAGGTCGGCGTATACAGTCCGCACAGGAGCTTCACCAGCGTCGTTTTACCCGCACCGTTCATGCCCACCAACGCCACGCGCTCGCCGGGGCGGATCGTGAGGGAGATGTCGTGAAGGGTATCCTGTTTTGCCCCATCGTAGCGGAAGGATATATGATCAAGGGTGATCTCCGGTGCGTGACCGAGATGATCTTCCGCGTGGGCCTTGCCGATTCCGTCGCCGTCCGGCAGATCAAGATATTCCCGAAAATCACTGACAACCAGGCTTGCTGCGTGCATTTCGTTCCATGCGGTCATGATATGGCCGACATATGTTGCAAAGCCGGAGATTGCCGCAAAATACAGTACGAACTGATCCACGGTAATCTCGCCGCGCAGCGACATAACAATCAGCACGGCGTAAGCGGCGCCGTCGCGCAGAAGAATAATGCCAAGGTCGACAAGGCGGGTAAGGAATTGCCTGCCACTCAGCCGTTTCTGCCACGCAACGTTCTGATTGGACAGATCGCGGTAGATCTGCTTCAGCCACCCCGCCATGCCGTATACGCGAATATCCTTTGCGGCTGCAAAGTCGCCGGATCTATTGGCAACGTATTCTTGCCTGCGCACAATATCGGATCGTTCCGGCCGCGTACGGTATTCGTATCGGTTGTACGCCCGGACACAGAACCAGTTAATCGCCGGAGCTGCAGTCAGCAAGATAACCAGCCACGGGCTGACAAAGGAGATCACGGTGCCAAACAGCGCATAACAGAGTACATTCTTCAACAGGTCCATACTCTGCTGCGGCATTTCCAGGATCTTTACTTTTCCGTTGTTCATCCACGTTGCCGCCTTGGCCCGACCCAAAAGATCGCGTGTTGACTTCTTTTCATATGTCTGATAGAAGCAGTGCATGGACTTCCGATGCAGGCGCACATACTGATCGAAACGATATCGGCTGAGATATGCCATCAATACCGTAGAAAATGTCTCCCGGAGGGCTGTGGCTGCAAGCATTGCGCCAAACAGGATACCCACCGTCAGCGCCGCATGGGAAAACGACTGCCCGGTTGTTACCTCAGACACTACCAGTGCCGGCAATTTGATCTCCGCCCACGCAAGGAACACAGCAAGCGGAACGCCTGCTGCCATCAGCCAGAAGGACTTCGGCGTGCTGCGGAGCATTTCACGAAAGCTCCAAATCGCATTGCTCCATGCGGAACGATAAGGCTTTTTCTTTTCTGGTTTGTTTTTCAAAACACATCGCTCCTTTCTGTCGGGAAACCCGAACCCCGCTACACCTGGGTAGCGGAAAGCTTCGCTTTCCTTCATGATAGCACGCTCCGCCTGAAAAAATGCAATTCGTGCACCAACTGCGTCTGTCGGTACACGAATTGCATTTACTCTACGGCTGGCACCAGAAATTCTGAGGTAAAAGCCCCGTCTTCGCTGTTGTATTTGACCCATCCGCCGTGCGATTCCAGAATTGCCTCAGCACGGTGCAGCCCGAAGCCGTGTGCACCGGACTTGCCCATTTGAAACAGGGAGCCGACCTTTACTTTCTTTCCTCCGGTGGAATTCAGCATATAAAAATACAGCATCTTGCCCTTCATGCGGATGGACAGGCGGATAAACTTCTCATCCCCGGCCTCACGGCAGGCCTCAATGGCATTATCCAGAAGATTTCCGATGACGATACTTAACTCCAGATCGGTAAGCGTCAGGTGATCCGGGATATTTGCCTCCACCGTCACGGCGATCCCCTCTGCCTTTACCTGGGCGATCTTCGCAGAAAGAATGGCGTCCACAGTCACATTGCCTGTCTTAAGCAGCGTGTCCACACTTTGAAGGCTTTTATCAAGCTGTTCTATGTAGGTGATGGCGCGGTCAGTCTCTCCTGCTTCGAGCTGTCCCTTGAGCGCCTGCAAATGGTGGTGAAAATCATGCTTATAGCCGCGCATCTCATTATGAATGCTGCGCACTTCGTCCAGATGGCGCTTTGCCTGCTTCTCCTGCATTTCCACCAGCTTCAAATAAGTTCGTTTCAGCATCGCGTCACCTCAGTTTCTTGCAATAAACGCACGATTGATATTGTCATATTTTCCACGTGCAACGGGAATCTCTGCACCACCCTCCAGCGCGACCGATGTACGGCCGATGCGGATCACCGCTTTCAAATTAACGAGATACGATCGGTGGACACGGAAGAAGTCCTCGCTGAGCCGTTGTTCAAATGTGGAAATATTTTCCTTGATTCGGTATTCCCCGGTTTTCGTGTGGATCACAATGTCATGCAGGAAAGATTCCACATACAGAATATCGGATTCATAGAGCTTCACCGTCCCGCCCTGGCAGGAGATCACCACAAACGGCGGCTCCACCGCCAGCTTCTCAGCGGCGCGGGACAGAACTTCAAAGAGCTTTTCCCTGGACACGGGCTTGACGAGATAATGCAGCGCGTCCACCTCATAGCCCTCGCCCACAAACTCAAAGTGCGAGGTGATAAACACAATCTCCGCCCGACTGCCGGAAGCTCTCAGCCGCTTGGCAAGTTCGATGCCGCTCATGCCTTGCATTTCCACATCGAGAAGCAGAATATCAAACACACCGTCACCCTCGTAGGCAAACCAGAATGTTTCCGCACTCAGGTAGCAGTCAATTCTGCAGGATGCGCCGGTCTCTTTTTCCCATGCGGCAACGATGGCTTTCAAACGCTCCGCCTGCTCCGCTTCGTCATCACAAATGGCGACCCGATAGGTCATGTTCATGCACCTCCAAATATTGTCTATGCGATACCTCTCCAAGTAGGAACTATTATAACACGACTATACAGCTTTTTCTACCGTCAAATCTGCGGTCTTCGACACTTGCTTTACGATGTACCGCAATATGTTTTTCGAACATATTTTCGATTTCTCTTGCTTTTCGGAGCCTCCTGTGGTATAGTTGTTTTTAGAACACATGTTCGTATTTTGACAATATACGGTGGTGACTACTATGCAGATTACACAGAACATAACCTTGATGGAGAAACTGAATATTCTATCCGATGCTGCCAAGTATGACGTGGCCTGCACCTCCAGCGGAGTTGACCGCGGGGGCGATGGGAAGCACATGGGGAACTGCCTGGCTCCCGGTATCTGCCATACCTTTTCCGCAGACGGACGCTGTATCTCATTACTGAAGATCCTTTATACCAATGAGTGCATCTTCAACTGCTCTTATTGCCTGAACAACTGCGGCAATGATGTCCGGCGTGCCTCCTTCACCCCGGATGAGATCTGCACCCTTACCATGGAATTCTACCGCAGGAATTATATTGAAGGACTTTTCTTAAGCTCCGGTATCATGATCAGCCCCAATTACACCATGGATCTGATCTACCAGACATTGTTTCAGCTTCGGTACGTCCATCACTTCCATGGATATATCCATGTGAAGGCTATTCCCGGCGCGGATCCTGTCCTGCTGGAGAAGACCGGATTTCTGGCAGACCGGATGAGCATCAACCTGGAGCTTCCCACAGCAGACAGCTTACGAAAGCTTGCACCCTGCAAGTCCAGGAATACCATCTTAAAGCCTATGCGTCAGATACAGAACGGAATTCATGCCAGCCGACAGGAGCTGATGGAGATTCGAAACAGCCTGGCGCGGCGCAGCAGCCGGAATATGCGATCTGCAAATGCCCTAACACTTTCGGACAATGGTTTTCCGGAAGATTCAACCTTTCTGAATCAACAGGCTCCCCGATTCAATCCGGACAATAGTTTCTCAGAAGATCTGGCCTTTCAATCCAGTCAGAATCTCCGCTTCGTCCCGGCAGGCCAGAGCACCCAGATGATCATCGGAGCTACACCGGAGAACGACTTTCAGATCATGTCCGTAGCGGAAGGATTATACAAGAACTTTGATTTGAAGCGCGTCTTCTTTTCCGCTTTTGTGAACGTAACACAGGATTCCGATCTGCCTACGCTTCCCGGCGGGCCGCCTCTGCTGCGTGAGCACCGGCTCTATCAGGCGGATTGGCTCCTGCGCTATTATCATTTCCAGGTATCGGAACTACTGTCGGAAGATCGGCCCAACTTCAACATCTTCCTGGATCCCAAGTGTGACTGGGCGCTGCGCCACCTGGAATACTTTCCGGTGGAGATCAACCGGGCCGACTACAATTCCCTGCTGCGGGTTCCCGGTATCGGCTATAAATCCGCCAGCCGCATTGTGAAGGCCAGGCGACGGTCTGTTTTGACCTTTGATGATCTCAAGAAGATCGGCGTTGTACTGAAAAGAGCACTGTACTTTATCACCTGCAGCGGACGCATGATGTACAATACGAAGCTGGAGGAGGATTATATCTGCCGGAACCTCATGGGCGATAAGACCCAGATTCCCAGGGAGATCCGGGAGAGCGGTTATCGGCAGTTAAGTCTTTTCGACGCAACAGTTCAGCCATCGTCAGTGTTATAAACGAGTCATGCTCGCATGAACGAGTACATAACACTGGCGCAGGCTGAACTGTTACAGTATTCATCATCTATAAGGAGCTTTCACATGCATATTTTCATCTGTGAGAACAGCATCGACGGCATTTTCTCCGGTATTTACCGGGCTTATGCAAGTCAATACGGACACAACAACATCCGGCTTACCACCCAGGATTCTCTGGATACCTATGAATTATTCTGCGAATATGAGGAAATTTCTGTAGATATGGAGAATAGTCATAAGGTTGCAGACACACTGCGCACAAGGCTGGGGCAGGAAACATATTCGGATCTCTGTCACGCCATCAGCGCCTATGAAGCTCCAAGAGATCGGAAGAGAAACATCAACAAAGCGGATGCTGTTTACAAGACGGTGGTGCTGGCCCTTGCCATGAAGGATGGTTCGCGGATTCTGGAGCAGCTTGGGAATCCATATGTCAACCGGGTATTCCAGCTATGGCGCAGTGCCAGCAATGAAGCCCATCATCTGTTGGGCTTTCTGCGCTTCAGCGAATTGGAGCATGGAATCCTTTTCTCCCGGATCCATCCCAAGAATAATATACTTCCCATTCTTGCGGAACACTTTACCGATCGGCTTCCTATGGAGAACTTCATCATCTATGACGAGACGCACAAAACCGCTGCCTTACATAAGTGCGGCAGCGGCTACATCCTTGCGGATGTTCCCAACGCAGATGAGGATTTCATGAACCGTTTCTCCGAGAAGGAGATGGAATTCCGGCAGCTATGGGTGGAATTCGTTCATACCATCGCCATCGAGGCCAGGCTGAATCCCAAGCTTCAGAGCCAGAATATTCCCAAGCGGTTCTGGAAGGACACGGTCGAGCTGAAGAAGCTTCTATGAATCCCCCCGTTTGTTTTTCTATGATTCATACGTTTTCAAGATATCAGAGAGTCGTGCAAACTGCTCCAGTGTCAGCGCTTCCCCGCGGATGCTGGGCGACACTCCCAGTTCCTCAATAGCCTTTATAATGGCTTCCTTGGAAAGATGGAATCCACCCGCATTGTTGAGCCCATTCGCCAGCGTCTTCCGCCGCTGGTTGAAGGAAGCCCGGATAATCTGAAACATCAGCTTTTCATCCTTTACCTGTATCGGTGGCTCCTTATGCCGGGTCAGCCGTATCACAGCGCTTCCTACCTTTGGTCTTGGCATGAAGCAGTTGGGCGGCACGTTAGCCACGATCTCAGGCTTGGCATAATACTGAACCGCCAGAGACAACGCTCCGTAGTCCTTGGTTCCCGGCCCCACCTGCATGCGGTCGGCCACTTCCTTCTGCACCATAACCGTAATGCTGTCGATGGGTACCTGACTCTCAAACAGTCCCATAATGATGGGTGTTGTAATATAATAAGGAAGATTTGCCACTACCTTAATGGGTCGGCCTCCGTTTTTTTCCTGTGCGATCCGGTTAATATCTACTTTCAATATATCCTGATTCAGAACCTCCACATTATCATAAGCGCTTAAGGTATCCTCTAAGACGAGGATCAGTGCCTTGTCAATCTCCACCGCCGTTACTTCGCGTGCACTCTCACAGAGATATTGGGTCATGGTACCGATTCCCGGTCCGATTTCCAGCACAAAATCTTCCTTTGTGATACCTGCCGCAGCAATGATCTTGTCCAGCACATGGGTATCGATAAGGAAGTTCTGTCCATATTTTTTCTGAAAGTTGAAATTATATTTCTGCAGTACCGCTATGGTATTCTGGGGATTTCCTAATGTTGCCATGATTGTTCCTTTCCTGCTTATTCCTATATAGCAATTCAGCACATGTCAGTTCTGGCTAGTCAACTAGATTCCATACAGCTCCATCGCATTTTGGAAGGTGATCTTCTCGACCTCCTCCGGCGTCACGCCTTTCAATTCTGCAATGGTATTTACCACATAAGGCAGATTCAGAGAGGAGTTCCGCTTTCCCCGATTTGGTACCGGAGCCAGATAGGGGCAATCCGTCTCTATCACGATCCGATCCAGCGGCAGTTCCGTCACTGCTTCCTTCAGCTTTCTTGCATTCTGAAAAGTAACTACACCGCCTACGCCGATGTAATATCCCATTTTAACATATTCCAACGCCTGCTCCTTGGAATAAGAAAAGCAATGGATCACGCCGGGTATCCCCTGGGCATAAGCTTTCATAATTTCCATCGTATCCGCTGCGGCTTCTCTGGAATGAATGATCACCGGAAGGTTTACCTCTCTGGCCAGCTCCAACTGGCGGCGAAACCATATTCGCTGCTGTTCCTGCACCTTCGGCTCCTTGTCCCAATAATAATCCAGCCCGATTTCTCCGATAGCCACCACTTTTTCGTATTCCGCTGTTTCCCGCAGCCACTGCATACCGGCTTCATCCAGGCTTCCCACATCACTGGGATGAACGCCGATGGCGGCATAGACAAAATCATACTGTTTTGCCAGGGCGACTGCGCGCTTACTGCTTCTAAGATCCGCCCCAACGTTTACAATTCTCTTGATGTTATTTTCACCCATAGAAGAAAGCAGTTCGTCCCTGTCACCGTCGAACTGCTTATCATCATAATGGGCATGACTGTCAAATATCATGGCAATTCCTTCCCAATCTTTTGTCTGGCTGAACAGTTGTTACCATTCACAGCCACCTCCAGCTACATGCCGGAAACCAGCTAGCATATCTCCGCGCCGGACGGCATCTTCTTCTCAGGAACCATCAGTGCCAGTTCCCCGTTCTCGTCCTCCGCGCACAACAGCATTCCCTCGGATACCACACCTGCAAGCTTGGCGGGCTTTAAGTTCACCAATACCATCACCTTCTTGCCTACCATCTCGGCAGCGCTGTAGTGTGCCTTGATCCCGGACACGATCTGCTTCACCTGACTGCCGATACGCACCTGGGAGCAAAGAAGCTTCTTGGACTTCGGCACTTCCTCACAGGCAATGATCTCGCCTACCTGGAACTGCATCTTTGCAAAATCCTCATAGGTAATCTCGTCCTTAGGCTCTATATCAATACCGGATTCCTCCATACTCTGCGCTCCGTCACCAGCCCCGGCTGCGCTCTGGCTGGCCTGTGCTCCGCCTGCTGCCCCAGCCAATGCCTGTTGCTCTGCCTCGTAGGCGGCCTTCTGAGCTTCCCGAATCGCCTCTACCTTGGGCATGACCTCCTTCACATCAAGACGTGCAAACAGGATCTCCGGCTTCTCAACCACGCGATTTCCGCTTGGATAGAGACCAAAGCTGTCCATTTCTGCAAAGGTACGAAGCTTTGTGTTTAACTGTGCCGCAATCCGATCCGCCGTCTCCGGCAGGAAGCTGGACAACATGCTGGCACCAATGGTGATGGATTCCGTCAGATTGTAGAGCACTTCGCTCAGCCGATCCTTCTTCGCCTCATCTTTGGCAAGCACCCATGGCTCAGTCTCATCGATATATTTATTACAGCGGCGGAATACATTAAACACCTCAGAGATAGCGTCTGCCACCCGAAGTTCCGCCATTTTAGCCGCCACCTTATCCCGAACGGCAGTCACAACCGCCTTCAGATCATCATCCACAGCTTCCGTAACGCCGGTGCTTGCAACAATGCCACCGAAATACTTGTTGCTCATGGAAACAGTACGGCTCACCAGATTACCCAGGATATTAGCCAGGTCGGAGTTAAAGCGTTCCACCACCAGCTCCCAGGTAATGATTCCGTCATTTTCAAAGGGCATCTCATGCAGCACAAAATACCGGGTCGCGTCCACGCCGAACAGTCTCACCATATCGTCGGCGTAGATTACATTTCCTTTGGACTTACTCATTTTCTCGCCGCCCTGTAAGAGCCACGGATGACCGAACACCTGCTTCGGCAGCGGCAGTCCCAGCGCCATCAGGAAGATGGGCCAGTAAATTGTATGAAAACGAATAATGTCCTTTCCGATCAGGTGCAGGTCTGCAGGCCAATTTCTGTTAAACAGCTCCGTAGAATTTCCATCACAGTCATAGCCAATACCGGTGATATAGTTTGTCAGCGCATCCAGCCACACATAAACCACATGCTTCGGATCAAAATCCACCGGAATTCCCCAGGAGAAAGAGCTCCGGGACACACACAGATCCTGCAGACCGGGCAACAGGAAATTATTCATCATCTCATTTTTACGGGAGACAGGCTGAATAAACTCCGGATGCGTATTGATATATTCGATCAGCCGATCCGCATACTTGCTCATCTTAAAGAAATATGCGTCCTCCTTGGCCGGAACAACATCGCGGCCGCAGTCCGGGCATTTGCCGTTCACTAACTGGGATTCTGTGAAAAAGGACTCACACGGGGTACAGTACAATCCCTCATAATATCCCTTGTAGATATCGCCCTGGTCATACAGCTTCTTAAATATCTTCTGAACCTGCTTCTCGTGATCCTCGTCTGTGGTGCGGATAAACCGATCATAGGATGTTCCCATCAGATCCCAGATTTCCTTCACCTGGCCGGCCACATTGTCTACATATTCCTTGGGGCTGATCCCTGCTTCCTTTGCCTTCTGCTCAATCTTCTGTCCATGTTCATCAGTCCCGGTCTGAAAAAATACATCGTATCCTTCCTGCCGTTTATATCTGGCAATGCTGTCCGCCAACACGATCTCATACGTATTTCCGATATGAGGCTTGCCGGAGGTATAGGCAATTGCCGTTGTTATATAATATTTCTCTTTGCACTTATCGCACATGCTGCAAATTCCTCCTGTAACGGCAGTTTCGCGCCGCTTTTATTACGGCAGTTTTGTGCCGCTTTTATTACGGCAGTTTCATGCCGCTTTTATTCTTCTTCGCCGACAGGCTCATCCTTCACCTCACCGTCCGACTCATCCTTCATTTCATCGTCCGTCTCGTTCTCTTCCGGGCAAACTGTCTCATACTTCGCCCCGCACTTGGGGCAAAACTGCGAATCCTGGTCTGTCGTTGCTCCGCAGGCGGAACATCTCTTCATTCCCTTCAGCTCTGCCAATTCTTTCTGCATACGCAGGATCTCTTCCTTCGCCTCATTGATCAGATCTATCTCTTTAAATAACGGCTCGACATCATCCTTATGCATCTCATAATATTGCTCACCGATTGCAGTGAACCGCCTGTTAATGTAGCTCTCCTTGCCCCTGATATCCATATTCAGCCGGGCAATACCGGTCATATCCTTCACCTTCTGGGATACGTCTTTTCCTGCTTCTGTCAATGACTCACTGATTTTTGAAATAACGTCCATAGCTAATTCCACCTTTCTATTTGTGTTGTGAAAAGTAACTGATTTCATTATAAGCGTTTCTTACAGGGTTTTCAACCTTTATTTTCCAGTAACAGTTCAGCCATCGCTTGTATCACGTGCAAATCATGCTTGCATGAATGAGCACGTGATACAGACGATGAGGTGAGCGCCATTTTATGAGCAAAAATAGCTGCCACGCAGCGGAGAGCACCGTAGGTGCGATTTTGCGAATGGCGCTCGCTGAACTGTTACTTTCCATCGCCAATAAAGATACCTCTGTAAATGAACGCGAGCTGAACTGTTACTATTAAGCCCAAACAAATTGCATCACACAATATACCCCATAAATCACCAGCAGCGCTGCCCCCTGCAGCCGATAACCCCGCTTCTTGAACCAGAAGGGCAGGATCAGCAGCAACATCACCAGAAGCCCGAAGGGTGCTGTCATATAGAAGGAGTTCATCTGCTGTATGGTAATGCCACGGATCGTGGCCGGAATGCCGCACACCAGCAGCAGATTCAAGGTATTGGCACCAATGATATTCCCCAGCGATACATCCGTATATCCCTTGATCAGAGAAGTGATCGCAGTCACCAGCTCCGGCAGAGAGGTTCCAAGCGCGACAAAAGTTACAGCAATGACTCCGCTTGGCACACCCACCTTGGCAGCGATGACCTGACCGCCGTTCACCAGGAGCTTTGATCCAAAAAACAGAAGTGCTGCACAGACCACCATCGTAATCAACGCAACCGGAACAGAGCCATTCGCTTCCTCCTCGTTAGCAGCCTCTGCCGCTTCGCTTCCGGCAAACTTGACACTTAAAACCGCATAGACACAGAACCCCAGCAGCAAAAGCACTCCCAGCCATCTGGGTATCGTCCCGGTTGCCAGACCAACCCCGGCCACAAGCACATATGTCACAAAGAACAGGATACTTCTCCAGGAAATACTGGATCGCTCCACGCCCTTCGTTGGTCTGACTAACTGGGTTATGGCTGCAATCAGCGCCGTATTACAGACAATGGAGCCAAAAGCATTGCCGGCCGCCATATCGCCCGCCCCGGAAAGCACGGCTGTAGTAGAAGTCAGTATCTCCGGAAGCGTAGTTCCCAGGCTTACAATCGTTGCGCCCACGATGATCTGTGGAATGCCAAGCTTCTTTGATATCACGATAGATGAATCCACGAATCGATCACCGCCAAACATAATCAGCAGCAAGCCAAGCACAAACAACGCCACACAGATCACCATGTTATCTGCCAGAAATTCCATAAATGCCGTTTCGTTGGAAAGCATATTTCCAAATTGTTCTACAAATAGTTTCATTCTCTTCTCCTTTCATCATCCCATCAAATGTTCTATCAGAATTTTAATACCAATCAATATCAGGATAACGCCACCTGCAATCTCAGCCCTATTTTTATAGCGGCTTCCAAAGATATTACCCACAAACACCCCGACAATGGACAGCACGAAGGTGGTGCAGCCAATGATCGTGATTGCGAGAACAATGTTCACGTTCAAAAAAGCAAAGGTGATTCCCACTGCCAGAGCGTCAATGCTGGTGGCCACTGCCATAACAAACAATTCCTTGAGATTCAGCCTGCTCTCTGTTTTATGAATCTCTTCTTCCTCTTCCTTGCAGGCATCTATGATCATTTTTACACCCAGAAGCACCAGCAGACCAAATGCAATCCAGTGATCGATAGCCGTGATATACCGTTCAAACTGTCTGCCAAGCAGCCATCCCGTCAGCGGCATGATTGCCTGAAATCCTCCGAAGAACAACGCGATCACAAAGCAGTGTGCTTTGTTTATCTTCCGCATGTTCAACCCCTTACAGACTGAAACAGCGAAAGCATCCATGGAAAGACCCACGCCAATCAGAAAAAACTCAATAATACCCATTTCCTTTACATCCTCTCTTTTTGTATTTTATATGACAAAAAACTCATGTATGCCAAAGCATACATGAGTCTCATTCTTTACGATTTGCCAGGTCTTTACGGCTATCGCCTGACCAGGATTGTTGACAAATCACGCTACGCGCGAATTACTCCCTCACGAAATCTTTTTCCAATATACAGGAAAAACCCTGTTTTGTCAACCCAAAAGTTCACTTTTTCAAAAATTCAGCCAATCGGACCGATGCTGTGGACTGAGCTGTTATCTAATCCGCAAAGTGGATATGCCCCTGCAGCCACACGACTCCTTTAAACCGACGTCCAACAGTCGGCTCGCCCATCAAGTCTGCACTGTTGATGCAGATATCAAACAGGATATCATTGCATTTCAGGCTCAGCAGATATACCTTCTCGTGCGTCATGCAATTCTCAATAGCGTGAACCTCCATGATCTCGCCCAGAATGCTGTACTGGTCACTCTCTATCCCGTACGGCATAAAATAAGAATTTACAATGGTCAGTACATCCTCATACATGATCCTGCGGGAGATTTCAGAATATAAATCAATATCCTCCAGCGTGAGGCTTTCTATGGCCTCCTCATCTCCCTCTCTCGCCGCTGCGATAAGATGATTCCGCTCCCTTGTCAGACTATCGTCTGTCTTTGTTCTGATCCGCCCCTTCTCAATGGGCAATAATATCTTGCCGGATACGGACAGACCGGATAGCGTGGTCGCAATATTTATCTCATCAAGATTCTTATTCTTCCCCTTGTTGAGATATTCCATTACATTCTGAAGATAAAAAATCAAGGTGACTCCAAGCTTCATATCATCACAGATGCCTGCATAAGATTCCTTCTCTGCATGCTTCTCTACTTCCACCGGCTCCATGGTGCTGATGCCGGTTCCCAGCAAATAAGGATAGTAATAATCGGCTTCGAATGTATCATCCTCCGTATATTCACCGCGCACAGCAATCCCGATAAGCTCTCCATAATCCCTGCAAAGCTCTGCGTAGACATTGCCTTCCTCGTCTTCTGAGATCACCTTGCGGTCAGGATGATCAATCACATCCTGGATCAATGCATCTATCTGTTTCTTCTTTTTTAATTTTCCAAATCCTATACTTCTCAGGAAACTATGCATATTATCCCTCTTTCTTTGTTCCCATAGCCTCATCTAAGGCTTCCTTTTCTTCCTCTGACAGAAGAATGACGGAATTTCCCTTGATGACCTCCTTGATATACGTGTAACAGCCCTCTCTGCTGTGAACAGCATTAAGAATAAACCCGTCATTCACCTTGTTCAGCATAGCCAGGGAAAAACTCAGCTTTCCACCCATCTCATGGAACGCATCATATTTTACCATACCAACCTTCTGATACGTCTTATTGAGATTATGAAAGATCTTATCAATATTTTTCTTATTTTCCTTGTTGCTTTCGATCAACTCCTCGATCTCATTCACTCTTTGAACAAGGTTGTCCTCCAGGGAACGGCAGTCCTTTCCCATCATGAATTTCTTGTATTTCTTTTTCAGCTTATTATTTTGTACCATGTTGATAATTACCAGTACAAACAGGATTATGATAACTGCCACCATCCCCAACATAATATAAGCTGCATATTCATCTATCATATTAAAAAACTCCATAACGATACGGTCCTTTCCAATTTTTAGAACATATGTTTGTTATTCGTGAATAGAAGAAAATAATTCCATGATTCTTTCTAATTCATTTCTGTTATAATATTCTATTTCGATTCTTCCCTTATGCTTTCCTTTTTGATGGATATTTACCTTTGTACCCATAATATTTTTCAGCTTCTGTTCAAGATCCTGATATATGATAGTCATAGTATCATCCGCAGACTTTTCCTTCTCAGGTGTATCCATCTTCTGCTTTTGGAGCTTCTTGATTAATTTCTCTGTCTCACGGACGCTCAATTTCTCATCAAAAATCTGCTGTGCAATGAGGTACTGCTTTTCACCATCGTAAATTCCCAGCAACGCTCTGGCATGTCCCGTGCTGATCATATCATCGATTACCATTTGCTGTACACGTTCATCCAGCTTCAATAAACGCATGGAGTTGGTAACTGCTGTTCTGGACTTTGAAACCCGCTCTGCCACTTCGTCCTGCTTCAGATTAAACTCATTCAGCAGACGCTTATAGGCCATTGCCTCCTCAATTGGATTCAGATTCTCTCTCTGAATATTTTCTATTAAAGAAATCTCTACGATTTCCTGTTCTGTCAGGTCCTTGATAATAACAGGTACTTCCTTTAAGCCTGCCAGCTTTGATGCTCTCCATCTCCGCTCACCGGCAATGATTGCATAATAGTCTCCTTTGTCCTGTACCAGCAATGGTTGCAGAACACCAAACTGTCGAATAGACTCTGACAGTTCCTGTAAGGAATCCTCATCAAAATTCTTTCTTGGCTGATCCCGGTTGGGTTCTACCTTTGCTATATTAACATAAATCTCATTCTTTAATTCTTTTGCTGACTGCGTTGCAGCCTTTTCTCCAACCTTATCCTCAATAAGGCTATCTAATCCCTTTCCTAATCCTTTACCTAATCCACCTTTTTTTGATGCAGCCATTTTAGTTTTCCTCCCTTTCTATTACCTCTCTTGCCAGTAAACGATAGCTTTCTGCTCCGGTTGATTTCGAATCATACAGATTAATTGGAAGTCCATGGCTGGGAGCTTCTGCTAACCGAATATTTCTGGGGATAATAGTTTTGTATATTGTAGTATTAAGATTACTCTTTACATTTTCAACCACCTGTAAGGACAGGTTTGTCCTGGCATCATACATGGTGAAAACAACACCCTCCATATGAAGACTTGGATTCAACCTTTGTTGTACCAGAGATATGGTGTGTAATAATTGACTTAAACCTTCCAACGCATAATACTCACACTGAATAGGAACGAGAACTGTGTTTGCTGTTGTCATGGCATTGATTGTCAGCATATTCAGTGAGGGTGGACAATCTATAATAAGGAAATCATAATCATCCTGAATATAATCAACCTCGTTTTTCAGTATGTATTCTTTTTCATTGATACCAAGCAATTCTATCTCTGCCCCAGCCAGATTTACATTGGAAGGGATCAAAGATAGATTCTCAATCTCTGTTTTGTGAATACTTTCCCGGATGGTACATTCACCAAGCATCAACTCATAGACTGTATTCTCCAAATCATCTTTATCTACACCCAAGCCACTGGTAGTGTTTCCCTGGGGATCCATATCAATAGTTAATACCTTCATTCCTTCTTCAGCCAGGCAGGCAGAAAGATTGATTGCGGTTGTTGTCTTTCCTACACCACCCTTTTGATTTGCAATTGCTATAATTCTTCCCATGGTAGATCCTTTCTGTTTGTGCTTTGTTATGAGCACTTTTCATTATACCACTAACCAACGCAAATTACTAGTGGAAATGAAATGTTTCACGTGAAACATTTCGTTGGACGCTTCTCCGTATGGGATATTTTTCACGCGAACTGGAGGCAACACTTCGATGAACTAATCCCTAACTCCGACTAAGACGTTCGGGGTGTGGCCCTCACGCCTA
>CAVGED010000100.1:0-10371 GCA_963628035.1 Paludibacteraceae bacterium
CCATAAATACAGGGCCTGACGGGGATTTATCACCTTTACAACTGCAAAAGTCAGGGTTTACCACAATCTCTTGCGGTTTTCAACCATATTTTTGAAAAAACTGTTACTACTCCTTGTTAAACGGATTCTTATAGCAAGCCGCATCTCCCAGCTCCTCTTCGATGCGCAGCAATTGATTGTACTTCGCCACCCGATCACTCCGGCATGGTGCTCCGGTCTTGATCTGCCCGGCGTTCACAGCCACTGCCAGATCCGCGATGAAGATATCCTCCGTCTCCCCGGAACGATGTGAGACGATGGCGCGATAGCCGTTCTTGTGAGCCATCTCGATGGCCTCCATGGCCTCGGACACCGTGCCGATCTGGTTTAGCTTGACGAGAATGGCATTTCCACAGCCCAGCTTGATCCCCGCGTCCAGGCGCTTGGTATTGGTGACAAACAGATCGTCGCCCACCAGCTGAACCTTGTCACCCAGGCGTCTGGTCATGGCCTTCCAGCCGTCCCAGTCATCCTCCGCAAGCCCGTCCTCGATGGAGATGATGGGGAATTCTTCGATAAGCTCCTCCAGATAATCCAGCATCGCATTGGTATCACGGAATACCTCTTCCCCGGAAAGCTGACTCTCGCCCTCGAAATAATACAGCCCGGTCTGCTCATTATATAACTCGGAGGAAGCCACATCCAGTGCGATCCTGACATCCTCTCCCGGCGCATATCCGGCGGCCTGGATGGCCTCCACAATGAGCCTTAACACAGCCTTGGCATCCGGCAGATCCGGTGCAAAGCCTCCCTCGTCCCCGATTCCGGTGGACAGTCCGTTTTTCTCCAGGATCTTCTTTAAGTTATGATACACCTCTGCACAGATACGCAACCCTTCCCGAAAGGACTCCGCCCGCACCGGCATGATCATGAATTCCTGGAAATCCACGGTATTTCTGGCGTGCTTTCCTCCATTTAAGATATTCATCATAGGAACCGGAAGCTGCCGTACATAGCTTCCGCCCAGGTAGCGGTAGAGTGGGATGTTCAATGATTCCGCTGCG
This sequence comes from Paludibacteraceae bacterium, assembly GCA_963628035.1. Lineage (GTDB taxonomy): Bacteria > Bacillota > Clostridia > Lachnospirales > Lachnospiraceae > 14-2. Next base: position 1,044 of record CAVGED010000100.1, read on the forward strand.
GCCCGCGCCACTGCCATGGACACGCCCAGAATCGCGTTTGCCCCCAGGTTCTGCTTGTTGTCCGTGCCATCCTCATGCATGAGGATCCGGTCGATCATGAGCTGATCTAACGCATTTTTTCCAAGCAGCGCCTTGGATATACGCTCATTCACATTGTCCACGGCCTTGGTCACGCCCAGCCCAAAATACCTTGGCTCCCCATCCCGAAGCTCTACCGCTTCAAAGCGCCCGGTGGACGCCCCGGAGGGCACGGCTGCCCGTCCGGTCACGCAGCCGTCCACCGTCACCTCCGCCTCCACTGTGGGATTCCCCCTGGAATCCAGAATCTCCCTGGCGCGCACGCCTGTAATCTCTAAATATTCTGCCATATTGTCCCCTTTCTTTGCTTCTGCTATATTACACAATATCTCCATACACCTGCCATACTTCTCTGCCACAGCATTGTGGCGCTCACTCTTCCCCTATTTTATCCATTTACTTCCAAACCTATACATATTGGCATAAAAAAGACAGAGCATTTCCTTGAAAATTTTTCTCAAAAATGCTCTGCCTGTATCTACTCTATCTTATAAAATGATTTCTGTCAATGCTTCCGTCCGCTAAGTTTGCGCTAATATTGTTACCGCGCCAAAAGCCTGAATCTACAACATACTTGCCCTATTACCTGGCCAGCCATGATTTAAAGCACCGATACACGCCAAAGGTCCATCCCAACATTGCCGGCATCTCATATTCGTTCACTGCCTGGATATTCCCCTCCAGGATGTTGTACTTCTCCCAGAGATGATCGGTCTGCTCATAACAGCGCTCCAGCGTCTCTGTGAACTTCCCGGCGATGCGCAGCGCATCCTCATGATAACCGTAACGCAGAAGACCGCCGGCTACCATGAGCTGCATGGGGGCCCAGCCATTGGGGTAATCCCACTGGTAATTACCGGGAGTATCATTTTTCTCACAGGTGAGGATCCCATACGCTGTTTCCAGACGGGGCAGCGCATTCTTTGCCGCCTCTGCCTCCTCCTCGGTAGCCATGCCGCAATACAGCGGATAGAAGGAGGCCGCACTGAAGATGGATGTCTGCTTCTTATCGGTAATATGATAATCCATGAACAAGCCTTCCGCATTCTTCAGATATTTCCGGCACAGAGCTGCGCGGTCATCCCGGAGCGACTTCCATTCCTCGGATTCCTTCTGCTTGTCAAGCTCTGCTGCGAAGAAGGACAGGTTATCCTCCATTGCATACAGAAGACTATTCAGGTCAGCCGGAGCATATTCATAGGTCCTGCTGCTCATGCGCGGATTCACGTCCCATCCGCTCTCTCCTGCTGAGATCAGGCCTCGCGCCGCAGTCTCTTCATCACCGCAGTCCACGTCTTCGCCGATCCGCTCCCGCAGGCAGACTGCCGCCTTCCGCCGCTCCTCTCCCTGCATCGGCATCCAGTCATAACGATTCAGGCCGATCTCGCTTCCACGCTTCTCATCCCAGAAGGCATGCTCCTTCTCCAATGCAGGATAAACCTTCTTAAGCCATTCCTTATCCCCTGTCACCTCATAGACGTCCCGGGCCATCATGGATAAGAACGGCGGCTGCGAATTGTGCAGATAGGCGGTTCTGTTCCCGTTCAGCACAAACCCGTATTTTTCAATCATATAGCACATATTATCAATATTATTGCGCGCCTGCTCCACATTCCCGGAGAGGATCAGTCCCTTATTCGTAAAATAAGTATCCCAGTAGTACATCTCCTGAAACGCACCGGAAGCACATGGCACAATATAAGGATACGGCAGCCCGATCAGCGTCCCCTTATCCTCCTTATTCTCCCGTATGCATTTTGGCAGATTTGTCTCAATATATTCCTCAATGCTGCATTTCATCTTCAATAACCTCCTAACAGTCCGCCCACGTCAATGAAAACGGAACTCTTCTCACTTAAAAACGCTCAATCAATTTACATCTTTTCAGCCACTCCCGCTGCTTGCGGTAATCCGGCAGGATTTCCCCGACCAGATCCCAGAAGGCTTTGGAGTGATTCATTTCCTTAAGATGGCACAGCTCATGCACCACCACATAATCCAGCACCTCCATGGGTGCCAGGACAAGGCGCCAGTTGAAATTCAGATTCGCCTTGCTGCTGCAGCTGCCCCAACGGCTTCGCACATCCTTGATACGAATACTGTTCACCGGTTTTCCTATCTGCTTCCCATAGAATTCCACACGCTCCGAAATGATCCGGCATGCGCGCATACAGTACCACTCCAGAACAGCCTTCCTTACAGTAGCAGGATCCGTCTTCGCCGTCAGCACCAAAAGCCGCTCTCCAACAAGCTGAATGCCCGGCTTTCGGTAGGAAGGGTATTGACGGATCTCTAATATGTAGTCCTGTCCCAGGTAGGGAAGAAGTTCTCCGCTTCTATAGCCGGGCTTTCTATCCTCCCGCTGCTGCGACTGCATATTATAATAAGCGCAAGAGAGTCTGCCTGCCTGCATCTTCTACTCCTCATCCTCAATAACAGAAGTACAGTGCGGACATCTGGTTGCGTCAATGGCGATCTCACTCTTACAGTAGGGGCATTTCTTGGTAGTAGTTGCCGGCTTCTCCTCCTTCTTGGCGAAGCGGTCATTGACAGCGTTGATGCCCTTCACCAGGCAGAAAATAACGAATGCCGTGATCAGGAAGTTGATGACTGCCGTAATAAAATTACCATAGCACAGAACCGGCGCGTTCTCTCCGACCCCCAGCTTCAACACCAGGTTGGAAAAGTCCGTTCCGCCGAAGATTCCAAGGATCGGCGTCAGGATATCCTGATTCAGGGACGTTACGATGGCCGTGAACGCGCCACCTACGATCACACCGACCGCCATATCCATTACGTTTCCTCTGGTAATAAATTTCTTGAATTCACTCATGAATCCTTTTCCTTTTTTCACTTTTGTTTCCTCCTTGTATTTTATCTGCCAGTCGGCAGACATTTTCTATGGTTTCCTTCCGTCATTCACCTACAGGCAAATGATCTTCTGCGGTTTCCTGCTCCTTAATTTCGGCTCTGATACCCAGGTTTTCACTGTCTGCTCCTTGATAAACCGAACAAATCCATCCAGCTTCTCCGTCTGGTCAAACACAGACAAGGCCAGATAATACGTCTCCTTATCCTCCTCATGGATAACGGCAGGCGGCATATTGTGAATCATCAGAAAATAATTCATCAGCGTCCTGCCCGTCCTTCCATTTCCATCGGCAAAGGGGTGTATATTCTCAAAATTGCAATGAAAATAAGCGGCGGCGGTAAGAATCCTATCATGCAAAGCCCGGACTTCATCTGCTGTCCCCCCACACTCATAACGGCTTTCATCCGCTACTTCATCGCACAGAAATCTCACCTCACCATCCACATCCTCCGGCAGCACACCTGCATTACTCCCTACGCCATAATAATTCTTCTTATAGCTTCCCGGGCGCTCTCCTTTTATCCATCGGCTCTCATCATAACATCCCTGATTCAGAAAATAATGGACGTCGCATACGAGTTCCGGTGTGATTCTCTGCCTTTGCACGATCTTTTCCTTCAGATATTCATAACACACCTTCTGATTCTGCGTCTCAAAGATCGTCCGCAAATCACCCGTGTAATTCATGACTTTTCCATTTTCAAAGATCTCTCTGGTCTGATGCAGCGATACCCCCGCCCCCTCGATTCGGTTGGAGTGATACGCAAAAAGAATACGGTAATTGGACAATGCCGTATCCAGATCCGCAATGGTATCAATCCTGCGCTCCTGCCATCTCTTTACAATATCCTCATAGGAAATATCCGCCATGCTTCCCTCCACCATCCTGAAAGAAAATGCGTTATAATCGTCTGCTCAACCATTATAACGCATTTCCGGTAGAAATCTCAATATCTTTGTAAAAAAATATCTCTACTTCACCGAATCCACTGTCACAACCTCCGTGGGAAGCTCCGATGCATCCTTGGCAGCCGTATCACCTGCCACCTTGATGGTGCCGTCCTTCAATCCTGCATACAGCTTATCATATTGGCTCTTATCAAAGGTCTTGAACTTGGAGGTAGCCATCGGAAGCTGGATTCCGTCCACCTTGGCATCTAAGGTCACTGATTTGCCGCCTGCGAAGGTGCCTGCATAATAATCCGACACTGCATTGTATACGGAATCGCCCAGGTTCTTCATGGCCGACGTGATAACCGTAGCTGACTCGACTGACTGATCCACGTCCACGCCGATAACCACAGCTCCCGCTGTCTCAGCGGCCTTCATCACTGAATTGCCGACACCGCCGCCACAGGCGAAGATACACTGAACCCCTTCATTGTACCAGGCTGCAGCCTTGGCATTGTTCTCAGGAGAGGCGTCAAAATTGCCTACATATGTATACTTCACCGAGACCTCACCCTTGGCGAAGCCAAGCTCCTTGGCAGCCGCATCCGCGCCCTGGACAAAGCCATAGCCGAACCGCACCACGGCCGGAACTGCTATCCCGCCCATGAAACCAAGCTTATGATAGCCTTCCACAACCGCTGCGTAGCCTGCCAGATAACCGGCCTGCTCCTCTGCATAGAAAACAGACAGTACATTTTTCTCAATATTATTGTTTTTTCCATCGGTAGGTGCCGCATCGATCAGGATGAACGTGATATCAGGATATTTTGTCTGCGCCTGGTATATTGGTTTTTCAAATAAAAATCCCGGCGTCACGATGATCTTGGCTCCGCCCTTCACCGCCAGATCAATGGCCGTCATACATGCCTTGTCGGACTTCTCGGTGGGCTTGTAATATTTGCAACTGATCTTTTTTTCATCCGCATATTTCTTCAGACCTTCCCAGGAGCCCTGGTTGAAGGATTTATCGTCGATGGTTCCCACATCGGTGATCAGAGCCAGTTCATACTTGCCATCCCCGCTGGTCTCACCTTCCGTATTCGTTTCCTTCTCTGTGCTTTTTCCCTGTGTGCCCGGCTTCTGCGCGCAAGCAGTAAGCCCTACGGCCATAATGGCTGCTAACATAATACTGACGATCTTCTTCATACACCTCTCCATTCTCCGCCAAAGGCGGTTTCCCTGATTTCTGACAATAGAACGTTTCCAAAACACAATTTCTATTGTATGCCTGCCATAATGACCGCTTCCTTCAACAACCTTTCAGCCCACTCATCCTTTCGATCACTCATTCCTGCTTTGCATCACCCCCTTTACCGACGCGCCTCGTTTTCCTTACCTGCCCCCCTGATCGTATGGGATTCCCTCTGCCCTGGGTGCCTGGGAATTCTTCGACAGGAACGCCAGCACAACCAATGTGGCAACATAAGGGATCATTTTATATACCTCGTTAGGCAGCGGAAGGCTCTTTAATACCGGGATTGCCGAATACGCGCTGGCCAGCGTCTTCATGACCCCGAAGAAGAATGCTGCCAGCAGGATCTTGCCGCTCCGCCACTGACCGAAGATCAATACCGCCAGAGCCAGAAAGCCATACCCTGCCACGCTTGCATTGAAATTGGTGGAGGTCGGTATCACAAAGGTCAGACCGCCAATTCCCGCCAATACACCGGAAATAATAACACCCGCATAGCGGATCCGTGCCACTTTAACCCCCACGGAGTCCGCTGCACCCGGATGCTCGCCACATGCCCGAAGCCGCAGCCCGAACCGCGTCCGTCTGATGACAAAGGCTGCCGCCAGGAAAATCAAGATTCCAAGATAGGTGGTGATGTAACAATTCTGAAACAGCATAGGCCCCAATACCGGAATACTTCCCAGTACCGGAACCCGCCCGATCCGAAAGGTATCTGCAAAGGGGATCTGCTGCACTCCCTGGATCATCCGTGCCGCAAAGATGGCAAATGCAGGTGCGAACATATTCAGTGCCGTGCCGCTGATGGTCTGATCCGCCTTCATATTCACAGCCGCGAAGGCATGCAGCAGGGAGAACAGGCCGCCCGCAGTACCAGCCACCAGGATTGCCAGCAGCAACAGCCCCTGCCCGCTCATCACATTTTCAAACACATTGATGAAGAAGATTCCGGCAAAGGCGCCCATCACCATAATACCTTCCAGGGCAATGTTGATGACACCGCTCCGCTCCGAATACATCCCGCCGATGGCTACAATCAGAAGCGGTATCGCAAAAAACATGGTCTGCTGTACAACAAAATATAAGATATTCATAACTGCTCCTTTCGCCGGATTCTATGTATCACCTTCTTAAACAGCAGTGACAACGCCCCGCAGTATATGATCGCCGCAATGATCATGTCAATGACCTCAGGCGCAAAATCATAGAGCTGCATATTGTTTCCGCCCACCGTGATATGTCCGATAAATAAGCCCGCGAACAGGATCCCGATGGGATTCGAGAGTCCCAAGAGTGCAATGGATATCCCGGCAAAGCCCTCCGGCGCAATGATATCAAGAACCTGCAGATACTTTCCGGAGCCTGCCAGATACAGAAGCGCTCCGCCCAGCCCGGCGAGGCCCCCGGAGATCACCATAGACAGTACGATATTTTTCCTGGCGTTAATTCCCGCATAGATGCTGGCATCCCGGTTCTTTCCGCAGGCCTTCAGCTCATATCCGAAGACCGTCTTATTTAAAACAATATAGATCAGTATCACGAATACAACCACAATCAGGATTCCGGCATTGATATCCGAGCCGGGAAACAGCTTATCCAACCCTGCCTTGGGAAGATTCGCCGTCTCCGCCACAGGCAGGGACTGATTTTTCAGCGGGTCGTATAAGGTTTCCCGAACCAGAAGGCTCACCAGATACATACCGATATAGTTCATCATGATAGAGGCGATAACCTCGTTCACATTCCGGTATGCCTTCAATATTCCGGGAATCAGTCCCCAGAGCGCACCCGCCAGAGCTGCTGCCAGCAGCGCCGCAAGGCAGTAAAGTCCCGCCGGAAGAAAGGTCCACTTCACCCCCACATAGACGGCCGCAAAAGCCCCCGCCGTATACTGTCCGGCAGCTCCGATGTTGAAAAGTCCTGTCTGAAATGCAAAACCCACCGAAAGTCCCGTCATGATAATGGGAGTCGCTATGTAGAGCATCTGCCCAATCCCCGGAATCCCATCCGTAAAACCACCCTGGAGGATCATGAGAAATCCGCCGATCGCCTGCCCCGGATTACTGATCACGAGGATGATCAATCCAAACAGCAGTCCACAAAGAATCGCCAGCAGTGAGGAGCTGAAGCTTACGATCCCTTCTCCCTGCCAAAAATGTTTCTTATACTTCATACGTTCACACCCCTTTTTACTCCAGCCATGTACAGGCCAAGCTCCTCCGCAGTTACCTCCTTCGGATCCACATCTGCCACGATTTCCCCTTCATATATCACCAGGATCCGGTCGCTTAAGTTCATCACCTCGTCCAGCTCCAGTGACACCAGAAGTACCGCCTTTCCATTATCCCGCTGGGCGATCAGCTCCCGATGGACATACTCGATAGCTCCAACATCCAATCCACGTACCGGCTGCACAGCCAGTACAATTTCCGGATTGCAGTCAAGCTCCCTGGCGATGATCGCCTTCTGCTGGTTTCCGCCGGACATTCCGCGCACCAGGCTGTTTTCGCCCTGCGATGAGCGGATATCATACTTCCCGATCAAGCCTTTTGCATATGCCCGAATAGCGGAAAACCGCAGAAATCCATGTTTCTGAAAAAGGTCGGTGTAGTAGCGCTTAAGAACCAGGTTCTCCATTAAGGTATCATCCAGAATCAGGCCATGCCTGTGACGGTCTTCTGGAATGTGTGCCATCCCATCCATGCATTTTCTGCGGATACTCTCACGGGTGATATCCTTCCCCCGAAGCAGCACGCTGCCTTCGTCTATAGCCATCAGACCCGTGATCCCATATACCAGCTCGGATTGACCGTTCCCATCGATCCCGGCAATGCAGACGATCTCACCCTCATGCACCCGGAAGGATACCTCTTTCACAGCTTCCTTTCCCTGCCTGGATCTTATGGTCATTCCCCGAACCTCCAGCACCGGGCTTCCGGGCAACTGCTCCTTCTTTTCCACTATAAAGCTTACTTTTCTACCAACCATCATCTCGGACATGGCTTCCTTGGTGGTATCCGCCACCTGTATCGTGCCGACATACTTACCCTTTCGAAGAACACTGCACCGATCGGCCACTTCCTTGATTTCATTGAGTTTATGCGTGATAAAAAGGATGGATTTTCCCTCCGCCACCAGCTGCCGCATGATCTTCATCAGCTCCCGGATCTCCTGAGGTGTCAGCACGGCCGTCGGTTCATCGAAGATCAGGATATGGTTGTCGCAATACAGCATTTTCAGGATCTCCACCTTCTGCTGCATACCCACTGTGATATCGGAGATATAGGCATCCGGATCAATCTTGAACTTGTACTGCCGACTCAAGTCCATCACTCTCCTTCTTGCCTCCTCCATCTTCAGGACACCGCAGCTAGTCGTCTCCCGGCCCAGCACAATGCTCTCCAGAACTGTAAAATTATGTACCAGCTTGAAATGCTGATGCACCATACCGATTCCCAGGTCGTTGGCATCGTTGGGACTTCCTATCTTCACCTTCTCCTCGTCGATCTTAATCTGCCCGGCCTCCGGCTGGTAGAGACCAAACAATACACTCATCAGGGTGGACTTCCCGGCTCCGTTCTCCCCAAGCAGCGCATGAATCTCTCCCCTTTTTACCTGCAGCGTGATGTCATCATTGGCCTTAAACTCACCAAACTGCTTGGTAATATGTTCCATCTCTATGACATAATCCATGCCTTCTCCTCCTTGTGCAGCGCACACTGCTACAGACACCACTACCACTACAAATGAAAGCCCACGGATTGCTACATGCTTCGCATTCATGCAATCCTTTCATAGTAAAAATAGGCACAAAGAAACCCTCGTATGAAACATCTGTTCACACAAGGGTTTCTTTGGTATTTTGTATGGCTATTCTTCTACTATGTTCTTGTCACATATGACGCATTGTACCATAACTACGCAAGAAAGACAATTTGTTTCGCGCTAAGTTGGCGTTAGGGTTTTGGTATATCTTGATTTGACTTATTGTATCCGGAGGCAGCAAAAGAATCAAGCGGTTTGATTTTTTTGCAGCTCACTCAACTGCTTTCGGAGCAAAGCCAGTTCCCGCTCCTGTTCTGCAATGACGTTATCCTTTTCTGCTATGACGCTACTCTGTTCTGCAATGAAGTCATCTTTTTCAGTCAGTTTTTCCTCAAGCTTCTTCATCTCTTTCTCATGGGCCATGTCAATGATATCAATATCCAGTATCAGGGATTCATCTGTCATCTCAT
>CAVGED010000101.1:0-3536 GCA_963628035.1 Paludibacteraceae bacterium
CAAAATAAGGAAAAATTAAAAAATAATAAAAACATGAAGTGGCAAACTCGGGAAGGAAATTCCATTGATTTTTACACGAATATCTGCTATACTATGTGCAGTACCTTTAAGGAGGACTGATTATGTATAGAAAGATTATGGGCTTCTTGGAAGCGTGGAAAGATAGCGTTCACCGCAAGCCCCTTATTTTACAGGGCGCAAGACAGGTCGGAAAGACTTATTCCATTCTGGAGTTTGGGCGCACCCACTATGAAAATGTGGCATACTTCAACTTTGAAACCAATCCAAAGCTGAATGAAACCTTTGCTGAAAACATCAGCCCCGATTATCTGATACCGATTTTATCCCATATCGCAGGTCAGACTATCGTAAAAGAAAAAACGCTGATAGTCTTTGATGAGGTGCAGCTTTGCGAAAGGGCATTGACTTCGCTCAAATACTTTTGCGAGGACGCTCCAGATTATCACATCATTGTTGCAGGCAGCTTGCTCGGTGTTGCGGTGGGCAGAGCGAAATTCTCTTTTCCCGTAGGAAAGGTCGATATGAAAACGCTTTATCCTATGGATATGGAGGAATTTATGTTGGCGCTCGGTGAGGACGATTTAGTGGAGCAGATAAAAAGGTGCTTCCACACCGATACGCCGCTGCCGTCTGCCTTGCACGACGCCGCAATGCAGCTTTACCGTCAGTATCTTGTGGTCGGCGGCATGCCAGAGTGCGTGATGCAGTTTGCCCAAACAAAGGATTATATCCTTGTCCGCCATACGCAGGATACGATACTTGCAAGCTATCTCAACGATATGAGCAAGTATAACAACTTGAATGAAATCAAGAAAACCAGACTCGCCTATGACAATATAACCGTTCAGCTCTCAAAGAAGAATACTCGTTTCCAATATAAACTGATTAAGAAAGGCGGACGGGCTTCCGAATTTGAAAATGCGATTGAATGGCTTTGCCTGTCTGGTATCGTGTCACAGGTCTACAAGGTCGAGCAAATCAAAAAGCCGCTGGAAAACTACCGTGATATTGATGCGTTCAAGATTTATGTGTCCGACTTGGGGTTGCTTTGCGCTAAGAAGGATTTAGCCGCCAATGACATTCTCTATATGGTAGAGGAAATCAACGACTTCAAAGGCGGTATGGCGGAGAACTATGTCAATGTGCAGCTTTCCATTAACGGCTACCACACCTACTATTGGGAGTCCGAGCGTGGAGCTGAAATTGATTTTATCATTCAGCGTGACGGGCAGCTCATTCCCATTGAGGTCAAGTCTGCCGACAACACCAGAGCCAAGAGCTTAAAGGTCTATATGGACACCTACAAGCCCGCTTATGCTATCAAGCTCTCTGCGAAAAATTTCGGCTTTGAGGACAACAAAAAGATTGTTCCTCTCTACGCCGCATTTTGTATCTGAAATAAATATCGCAACGATGACGCTCACAGAAAATGTGGGCGTTATTTTTTGCCCCAAAAACAGAATACACAGGATAAGAAAGCATAACAATCAAATTCACAGGAGGATTATAAATCATGCCTGGATGGACTTGCGCCTTGCTTTCCAGAAACTCCCATGGTATAATGAAAAAATCTAAGAGCAAAGTGAGGTGAGCAGAAATGGATTATGAATTGCTTTTGCAGTTGAAAAAAAATATGATGCAAAGACGTGCAGAACTTCCGGCAGAGGTGCTGTCAAGCTTTGAAAGCTGCTTTAATATTGAATACGCACATAACTCTACCGCTATCGAAGGCAACACATTGACACTGATTCAGACGAAGGCAATTATTGAGGACGGTCTGTCAGTCGGTGGAAAAATGCTCCGTGAAATATATGAGGTAGCTAATCATGCAAAAGCCTTTGCTTATGTGCAAAAGTGCGTTGCAGGAGAAAGACCGCTTGATGAAAATACGGTCAAGGATATTCATGCTCTGCTCATGGAAAATATTCAGCCCGGCGGTATGTACCGTAATGTTGAAGTCCGTATTACCGGTGCAGGTCATAAGCCTCCTGTACCAAGTGAGATGTACCATCAGGTTAAGAACTTTTTTGCTGACCTGCCGTACAGGACTGACCTGAATGCAATTGAGCTTGCGGCATGGACACACGCAGAGTTTGTGAGAATTCATCCATTTACGGATGGCAACGGAAGAACCTCCCGAATGATTATGAACTACCAGCTGCTGTCTAACGGTTTTCTGCCAGTATCCATTGCAAAAGAAAACCGGCTGGAATATTTTGAAGCACTGGAAGCCTATGCCGTAAATGGCAATCTTACTCCCTTTGCCGAAATGATTGCAGAACTCGAACAGCAAAGACTGAAAGAATATATCTCTATTGCAGAGGAACAGACACCGGGAGATAACAGTCCCCAAATGATAATGTAGAATTGAATATCACGCACAGACCGCAGGTGAAAAATGCCGCGGTCTTTTTTGCCCTGTGAGCTGCCACACCGCTATGTGCGGCGTATAAGTGTGACCGCCCGTGTGCCTGTAAAATCGTACTATATATATTTTACAGAAACGGGGCTTCTCGGGTACACACAAAAGCAAAATTAATTATGCAGAATATGCAATGAAAGAGAATATTGATTAAGGAAAGAGCGGCTGATCCGGGTTGTGGAGGCCGCTCTCTTATAATAGGTGCGCCTTGCGGCGCAGGTCTGACAGACTTTTCTCAGCAGCTTTCACGCGGCGTGTCGAATTCCGGATTGAAGGCATAGAAGTTGCGGGCGTCCAGATGATCCTGAACGAGTCTTAAGCTCTCACCGAATCTTTGGAAATGTACGATCTCCCGTTGACGCAGGAAGCGGATGGGATCGCTGACTTCCGGGTCACTGACCAGGCGAAGGATGTTGTCATAGGTGGTTCGGGCTTTCTGCTCTGCGGCCAGATCCTCGAATAAATCGGTGATGGGATCGCCCTTGGACTGGAATTCGCAGGCATTGAAGGCGATTCCGCCAGCCGCCTGGGGCCACAGGGCCAGGGTGTGGTCCACGTAGTAGCGGTCGAAGCCGGAGGCCTTGATCTCTTCAGGGCTTAGGTTTTTCGTCAGCTGATATACGATGGTGGAGACGATCTCCATATGGGCCAATTCCTCCGTGCCGATGTCCGTAAGAACGCCGGCAACCTCCTTGTAGGGCATGGTGTACCGCTGGGAGAGGTAGCGCATGGAAGCAGCCAGTTCTCCGTCGGGGCCGCCAAACTGGCTGATGATGACCTGTGCCATCTGAGGATTGGTTTTGGTAATGTTGACCGGATATTGCAGTCTTTTTTCATAATTCCACATAAGCTAGAAACAACCTCCTTCCCAAGGCATGGGCTGGGTGGACCAGAGCCATTTGCCCTCCGGTGTGGCCGTGTCGATGGTCAGCGGCCCGAATTTCTCGGAATATTCCATAAGAGCCTGCATGCGCAGCTCTCGGTAATGGTTGAAATACTCCAGGGCGTCCTTATCCTCCGGATGTGTGTCCAGATAGAGAGTGATGTCGTTGACCGCGAAGCTCACCATGTGGATCCACTGGTATAATTTGTA
>CAVGED010000102.1:0-18023 GCA_963628035.1 Paludibacteraceae bacterium
CCTGGAGGAAACCCTTCAGAATGCATTGCAGCAGATAGAGGATAAGAAATATGAAGCAAGCCTGCGTGCCAAAGGAATTCCAGCGGAACGGATCCGAAAATACGGTTTTGCATTTGAAGGAAAGACAGTACTGATCGGTTGAAGTAGCAAGAAAATAGTATGTAATCGTCCTGCAAGTGTACTTACAGGACGATGTCTTCCAGTTCGCAGAATCTGCGGTAGCAGTCAGAATAATCGCTGCCGCTGGGGAGATATGTCTTATTCAAAGAAACAAAGCGGGCGCAGGCCGCTTCTACGCTGTCAAACAGGCCGATGGCCACTCCGGCAAGGATGGCGGAGCCGAGACAGGCCGTTTCTTCGTTATTCAATGTCACGATTTTTTTGCCACACAGGTCGGCTTTGATCTGGCACCACAGCTTGCTCCTGGCTCCGCCGCCCATGGAACGGATCTCTCTGCATTCCACACCGAGATAATCCAGATTACTTTTTAACATGCAGGAAACTGCTTCCATGATACTTCTCACAGCATGTCCACGTGTGTGCTCCAGGGTAAGTCCGTAGAAGGCACCCTTGGCATTGGGATTATATTTCGGCATGGTGGATCCACACAGGTAGGGCAGAAAAGTCAGACCGTTGCTGCCGGGAGCCACTTGCTCGGCCAGTATGTTCAGTTCATCGAAGCTGTAATTTTCACAGAAATGATTCTTAAACCATTTCAGGGCCATTCCGGCGGTGGGACTCCAGGAGAGCAGGCAGTACTTTCCGTCATAATTGACATGGCAGGGAATCTTGCTTGCGGGATCATAGGGCGGGATCGTATCGGTGGGAACGAAGATCACCATGGTGGTGCCTGTCATTTCACTGATGAGTCCCTTTTCTACAATGCCGGCGCCGATGGCTCCTGCCACCTGATCCATGGCTCCGGTGGCAACCGGTATTCCGTTGTATTCGCCCACCAGTTGACCGCAATCGCATAACCGGGGAAGCTGTGAAGGGGAGATTCCGATATAATCCAGCATCTCCTTCCACCAGCCGCCTGTTCGGATGTCATAATAAATGGTGGAAGACTGCAGGGTTTTCTCGGTGATAAATTCTCCGGTCAGACGGTAAAGCAGATAATCCTCCAGCAAAAATATTTTGCCGATTCCAGACCAGATATCGGGATGGTTCTCTTTTAACCACAGAAGCTTACAGGCGGGCCAGGTGGCAGTGATCTCCGGCTGCCCGGTAATTTCATAGACCTTCTGAGTGCCGAAATGTTCTTTCAGAATGTCCGCCTGCTGCACCGCGCGGTTGTCCAGCCATACTATGGCATCAGTAAGTGCTTTCCCGGAAGCATCGGTGACAATCAGTGTTTCGCACTGGGTGTCGATACTCATGGCGGTAATTTGGTATTCCTTTGAAATCTCATCAAGCGCTTCACAGAGAAGCTGCCAGTATTGTTCTGCCGGAAATTCCACGAAGTCACCGGAGACCAGAAGCGTATAATCTTTTACGATTGTTTTCACAGGATTGGCAGCTTCATCAAAAAGCACAGCTTTTAAGGACGTGGTTCCCACGTCAATACCTAACAAATATTTCATATTTAACTCCATCGAATGTCAACGGGAACTTACACCGTGATCAGATTTGGAACGAGCTGTCTTAATTCCGTTATTTCTTCCTGGACAGAAGCATCTGCATTGGTGATGATATAATCTGCTTCCCCGATATCGGATATCCTGGCAAAGGCAGTGCGGCCAAGCTTGGTGGAATCCGCAGCCACGATCCGGGTGGCTGAGTGGGAGAGCATGATCCGGGCAAGCTCTACCTCCTGATTGTAGAAGGTCGTCAGCCCATTGTCCGGTGTAATGCCATCTACCGAGAGAATCAGCTTATCCGCATGATATTTCTCAAGCTGGGCGATGGCATCATCGCCGTAGATAAACTGATGCTTGGAGTTTACCGAGCCACCCAGCAGCACTACATTAAAATTCGGATTGCTGCCGGCCTCTAAGGCAATGGCAACGGAATTGGTTACAATGCTCAGGTTCATGTTTAATGGGAACATGCGAAAAACAGTGAGCGTGGTAGTTCCCGAGTTGAGCATGATCGTGTCGTATTCCTCGATCATTCCCACAATGTGATTGGCTATGGCCTGCTTTTGATCCTGGTTGGCAGACAAGCGCTGCTGCATATTCATGTTGTAATAGCTTTTGTAGGAGCTCACGGCTCCGCCGTGTACCCGGGACAGCAGTCCCTTGGCTTCCAGATCAGCCAGATCCATACGGATCGTCACTTCTGAAATCTCAAACAGTGCGCTCAGTTCATTTACCTTGACCCTTCCGTCACGGTTGAGGATCTCCAGTATTTTCTGTTTCCGTTCAAAAACATCCATAGCCATTCCTCCAATTATGGATTATTATCTCTGCTGCTGCAGGGTGTAGTGCACGTCAAAAGCCTTCTCTTCGTCGGTGAATTTGTGACGTGTATCGATCACCTCGCCGTTGTTCCACTTCCGGTCTTCAACATCTCCGGTGGTACCCATAACGGTGATGTTCAGCTGTCTGTGGCGGGCGATGACGTGATCCCAGTCGATAAAGTAGATATGCGCAAACTGGCCGCAGTCCAATACACCGTCCTTGATGGTCATAGTCTCACTTCTGCCAAAGAATACGCTGCGCAGATGCCCGTCTGTGTTCATGCTGCTGTAATCGCCGGGTTCGTCTACGTAGCGGCCAAACTGTGCATGAATGGGGCCCGGATGACGATACTGATGTTCCTCGGTAAAGTCAGGGATCATCTTGCGCATGATGTCTAATAGATCGTGCTGCAGGTACTCCAGGTCGAAGGAGTCGATGTCGTGTGAACACTCCTGAACCATTACGGAGCAGGTGGTGTGGTGTGATGCGATGCATACGGTTCCGTTCTTGATCCCGGATGCCGCAACAATCTCCAGCACTTCCTTTGATACGTCATGGAAGGTGGGGATCCAGCCTCTTGACTGTAATTCCAGTTCTTTCTGATACACTTTAAATTCCATTTTTCAGCCTCCTGAAATTAATAATATTATATAATAGCAACAGACCTCCGGTCAAGGGAGAGTGCTGCTTTATATTTATTTTGTAACAGTTCAGACAGAGCGAATGGGCGTGGACTGAACTGTTGCTGTCTTTACGGATGCAGCTCATCCCAGGCCTTGCGCAGGGAATAGATCATTTCCTCCACCATGGCATAGGGGTCGGCAGCCTTGAGGATGCCGCTGGTGCTTCCGGTGGCCTGTGCGCCAAGCTTGATGGTATTGTAGACATCCTGACCGTTGGAGATCCCGGCGCCCTGCAGCACCATGATGTCGGGGTTGATCCTGCGGACCATCTCGATGGTTTCTTTTACATAGTCGGCGTCGCTGGTTTTGCCTGTGCCGATCAACTCGGTGGGCTCAGCCACCAGAAGATTGGGAGAGAGCCTGGCAATGGCAGTCAGTTCCTCGACGGTATCTGCGCATACGATCGTGGCAAGGCCAACCTCGTCTGCCCGGCGGATCGTCTTTTCCACCGCATCCAGCGTGAGCTTTTTCTCTGCATGATTCAGCATAACACCCACTGCACCGGCAGCCTTTACGGCTTCGGGGAGAACAGAGCCCAGGCCTCTGCCCACCGGCAGATAGTCCATATGCTGGGCAAATACCAGAATGCGTTCCGTGTTATCTGCAAGCAGACGGATATCCGTGTATTGGGGAGTTACCAGGATGTCCACGTCATATTTCATGGCAACCTTATCGATGACTTTTGCCAGCTTCAGCATTTCTTCGCCATAGAGATAGGCCTTTGGACCAATCTCAAAAAAGGGCGGTTTGATCTTGAAATCTTTGTACATGATTCTGCAACCTCTTTCCTGTTTCAATGTATAAATATCGTGTTACATATGTGTGTCCCGTATTCGGGTTGACGGTTACTTTGCCGGCGGTTCGTTGAGCATCTTTCCGACAGCACCACCGGGGTGGATGGGGGCAAACTGTTCCTTCTGATAATCCATCTCCTCCATGAGTGCCACCAGCAGGGCATCACAGATGGCAATCGTTGCCATATAGCTTGATGTTGCCATCATATTGTATTTGTCGCTCTCGCGTCGGATGGAAAGCGGAAGTACGATGTCCGCGGCGGCAGCAAGTGGAGATTCCAGATTCTCAGTAATGGCGATCAACCTTGCTTCGCGTTTGGAAACGGCATTAATGATGGGTAAAAGCTCAGCCGTTTTCCCGCCTCTGGAGATCATGATCATTACATTATCCTTTTTCAGTGCGCCCAGGCCGCCATGAACTGCCTCGCAGGGCGGCATGAACATGGCACCGATGTCGATACAGCACAGGGAGTGTGCAAATTTCTTGGCAGCAATTCCTGAGGTTCCGCTGGCACAGGTCATGACCCGGTCTGTGTGAGCCAGGAGGTCGACTGCTTTGGAGAAAGCCTCGCTCTGTACGCAGCCAAGCATATTGGCAACAGCTTCCTGCTCAATGTGGATGGACTCCTGGGCCCGGATGAAAGCTTCGTTCTTCATATTTCATACACCACCGTTCCTTTTATAATATAAGATAATTGAACTTTAACTTTCACATTACTTTCGAAATAATTTTATATCTATTTCGAATGAATGTCAATACGATATCAAATAAATATTGAAATATTTCGTTTGGGTTGACAATTACGTGGTGGAGTATTATACTGAAGAAAAACGAAAGGAATGGTAAGACTATGAAGTATTTGATTGACAGTGCGAATCTGGATGATATCCGGCATGGTGTTGAATTTTATCCCATCGACGGAGTGACCACAAATCCGTCATTGGTTGCCAAGGAAAAAAAGGATTTTGTAGAGTTGGTCGATGCGATTCGTGGAATCATTGGAAAAGACAAGATGCTCCATGTGCAGACCACGGCCAAGACAGCAGAGAAGATTGTGGCTGAGGCAGAACTGCTGAAGGAACGATTGGGCGATAATTTCTTTGTGAAGATCCCCATCAGTGAAGAGGGCTTAAAGGCGACAGCTATGCTGAAGGAAAAGGGGATCGGTGTTACCATGACCGCTATTTTCACTCCGCAGCAGGCGTTGATTGCGGCAAAGGCGGGAGCAGACTTTGTGGCACCGTATGTGAATCGTCTGGACAATATTACGGCGGACGGTGTTGGAGTGGTGGCAGATATCGTAGAGCTGTTTGCCATTTATGATCTGGATTGCCAGGTTTTGGCGGCGAGCTTTAAGAATGTGGAGCAGCTTCACAAGGTTGCCCTTGCGGGTGCTCACAGCGCAACGATTGCAGTAGACCTTATGAAGGCTGCGATTGCACATCCCATGACAGATAGCGCAGTAGCAGGATTCGATAAGGACTGGGCCGGAACATATGGCGATAAGACCGTGGCAGACTTCCTTAAGTAAGGATTGTAAAAAGGTAAGAAATATAGGAAAAGGGGTGAATGAATGATTGCAGTAAAGAACGCAGTTCTGGTTATGCGTGACCATCTGATCCCGGATGGAGTGCTGTTGATGGAAAATGGCATCATCTGTTCGTTCGGGGAGATGCGTAAGCTGAAGATCCCGGAGGAGTGCGAGGTCATAGATGCCGAAGGAGCATTTGTGGGTCCCGGATTTGTGGACATCCATACGCATTCTGACGGAAAGGTCTTTTTTCAGGATGATCCGGTTGTGGCTGCAAAGCATCATTTAACGCATGGAACAACTACAGTTCTTCCGGCACTGTATTTCAGCATGGATACGGAGGGATATGTAAAGGCAATCAATATAATAAGGAAGGCTATGAAGGAAGATTCATGTGCCAATATCGGAGGACTGTATATGGAAGGCCCTTATCTGAATCCGAAGTTTGGCTGCGATAAGGAGTCGAATCCATGGCAGGGTCCCATAGACCGTGCAGCTTATGCCCCGATCATTGATGCAGCCTGGGACATCGCGAAGGTATGGGCACTGGCTCCGGAGCGGGAGAATATCCTGGATTTTGTTCTGGATGTGAAGGCAAAGAATCCGGCGGCAGTATTTTCCGTGGCGCACAGCGAGGCTTCGCCCCAGCAGATCGAGGCGCTTATGCCGTATGGACTTAGGATTGGAACGCATCACACAAACGCCACCGGTGACCGTCCCATGTATCCGGAGTGCCGGGGCGTCTGTGTGGATGAGGCAGTCAATTATAACCAGGAGATCTATGCGGAGCTGATCTGCGACAGTCGTGGCATTCATGTGGATCCGTATATGCTGCGCCTGGTTCGGAAGATCAAAGGGGATGACCGGATCATACTGATTTCGGATGCCTACGCCTGTGACGGGCCGATTCCACCCGGATACGAAGATGTGTTTGATATTAATTTTGACCATACCGGAGAGATTGCAGGCTCCAAGATGACGCTTGATATTGCCTGCCGGAATATGATGAAGCATACAGGTGCTTCTATCGTAGATGTGTTCCAACATGCGTCCTACAACCCTGCCAGAGTAGTCGGTTTTTCAGACCGCGGTGAGATCGCCGTAGGCAAGCGGGCTGACCTGGTAATGGTTGATTATAATATGAATGTAAAAAATGTCATTATGAAAGGAGAACTACAAAGATGAAGGACATTATTTTTGATCCACCAACCAAATTTGATTTCAAATGCGGGGACTACGTACCCTTCAAGGACAGGGAGGTGTGTGAGCGCCTGCGCAAGATCAGCGGAAAGGATCTGGAGAAGCATCCCAATCCCGACTTTAACATTAAGGTCATGATGAATCCCCATCCGGTACTGATCGCTACACTTTTTTCCAGACTCAAGGCAGCATCCGAGGCCGGAAAGAAATATACCATGATCCTGGGAAATCCGGAGCCGGAGACGTATATTCCGCTGGCACAGCTGATCAACTATTTCCAGGTAGACTGCAGCAAGCTTCATATCTTTGCCATGGATGAATGGGCGGATGACTGCGGGAATATCGCACCGGAGACATATGAAGCCGGATTTGCACATTCCATGTTGAAATATTTTGTATACCAAATTGATCCGAAGCTGCGCATGCCATTGGAAAATGTTCATTATCCAACCAATAAGAACATCAGCTATTACTCCAAGCTGATCACAGAGATCGGAGAGGGCGGAGCGGATATCTGTTCCTCATCTCCGGGATGGACAGGCCATATGGCATTTATCGATCCGGTGGATGAATTTATGACAGACGACATTGATGAGTGGCTGAACATGGAAGCGCGTATCGTAACGCTGCATCCGCTTACGGTGGCTCAGAATTCTCTGCATGGGGTGTTCGGCCAGTCCGGCTATATTGCCAGCGTGCCGCCTAAGGCAGCTACCATTGGGCCGGTTGACGTTAAGAATGCACGTGAAAGGATCGAGGTTCATGCTCTGCTGACCAATAACACGTTCTCATCCTGGCAGAGAATGACATCCCGTCTGGTGCTTCACGGACCGGTATCACCGGCTATTCCCAGCTCCATGCTGCAGCTGATGAAGACACAGGTGTATGTGAGCGAAGAGATCGCAGCACCCTTTGAGTGTTGGGAGAAGGTTGGGTACTAACTTATTTCCGAATGAGTAAATGCCATTTTGTAAGATTATTTTCATTGTTTTTTACAGAAAAATCCGTTATACTAGAGTAAATGACTGGTGTAACGGATTTTTAATTTCACAGAGAGATGGCGAGAAAATGGAGGATAAAATTTTATTATGAAGAAAATATTAGTTATTGGCAGCTTGAACATGGACATTACCCTGCGGATGGAGCGGGCACCGGAGGCAGGAGAGACGCTGACGGCGGACTCGATGGTAGCCTCTCCGGGCGGAAAGGGAGCGAACCAGGCCTATGCTGCCGGCAAGCTGGGCGGCGATGTGGCTATGCTGGGAGCAGTGGGGCAGGATGCATATGGCGAGGAGCTTATAGCGAATCTGGCTTCTGTGGGCGTGGATGTTTCCGGAATCCAAAAGATCGCGGATGTGCCCACCGGAACAGCAGTTATTTATGTGGAGCATACCGGTGAGAACCGGATCGTTCTTGTGACCGGAGCCAATGGTAGGGTGGATCGGGCCTACATAGATGCACATATGGATAAGATAGCGGCATGTGACATCGTTATCCTGCAATTGGAGATCCCGTTGGATACCGTGGTATATGCGGCGAAGAAGGCAAAGGGTCTCGGAAAGACGGTGATCGTGGATCCGGCTCCCGCAGTGCCGGACATTCCAAAGGAGCTTTGGTCATATGTGGATTATATCAAGCCCAACGAGACAGAGCTTAACATCATCCTCACCGGGAAGGCGGATGGTCTGCCTCTTAATGAAGCGCTGACACAGGTGCAGCAGTTGGGGGTAAAAAATGTCTGGGTGACCATGGGCGGCCATGGTGTATTCTTCCGGGATGAGAACGGAAGGGAGGAGACGGTTCCCTCCGTGCGGGTGAAGGCAGTGGATACCACTGCAGCCGGCGATACCTTCCTGGCAGCGGCGGCAGTGAGCCTGTCCAAGGGAAAGACGCCTGCGGAAGCCATCGCATATGGTAACCGGGCTGCGGCGCTGGCTGTTACGAGGCCGGGGGCACAGCAGTCTGTACCTACGGAAGAAGAGGTAGAAGGTTTTATCGGTTAGAAAATGTAACAAGGAAACTTTACCTTTGCAAATCGGGAATATTCTGCTATAATGGTTTATAATAAATTTTAGGAGGCGTTCCAAATGGCTGAAGACAGAAAAGCATATAAGATAAAGGACGATACATTAGGGGAGGTGCGCATCGCCGACGAGGTAGTGGCGATCATTGCGGGACTGGCCGCCACAGAGGTGGAAGGTGTCAGCTCCATGGCCGGCAACATCACCAATGAGCTGGTCAGCAAGCTTGGTATGAAGAATCTCTCCAAGGGTATCAAGGTGGAAGTAATAGAAGGTGTTGTGCGTGTGGATGTTGCACTGAACATCGCTTTTGGCTACGCCATTCCGGAGGTATCTGCCAAGGTGCAGGAGAAGGTAAAGTCAGCGGTTGAGAATATGACAGGACTTGAGGTGAGCAATGTCAATATCCGCATTGCAGCCGTAGATCTTGGAAAGAGCAAGTAAGCATCGGGAAGCAGGAAGATTATGAACAGATATGAATTGCGGGAGCAGGTATTTAAGATGCTGTTCCGTGCGGAATTTTATGAGAAAGAGGAGCTGCCGGAGCAACTGGCGCTTTTCTTCGACGAGCTGGATCAGAAGGAAGATAAGGATGTTTCCTATATTCAGACGAAGTATGAGCATATCCTGGAGCACTTGCCGGAGATCGATCAGATGATCAATGAGGCGGCCAAGGGCTGGAAGACCAGCCGTATGGGAAAGGTGGATCTGACCCTGATCCGCCTGGCCGTCTATGAGATGAAGTATGAAGAGGATATTCCCACAGGAGTTGCCATCAACGAGGCGGTGGAGCTGGCTAAGCGCTATGGCACCGATGATTCAGCTTCCTTTGTCAATGGGATCCTGGCAAAGCTGACATGAGGAAAAATGTCTATACCGTCAGCCAGGTCAACAGCTATATCAAGAATATGTTCGCCCAGGATTTTATGATGAATAAGATCTATGTGAAGGGGGAAGTATCGAATTGCAAGTATCACCCTACCGGACATATTTATTTTACATTGAAGGATGAAACCGGAGCCTTGCAGGCAGTCATGTTCGCCGCCAGCCGGAAAGGATTGGCATTCCCTATGAAGAACGGGGATAACGTGATTGCATTAGGCTCTATTGCTGTTTATGAGAGAGATGGAAAATATCAGCTCTACGCCCAGGAGATACTTCTGGACGGCGCAGGGCTGTTGTATCAAAGATTTGAGGCATTGAAGCAGGAACTGGCAGAGATGGGAATGTTTGCACCGGAATATAAGCAGCCCATTCCAAAGTATGCGAGACGTGTCGGCATAGTCACTGCTTCCACCGGTGCAGCAATCCGGGATATCCAGAATATATCCGCCAGGCGGAACCCTTACGTACAGTTGATCCTCTGTCCGGCTCTGGTGCAGGGGGAGGGGGCGGCGGCCAGTATCGTGAATGGCATCCGCGCACTGGATATGCTGGGCGTGGATGTGATCATCGTAGGACGGGGCGGCGGCTCTATGGAAGATCTATGGGCCTTCAATGAGGAGGTTGTGGCAAGAGCCATCTTTGAGTGCGAGACGCCCATTATCTCCGCCGTTGGTCACGAGACGGATGTTACTATCGCAGACTTTGTGGCAGATATGCGGGCACCTACACCTTCCGCTGCTGCAGAGCTGGCAGTGTTTGACTTAAGGGAACTCCTGGAGCTTCTCGACAGCATGCATATGGCTATGAATCGCCGGATGACGGACAAGCTTGACAGCAGCAGAGAACGGATGGAGAGCTATGCACACCGTCTGAATCTCCTAAGTCCCGGTCGACGCATGAATGACCGCAGACAGAATGTGGCAGATCTGGAAGCACGCTTGCTGGAACTGATGGAACGAAAGGTTGCAGAAGCAAGACGCAGGGCAGACTTAGAACCCCGTCTGCTGGAGCTGATGAAGCGAAAGATCGAGGAAGCCCGCTATCGGATAGGCTATGAAACACTTTTGCGAGAATTGATGCGGCAGAAGGTTCAGGAGACCCGCCATCGTCTGGAGCTGTGCGCCGGAAGTCTGGAAGGCTTATCCCCATTAAAAAAGCTAAGTCAAGGCTACTCCGTCGTCACAGATGATCAGGGAAAGAATGTCACAGAAGTCGGTCAGGTGCAGGTGGGAGATCAGATTCAGGTTCATCTGCTGAAGGGCCGGATTGACGCAAGGGTGACGGAAATCATCCCATAGCAGACAGAATGCGCCGGAGTATGCGAATGTAACAGAAATATAAGAACGGAGCAGATCACAATGAATGAAAATGAAACTCCAATGACGGATCAAAATCAGTCGTTAGAAGAACTCCTCACCGACATAGAGAACATCATCAATAATCTCCAGCAAAAGGATATCTCCCTGGAAGATTCCTTTGCGCTATACCAGCAGGGTATTGGGAAGCTGAAGCTCTGCAACGAGAAGATCGATGCAGTGGAAAAGAAGCTTCTGATCCTGGATGAGGAAGGGCAGTTGCAGACAGATAATCGGTAGCAGCGCTGTATGGTACACAACCACTGCGGATATTTGTGGCAACACATACAAACGAAGGAAGAACAAGAAGGAGTCAATGATATATATGGAGATGGAAAAGAAAATCGAGCAGGAGATCGGTGCGCGCACAGCCGCCATCGAAGAAATTATAAAAAGCTATCTTCCCAAGGAGGAAGGCTACCAGAAGAAGGTCATGGAAGCCATGAATTACAGCGTTCTGGCCGGAGGCAAGCGGCTTCGTCCCATGCTGATGTTGGAGACCTATCGGCTCTTCGGCGGTAAAACCCAGGTGATTGAACCCTTCATGGCGGCCATTGAGATGATACATACCTACTCCCTGGTCCACGATGACCTGCCTGCTATGGACAATGACGAATACCGTCGGGGCAAGAAGACCACCCATGCGGCCTATGGTGAGGCCTTCGGTATCCTGGCCGGAGACGGACTGTTGAATTATGCCTTCGAGACGGCTCTTACCGCTTTTGATATGGAACCGGAGAATGGCAATATTGCAAAAGCATTAAAGATATTGGCAGGAAAAGCGGGAATCTATGGTATGATCGGCGGCCAGACTGTGGATGTCGAATACTCCGGGAAGCCTCTGGACAAGGAACGCCTGGACTTTATCTATCGTTTGAAGACCAGCGCCCTCTTAGAAGCGGCGATGCTGATCGGCGCTGTACTGGCGGGGGCCACAGACAGTGAGCAAAAGGTCATAGAGCAGACAGCAGCGGATCTTGGCCTTGCTTTCCAGATTCAGGACGATATCTTAGATGTTACCAGTACCCCGGAGGTATTGGGGAAGCCTATCGGCAGCGATGAGAAGAACCAGAAGACGACTTACGTTACACTGGAAGGTCTTAAGAAGGCACAGGCGGATGTGGAGGAGATCTCCAGACGTGCAGTTCGCAGGCTGGAGAGCCTGGCTGTGAAGAATGAATTTCTGGTGCATTTGATGCTGTATCTCATTCACCGCGAAAAATAATTCAGCAGTGTGAATTTAGAAGGAAGCAGAACTATGATATTGGATAAAATACAGAAACCAAATGATATAAAGTCACTGTCCCCACAGGAACTGGAGCTTCTTGCAGAAGAGATCCGTCAGTTTCTGATCGAGAAGATATCCGTAACCGGCGGCCATCTGGCCTCAAACCTGGGCGTGGTGGAACTGACGATAGCACTGCATATGGCTTTCAGTCTGCCGGAGGATAAGATCATCTGGGACGTCGGCCACCAGTCCTACAGTCACAAGCTTCTCACCGGTCGGAGGGAGGGCTTTGATCAACTGCGGAAATATGGCGGTATGAGCGGGTTTCCCAAGCGAAAGGAAAGCGAATGTGACTGCTTTGATACCGGTCACAGTTCTACCTCCATCTCCGCAGGGCTGGGGTATGCGCAGGCGCGGGAACTCACCGGCGGCACCAATAAGGTCGTGGCAGTGATCGGAGACGGTGCACTGACGGGGGGAATGGCTTACGAGGCATTGAACAACGCTTCCCGGCTGGATTCCAATTTCATCATTGTCCTTAACGATAATAACATGTCTATCTCAGAGAATGTGGGCGGGTTGTCCAAACACCTGGCTAATCTGCGGACGGCGGATGCTTACCGGGATCTGAAAACTGGGGTCACCAATTCCTTAAACAAGATTCCGATATACGGCGAGCGTATGGTGAAGCGCATCCGTCAGACCAAGAGCGGCATCAAGCAACTGCTGATCCCGGGCATGCTCTTTGAGAATATGGGAATCACTTATCTGGGACCGGTGGATGGCCACAATATCCCGGAGATGGTGAAGATCCTAAAGGAAGCTTCCAAGGTGAAGGGAGCCGTGCTGGTGCATGCCATCACCCAGAAGGGCAAGGGATATCTGCCGGCAGAGCGCCATCCCTCCCGGTTTCATGGAACGGATTCCTTCGAGATCGAGACGGGACTGCCGAAAAACAGGAACAGAAAGGCCAGCTATACGGATATTTTTTCCACCGTCATGCGGAAGCTGGGCGACCGTGATGAGAAGGTGGTAGCCATCACAGCTGCCATGGCAGATGGAACCGGGCTCAAGCGTTTTCACAACATGTTCCCGGAACGATTCTTTGATGTGGGAATCGCGGAGGAGCATGCAGTCACTTTTGCTGCGGGATTGGCAGCGGCAGGCTTAAAGCCGGTAGTTGCTGTCTATTCTTCTTTTTTACAGAGAGCGTATGACCAGATCATCCACGATGTCTGTATCCAGGATCTGCCGGTGGTATTTGCGGTTGATCGGGCCGGTCTTGTGGGGAGTGATGGGGAGACGCATCAGGGAATCTTTGATCTGTCTTATCTGTCCACCATTCCAAATATGACGATATTAGCCCCCAAGAATAAGTGGGAGCTTTCCGATATGATTAAATTTGCGGTAAACTTCGGGCATCCTATTGCGGTGCGTTATCCCAGGGGAGAGGCTTACGACGGCTTAAAGGAATTCCGCCAGGAGATCCGCCTTGGAAAGAGCGAGGTTCTCTATGAGGAGGAGGACATTGCGCTGGTGGCCGTGGGAAGTATGGTGAAGACTGCGAAGGAGGTTCGGGAGCGGCTGAAGGAGGCTGGTTATTCCTGTACCCTTGTCAACGCCCGCTTCGTAAAACCGCTGGATCAGGAACTGCTGCTGTCACTTCCGGCAAAGCACAGGCTGATCGTAACTATGGAAGAAAACGTGGCAAGCGGCGGCTTTGGAGAGCATGTGGTACAATTATTGAATCAGAGTGACAGCAGGCACAGGATCTTAAATATTGCTCTCCCGGATGAGTATGTGGAGCATGGTAATGTTGATATTTTGAGAAAGGAAACCGGTATCGATGCAGATTCCATCGTCAACAAGGTGACGGCGGAGTATACCGGGCTGTAGTGATGAAGGAACGACTGGATGTTTTATTGGTGCAGAAGAATCTGGCGCCCTCACGTGAGAAGGCAAAAGCCATGATCATGGAGGGAATCGTTTTCGTGGATGGTCAGCGTGAGGACAAGGCAGGGGCAACCTTTGCTGAGGATGCGCCCATCGAGATACGCGGAAATACCCTGCGTTATGTGAGCCGTGGAGGACTGAAGCTGGAGAAAGCCATGAAGAATTTCGGGATTTCCCTGGAGGGGAAGATCTGCATGGATATCGGAGCTTCCACGGGCGGATTTACCGACTGTATGCTGCAAAACGGTGCTAAGAAGGTCTATGCGGTGGATGTGGGCTATGGACAGTTTGCCTGGAAGCTAAGGCAGGATGCGCGGGTAGTCTGTATGGAGAAGACCAACATCCGCTATGTAACGCCGGAGGATATCGCGGATGTGCTGGATTTTGCATCGGTGGATGTATCCTTTATCTCTCTGACGAAGGTTCTGGGGCCGGCAAAGGAGTTCCTTTCCGAAAGCGGAGAGATGGTGTGCCTGATCAAGCCACAGTTCGAGGCTGGCCGGGAGAAGGTTGGCAAGAAGGGCGTTGTCCGTGATCCGGCAGTACACCGGGAGGTTATCGAGCGGGTGCTGTCCTTTAGCCGGAAGCTTGGATTTACGGTGAAGAATCTGGAGTTTTCGCCGATCAAGGGACCGGAAGGAAATATTGAGTATTTGGTATACCTGCAGAAAGGAAGTAATGGGAGTCAGGAGGAGAAGGTGGACATTGACGCTGTGGTAGCACAGGCGCATGGAGCACTGGACAAGGCATGAAACATTTTTATATCATAACCAATGAACAGAAGGATGAGGGGCGCAGGCTCACCGGACAGATCGAAGCTTATATACAGAAAAAGGGCGGATTCTGCAGTGCAGCGGAAGCAATTCCGTCTGAGACAGAGTGTGTCCTTTGCGTGGGTGGCGATGGAACGTTGATCCGGGCAGCCAGAGACCTGGTGGAACGTCAGATCCCGGTCCTTGGTATCAACCAGGGACATGTGGGTTATCTGTGTGAGCTGGATCGCGACAGCGTCTTTCCGGCGATTGACAGTCTGATGCAGGACAACTATATGGTGGAGGAGCGGATGATGCTGACCGGTTACTGTGTGGCTGGCGGACAGAGCAGTCCGTCCTGTCTTGCACTGAATGATATTGTGATCCACCGATCCGGTTTTTCCCAGATGCTGAACCTGGTTATCTACGTGAACGGAGAATACCTATATACATACAGTGCAGATGGGATCATCCTGGCAACGCCTACCGGTTCCACAGCCTACAGTATGTCGGCGGGCGGCCCCATCGTGGAGCCAAGGGCGGAGCTTCTGCTGGTTACACCCATCAGCCCCCATTCTCTGAATGCGAAGAGCATTGTGCTGGATGCGGAGGATGAGATTGCGGTGGAGATCGCTTCCCGCCGCACGGAGATTGACGAGGAAGCGGAAGTGAGCTTTGACGGAGATCAGATCTTTCGGCTGGGAGTTGGAGACCGGATCGTTGTGCAGCGGTCAAGAATGCACACACGGATTCTAAAGCTGAATAAACTGAGCTTTTTGGAAATTTTACGTAAAAAAATGCAGGGAGATTGAATACTATGAAATCGGGAAGACAAGCAAAGATATTGGAATTGGTAAAAAAATACGACATTGAGACGCAGGAGGAGTTGTCCGAGCATCTTCTGAGAGAAGGATTTTCTGTGACCCAGGCCACGGTGTCCCGGGATATCCGGCAGCTTCATCTCACCAAGGTGACTAAGGGTGGACGGCAGAAGTATGCAGTTTTAAGCGAGAAGGCTCCTGATATGACGGAGAAGTATATCAGGGTGCTGCGGGATGGCTTTGTGTCCATGGATATGGCGCAGAATATCCTGGTGATCAAGACAGTGTCCGGTATGGCTATGGCGGTGGCAGCGGCGCTGGATCATATTGATTGCCATGAGATCGTAGGCAGTATTGCCGGAGACGATACCATCATGTGTGCAGTGCGTACCGTGGAGGATACGGTGGCATTGATGGAGAGGCTTCGGCGGATATTGGAGTAAAAGGGGGAAAGGCAATGTTACTTAGTCTGCACGTGAAGAATCTTGCGCTGATCGAGGAGACAGAGGTTGAATTTGGAAATGGTCTGAATATTCTGTCCGGCGAGACCGGAGCGGGTAAGTCCATCATCATTGGCTCATTGAATCTTGCGCTTGGGGAGAAGGTACCAAAGGAAATGCTCCGGGAAAACGCGGAGTACGCGCTGGTGGAGCTGGTATTTGGCGTAGAGAATGATTATCAGCGGCAGCAGCTTCTGGCGCTGGATGTGATTCCGGAGGATGGACAGGTCATCATGTCCCGGAAGATCACGGCACAAAGGAGCGTCGGGCGGATCAATTCCGAGAGTGTTCCGGCTTCCCGTATGCGGGAGGTTGCGGCAGTTCTCATTGATATCCATGGTCAGCATGAACACGAATCTCTGCTCCATAAGCGCAGACATCTGGAGATTCTGGACAGCTATGCCAAGGACGAGTTGAAGGGGAAGAAGGAAGAGCTGGCCAGTTGCTATCAGACTTATCAGAAGCTGAAAAAAGAGATGGAGAACGCTGTGACGGATGAGAGTCAGCGTGCCAGAGAGCTCTCCTTTCTGGAATATGAGATTCAGGAGATCACGGACGCGGCTTTAAGGCTTGGTGAAGACGAGGAGCTGGAGGAGGAATACCGGCGCATGTCCCACGGCCAGAAGATCTTAGAGGCGGCAGGCAAGGCTCATGAGTTGACAGCAGGCAGTATCGGTGGTGCCGATGGACAGATTGGACGGGCGCTGCGGGAGCTTTCGGCTGTGACAGACTATGACGGCGCGCTGGAGAATATGGTTGCGCAGTTGGAGGATGTGGACAACCTGCTCAATGATTTTAATCGGGAGCTGGCAGGATATCTGTCTGACGCAGAGTTTTCGGAGGAGGATTTTGCTCAGGTGGAGCGTCGTCTGGACGAGATCAATCGTTTAAAGGCCAAGTACGGTGACGGTATCGATAAGATCCTGGAACAGAAGGCACAGAAGGAACAGCGGTATGAAACGCTGAAAAATTACGAAGAATATCTTAAGAACCTGGAAGAACAGCAAAAAGCTGCTGAGGCCGCCCTTGAGAAGATCAGCCGGGAGGTGTCTGCTATTCGGAAAGAAAAGGCCGGGCAGTTGGCGGATCAGGTGACGGTGGCTCTTTCCGAACTGAATTTTCTGGATGTTGTTTTCCGGGTGGAATTTACCCGGACGTCGGAATACACGCAGGTCGGCATCGATGAGCCGGAATTCATGATCTCCACCAATCCGGGCGAGCCGGTGAAGCCGCTCTCCAAGGTGGCTTCCGGCGGTGAACTGTCCCGGATCATGCTGGCATTAAAGACCATTCTGGCGGAGAACGATATGATCGAGACCATGATCTTCGACGAGATCGATGCGGGAATCAGCGGGCGTACCGCCCAGATGGTGGCGGAGAAGATGAACGTCATCGGGAAGAATCATCAGGTCATCTGCATCACGCACCTGCCGCAGATCGCAGCCATGGCGGATCATCATTATCTGATTGAAAAATCTGTGGTAAATAATGCCACAATCTCTACCATACACAGGCTTGACGAAGCGGAGAGCATCGCGGAGCTGTCCCGTATGATCGGCGGCGTGAAGGTCACCGATACGGTGCGGGAGAGCGCGAAAGAGATGCGGGCGCTGGCGCTGGCGGTGAAGGGGAAATGAAATAATTCAGCCCATGCCGTATCCTGCTTATGTGCCAATATCATCATGGTTGTTATTCCAAAGTGGACAATGGTCTGATGGAAATGGAATTGTGTTATGTGGCAGGCTTTGGTAAAATCATAATTAGTGTGGCGATGATGTGTCCTTATATTCTGCATAGAGGTATTTTTAGATACGGCAGAGTGGAGTACTCAGGGCTTTATCACGAAGGAGAGGGATGATTAATATTAATACCAATAAGGGGAACAGATCATGGGAAA